>CAOJSF010000004.1 GCA_948442695.1 uncultured Clostridia bacterium | reverse complement strand
AGATTGAATAGAATAGATTGAATAGAATAGATTGAATAGAATAGATTGAATAGAATAGATTGAATAGAAGAGATTATAGAAAAGAGATTAGAGAGTTGAAAGAAAGGGTGGAAAGAGGACAAAGTGGTTAAAGAGGAGATAAAGAAGTTTTAAGCAACATTTTCAAAGGAAGAATATTTAGAATGAAGAGATTAAAGAGATTGAATAGAAGATTAGAAAGCGGGAAGAGATATAGAGAAAAAAGAGTGGTAATATATCAATGTATAGCATAAAGAAAGGAAATTAAGAAAAGGCAAAATTAGGCTAAGTATTGACTTTACGTTTAATATTGTGATATAATATAAAATAGAGAAAATTAAAGAAAAGACGGAGATAAAATATGAAAGAAAAAAACTTAGAAAATGAAAATATTAAGAAAAGCAAACCTATTTTAAAATCTATGAAACTTTTTGGAAAGGCACTTGCGGAAGGGCTGGAAACATTCTTTTTGTGGTTTGTTCCTGATCATAAATGTTCTTTAGCTTTAGGCGCAATTTCTGCTGGTTTAATGATAGGCGCGGGCTTTGTGGCAAATCCATTAGCAGTCACTATAATAGGGGCTATTGCTGGACAATGTTTGTTTGGAGCCTGTCGAATTGCTGTTGCAGAGCATCTTTATGTTAGCGAAATTAAAGATGAACGCAAGCAAAGATATGAGGATTTAAAAAGAACAACAGAACTTGAAAGTCGTGAATGCGAAGAGGTATCTCGTTGTTGCGAAGAAAACGAATTTACTGCAAGTAATTCATAAAACTTTTCAATCTTGACATTTTAGATTTTGTGTGAAAAATAATTATATATTGAAAAATATAATAGAAAATAGATTTATTCATAAAAGGAGTTAAATTATGATTGATATTTTAAAGTTGAGAGAAATTATAAACAGAGAAAATGCTTCTGGGAAAAAAGTTTATAAGGAGAAACTAGAAGATAAATATCAGACAGACAGAGTTTCTTATGAAGCGTATAATTATCATGGTCAAGAAATTTCATTGAAACTAGATTCTGGCATGAAAATGTATTTTTATTTTAAGCGATTTAATTATGTTGACAGTGAGTTTACTGCATTAAAAACTTCATATAGTGTAATAGGAGAAAATATACCATATATTTGTGAAGATTCACAAATACGTGGTTATCATTCTAAATTAAAAGACATAGAAAAGTTTGACATTGCTGGGCCGATTTCTACTTTCATTGCGTATGATTATTTTAAAAAAAATAGTGCTAAAATATTAAAAGAAAAAAATATCTCTTATGAAGAAATTGATAAAATCCATCTTGCGGAAAGAAGATTTATTAATATTTTTCGCCATGCTGCAGATCTTAAGTATAGAAAAGATGAAAAAAATGACGATGATAGATTAAATGGTGTTGTTGATTATGTTCAAGAAACGCTTGATGATTGTTTTGGCAAAGGCAAAATTGATCTTACTAGTTTAGTTGAAAGTCAAATAGAAAACTTGCTTAATAAACAGGAAAGCAAAAGTAAAATAAAATTGTTTGGGAATTTTAAACTATTTTTCAAGCATGGAAGAAAAAAAGCCTATGAAAATCAAGATGAAATTGAAATGTAAAAATATTTCATGCTCATTAAAAACAATTATTTGATTTTTACAGCGATTAAAGAAAAAACTTTTTTTGATTGCTCTTAATAAAAGATCCACGCATAATTGCGTGGATTTTTTTTTTGCACACAAGAATAACATGAACAAAGTGAGTGTTTTCTTACTTTTATCTTTGTGAAATTTGTGTTTGACAATATATTACATTTCTTGTTCTGGTTGATCAATTTCTTTTTTGTTATGTTTGAAAATTTTAAAACTAAATCTCTTTGCGATGGCAGGTTTGACTATTTCGTCAGATTTATTTATTTCTAATATATCCAACTTGCCTAAAGATTCACCTAATTTCTCTATATCACATTTTGATAAATCAAGATTTTCATTTTCTTTGTTTTTCATTTGGGCAATATATTCTTCAACTGTCTTCATATTTCCTAGTTGTTCTATCACTTTTTGCCATTCTTCGTCCGATAGATTTATATTACCACTTATTTCTTTTAAATTCTTTAATTCAGATATATCTGCATTGTTGAATTTTATCTCTAAATTTTCATTATTTTCTTTGTTTAAATCAATATTATCCATATTTTTCTTTTTCATAAATTCCTCCATATGATTATATTTCTATTATAGTTGGGAGGGGGAATTGTCAAGTCTTTTTTATTTGAAAATAGTGTTTTTGTTTGATTTTCTAGGTAAAAAATCATCAATTTTTGAATAATTTACTCAAAAGGTTGGTTTTTTATTTTGTGTTTAATGACGATTTTTGGTCTTTTTTTAAAAGAAATTAAAGTATTTTTATTGTCTTTTTTGTCTGGTTATGATATAATAGGGTAAGTTGATTTTATAGGAGGAAAATTATGAATAAATCTGATAAGAACAAAAAAGTCAAGAAAGAAATGCCTGAAACAATAAAATTAGCAGTGGCTAGGGCATATTTTGATTATAAAAATAAAAAAATATCATTAGATGAATTTGAAAAAATAGTAGAAGATAATAAAGTAGAAGTGAAGTTTTTCGTTCCTGATTTGGGCGAATATAAACTTTTAAGTGATGTTCAAAGAATTCAAGCACATGGCTATAGACCAGAAGAAGTGAGAGGCTGTGAATTTTTTTCTGAAGAATATGAAAAAGTTGTTGTCAATGATGGAATAATGACAATGAGATTTCTTGCTAAGCATGGTGACAAAGAAGCGATAAATCATCTCAACAGCATTAAGGAATGGGAGCAAAGACAATTAATGAAAAGTGCTGATAGCAAATCTATCGAATCATGGGAAAAATCATGGGAAAAGATTGAATCAGAGTATGGTATGGAACTATAATTTGATAATTTTATAGAGATTTTTAATCTTTTTAAGTTTGAATTGTTCAATTAATAAAAAACCACGGGTCAAACCCGTGGTTTTCTAAAATAAGAATTCTTGCGTCCCTAAAGAAAACACTCGCTTTGCTCCTGTTATTCTTGCGTCCCTAAATAAAAAACATCGGATTATCCGATGTTTTTTTTGTTTAAGTTTTATTTTTTTTGTGTTTGAAAGTCAGAATTATATTTCTGGTGTTGCATCAATTGCATCTCCATTTTTATCATGTTCTATTGCTGTTTCTGGACCTATAGGCTTTAGATTTCCTAAAGTATTTAATTTAGAATCTTTAGTGTTTAATTCAGGCATATTTAGAACATTTAAATTATCAAGATTTTCGCGAAGAATTTGAATTGCATCGATAGAAAGATTTTTTTCTTTTATAAATTTAATGTCTTCGCTTGTAAAGTTTAATTCTTCTAGAAGTTGATCAATCTTGTTTTCTATATCCATTTTCTTTTTCATTTCCATTTCTGTTTCTGAACCTACATATTGTAGATTGCCCAACCCCATGTTTTTTAAGTAAAGGTCATAAAATTGAATGCGAATATCTTTAATTTGGTTGATTGTAAGGTTTTTTTCTTTTATATATTTGATGTCTTCACTTCCAAACTTTAATCCTTCTAGAAATTGATCTATATATTTATTTTCCATAATTTCGTCCTCATGAATGGTTATACTTTTATTATAGTCGGGGTGGATTTGTCAAGTCCTTTTTTGAAATTTGTGAAGATTTTAAATCTATAATATTTTTTATTCATAAAATACATTGATTTCTATTCCAAATATTAAAGTTTTATGTTATAATAAATTAAGATAATTTAATAATAGGTAAAATATGGAACAAGAACTAATTGAAAGACGATTAAATTACGATTACATACAAAAAAATAATGATATAAAAGAAACAACTGATATTGTTACAGAAGACGATATGGATTTTTCAAATATTGATTTTGATAAATATGCGTTTTATGATAAAGAAAAATATCAAGAAGATGTTTTAGTTAACGGATTAAAAAAAACATGGCAATATATTAATTATTATGTTTTAAATATTAATAAAAAAAATAAATTTTTGTCATGGTCTAATTTTGCATACTTATATGAAATAGGGTTGGCTTATCAAGATAAAGAATCAAAAAAAGACTTTGGACAATATTATACACCTGATGATGTTGCAATTGTTATGGCAAAATGGTTTAAGAAACAAAAGGGTGTAAATATTTGTGATGTCGCTTGCGGTACTGGCAAATTAATTTTAAGTTATCTTGATTTATTGGGTAAAGAAAAAGCAATTGATTTGATTCGTAATGGTAAATTGTACTTATATGACTTAGACGAAGTTGCATTAGATATATGCAAAACAATTATATTATTAAAATATGGAAAGAAACTTGAGCCATATATTCATATTATTCATTGTGATTTTTTATCAAAGGAAATTGTGTTACCAGAGAATTGTAAAGTGATATCAAATCCACCTTATGCAATTGTTGAAACATTGAGTACGAATTGGGATAAAACTGATGTAGCATTATACACAAAGGAACTTTATTCAATGTTTATGGAAAAAATTATAAAACAAAGCGTGAGCTCGGTAATTATTACACCTTATAGCTTTATGGGTAGCAACAAGTTTTATTCATTAAGAGATGTAATGAATAATTATAATGGGTTTATTGTTGCGTTTGATAATGTGCCTGGTAATATATTTTGTGGTAAAAAAAATGGTATATTTAACTCCAACACATCAAATTCTGTGCGAGCGGCAATTACAATAGTTGAAAATAAAAATAATTGTAAGGGATTTAAAACAACTCCATTAATTAGATTTAAGAACGAAGAGAGAAAAGATTTATTAAAAACTGAAGTTTTGGAATCTTTTATAAATAATGAATATCAAATAGTAAGTAATGAAAAATCAAAATATTATAAATGTTCGAAGGAATTGGTTGATATTTGGAATTCATGGCAGAAACAAAGTTCAAAACATTTATTTGATTATGTTAGTGAAGATGGTCAAAATGTTATATCAATGCCAAACACTTGTAGATATTTTACAATAGCATCAAATGGGATAATGAATAGAAAGGGACAAATAGTTTTAAAAATAGATGATAATGATATTTTTAATTATGTATATTGTCTTATAAATTCTTCTTTTGCATATTGGTACTGGAGAATGTTTGATGGTGGAATATCATATTCAAAAGAACTGTTATTGAGTATGCCTTTATTTTATGATAAATTGACTGACAATGATAAAAAGTTTTTCAACAATATGGTGAAAGAAATGATTGCAAAATCTAATGATTTTATTGTAACTAAAAATAATGTTGGAGTTCAAGAAAACATTAAATTCCCAAGAGAATTTAGAGATAAAATAAATAGAAAAATGCTGGATATTTTAGAATTAGATACAGATGAAAAAATTTTTGATTTGCTACATTCAAATATGGCTTTGGAGGTAAACGTAAAATGATACCATTAACAAAATTACAAAAAGAAATAATGTCTGAATTTTATAATTGTTTACCACAAAGAGTTGTTTTCAATAAAAAAGAAAGAAATGCTTTTTGGAAAACCGCAACTAAAAAAGGATATTTAGATATTGAAAATATTAGATTGAAATGTCCTGCTTTAGCACATCAAGTTGAAAAAAGTTATAAAAATAATCATAATATTCAATCTGCAGTTTTTAGTGAATGTGTTTATGCACAAACTTTTGCGAATATGCTCAATCTTAATGTATTTACAAATTGTTTTGAGAATCATGAATTTATACCAGAAAATGTTAGGGAATTATTAAGGTCATACAATTTATACCCTAGATATTCTTATTCTAATGAGTCTAAGACAAGAATATTGATTCAAGCTGGTGGTTGTAATGGTATTGATAGTGCTTTGATATCTATTATAGATTTAAATATTTTTACTATTGAATTTAAAGAGGCTGGTGCTAAAACTTGCGAACCAGACTTGCCTAAATATAACGAAGATGGGAAGCTTTTAGTAACGGATGACTTTATTGAAAAATATCCTCAATTTCAACAGATGTTAGAAGAACAAAAAGGGCTTAATTTTTTTGAAAAAATGGGGAGCAATGTAAATAATTTTAGCTTTGAAAGTGTCAATGTGGCAGTTACTAATAATTATGTTAAAAAATATGCTGATGTTGTTTGCACTGAAGATGTTTATGGTTATTTAGTAATGTTGCCAGCAAATCAAATTTCATTATGGGCAAAAATTTTTGGAGAAATAAGACCGGCAGGAAAAAATCATTATAAAGTTTGGACGCTAAATGCTTTAAAACATTTTATCAAAGAAAAATCTGGTTTTATTGAAGGTTATAATGTATCAATTAATAAATCAAAATTGGGGATTAGAAAGCCGCGTGGTAGGTATGGTAGAATTTCAGGATATAAAATAAATCCATTGTTTTTTGTTTATATTAATAAATGTACTGAAAAAGGTGATAAAATTAATTTTGATTTACATGATGTTCGGCAGTTAAATCCAACTATTGCTGGTAAAATTTTTTTCGAAGAATTAAAATATTCAGAGGTGAAAAAATATTATTTTAATTAGAATAAAATAAAAGTTAAAATATATGATAATAAAAACATGGCATTTGGTATTTGCTATTAATTAATTTATGAGAAATTTAGGGTTTTATATTAATTTATATATCGAGAATTATTTCACTAATCTCAACTTATAAAACATAATAAGACCCTATTTTTTTAATAAAATTCATATAATTTTGTTTATTTGGTTGAAATAAAAAGGGTTACATTTTGTTCTATTTGGGTGGTTAATTTCTTCTTTTAAATATAATATATTTAAATAATACAAAATCGTTTGCTTAAAAGACTAAAAAATGTTATTATGAAAATACTAAGGGAAGGGGCAATTTTATGAAGAAAAACTTTTTAGTCATGTTGATGCTTGTGCTTTTTTCTACATTGTGTATGACCGCTTGTAATTTGAGTTCTAGCATTTATGGGAATTTTAAACAATCGGAGTATGTGATATCACTTGAAGAGGTGGTTGATTTTTATGATGAATTAAAGGTCAAAGGTGCCGATAAAGAAAAGGTGAATTTATCATCATCAAACGAAGAAGTTTTAAAGTCTTGCGAGGGAGGATTTTGTGGAGTCAAAAGTGGAAAGGCTTACATACTTGCAAGTTTTCAAAATAAGGTGATTGCCAAATCTCAAATTTATGTCAAGCATAGACTTAATGCCCCACAAAATGTTTATGTAGATGAGAATTCTGGCAAGGTGAGTTTTGATAAAAGTTTTGTCATTGTGGACGGGAATAAAATTGAAGCGGATGAATATTTGATTGAAATTAAAAAAGAGGGAAGTGAAAATGTCGTTTCAGTCAAGGTAGAAAAGGAAGAATTTTATTTGAATGAGATGGGCTCTTATGAAGTTGGTGTGGTTGCCATTTCTAAAAACTCTAAAGTTGACCCATCTGACAAAAAGCATTTTATTGTCAATTATGGAGTGATGAGTTGGGCTGGAAATAATATTAAATTTGAAGTCCAGAAAAAGTTTAATCAAAAGGCGACTGTTTCATGGAAAGATGTTGCAAATGCCTGCTATGATGTTTATGTTGAAGGAATCAAACTTGCGACGGACACAAGAAATAACAGTTTTGATTTTGATTTGAGCAGTTTTGAAGGTGGGCAAAATGTTGAGGTTGAAGTTGTCTTAAAGGACATTGATGGCATAAAAGTTGCTTCGTCAAAATCAATAACCGTTGAAATTTTAAGCGAGCCTGAAATTGAATATGTTTATGATGGCACTTTGGGAATGCTTAAAAGTCAGTATTTGGCTGATGCTTGTGGATTTTTGATGCAGAGAGAGGATTTAAGCACTGGAGAGGTGACTGAAAAATATTTTGATAGAACAGATGAAACATTCTTAGACAATGTTTCTGATGCTGGCAAGGGAATCTATAATGTTCGACTGATAGCAGTGGGCGGGCAGAAAAATGGTAGATTCTATGCAAACAGCAAGCAATCAAATCTTGTTAAATTTGGAAAACTCGCAATGCCTCAGGCAGATGTCAAATTTATTGACAACAGAATTGTGTTGACTTTCAGTCAAGATAGTTATGTGACAAATTATAAAGTTTCATGGGGTGAGGGAAATCTTATATTTGATACAACAACTGATGGGCTTGTTTGTGACATTGATTTGGGACTTTTAGCAAAAGGTAATTATGACTTAACTGTGACTGCTCTGCCTACACAGGAGGGTGGACATATCAAAGAACTTGTTGTTGGTGGTGGTTATTCCAGTGAGAATGTTGTTTGTTCGGATGATTTTGTTTTCAATTTCTTCAAACTTGACTCGGTGGGTCAGATAAATCATTCGCTCACTGAAAATTTATCTCGATTTGAATTTGTCAAAATTGAAAATGCAAATGATTATAGAATATATCTTGATGATGTCTTGCTTGAAAGTCAGATAAGTTTTGATGGCGAAAAGGTCATTATGGATGTCGGTTTAGAGGAACTTAAAAAGTTTGCACCAACAGAAGATAGATATGATGTCAAAATCGTAGCACTTTATGTGGAAGATGAAATTCAGCATAGTTTCCTCTCATCTAAAATTAAACAACTTGAAATTTTGCCTATTGTGGAAGAGGCTGATTCTCAGGAAAATGGTTCTTTCAAATGGAATGCTGTGGACAGGGAATGTGGTTATTCTTATCTAATTTACCAGACTGATGAAAGTTTTGATACAACTGGACTTGACCCTATTTTTGTAAATGAGACGCAAAACAATCAAATTTTGGAAACACTAAGTGAGGGCTATTACAATATTAAGATTGCGACAATCTCAAAAGACTATGACAATCTTTTAGATTCTGACTTTTATGACAATGACAATGTATTTTCAAAAGATTTCATTGTGACAAAGAAGATTGCTTCGCCAGAGATTACCATTGACCAGTCGGGTGAACTTAGTCTTATAATATCTGCTGTTGAACATGGCGGTGAATATCAGGTCTATGTGGATGGCGTGCTTGACGGAAGTGTGAGTATAAATCAAATTAATGAAGAAATTGTTTACAAGTTTAAAAACACTTTATCTCAGGCGAAAGATTATGATATATCTGTTGTTGCTTGCGGAGGAGATCGTTATGACAACAATATTTATCTTGACTCTGACCCTTCTCAGATTGTGGTGACAAGACTGGGACAGCCAAATCAAAAAATAACAGATATCTATTCTGAATCTAATGAACTTTTAGGTCAAAATATTTCGATAGAGCAAATTGCGGGTTCAAAAGCGGTTAAGTTTATGCTTAATGGTGAAGAACTTTTGATTGCTGATAATTTTAATCTTGACATGACTGACAAGACTAAGTTTGGCTCAGAATTCAAGTTGGGGATAATACTGCTTGCAAATGAGTCATCAGGCGATCATTATTATATAAACAGCATTGAAAAAGAGTTGCAGTTTGATCGTGTAAATTCACCTAGTGTGATAAATTATAGCAATGGTTATGTTTCATGGCAGAATGATGACCAAAGGGTGAAAAATTATTATTTCTCACTTATTTTGGAAAATTCAAAGGCATCAGATTATTATTACAGATTTATGACCAGTACACTTGACAACAATCTCAATCTTCAAAGCAATATAGACTCGCTGTGTAAAAGTGATATTAAATTCTTGACAGCATACAGACAGGCTGAAAATATAAGAGTTGAGTTGATTTCATACAGAAATGGTTTTGAAGGCGATGTTTACCTTCTTCCTTCAATCAATGAAAGCACAAAAGAAATTTATCATCTTGAAAAGGTTTCTGTCACTTTTGACCCTCAAAGCAAGGTTATCAGTTGGAATGAACTGGTTTCTGAGACAACTTATGACATCTTCCTTGATGACGGTGAGACACCTTTTGTAAGTGATTGCAGGAGAAATTCATATGATATTTCAGATGTTTTAAATAAATTCAGCAGTCAAAGAAAAATTACCATTCTTGCAAAAAATTCAAAATTTCTTTCTTCTGAATTTTCTGATGCTATTTTTATCAAACAACTTGCTTCTCCAAAGACAATTTCTATAGAGAGAAATGGAAATAAGGACATAGTCTTGTTTAATATTTTGAGTGACAGTGCCTTTGTTGGAGATGTGCTTATAAATGGTTCAAGCGAAAATGTAACTTATGTTCAAGGCTCAGGAAGGGCAAGTTTTGACCCTAAAGACTTTGAAAGTGAAGAATTTGCAATTACTTTGAAAGCCAAAAATGACAGTCAGATAAACTTTTATGTTGATTCTAATGAGATTTTATATACTCTTAAAGACCTTGCTCAGAGTGGGTTGAAGGCAAGGATTTTGCCAGATGCTGTAGGCTGGGTATTAGTTGCACAAGATATGACTGGCAACAATATTGACCCTATAGTTTATGAAGTTTCAATTTCCTGCAAAGGGGTATATAAAACTATTACACTTAAAAGCCAGGATATAATTGAACTTGATGATATAGAAGAACTTTTTGGAATGAGCATTGATAGTGACTTTAAAATATTTATTAAGGCAAAGATAGACAAGGCTTACACTATCTCATATAGTCAGGATTGTTTAGGCTATTATGGGGAAAGTAATACAGAAACTCTTGACAGCACAAAACTTAAACAGATAGAAATAAATGGCTATGAAATTAAAAACGGTGATGTATTAAATGAAATTGAAAGCAAGACGACAAGCAAAGTAATAGTTTCATTTAAAGACAAATGGGCTGATTTGACTGATATTAAATTTGAAGTTTCTCTTTTAAGTGTAAACAATACTTTTAACTTTGAAACTGTTGCTGGCGATGATAATCAAAATTATAAGTTAAGTTTGACTGGCGGAGTATATAGTCTTGAAATTAAAAGTGCAATCATTGAAAAGTTTGAAAGCGGAAATATTGAAATAATTATCAAAGCAAAGAAGGATGAATATGTAAGTTCGGACAGTGGAAATATTATTATTTCAAGATTTGATAATGTGGACAACGCAGAGATTACTGATAATGGCCTCTTTATCATTAATGATGACCAAAAGGCTAGTTATCTAGTGGAAATCAATATCGGAACTTCAACTTTGGTGGTTGAAATGCACGACGAAAACTCTTTAGACTTGACACAAGAAAGTTTGCTTTTAAACCGCAAGGGTGCATTTACTATCAAGATTATTGCTTATGATAAAAAAAATAAGACGCTTGCAAGTCATAGAGTCATGACATACAATGGCTATAGACTTGAAGGTATTGAAAAAATTGAAGTAGATGATGAAGGTTATTTAAATTTCATTCTTTATGATGACGACTTTAGAGATTTGATATTTGTTGCAAAAAGAGATTCACAAGTTATTGAATTTATGCCGGTTCAAGATGTATTTACTAAAAACAGATACTATATCGCTATGCTTGATCTTCTTAAGTTGTTTGACCCAGATCTTTCAATGCAAAATGGAATTGAAAGTATTGATTTCATGGTTAAGCGTGCAGGCTCAATAAATTCTAAGCCATTCAGCCATAGTTTCAATTATGAAATTGAAACAACAAATCCAAACCTTATAAAAAGTTATCAAAGCGAAACAGATTATATTCTTTTTGACCTGCTTGATGATGGAAGTCAGACATTGTCTTTCAGGGTGACTTTCTTTGCTAAAAACTTGCTTGAAGGCCAAAATGATAAGGTGATTATAAAGACAATAAATGCCTCTGATGTGCTGGGCTACTGGATAACTGACGTCAATGGCAGGGCGGAATTTAGCAAACTTCCTCCTGTTCAAAGTGGGCTTATTTCAAAAGAGGTTTATGCTTTAAATTTAAGCACTCTTCTTGAAGAAGTTGACTATGGTGAGGTTGATATTGAAGTTTCAAGAATAGGAAAAAATGGGCTTCACACTCAATTTAACAGCACAAAATATAGTTTGTATAAACTAAATTCAATCAAAAATGATCAAACATTGCATATTGCAAACAATACACTCAGTTTTTCATGGATTAGCAGTGATGAAAAAATCAGCGCAAATTCATTTATGATTTATCTTGAAAGGCAGGGAAATATCCTTAAAATAAATAGTCCAGTTTCAAGTTTAAATCTCTTAGATGCTGGTCTTGTGCCAGGAGAGACTTACAGTGTCTATGTTGTTGCATTAAACAATGATAGATATACTATTGCTTCTAATAGAAGCACATTTGAATGCAAAACATTGCAATTTACAAAACCTTCCTCTCTTGAAGTGAAGAATGGCATTTTGCAATTTAGCCAACAATCTTTTGAAAATTCTAAGTTTGTTTCTGATATGATTGACTATTTCGGGCAGATAAACCCAGGTTTTGTTTATCATGAAGAAATGGGTGAGCGAGAGTATAAAGATATATATTACTTCTTGCCAGCATATCTTGAAAGATTTAATGTTTCCCTCAAATTTAATAGAATTGAGGACGGGAAAATTACAAACAAGATTTATACTCTTACCACAAAGGCTTACAATCTTTTCCCAGATTTAATGCTTAGTGTCAAAAACGCAGATTATATTGAATATCTGGGTGAAAAAGAAAGTATGTCATATTTTGAACTTTTGAGTATCTATAAAACAAAATTGCTTGAGGGCAATGAAGGTGTTAAGGCAGGAAATGTCAGACTCATGATTGACGCCCTTTCAAAATCTACAAGGGGAATTGGAGACGGCGGATATCTGTTTGACGATTCAGGAAGAGATATACCTGCAGGAGAATATCTTGTAAGTATTATGGAAGACAATTATCAGCAATATATCCAGTCGCAAAATTCTGACGGCGTAAGAATGTATCTTTCATCTGCACCAAAGGTCACTCTGTCTTCTGAGGAAACAAATGGCAAAATCAATTATTTTGCTGGCGTAACTCCTTCAATCACAATGATAAAGGGAGATGATGGTTATGTTCAGAATGTTGCACAAAGATATAAACTTCAACTTAGAAAGTCCGGTCAACTTGCCACAAACATATCAGATATAATAGATTTTCTCATTGAATTTGATGAGTTGGGAAATAGATGGATTTTGAGTTTTAAAGGTCAGGCAATTGAAGATGTACTTGTAAAAGATGAAGACTCTTTAAATTTCAAAATAAACATGACTATACTGGGTAAGAAACTGCAAGCACTGGGAGAAAAAGCCATTTCAATCAATGAACTTTATCAGGCAGACATCTTTGTTTACAATCAAGACAATGGATATTGTATAAACGGCAAAAGTGGAATTTTTAATCTGAGATATCTTGACCTCAGGGCAGAGGATATTCACTTTGAGGACGGAAAGTTTGTGGTTGAAACAAATTCTGAGGGATTTGAACTTCTTCTGAGATACAAAAGACCTGCTTCTGCCGAGCAGTCAAGGACAATTCGTTTTGTAAATGGCAGAGCGGACATTGATTTGAAAGACACAGGACTTTATGAATATGTTATGCTTTCGCTTAATGGCTCTTATTCAAACAGCACATTAAATGTTGAAAGTTCAAGTTATAAAATTCTTGATGTATACAAACTCTCTGCTCCTACGCTTAATGTTTCAAATGGAAGTATAAGTGTAAGTTACAACAAGCATGATGCTGAGTATTGTGGAAATCTTCGTTTCAATCTAGGCAATAATGTAAGTCTTGCTGATGATTATCAGGGAGAAGATAAAGGATATTATTACCAAAGCCTAATCATGGCAAATTCAAATCTGCCATTATATAGAGTTGGAAGTTTTGATGCAAATGATAAAGTTAAGTTTGAGTCAGAACTTTCTGCAAATGAATTCTATTCTTTCTTAAGAGGAAATAGTGGCTCATTTATAATCAGAGAAAATGAAGACTTGACATCAGACTTTATTTTGACATTTGAGTCAAATGAGAGACCTATGATTTCTTCAACTCAATCACAGGTTCTGGCAAGAATGCTTGATGGCGTAAGTGAGGTTGAGATTCAAAAAGGTGATATAAAGATAAATAATGAAAGTTTTGCTGACATTTATGATGTAAATGGCGAAAAAGGTACACTCCTTTATGAAATTTCAGTTGATTATTATTATAAAGACAACACATCACAAAATTCTTTCATATTTGCAAAGAATGAAAATATTTATTGCGAAAGTGTAGAAGGTGGTGAAAAATATATTGAAGGTCAAAACATTAAATCAGATTATTCTTACTACACATTCTCAATTTCTATAGTTCCTGCAAGAGTTGTCAAGGACGATGCGACTGAAAACATCATCACATCACTTGAAGGCAACAAATATAGATTATCTGACGGGCTTACTTTTGAGGACGAAACTTATGCTTTAAGAAGTTTGGTCACAAAAACAGCAATCGTGACAAGGACAAGCACTCCTAGACTTTCACAGCGTAATAGTGGTGTCAATGATGGCAAGATAAACTTTATTACTGACAGGTCGGTTTATTATGGTGATAATCCTGAGACGATCGATTTGGAAAGTGCAAACAGAATTTCAATCTTCGCTGATTATACTGCACAAGGAATTGCAAAGACGGTGCTTTTGAAAGGTAAATATACATTCTCGACAAGCACAGTTAGTGGTGAAGAAAACAATGCATATGTTTCATTCTTGCCAGATGACGGTCAACTTAATGACGCAGGAGGCTCAATAAAACTTCGCATTTACACCTATGGAAAAGATGAAAATGGTCAAAATGCAATCAAGTCAAATCCACTTGAGATAAATGATGTTTATAAACTTGAAAAGATTGATGAGAGATATTATGAAATAAAACTTATTGACGGCAAGACTGCAATAGACTTTTCAAAATATTTCACTTCTGTTTCAATTCAAGACAATCGTGATTGCTATAAGATTGTTTTAAATTATGTGACAGATGAAGGAGAAAATTCTATCACTCTTACAAACAAATCTGCCTCAAAATTGTTTGTTTTACCTCAAAACATTATAAGCCTATCATTCCAGGCAAAGGATGGTCAGGGAGAACAGGAAATTAATAGAAAGAAGATTTTATCAAGTGATCTTGAAAATCTGACAATAAGTCCAACATCCATTGATGACCTTGAGATAACTTATAACAATGATTTAAAACGATTTGAATGGAAATGGCCAGAGGAAAATCAAAATAAATATCAATATTTTATAAATCTTCTTATTTCAGGAAACAATGAGACAATGTTTACAACAGATAACTTCTATTGTCCTAGAAATATCGGCACAATCTATCCAAATGCTTTTAAGATTAAGGCAAGAATGCTTAGCGATGATAATAGTGAAATTTCAATTTTCAGTCAAGAAAAGGTTTATGAAAATAATGGAAATATTGAGTGTCGACCTTTCACTGGTGGAAACGGAAGTCAGTCAAATCCATATCAAATTGCAACTGCCCAGGATTTTGCAAATATTAGACTTAGAAACACAAATGATTTCTACTTTAAACTTGTTTCAAATATAGAAATTGTTTCAGCCGATAATGTTATGGGACTGGAAGAATTTAAGGGACACTTAAATGGAAATGGTTTTAAGATCACATTCAATAGTTCAAGTGTCTATGAAATGGAAAAGATTTCTCAATATTTGATAGGGTTTGATGGTCTTGAATTTGAAAGTTATTCTTCATTATTTAAGTCTGTATCTCAAAATGCAGAAGTGAAAAATTTGAATATCTCTTACAACATAAATTTCCGCTCTGTAAATGGCTCTAAGACCATATTCGCTCCGGTTTGTGCATTTAATTATGGAACAATAGAAAATGTCAATTTAAGCGAATTTAACATTGCTTTAGCGGGCAACAATTCAAGCGTAGGAAATTATATATTTGTTGGTGGAATTGCCGGTTATAATTACGGCCTGATTCAAAACTGCCAAAACTCAGCACAATTTGATTATGTTATGCCTCAAGGCTTGCCATTTAGTTTTGCCTATGCTGGAATTACATTATTCAATGCAACCAGCGAAGGAAATTTTGGAAGTATAGTTTTGTGTAAAAACTCAGGTGACAAGAAAATCAATGTTGCAGTTGGAAGCAACAAGTTTTATATGTCAGGAATTACACTTTCGAATGTAAGCAAAATTTCAATGTGTGGAAATGATGGTGCTATTTCAGTTTCTGCGAGAACAAGCAATGTTTCAAGTATTGAATGTTATTTTGCAGGAATCACAATTACAAGTATAAATGGCACACTTGAATATCTTTATAACAATGGCAGAATCACATCTGAATCGATAAGAGGCGACTTTGTCTATAGTGGAGTTGTCTATCAGATAATAGGTGGAAGCATAAATGGTTTGGTTGAAACTCAGACAGGTCAACCTATTACTCGCTCTTGTCAGTCAAACACAATAGACTATGGCGGTCATTATGCTTCAAACAATTCTGGAACTGCGATAAATATTCAGGTAAATCAACTTGCTGAAGTCTCAATCACTTGCATTGATGGTCATAAACTGAACATCAAAAATACAGAAAAGGGATATGTGGCTTCAATCGAATAAAGAAAACAATTTCAATTGATGTCGTTTAATAGATTTAAACTTAAATGCTTTCTTTACAGAAAAAATAAATTACTTTCCTAGTAATTAAAAAAAATAAAGAGAATATCATATATTATGAAAAAATTTGCTTTAATTTTCATTTTGATATTCTCTTTATCTTTTTTTTGCACTGGTTGTCAAAAGCGGGAAGAGGTGATAATAGCAGATGACTATATAATGTTGTCTTTGCATCAATCTTCAAATGGTGGAATGAGACAATCGATAAAGTTTTCTCTAAACAGTAAGCGTCTGAAAGAAATTTCTGCCTCCATGCAGGAAGAGTTGACTTTTAGGAGAAATCTGATTAAGGAGATAGATAAAATCAGAAATGAGTTTCTGTTTACTTATGCTATAAAATATGTTTCAAATCCGATTGAGCAGTATAAGATAAATCAAGGGGTCATATTGACCGATGTGACATATGAAGAAAAAGGTGATTATGCAGGCTTTGAAATATACTTTACATCATCTGGTGCATGGAATTATTACAATTCAAATGACTCGCAATCTGAAGATGAAAAAAAGCCTTGCACAAACAAAGGAAACATCTTTTATAAAAAGATTGTAAACAGCGGAATCTTTCCTTTTTCCTCACAAGTGAAGACTGATACTGAGGCTAAACTTGTGGGCGAAATTTATAGAGAGAGGTTTCTCTCTTCTGCCAAAGGTTTGTCTTTTGAGAATAAACTTCGTGAAGAATATCACTGTCAGTATCTATATGATTATGGCTCACTTTTTCAAAAATTAAATTCTGATGCTCAAATTCAGTATTATGGCAGTGACAAAAAATATCATCATGTTTGGGTGGTGGAAGAAGAAAAACTTTCTAAGGAAAATCAAATAAAACTTTCAATGGTGCAAATAAACAGAGGCTGGTGGATTTTCTTTGCGGTGGCGGTTCCGCTTTTGATTGCATCCATTTGTATCATTGTTATAAAAATAAACACAAAAAGAAAACTGAAGAAATCCATTTGAAAAGATTGAATGTCATTTTAAAAACTCAATAAAAACAAGACATTTTAAAATAAAATCTGATTTGAATTGAGAGAGCAAACACAAATGAATTTTAAAGATTTAAAATCCATAAAAAGGAAAAGAAAAAGAGGCAGGAAATCTGCCTCTTTTTGTTGGTAGCAGCAACGGGGATCGAACCTGTGACCTCACGAGTATGAATCGTGCGCTCTAGCCAGCTGAGCTATGCTGCCATGCTTTTTAAGTATATATAAAAAAACTCTCTTTGTCAAGAGAATTTTTAAATTTTTTTGTTAATTTACCAAACATTTTCAGTAAAATTTTAATTATTTTATTAGTAAATATATTTTTTATTTTATTTTATATCTTGCATTTAGGAAAGGGTGTCAATATGACTGATTAATTATTAAATAGAAAAATTGTTTACATTTCATTATCAAAAGAATTGTGGCTTTGCTGTCTTTGACTTTCATAATATTTTTCTAAAATTTTATCAAATTTCTTCTCTAATTCCAAAATTTCATCATAACTAAGTTTATTTCTTTTTTCATTGAAAAAACGAAGAAAATGATGTTTTTCTCGAATTATATAATCGCCTTCTTTGGTCGATAAATTGACATCGTCTGGCACTTTGCTTTGATAGATGCCTGGAATTGTATAATAATAACGATTTTCTAAAATTGACCTATCTTTTTTATCACGATGTGCGATGTAATATTTGACAAAATATTTTGAATCATAGGTTGTAGGCGAGAATAAAGTGAGTCCGCTGCTTACTTTTGTAATTTGGCAAACTCGGACAATGTATAGATTTTCAACTTTATATTTTCTATCTCTAATTTTCATGCTTTTATTATAAACTTTATTTAAAATTTTGTCAATATCAAAATTATTGCATTATATTTTTATAGTTTCAAATTTTTAAATTTAAATTTTTATATTTTCATTCCGATTGCAAAATCTTTTTACTTTATTCACTCAAATTTGTCAAGATTAATCTATAATTTGGTAGACATTTAAACTAAAATATATTAAAATATAATTAAATTTAAAATAAGGAGAAATTATGATTTACGAAGAAATTAAAAAAGCAAATGTTCAAGCAATGAGAGATAAGGATGCTCTCGCAAGAAGTTTTTATTCTGTTGTTTTAAACAAAATTAAACTTGAAGAGATAAACAAGCGTGAAAAAGGTGAGGAAATTGATGATGCTGACATTATCAGAATTTTGCAAAAGTCAATCAAAGAGTTGGGTGACGAGAGAGATGGCTATGCAAAGGTTGGCAACACAAATGAAGTAGAAAATATTTCTATGCAGATTAAACTTGCCGAAAAATATCTCCCTCAAATGATGAGTGATGAAGAAATCAAAGCAGTTATTCTTTCACTCGATGACAAAAGCGTGCCAAATGTCATGAAACATTTTAAAGCAAACTTTGCTGGGAAGTGCGAAATGAGAAAGGTTCAAGAGGTTTTAAAAGGGTTATAATGAAAATTTTTGCAATAAGCGACCTTCACCTATCAGTCAACAATGATAAACCTATGGATATTTTTGGGCCGGTGTGGGATGGTTATCTTGACAAAATATTCGCTCAGTGGAAGGAAAAAGTCTCTGACGAAGATTTGGTTTTGATGGCAGGAGACCTTTCATGGGCAATGAAACTTGAAGAGGTCAAGCCAGATTTAGAACTTCTTAAGTCTCTGCCAGGCAAAAAGGTGATTATAAAGGGCAATCACGACTACTGGTGGAAGTCTATTTCATCACTAAGAGAAATCCTGCCTTATGGCTTTTATGCCATTCAAAACGATGCTATTCGTTTTGACGGGGTGGTTGTCTGCGGGACTCGAGGCTGGAAGGGGGTAGAACGATATCAGTCGCTCTCTGCTGAGGATAAAAAGATTTTTGACAGAGAAGTATTAAGACTTGAAATGACTCTGCAAAATGCAAATAAAACCCGTCAAGAGGGGGACAAACTTGTTTGTATGATTCATTTTCCACCTGTTGATTTTTATCACAATGACAGTGCATTTAGCACTCTTATTGAAAGATATAATGTTGATGCTGTCGTGTTTGGTCATTTGCATGGTCAAAAGGTGCCATTAAATTTTGTCAAAAACAATATTCCATATTATTTGACTTCATGTGATCTTGTGGACAACAATTTGACAGAAATTGTAATAGAATAAACAAAATAAGTGTAAAAATGATATTTATGGCAACAATCATATATGTCATTTTATTTGACAAAGCCCTCAAATTATAGTAAAATTCTTTGTATAAAAAAGGAAGAAAAAAATGAAAAAAAGTTTTTTAAAGATATTTGCACTCGTTTTTTGCGTCTCTCTTTTGATGACTGGATGTGCAACAGTTTCAAATGTCAAAATAAATGGTAAGGATGCATATTTGAAAGAACTTCAATATAATCAAGGTCAGGTTTTAGTTGTCGGAGATTATCTCTATTATGGCAACGGCTATTCTTTGTCAAGTGAGGAAGGTTTTGATTATGATAAGGCAACTAAAACAGGTTTTATGTCAAGACTAAATACCACAAAGGATTTCACCTTTGGTGATAAAGTTTCAGATGTCAAAAAACCTTATTCAACTCCAAAACAGGTGGAAAAAGTCAATGATAAAAAACTTGTTGGTTTCCAAAATCAAGATATGTATGCTTTAGGTGGTTATATCTATTTTGCGTCAGCAAACACACACAAAACAAGTGACATGAAAAATGACTATTCTCAGGTTTCACTTTTCAGAATGAAATACAATGGAGATGGTCTTAAAGAACTTGTAAAAAACACCGCTTTCAAACAAGGTGAAGGAAGCACAATCACAATTCAAAAGGGCAGTGACAACAATTATTATTATATTATTGTTGAGCCTGCTGGCAACAACAAATTCACGATCAAAACAATCAAAATCGGTGACAAGGTAGGCAAACTTAAAACCATTGCAAAAGATGTCACTTCATATGCTATTTCTGATGATAATTCTAAAGACAAAAATATAATTTTCACAACTGCTTCTGAAGATAACAGTGACCTTACAATTGTCAAAACAATAAACTTTGCAAATGGAAAGGAAGAAATCCTTGACAATGGAATTGCAGGGACAACAGTTAAACTTTTGGATAGAGCAGGAGATATTGTTGTTTACTCATTTACTCAAAAGGCAATCACTGAAGTTTATTATAAAGATTTGATAAACAGTGACAACTATTTTAATGCGCCACTTTCTGAAAGATTTTATAATGCCACTTCCATAACAGAATTGCAAGTTGCAGGTGAAGGCTATGTATTTAAAACATCTGATGGTGCTTTGATGTATAAAAAACTTGATTCAAAGTCAGAAAGACTTATGACAAGTGAAGAATTTTCAGATATCTTATTTATCGAAAATGACTATATTTATACATCATCTTCAAAATCTATCAAAAGAATCAGCACAATTGATAGAGAGGTTGAGACCATTTTATCACTTGAAGAAAAAGAACTTATTTCTGGACAATGCGGTTATGATGGGACTTATATTTATTATTACTCTCAACTTGTTGATGTTGAAGATATTGAAGATTCTAATGATTCCGAAAAAGAGGAAGAAACTCTGGATGAGAATTATTATATGTTCAGAACTGACAAATTCGGCAATATTCAGTTGGTAGGCAAGCGTAAATAAATACGAAAAAAGAAATTCGACATTGTTCGACAAATAAAGACATAACTCGTTACATTTTTAATCGAGTTATGCTTTTTTTTTTAGTTTAGATGTGTTATCTTTTATATATCAAGATTGCAAAATCTACACACAAATTAAAGGAGATAAAAATGGACAACTCGAAAAAAATTAAGATATATTTGGCTGACTCAGAACAGGAAGAACTTGATAAACTTTCTTCATATTTTGAGAGCAAAAGTGATGAATTTGAAATTGTAGGAAAGGGCAGTGATGGCATGGTGGTCGCTGGAGAGGTGGTCTCTCTTAAGCCTGATTTTCTTGTCACAGAAGTATTGCTTGCTGGAGCGGACGGATTTAAAGTGATTGAAATGTTGAAGCGTGAAATGGGAAGCAAGATGACAAAGATTATATTTGTCTCAAATCTTTCTCATGCTGGCTTTATTTCAAAGGCAATGAAAGAGGGTGCAAGTTATTTTATGGTGAAGCCTATATCACCTGAAAATCTTGAAGAACGCCTTAAAGATTTGGCAAACCCTATATTAAATGCAGAAGGCGACAAAGCATTTGATGAAAAGATTTCAAACATCTTTATCAGCATAGGCATTCCTGCACATATCAAGGGTTATCAATTTTTGAGAGAGGCAGTAAAACTCGCAGTTGTAGACCCAGATATTATTGCTTCAATCACAAAAAGATTGTATCCAACTATTGCTGAGAAATTTTCCACAAGTTCATCAAAAGTTGAAAGAGGGATGCGTCATGCCATTGAAGTTGCATGGAATAGAGGTAAAATTGAAAATATAAACAATTTATTTGGGCTTCAAATATATGGAGCAAACGAGAAGCCAACAAACGGAGAACTGATTGCTTTAATAGCCGACAAAATGATTATGGAAGGCTAAAAAACTGTAAATAATTAATAGAAAGTAAAAACAGAAATAAGATAAATTTTTAAATTTTGTTAAATTAAAAACATATAAAAAATTTTAAAAATGTAGATTGAAGAAAATATAATTGATTAAAAATATGATTGATTAAAAAGATTAGAAATGAGAATGATTAAAAATTTTAAAATTGTGATTGTTTAAAATTAAAAACAAAAATTTTTAATATAAACAAAAAAATGGATAACCGAAAAACAAAAATGATAATCAAAAAACGACTCTAAAGCAGAGCCGTTTTTTAATAGTTATAATATCTTTATTCCTTTTATAAATATATCTTTATTTAAGCAGATAAAAACTTTTATTTTTTTGATGAATAAAATCAATATGATTTGTGATTTTTTTGTTTAGATTTTCTTGCTTAAAACTCATTTTCCTAAAACTTTTATTTTCTTGTCCCTTCAATACGATATATAAACATATTTGTTTTGGTTGCACCGTGTTCAACCGTTATCGCTTTTGATGTGCTGTTGTAGGTGTAAAGGGTATATCCAGAGCCAGAAAATCTGTCTAGGTTTGCAGTGACTTGTGCTTTCATCAGTAATATTCCAGTAAAGATTGAGTTGATTGCGACAAAGGTGAAATCTAGTTTGTGTCTGTTGTTAAGGTAGATTGTGTTTTGAGCGTCAAAGCCACCTAGGTTTGCGTAAACCTGAATAGACTTATATGGGGTGAAATCAAAATTGAAATATTTGCTTCCAACAATTCCTGCAGTAAAGCCTCGGTTTATATTTGCATCAGTGCTTTTCATGTCATAAATCACATCAATTACAGGACCTCCACCACTTGCTTTTTTAAGTGCATCAACATCTTTTTTGAGGTTTGTATAATTTGTCTCAAGGGTGCTGATTTTCGTGTTCTGTGTTGTGTTGACTGTCTCTACATTAGTAATCTTAGTTGTATGACTTTTTATTGTGTTTTCCGCATTTGTGATCTTTGTGTTTTGAGATTTGTCACTGTTTTCTAGAGCGGTAATTTTGCTGTTTTGTGTGTTGTTGACAGTTTCTACAGCGGATATTTTTGTGGTGTGAGTTGATGTCAACTTTTCTAAGTTGTCAAGACGAGTGTTGTGATTGAAAAGTTCTGATGAATGAAAACTGTCATTTGTAGCAAATTCGGTGAACGATTCTACTATGGATTCCATATTTGCATCAGATTCTGCAAGCCACTCTTGAGTTTCATTGACTTTGGTTTGCAAATTAGTTATCTGTGTTGCCTGACTGTTTGCTTTGTTTTCTAAATTAGTTATTTTTGTATTTTGAGATGAATCACTTTTCTCAAGGTTTGCGATTTTAGTGTTTTGCGAAGTGTCACTTTTTTCTAAATTTGCAATTTTGGTGTTTTGTGTGTTGTTGACAGTTTCAATACTTGCAATTTTGGTATTTTGAGTTGAGTTTAGGCTTTCAATGTCTGTTAGCCTTGTGTTTTGTGCATTATTGACACTTTCAATATTTGTTAGTCTTGCATTTTGGTCAGCATTTTCTTCCTCAAGTGAGGTTATTTTTGTGTTTTGAGAATCATTTTCTGCTTCAAGAGTTGCAATCTTTCCATTGTGAGTTTGGGTGAGTTTTTCAAGATTTGTAAGTCTTGAGTTGTGCTTGCCTAGTTCTGCAGTATGGAAGTTATCGTTGGTAATTAGGTCGGTGAAAGATTCTACAATGGTTTCCATATTTTTATCTGTCTCGCTGAGCCATGAGTTGGTTTGCTCAATTTCAGTTTCTATTTCACTCATTTTTGTATTGACTGATGTGAGTGATGTTTGAATGGTAGAGATGTCGCTGTCATGCAATTCGCTTTTATTTTGCAAAGTGTTTAATAAACTGCTTAAGTTTGCAACAGAATCTGTCAGTGAAGAAATTTGACCATTATTACCTGAAACTATAGAGTTGATTTGAATTATTTTAGCATTAATATCTCTTAAATCATTTAAAATGTCGTCAAAAGTCGAGCCACTTCCGCCAGTCAAAGAATTGATTTTGTCGTTTAAATCGGGCAATGCGACAGTTTTTAAATACCACACCTCTCTTTTTAATTGTTCTACATCATGTTTGTTGTTTGCCATAAAAAATCTCCTTTTTGAAAAGTTTAGTTTTCTCAAGGAGATAAAATCAATGTTTACTGACAAAAATTTTGATATTTTTGAAATTTTTTAATTTTGATTATTCTGTTTTGCCTTTTTCACCTTATTTTTCTTTTTAATAAACACCAAAGATAATATGATTGTCACTGATGCTGCGATGATTGATATGCCGGCAATTAAGATTCCGTTTATGCCGTCTGGTTTGATGTTTTCGGTTTTTATATAACCTATATATGGGACATCATTACGCATAACTTGAACTATGGTATATTTTGTTTTTTCAAATCCTTCATATATATAAACTCTTGTGTTTTTCTTTAAAACACCTATTTCTTTAAAATCCAAATCATAAAGCATGGCATTGCGTCTGAGTTTTCCGTTGAAAACAGGGTAGATATTTTGAGAATTATTGTTTTGTGACAGGTGGTGTTTATAGACATATTTATTTCCAGCAAAATTTAATTTGTCGCATTCTATTAATGCAAAATCATCTTCCTCACTTATAATTTTTACAATGTCTCCATGTTTAAGATAAACAAATTCTCCCTCAATTTCAATTTTTTTAGAAAAATCTTTTTCTGAATAAACAAAACATTTTGATATGATTACAGAGGCAAGGTTATTATTTTCTTCTGCTAAGGCAAAAGAAAAATTGTTGCCCAAAAGAGCAATGCATGAAAATAATATAAGAATAAGTATAGTCAATTTTTTCATAATTTTATTATCATGTTTTTAAAAGATTTTGTCAAGATTTTTTGAGAAATTATTTATTGAGAAAACTTAAATTTATTTGATAATACTAAAAAAGAAAATTAATTTTTAATGTGAAATTTTTATAATGATAAAAAATACATTTATTTTTTATTAAAAAAGACTGAATAACTCAGTCTGTTTTTAGTCTATTTTGGTGTCATTTAAAGGTGCTTCGTTTTCAAATAAAACATCATTTTTTTTAAAACTTTCTTCATTGTTGTTTTTATCTTTTTTGATAGATTTTGCAATTTCTTTGAATTTAATTTCTTTAAGACTTGCTTTAAGTCCATCTATTTTTGTTTTGTTTTTAGGCAACAACATATCACCGATTCTGGCAAGAACTGACCCTACAATAATTAAAATAAGAAAAGGGACTGCCACAATCCATGCAATAAAAGCGTCATCAGTTTTGAATTTTAAAAAAAGCACTAAAAATGTAATAAAAGATGCTAAAAAACCTGCAAGACCTATGGCAATGGCAAGACCGCCAGTGAGTTGAAATAAAAATTTCACGTGTTGAGCATTCTTTTCATTTCCACTTTTAATAAGTTTATCATTAATTTTTTTAATATAATTTTCCATAATTTCCTCTAAAGTATGTATATAAAATCTAAGATAAATATATCATAGTAAAAATTAAATTTCAAGTATTAATTGATATTTTTAATAAAAATAGTGAAATCTCTTGCAAAAATAGATAAAATATTATACAATAATAGAGCATATATTTAGAAAAATTTTTTAAATAATCTTATAAATAATAATCATTTGCATATTAAGAGATATCTAGAAAAAAAGATTGTATAAAAATCAATAAAGTATGCGGATATGGCGGAGCGGGTTCCCTAAAATTGTTTGCAATTTAAGGGTGCAAGTGGCAGACGCGCTGGATTTAGGTTCCAGGCAAAACGAAAAAAAAGAAAGCGTTTGACATTCCGCAAAAAAAACAAATTAATAAAGTATGCGGATATGGCGGAGCGGGTTCCCTAAAATTGTTTGCAATTTAAGGGTGCAAGTGGCAGACGCGCTGGATTTAGGTTCCAGGCAAAACGAAAAAAAAGAAAGCGTTTGACATTCCGCAAAAAAACAAATTAATAAAGTATGCGGATATGGCGGAATGGCAGACGCGCTGGATTTAGGTTCCAGTCCGAAAGGGTGCAGGTTCAAGTCCTGTTATCCGCACCATAAAGAAACTAAATTGAACCTTAGTAAGTGGGGTTCATTTTTTATTTAACAAAAATATATTATTTAATAAATTTTGTAGAAAAGTGGCTGAATTTGTTTAACTATATGATATAATATCCATAGAGTAATTAGAATTAAATAAAGGAGCTACCTATGGACTCAAACCAATTATATCAAAAATTGTATTCCGTTAGAAATAAATTAAAGGAAAAATTTTATTCAAATGGTAGGACTCCTACGATTTGTACTGACGAAGCATTGTATGAATTAGCAGAAAAAGCCCCAAGGCACAAAGAAGATTTGGCAAATATTAATGGTTTAGGGCAGACTTTTGCTGATAAGTATGGTGATTATTTTATGGTTGTTTTAAATCAATATCACAATAGTAATGTATCAACAAAAACTTTGAAGAATGAAATAAAGTCTACTCTTAAAAATCTTGAAAATAGATTGGTTAACATAAGTAAAAGAAATCGAATGCTTTATATGGGTAAGATATATAATAAATATGCTTTTGATTTATTTTCTTCTAAAGTTTCATATAACAACGATGTTGTTGATTTATTGTTTGGCAAAAAGCATAGCTTAAAATTGTGTAACATTGGCGAAGATGATGAAATCGAAATAGTTAAGCGATACAAGAAAATATTATCATTATTGCGTGAAGTAACAAAAGACTTTAGAGAAAATGGACAATATGATTTGTACATCGGTTATCCATATGTTATGGGAAGGACAAAAGGAGAAAACTTCAATGTTAGAGCACCTCTATTACTTTTCCCTGTAAACTTTAATAAAGAAGATAAAGAAATTACATTAATATTAGACAAATCAAAAGATGTATTATTTAATAATAATCTTATTTTACTACAAAAAAAGTTTTTATTAAAAAATGACGAATTGCCAAACAATGTATATGACGATATAAAATCACAAAGTTTTAATGATGATGTGATTAATTTTTATGATACATCTGGGATACATATAATCTCACAAGATGATATATTTGATTTGAAAAAATTTAATGATTTTAAGGTAAATGAATTTCCAGAATTTAAAAATGGAGAATTTTATATTTGTCCAAATGCAATTTTGGGAAAGTTTTCTTTGTATTCTAGTGCTCTTCAAAAAGATTTCAAAAATATGATAGATGACTCAGAAATTAATGATTTGCTTGACGAATTGTTATCGGGAATGGAACAACTTAACTATTATACTGACGAAATATGTCTTGATGATGACGATGATAAAGAAGAAAAAGCAATGGCATTTTCTGAAAAAAATTTAAACTACATTAATGCACTAGACTCTTCTCAAGAACAAGCAATATTAAGTGTTGATAAAAATGATAAATTGGTTATTCAAGGTCCTCCAGGTACAGGTAAGTCTCAAACAATAACTAGCCTCATTGCTGATACTGTAAATAAGGGGCATAATGTTTTAATGGTATCACAAAAGAAGGCTGCGTTAGATGTTATATACTCTAGACTTGGCAATTTATCTAAATATGCATTAATGTTAAATGATGTAAAAAACAAAGAACATTTTTATAAACAACTTTATGACCTATTTGTATGTGAAAAGAAAACTGATGATGTAAGAAACGATTTCTTGACGACATCTTCAAACATTGATGAAAATTTAAATCTTTTAAATAAAATCGCAGATATTTTATATTCATCAAACAGTAATGGTATAGAGATGTATAAAATTTACCAAGAAAATACATCAAACATTTTTAAAGATAAGAATAACATTGAAAATATTTTTTATGAAAATGTAAACAATAGTTTGTTTAATATCCATTATAAAGATTTAAAACTGCTTAAAGAGAAATTTACCAATTCAATCTTAATAGAAACAATATATAAATATATAGATATTATTTCAAGATTTCCTTTTATAAACGATTTGAAAGATACTTTTAAAACTTTTGAAGTCAGAAAAATGGAAAATGATTTTAATGAATTTATAAAAGAGCAAGAAGAATATTTAAAGAAAAATTTTATTAAACGATTTTTTACAGCAAAAAGACGCAAGAATGCTATAAATACTCTTTTTGATAATTATTTTAATAAAAATACTTATAAACAATCCATTTTTAAATCTCCAGAAAAGTTAAACAATGTTTGCGAATTTTACATTACATATCAAGAATCTAAAAAAGTGTATGATTCTCTTTCTGAAACTGAAGAATTGTATATTAAGACTCTATATAAGATGAATAAAATTGATAATAAAATTGCTACTAATGACAATTTATATGATTTTATAGTATTTTGCATTATAAAACAATTCGAATACGATAATAGTTTATTGTTATCAAATATAAGTAACTTTAATTCAATTATTAAACAAATTAATAAATTAATAAACCAAAAGAAAGATTTAACTAAGGTAAAATTTAAAAACATTCTTGTCAATGCGTATCGTAAAGAGATATATCAATCAAAACGATATAACGAAATGTGTAGACAAATTGAGAGTTCTAGAAAATGGAGCGTGTCAAAATTTATAAAGAAATTTAATTTTGAGTTATTTAAAGGCATCAAAATATGGTTAATGACACCAGAATCAGTTTCTGAAGTTTTGCCTCTTGAAAAAGGTTTATTTGATTTGCTAATCTTTGATGAGGCGTCACAAATATATATAGAGAAAGGAATCCCTGCCATTTCAAGAACTCACAAAGTAGTAATTGCCGGAGACCACAAACAATTAAGACCTTCAAGTCTGGGTGTTGGAAGAATCGAATATGAAGATGATGAGGCAGAGGCTGACGAGCTTGAAGATAACGCAGCCTTAGAAGAAGAAAGTTTGTTGGACCTTGCTAGATTTAAATATCCGTCTGTGCTACTAAACTACCATTATAGGTCAAGATATGAAGAATTAATTAATTTTTCAAACTACGCTTTTTACAATGGAAGACTTAATGTCTCCCCAAATACAGAGGACCCAAGTTCTCCGCCTATTGAAGTTATCAAAATAGATAACGGAATGTGGATTGATAGAAGCAATAGAAATGAAGCATTAAAAGTTGTTCAAACAATTAAAGATTTCCTACTAAATCGAAAAAATAATGAATCTCTTGGTGTTATAACATTTAATAGCAATCAAAGAGATTTGATTATGGATGAATTAGATAATGAATGTTTAAAAGATACTAAATTTTCGGTAATCTGCAAAAAAGAATTTGAAAGAAAGGACAATGGAGAAGATGTTGGTCTGTTTATCAAGAACATAGAGAATGTTCAAGGAGACGAGAGAGATTGCATTATTTTTTCAATAGGATATGCAAAAAACGAATCTGGAAGAGTTGTTAGAAATTTTGGCTGGTTGAATCAAAAGGGTGGAGAAAATAGATTAAATGTTGCAATTTCAAGAGCTAAACAAAAAATTTATATTATCACATCCATTCTCCCAGACGAATTATTTGTTGATGATTTAAAAAATGATGGTCCTAAAATCTTCAAAAAATATTTAGAATACTGTTGTGCTATTAACAATCGAGACAAAGAAAGTGCAAAACGAATATTATACTCATTCGCGGATGAAAAAAGAGGTATGTCTGATAATGTTTCTTTTGATAGCGAATTTGAAAATCAGGTGTATGATGCGTTAGTAGACAAAGGGCTAATTGTGGATACTCAAGTTGGCGTTGGTGGGTATAAAATAGATTTAGCTTTGAGAGATAAAGATAATAAAAAATATCTATTAGGTATAGAATGTGACGGAAAACTGTACCATAGTTCAATGTTAGCGAGAGAAAGAGATATATATAGACAAAAATATTTGGAATCAAGAGGTTGGAAAATTTATCGTATATGGAGTACTAATTGGTGGCACAACCCAGAGCGAGAAATTAATAATATATTAAAGATTTATTCAACCTTAAAATAAAATATTTAATTTTGGCATTTAGGCGTGTGCTTGGTATATACAAGTGGTGTCGCTTCGCTCCACCAACCAATCACACGCCTAAACTAAAACAACTTAATAAAAACAAAACCTTTCGCAAAACGAAAGTGGGCTAAAAAGTGGACACGGCTAAAGCAATCGTGCTCCACTTTTTTCTTCGCCCACTTTCTCTTTTTGCATTTACACCCCCTCAAATTCAAGTTTTCGTGGCTTATATATGTAGGCACTTTGCACAAAAATAAAGGAAATTTACATTTGCCACGTACTTTTGTGTTTTTCGTGCCTATTAAGTGTAAAGGTATTGCAAAAATCCGCATTTTGTCCGCAAAATACCTATTTATTACTTGTAAACTACCAGTAAACTATCTTGTAATTCCGAAAATTTTGTGTAATATAATTCTCGTAAATATTTCACAAACACTCAAAAAGTTAGGGTTTACTTTAAGTCAGTTTAAGTTTTGCTAGGGTTTATTAAGGGTTTTGTTTAAGTTAGTTCATTGTAATTTAACGAACAACTTGCTAACATAAGATCAAGTGTTAGCAAACTAAATCAATAAGATGATTACTAAAGGGCAAGTAATATCATTCTATTTTGAAATTGTTTGTGATACATTTACAAATGTAATTAGAAAAGATACACAAAAATGACAAGCTAGTTTAGTTTGGGAATGCGAATAAAACGGCATCAAATCCTTAGTCACTAGGATAAGATATAGGGACAGTTGCATTTTTGGGCGTAGCAAGAGTCCAAGTCGACAGACTCTTTCTATGTCTTTTTTAATTGCTAAAAATTAAAAGGAGGAGAAACACAATGAAAGTCGTTTTTACAAACGAACTTGACACAAATGTTTTTGACTTATCCTTCTTCCAAAAGATTTTGAGCAATATTGAAAAACTAAAAGAGCAACAAAATGAGCCACTACCCAAGAACTAAAGTTTACTTTGATGGTAGCCATTATATTGGAATACCACCCACTGCTCAATCTTGGAAGAAACGAAAGAACAAAAGCACAAGGTCAAAAAATGAACTGAAATTAAAGTTTGAAGAACTTTACAATGAAAACAAAGAAAAGAACAAGAAAGAGAAGAAAGAAATTATTGTAAACGAATTAGTAAAAGAACTGAAAGATGCCGAACTGACTATTAATTATGTAAATGAAAATTTTAAAAGAAAGAAACGAAATGAAGTTGAACGGAAAAAACGATTGTATAGAAAAGTATATTTGCAGGAATGGAACTACTTTTGCACATTTACTTATGACAATAAGAAATTAACTGAAAAAGAATTTAGAGAGAAACTGACTAATTGTTTAAGACATTTAGCAAACCGAAACAAATGGAAATATATAGGAGTTTGGGAACGAAGCCCAACGAACAATAGATTACACTTTCACTCTCTTATTTATGCACCAAATATGATAGGAACTTTTGAAACAAAAACAGATTATTCAACAATTAACCACCAACTGCAAACTGCTAACCAAAACACATATTTTTTAGAGAGATTTGGAAGAAATGATTTCAAACCAATCGACAAAAACGAACTTAATCAAGCCATAAGATATTTGACAAAATATTTGGAAAAGACTGGCGAACGCATTATCTATTCAAAAGGACTTGGAACATATTTTGTGAGTGATATTGTGGAAAGTGATATAGTCTGTACCATCGGAAAGGAAGATAGAAAAATACTTTTATTTGATAACTTCTATTGCATTGATGAGGGCGAAGTTATGGGTAAAGTCAGCAAAGAAATTATCTCTCAAATGCCAAAGAAAAATTAAATTTATTTGTCTTTCGCCTTTGGGGTGGAAGATAAACAAAAAATACAAAAGTCGAAGAATAAACGAAAACTCTTTATAGTCAAGGGTAAAGTGTATTGCCTTAGCAACCCTTGACTATAAAATTAAAACCTTAAGAGATAAAGCAATAATTCGTTTTCGTTTATTTAGTTTCTGTCGAGAGACAAATAAAAAATAAATTAAAAGGAGTTAGAAAAAATGAAAACAGCAGTTATATACGCTAGATATAGCAGTGATAACCAAACAGAACAATCTATCGAAGGTCAACTTAGAGTGTGCCAAGAATATGCCGAGAGAAATGATATTCTTATACTTGACACCTACATTGACCGAGCTATGACAGGAACTAACGATAACAGACCAGACTTTCAAAGAATGATTAAAGATTCTTCTAAGAAAGAATGGAACTATGTGTTAGTTTACAAGTTAGATAGATTTAGTAGAAACAAATACGAAACAGCAAAAAACAAAAAGATACTAAAAGATAATGGCGTTAAACTACTATCTGCTATGGAAAACATCCCAGATACACCAGAAGGAATAATACTTGAAAGTTTGCTTGAAGGTATGGCTGAATATTACTCAGCAGAACTTGCACAAAAAGTTAAACGAGGTATGCACGAAACAAGACTTAAAGGAAACTTTACAGGTGGACATTTACCTTATGGTTATAAACTTGATGGTAGAAAAATTGTTATAGACGAAGATAAAATAGATATTGTAAGATATATTTTCAAACAATATTCTATCGGCGAATATGTAAGTAGCATAATCAAAAACTTGACTAATCAAGGAATATTAAATAAAGGCAAACCATTTGCAACTAATACAATTTATAACATACTTAGAAATGAAAAATACACTGGAATAAACCGCCGAGAAGATGGAATCTTTGACAATATGTATCCACGAGTTATAGACCAAGAAACTTTTGAAAAAGTTAAAGCAAAAACAAAAGTAAACCATTATGACAAACGAAGTGTGCAAACAATTTACTTGTTTAGAAACAAACTTGTATGTGGTTATTGTGGCAAACCAATAAGTGCAGAAACAGGCACAAACGGAAGTGGTGGCAAAGTAAACTATTATAAGTGCATAGGAATAAAGAAATATCACAATGGTTGCATTAAACAAACTATAAGACAAGACAATTTAGAAGATTTTATATTAAATATTATTTTAACAAAATTGACAGAGCCAAAAACACTTGATAATTTAGTTCAAAATCTTATGCAACTACAAAATACACCTAATAACAATGCAACAATAAATATGTTATTAAAAGCACAAAAACAAGCTGAAAACTCATTAAACAATATCTTAAATGCCATTGAGCAAGGAATAATGAATAAGACAACAAATAAAAGAATGAAAGACCTTGAAGATACTTTGGAAGATATAGAACGCAAAATACTTATAGAGAAAAGTAAAACAAGCATTAAAGTAAGCAAAGAACAAATAAGAAAGTTTTACACTGATGCACTAAAAGAAGAACCTGCAATTTTAATAAACTATCTCATAAAAGAAATTAAACTTTACAATGATGCAGTAGAAATAACATTTAATAACCCAATAATGAAAAGTCCTGACAATAAGGGCTTTTCTTTTTTATATGCAAAAGATTATTTGAATAAATACATACAAAACAAACCACAACCTAAAAAGATTGAAATGCAGATAACTTTTAAGATATAAGAACATCGTGGCTATTTATTCCACGGTGTTCTTGACACAGGGCTTAGAATGATAAACTTTACAATTAAGACAAAGAAACAAGCCTTATGCTATTAAAGCGAAGATAATTTTTTGCTTTTTTCTTTTTGCCTTTTGTCTATTATGTTCAATTCTTAAGCCCTGAGTAAAGAACCTTTCGCGGCATAAACCGCCACGATAATTGATTTTTATAATAAAATATGATATAATCTTTTACAAGGAGGAAATATGAAAAAGAAAACCTTTTGGATAGAAATAACTTGCACAATTTTATTATTTATTATTGCTTTATTACTCGGTGTGTTTACTTTCAAAAATGGGTTTAACATACAAGAATCTAATGCGAGTAATTTATTTTCATTTTTGGGTGGAATGCTTGGAACTTTTATCTCAATTGTAGGTTCTTTTATTATATTATTTATAACTATAAAGAAGAATAATGAACAACAAATAAAATTGATAAATGAACAAAATGCAGCACAAATGGAAAATAGTTTGCAACAAAAATTCAATAAAGAAAGAGAATCATTTAATAATGCCTATAACGCACTTGAACAATTTATTATGAATTCAAAAACTTATATGGTTGATAATACAAATTTTATAAGTGTTCTAGATAGATTAAATTCACTTTTTATTGAATATAGAAAAAGTATGAACTCTGTTTTAATATTAACAAATGTTTATACTATACAAGATAAATGTGTAGGATGTACATTATGTGATTTAAAAAACTATGGAGAATTAGCAAGAGTATTGAAAGATATTCAAAGTATAATTATTGAAATAGAAAACAACACATCAAATATAAATATAAGGCAAAATAAGATATTTGATAAAGCTATTGCTAATCAGCAAATGGTAGATAAAAGATTACCTTTGACAAAGCTGATAGAAAATTATAAGAATGAACAACAATTATATGCAAAAAACACTAGAAAATTTAAGGAATTAGAGTATCAAATTGTTAGTACAAATCAGCAAATTTGTAATATTGATACTGAGTTTCAAAAAAATCTTGATATTATAAAGAACGAAAATTCATTTATAGTGCTGGAAGTTACTAAATTGGATAATTTAAAATTAAGTTTTCTAAATAAAATAAAAGAATATTTTGGAATAGCAAATTTATATATGAGTGAACACATTCAATATATAAAAAATAATGAGAGAACATTCTCTTTGATTTGTAAAAAGTTAAATTTAGAAAATCCCGAGACTAAAACAAAAAAGTCTAAACTAAACAAGAAATAACTCGTTCAATTTAGACACCATTTGGTGCACCAAAAGGCTATATGCCCTGTAAAATAGGGTGTATAGCATTTTTTACAATAAAAACCGCTGAATGTGATTGACTCGGAAAAGTGTTGAAAATCATGAATTTTGCATACAAAGATGTGTCAAAAGATGTGTCAATATAGGTTGAATAAATTATCTTATTTCTACTTTTTTATAGAGTTGTAAAATTGTTGAATGATTATCAAATTTTGTATATAATAAATTTAGAAAAGATTTATATTTGAATAAATTGATTATGGAGACAAGAGAGATGTTTAAAAATAAAAAATTGTTTTTATTTGATATTGATGGTGTTATAAAAATAGGTGACAAGTTGATTGATGGGGCTTTAGATTTGTATAATTATATAAATAAAATAGGTGGAAAATCAGTTTTTATCACTAATAATTCAACAAAAAATACTGCTGATTATGTAAAAACTTTTTGTGAGTATGGGTTTGAAGGGATTGAAAAAAGCAATTTTGTCACTGCTCTTACTGTAACTGTCGATTATCTATTAAAAAATCATAAAAATGATTTAATTTTTGTAATGGCGACAAAATCATTGATTTTAGAGTTGAAGAAGCATGGTTTAAATGTCACAGATAAGATTGTTGAAGGAATAGATGTTGTTTTAATAGGATATGATAACGAGTTGACTTATGATAAGGTTTTTAATGTCTGTCAGATATTACAAACACAGAAAGTAGAATATTTGGCAACGAATTTAGATTTAAGATGTCCTATGCCTTTTGGTTTTGTCCCTGATTGTGGTGCGATAACAAATATGATTGATTATGCTGTAGATAGAAAACCATATTTTTTAGGAAAGCCATCGCCAGAAATGATAATTAAATCCATGGAAGAGAATGGGTTTAGTAGAGAGCAAACTTTGGTCGTAGGAGACCGATTGTATACTGATATTGCTTGCGGAATTAATGCGGGAGTTGATACCTGCGTTGTTTTGAGTGGGGAGGCAAAAAAAGAGGATTTAGAAATCTCTGATATAAAGCCAACTTATTGCTGTAAAAATGTCAAAGAACTTTTAAATAATCTTGTGAATAATCATTCTTGAAAAAATGATTGACTTTAGATTTTTATGACAATAAAATATGAATATAACTATTTTAAAAAAATGTTTCTTTTAAGAAGTTCTAGTGCAAAAAAAAGATTGTAGTAATAAAATTTCTATAATCTTTTTTTAAGAACCAGAGACGCAACAAGAAAGAAACTGATGTTTTTTATATATAAAAGAAATCACAGGGAAGTAATGTGCGTTTTCTTAACAATGCATAAATAATCCTTATTTATCTTCAATTATCTTTTCTTCGGCAATCTTTTCTTTATCACAATTCTTTTGCTTTCTTTTTCTAATAAAATGAATTATGAATTTTATGATAATCATTATTATAAAGAGGGCGAAAAATACATATAAAATTATGTTGGTGGAATTTGGGAAAATTACGCAAACAAAAGTGACTATAAGTCCACAAATAAAATTGCCGAGGATTACTGAAATGCAAATTTGCCAGAAGTCAAGACCTAAAAGCACTGCAAAACAAGTTCCGCTCCATACGCCAGTCAGTGGCACAGGGAAGGCAACAAACAGCAGGACATATAACATTTTTATAATGATATTTTTCACTGAGCCTGTCTTTTTGTGTGCCTTAATAAATGAACTGGTGTTTCTTATGTCATCAGTAAAAAATTTTATAATATTATGAAAAAATTTATAATTGTCTAGTTTTCTAATAATAGGTCTAAATATTATCACTATAAATGGCATAACTAATGTGCTTCCTAAGAATGCGATTCCCAGTGCAGACCAGGATGACAATGCATTTTCACCCCAGAATGGAATGCTCATGCCAAATGGGATTGCCCCTTTAAGTTCAAAAACGGGAATGAGTGACAACAAAAATGTGGCAAGAAGAACGTTGCCATTAAATATATCAACAAAAAATTGTGAAAGAGTTTGTGTCATAAATTTCATCCTTAGTCAAAAATATAAAATATCAAGTCTTCTACAATGAATATCATTGCAAGTGTGACTATAGGTACAATGATTGCCCAGTGTGGTTTGTTTGGCTTTTGTTTAAAATATTCTCTAAATATAAAGAATATAGATTGAATAAATAGAATTGTCCCGACTATGCCTAGTTGATAAATTATTGCAATGTAGCCATTGTGTGGACTGAGAAGGTTTAAAGGCGGTGCGCCTAAGCCACGACCAAAAAACAGAACGAGTGGATTGTGGAAGATATAACTTGAATATTGTTGCCATAAATCAAATCTTCCAGTTGTTACGACATTTAAAAAGTCTTTAAATGAATTGCAGTCTTTTATACTTCCAAAAAATCTGTTTGTAAAAATTGCCACAATTTCAGGTGCAAGCAGGCATATCAAAAGAGCGGAAAATAGAAGGGGGAAGAGAATAATAGATGTTTTCTTTGCATTTTGAAAAAAACACCAAATTGTAAGAAAGGCAAGTTGTGTGACAAAAATAATAAGATATGTCTTAGAGAATGTAAGGAGTCCTGTGATTGATATTGCCACAAAAAGAAAGATATCGTCTTTATCATTTTTCTTGCTTATTATAAAGAATGCAAGAAGTGACAACAAAACTTCACAAAACATGGCAAGAACATTTGGATGAATAAATAGTGCCATAAATCTTGTCATATTATTTTCAAGAGGCAAAAGTTCCATATATTCTTTTAGGTATGGAGAGAATAAATTCGTAAGACTGAAAACGCTTGCAATCAATATGCTTAGGCATATAAGTTTGATATTGAAATGACCTCTAAAAACAGAACTTTTTTGAATTATCATCAAAATTGCGATAAAAACAGCCAAAAACATCAAAATTCTTATAAATTTATCTAAATTATATTCTCCTATAGGCATTATGCAATAAATAAGCAGTGCGAAAATGGATGCAATCAAAAGCCAGTTTATTTTATTTTTTTCTTTAAAAAAATATATGAAGTAAAACTTAATTATAAATAAAATGCAGGCAATCATATATAAAATAACACTTATATAGATGTTTAGAAAACAAAAAGGCAATGAAAAAATTATGTAACTAAATCCGTTTTCAAGATTATCGCATATTATCATGATTGCCAAAAGTGGAAAGACGATATACATCATTTCGCCCCAAAAACAATGTGCGAAAAATAATATTGATAGAATGATTAAGTTGCAAACAAAACGCTTTTTTAAATAAAATTCAAATATTTCTTTTGTTTTTTGCATAATTTTTCTTAATTTTTATTATTTATTTTCTAATTTTTTTGTTTAATATTTTTTTTGTTTTTATATTTTTTTATTTTTTTCTTTATTTTTAATAATTTTTACTTATTTTTTAATTTTTTTAATAATTTTTACTTATTTTTTTGTTTTTTTAACAATATTTACTTATTTTTTAATTAATTTAAATTTATTATATTATTTTTTGATTTTTTATAATTTATTTAATTAAATTTAAGATTAAATAAATATAATAAAAATAATTTAAGAGTGGAGTTCTTCAGCAAAATCCACTTTGCCTTTATTTTTGATTATAGAGTCTGCTTTTAATAGACCCAGTGAATACTGACTGGCACTTATTATATTGTTATGCAATAAATAGTCAGCATAATAATATTCTCGCTTGCTTGATTTTGAGCCTTCTGAAGAACTGTCAGAACTGAATAAAACTTTGATTGTTTTAAAAATTATCTTTAAATCTTTTAAAAAAGTCACTTTTTGAGAATATTTTATCTCTTCTTCAAATATTTTCTCCCAACTTGACTGACTTCTTCCACCGGCAACTTGTGAAGCGCCAGTCAGCCCCGGTCTTTTGCTGTAAGCGTCCATGACTTCTTTGCTGTAAAAAACCATGTCTTTCACAAGTCTAGGTCTAGGGCCAACGATACTCATATCTCCTTTTAAAATATTAAAGAGTTGAGGGAGTTCGTCAATGCTGGTCTTTCTGATAAATTTTCCAAATTTTGTGATTCTTTCTTCGTCAGGGAGTAAATTCCCATTTTCATCAGTTTTATCAGACATACTTCTAAATTTGTAAAGTTTAAAAAGTTTGCCATCTTTACCAGGTCGATATTGACTGAATATTACTTTTCCTTTCAGAGAGATTTTTGAGGAGATGAAAACAACAAAAAATAATGGTGCTAGAAATATTAGAACCAACAAAGACAATGTAAAATCAAGAAATCTTTTTATAATCTTCTCATATAGAGTCTTTCTTTTTTTGCTTTTCATTTAAGTCCTCAGCATTTTTATGATAACATATAAAGAATAATATGTCAAGGAAATGCCATTGATTGCCTTTTGCTTTTGTGGGCGATAAAAATTTCAAAGGACTATGAAAAATGAAGAATTAAAATGAAATTTTTGAAATTTTATCTATATTTAAATAATTCAATTCAAAATTGTTTAATTCCATTTTTTTGATTTTAAATTTAAGATTTTGGGCTATTTGAGTTAAATTTGTCTTAATTTCTGTGATTTTTTGTATTATTTCAGTTTTATCAGCAAACAAATCCTGCCTAATTGATAAATAAGAATTCAGCATTTGTTTGTCAAGCAAGGCTAAAGAAAGGTCTATAAGCCCCAACTTAAACATTATTTTTTTGTATGTTTGAAGAAGAGATGATGCAAGAGCGTCAACTTCTTTTATCGAATAAATTTCAATTTGATTTAAATCTAATGTGGATAAAGAGAAATCACAAAAGTTCTTTGATGATAAAATTAAAGTATAGTCATTGATAATAGACATTTTAAAACTTTTGTTTCTCATATAATTCCTCGCATAGTATATTGTATTTATTTTGTGGTGATAATGTTTAAGAAATTATGTAGTTTTAAAGCGAATATTGTCGTTTTTTAAAATATGACAAACCGAATAAAAAAGAATTTGAATGTTTAGTTTATTATTAAAATAATAAAAAAAAGAAAAAAAGGTTGTCTTGTTGCTTGAAATATGATATCATAAATATGCTGAGGATTTATATTTGATGGGAAAAACAAGATTTGAAAATATGAGAATTCTATTAATTTGCACGACCGATAATATGATTTGGCAATTCTTGACACCTCATTTGCAAGATTTAATATCTTATGGGGCAAAGGTGGATTGTGTTTGCGGTAAAACAGGATTCTGGTTTGATGACCTAAAAGAAATGGGCTTTTCAATGATAGAACTTAAAATGAAACGCAGTCCGTTGAATCTCACAAATTTCAAAGCATATAAATTTTTAAAAAAACTTCATAGGGAAAATAATTATAATCTTATTTATTGTCAACAGCCAACAGGCGGAATGCTCGGTCGATTTATCGGGAAAAAATTTGGATTGCCAGTAATTTACACTGCACATGGATTTTTCTTTTTTAAAGGAAACAATCCTCTTAAAAATCTTATCTTTCGCTCAGCGGAAAGATACATGGCAAAATTTACCGATATTCTCATCACGATGAATGAAGAAGATTATGTTGCGTCAAAACGATTTAAAGCAAAAAAGACATATAAGATAAATGGGATAGGGCTGGACACAGATAAATATCATGAAAATGAAAATTTAAATTTTGCAAAATTCCTTTCAAGAGAAAGCGATTCAAGTTCTATTTTAGTTGAAGAAAAAGAAGTTTTGTTTAATTTGAATGATTCTATAAATGATGTGATAAATTTAGAAAAAAATAATTTTGATGAATATGAGGATTTTAAGAAAAGCCTTTCTATAAGTCCGGAGAAAAAAATCATTTTATCTGTATCAGAATTTATTCCTCGCAAAAATTATCAAACAATGCTTAAAACAATTTCCAAACTTTCTAAAGAGAGGCAGGACTTTGTGTATTTGATGTGTGGCAGTGGCAGAGAGTTTGAAAAAATGCAAGATTTGGCAAAAAAATTAAAAATTTCAGAATTTGTCAGGTTTTTAGGTTATCGAAAAGATGTCAATAAAATTATGGAAACTTCTGATGTGTTTTTTCACCAGTCCTTTCATGAGGGGCTTACAATGGGCATAATAGAGGCAATGCATTTTGCTTTGCCAGTGGTTGCTTCTTGTGTGAGAGGAAATAAAGATTTGATTGATGATGGTTATGGCGGAGTTTTGACAATGCCAGAAGATTTAAAAGCGCAAGTTTTGGCTTTGAATATGCTTCTTGATGATAAAAAAATGCGTGAGAAAATGGGACAATATAATCAAGAAAAATCTGTCAAGTATAGTTTAGAAAAAGTGCGAGAACAATTAAAACATATCTATCGTGAAAATGGTTTTATTGATTAATCAAAATTATATAAACGCATACTGAGTGAAAAAATGAAAATTTTAAAATAAACAACAAATTTGAGAAAAAAGTTTTAAAATAAAGTAATTTATAGAAAAATCTTTAAAAAAACGAAAAATATTAAGTTTTTTGATGATTTTTTCGATATTTTGGCTAAATTATATACTATCAAAAAAAGGACTTACTACTTTGAGAAGAAATAAACAAAAAGAAAAAATAAAAAAAACGCCTTTTAAAGAAAGGTTTAAAGAAGGGGGAAGAGAGTTTTTAGACCAAACTAGAAAAAACTCTTATGTCCTCAGGGCAATGGTAAAAAAGAATTTTAAGGCACAATATCGTGGCTCATTTTTGGGTATACTTTGGACAGTCTTAAATCCTCTTTTAAATATGCTGGTTTTGAGTTTTGTGTTTTCTAATATTTTTGGCAGAGGAATTGATTATTATCCTGTCTATGTGCTTTGTGGAACAATTATATTTAATATCTTAAGACAAATTACCACTCAGTCACTTACCTGTCTGGTTGGAAATTCTGGAATACTTAAAAAAACGAAGGTGGCCTATTCAGTTTTGCCGATGTCAAACACTTTTACCGCCATTGTAAATTTCTTCTTCTCTTTTATTTCTCTTATTTTTGTAATGCTTATAGTAAAACAACCATTTCACTGGACAATCCTTATGACTGTTGTGATTTTGCCTGCGATTGTAATGTTCTCTTTAGGAATAGGTTATTTCCTGGCAAGTCTTTACACATTCTTTAGAGATATAAAACACTTCTATTCTGTTGGATTGACACTTTGGCAATATTTGACCCCTATATTTTATACTGCAACTACAATAGGTGGTGGAATTGCAATGAAAGTCATTAATTTAAACCCTATGACCGTATATGTGACAGCGTTTAGAGATATCATTCAGCAAGGTGTTATACCTAGTGGAATCAATTTCCTCATAATGTATGGTTGGGCATTTGGAATGCTTTTGTTTGGGTATTTGGTATTTAAATTAAATAGAAAAAAATATATTCTTTATATTTGAGATATGATTTTTATAGAAAAAATAATTTATAATGAAAGATTTATAAATAAATATAATTAAGTAAAAATAATGTAAAAATTTCAAAAAATCGCAAAAAAACGCGAAAAAGCGTAAAAAATGTTAAAAAATATATATATATTTTAATAAAATTAATCAAATTATTAAAAGGAAACGATTATGACAAAATCAAAACCGCACAACAAAGAAAACTTGATTGAGATTGAAAATGTCAGTTTAAAATATCATCAACCCAGCGAAAAATTAGGTTCGCTTAAAGAGTTTTTTGTTAGGCTTGTAAAAGGCAAGTTGAGGTATAAAGAATTTTGGGTGCTTAAAGATATCAATTTGCAGGTCAAAAAAGGTGAGTCCCTTGCACTTATCGGTTTGAATGGTTCTGGAAAAACAACACTTCTTAAAACCATTGCTGGCATATTAGAGCCGACAAAAGGTCAGATTAGAATAGGTGGAAGTATAGCACCACTCATAAATTTAGGTGCAGGCTTTGATATGGAGTCTTCGGCTAAGGAGAATGTATTTCTCAATGGTGCAATTTTGGGATACTCAAAAAAGCAAATGAAGGCAAAGTATGATTCTATTGTTGAATTTGCAGAACTAAAAGATTCGATGAATATTCCTATCAAAAATTTCTCATCTGGAATGCTGGCAAGGCTGGGTTTCGCGATAGCCGTTGATGTCGAACCTGATATTTTGCTGGTGGATGAAATTCTGTCTGTTGGTGATGTTCCTTTTAGACAAAAGTGTATGACAAAAATAGAAGAACTTTTGGCCAAGGGCACGACAATGATATTTGTTTCGCACAGCATGGGTCAGGTGAAAAGTCTATGTAAAAAGACTTTGTGGATCAAGGATAACGAGATGTATCGTTATGGTGACAGCAATGAAGTTGTGGAAGAATATTTAGAGTTTTGCAAAGAATTAGAACAAAAAATAAAGAAATAAACAAAAAAATAACATTATTTATTAAAAAATGATAAAATTTGCGAAATTATTAAAATAAAATATTGATCTAATTAAGTTGTCGAAAAAGATTTATGTAATAAAAGATTATTATATATAGAATAAAAATTTTGTTTGAATGTTTTATTCTATATAATTCTAAAATAAAATTATAAAAGGAGTAAACTTTGATGGACTCTATTAAAATTAAGAAAATCGCAAAGATTATTCCTATAGTCTTTTGCACTGACCACGCATATAGCAAATATGCTTTGGTTGCCATTCAATCAATAATTGAAAATAGAAAAATTGAAGATGATATAAATTATAAAATTTTTGTATTTCATGATGATGAATTGCCAAAAAGTGATATTGACTTGTTTGAAAGATTGAAATTTGATAATCTTTCTGTTGAATGCAAAAATGTAGGGCATTTGCTTGATAGTAAGAGTTTGTATTCAAGGGCACATTATTCAAAACAGATGTTTTATCGCTGGCTTATTCCAGAAGTGTTGAGTGAATTTGAAAAGGTGATATATTTGGATTGTGATTTGGTGACGTTGTCTAATATTGAAGAACTTTATGATATTGACCTGGCAGGCAATATTGTTGGTGCAGTCAAAGATGATGTAAAAAAAGACAGGGTGCATTATTATATTGAAAAAGAGTTGCATTTGAAAAAGGATAAATATATCAATTCAGGTGTTCTTTTGATTGATGTTAAGAAGTTTAACGAAGAGGGCGTTAAGGAAAAATGTCTTAAACTATTGGAAAAACATTCTGTTTTTTCTTGTCCAGACCAGGACGCTCTTAACATTGTGCTTGAAGATAAAATTTTGCTACTGGATGACAAATGGAATATACAGTGGGGTAATCTGGAAGATGATTATATAGAAGATGATATAAAGGTTTTGCACTTTACAACTGATGTGAAACCATGGAAATCAAATGGGGCAAATATATCTTTGGCTTGCCACTTTTGGCGTTATGCTGAAAAAACTGAATGCTATCAAGAATCGCTTGAAAATTCAAAATTAAATAAAAAATGGTCTAAAAAGCCGAAAAAAATGAAAAAAAACCGCTTTTTAAGGTTTATTTTGCTTCCATTTAGGATTTTGCGTAAATTTTTTGTAGGTTGGAGAGATGTGGGTTTTAAAAATTCACTTCATGAAATTTGGTTTGAGATAAAGTATATATTCTATAGAAATTTCCGTAAGAGATAAAATTGATTTGACATTTTTTAAAAACTTTTGACAAAATGTGGGGGATAGAGATGCGAAGTTATATCCCTTTTTTTATGCTTAAATGAGAGGGGGCGATAAGAAATTGTTTTTATAATGCTCTTAAATATAATTGCTCTTATATATAATATATAATATAATATATCAAATATAAACATATTAAAATATAAAGCATTTTACAAAACATAAAAACCGAGATTAGGAGGGTATATTATAATCCAGTTGTCGAATAAAGACTTAAGAGAGTCTTAAATAAAAGAAAAGTTTGACAAATAATTTGCAAAAGATAGTTTTTGTTGTGCATATTATGAAAGAATGGAAAATGCTATAGGTTGATAAAGGCGGACGAGATTTTTCGTTCTATGGGTGAGGAATTAAAAGAGCAGGCTAGTCTTTTTAGAATTTGCAAAATCATATTGTAAATTTCAAAGGAGAAAGATTTTAAATTAGCCGAAACAAATAATTAAAAAATCAAAAAATTTATCTTGATAAGAAAGTGATAAGGAGATGAACTGAAAGGTTTTAATTTTTTAAAATCTTTTTTTGTGCAATTTTTTTAATTTTTAATTTTTGTCTTGTTTATATTGAAAAAATCTTTTTTTTGAAATTTATTGTTTGCGTAAAACAAATTAAACTTTTGAGTTTTTGAAAACTAAAAATTTATATTAGTCTGTGGAGATAGATTTGATTAAATTTTATTTGTCGCTTTATTGTCAGTTTGTTTTTCTTTTTATAAGATAAATATTTTAAACCTTTTGTTTATTTTGTAACCTTTTGTTTGTCCGTTTATTTGAAAGGAATCTTTTGTTTTCTTTGATGGGGACAGGGTATGATTATTGCCTATAAATTCTTTGCATTTTTACTTGTTTTTTACCTATAAAAAATAGTCAAAAATAATTTAAAAAATATGTGAAAAAGCCTTGACTTAAATTCAAAGATTTGTTATAATAGCAATGCTGTGAATTATGGGTTGAAACATAAGGTTACCTCAGGTTACCTGCAACCAGAGGAGAATTTATGTGGACAAGTTCGTGGCATAGACCCGAGCGACCAACCAAAAAAATCACTTTTTTTAATTCCTTACAGCATGACACACATGGGTAAGTGTTTCGTAGGTGTCATTTCAAAATCGCTTGATAAAAGCATTTGAAGAGGAAAAGGTTGGAAAAATTACAGGAGGTTATTATTAATGGCAACACAAGTTATTAGAATCAAATTGAAGGCCTTTGAACACAGCATCATCGATGAAGCGTGCAAAAGAATAATCGATACTGCTGAAAAGTTCGGTGCTAAGGTCGCTGGCCCTATCCCACTTCCTACAGACAGAGAAGTGGTTACCGTAATCCGTTCACCACACAAATATAAAGATAGTCGTGAACAATTTGAGTCAAGGACTCACAAAAGACTTATTGACATTTATTCACCAAACGCTAAGGCAGTCGATGCTCTTATGAAAATCGATCTCCCTGCTGGTGTGGATATCAAGATCAAACTATAATGGAGGAAGATGAGAACAATGAAAAAAGCAATTATTGGTAAGAAACTTGGTATGACTCAAGTCTTCACTCCAGAAGGAGTGGTCATTCCAGTTACAGTTGTAGAGGCAGGTCCATGCCCAGTTGTTCAAGTAAAAAACAACGAAAAGGACGGTTATGATGCTGTCGTAGTTGCATTCGACAAGCAAAAAGCGCAAAGAGTAAACAAGCCTATGACAGGTGCTTTCAAGAAAGCAGGCGTTGATACTTACAGAATTTTAAAAGAACTTAAATTTGAAAATGCAAACGAATATTCACTCGGTCAAGAAATCAAAGCAGATATCTTTGCTGAAGGTGATACTGTTGATGTCACTGGCACAACTCGTGGTCGTGGCTACACAGGTGTTATCCAAAGATGGAATCAACACAGACTTAGAATGACTCATGGTACTGGTCCTGTTCACAGAGAAGTTGGATCTATGAGTGCAAACTCAACACCATCAAGAGTTTTCAAAAATAAACACATGCCTGGTCACTATGGTGTAGAAAGGGTCACTATTCAAAATCTTGAAATCGTTCAAGTTGACCCAGAAAGAAATGTTATCCTTGTAAAAGGTTGCATTCCTGGACCAAAAGGTTCAGTCGTTACCATCCGTGAAGCGGTTAAGGTTAAATAAAGGAGTAAGTCATGGCAAAAGTTAAAGTTTACAATATGCAAGCTGGCGAAGTTGGTCAAATCAACTTACCTGACTCGCTCTTTGCTTGCGAATATAATGAGGCCCTTATTCATGAAGTTGTGGTTGCTTACAATGCAAACCAAAGACAGGGCACAAAATCAGCCCTTACTAGAAGTGAAGTAAGAGGACACGCTAAAAAACCTTGGCGTCAAAAGGGAACTGGTAGAGCAAGACATGGCTCTAAGAAAGGCCCACAATGGACTGGTGGTGGAGTTGTCTTTGCTCCAAAGCCTAGAGATTTCTCTAAGAAAGTCAACAAACTTAAAAAGAGAGGAGCACTTTTAAGTGCGCTTAGCACTAAACTTGCTCAAAATGAAGTTACCGTTCTTGATAAGTTTGAATTTAATGCTCCAAAGACTAAACAGGCTCAAGCATTTATCGATGCTTTCAAGTTTGACAAGAGCGTTCTTGTAATCAACGACATCAACGACAAAAACATCAAACTTGCAACTGCAAACATCAAATCATTGAGCATTGCTGAGGCAAGTGATCTTAATGTTTATCAAGTTGTTGCAAACAAGAACATCGTTATCACTCAGTCGGCTATCAAACAATTAGAGGAGGCGCATGCAGAATAATGGAAGCAAATAAAATTATTATCAGACCACTTCTCACAGAAAAAAGTTATAGCGGAATTGCAAACAAAGTTTATACTTTCGTTGTTGCTAAAAACGCTGATAAAGTGCAAATCATCAATGCAGTTGAAGAATTGTTTGGTGTAAAGGTGGCAAGTGTAAATACTGTTATCGTAAAAGGTCACAAAAAGACTCAAAATACTAAGGCTGGAAGAACAGTTGGCAGAACTAGTGATTACAAAAAAGCAATCGTAACACTCAAAGAAGATTCTAAGTCAATTGCATTCTTCGACAGTTTATCATAAGGATAGGAGGTGTATTATGGCAATTAAAATTCATAGACCAACTTCTGCTGGAAGAAGATTTTATACAACCTCTTCCTTTGAAGAAATCACAAAGAAAAATCCTGAGAAATCATTGCTTGAAAAGAAAGTTAAGCATGCTGGAAGAAACGCTCAGGGAAAAGTTACTGTTCGTCATCAAGGTGGTGGCAACAGACAAAAATATCGTGTAATCGATTTTAAAAGAAACAAAGATGATATTCCTGCAAAGGTTATCGGAATTGAATATGATCCAAACAGAACTGCTTATATCGCACTTGTTCGTTATGCAGATGGCGAAAAGAGATATATCATTGCTCCTGTTGGACTTAAAGATGGTGACATCGTTATGAGTGGTGCAAATGCTGAAATCAAAGTTGGCAACTGCCTTCCACTCGCACAAATTCCTGTTGGTTCACTTATTCACAATATTGAACTTGAACCAAACAAGGGTGGTCAACTTGTTCGCAGTGCCGGAAACGAAGCACAACTTATGGCTAAGGAAGGAAGATATGCAACTATCCGTCTCCCTAGCGGTGAAATGAGAAAGGTGCTTCTCGTTTGCAGAGCAACTATCGGAACTGTTGGTAATATTGACCATGAACTTGTATCTCTCGGTAAAGCGGGCAGAAAGAGACATATGGGTGTTCGTCCTAGCGTTCGTGGTGTTGCTATGAACCCTAACGACCACAAACATGGTGGTGGTGAAGGTAAGAGCCCTGTGGGTATGGCTTCACCTGTTACTCCATGGAACAAACCTGCTCTTGGATACAAGACTAGAAAGAGAAAAAATCGCTCTAACCGTTTGATGGTTAAGAGAGTTAATTAGGAGAGAAGATTATGAGCAAATCATTAAAGAAAAAGCCTTATGTTCATCCAAGTCTTGTAAAAAAGGTTGCCCAGATGCAAGAGTCAGGCGTTAAAAGACCTATCAAAACTTGGTCAAGAGCATCTACCATCTATCCTGATTTTGTAGGATTTACCTTCGCAGTGCACAATGGTAAAAAACACGTCCCTGTTTACTGCACTGCTGATATGGTAGGACATAAACTCGGAGAATTTTCTCCAACAAGAACTTACAAGGGACACACTAAAAAGTCGGCGTCAGTTGCAGGTAAGAGATAAGGGGTGAAAGATGGCTACAAGATCTAGACAAAAAGCAGAAAAGATTGCAAAAAAAGTAAAGTATCCTTATGCTAAGGCAAAGTATGTTAGAATGAGCCCTTCTAAAATTACCTACATTCTTGACCTTGTAAGAGGCAAGAAGGCAGAAATGGCTGTTGCAATCCTTGAAAATATGCCTGATAAAGGCGCATATGAAAGTTTAAAAGTTTTAAACAGTGCAATTGCTAATGCTGAAAACAACATGGGCAAAAATAGAGATTCATTGTATGTTAAAGAAGCATACGCTACAAGCGGACCTATGTTTAGACGTATGTCTGCAAGAGCAAAAGGTTCAGGTGACATACTTCACAAAAAAACTTCACATATCACTATTGTGCTTGATGAAGTGGTAGGAGGCTAAGATGGGACAAAAGGTTAGTCCGATAGGACTTAGAGTTGGAATCAACAAAGACTGGAATTCTACATGGTATGCAGACAAGAAAACATTTGCTACAAATCTTAAGGAAGACCAGGATGTTAAGAATTTCATCCACAAAAAATATAAAGCATGTTCTATTTCAAAAGTTACTATTGAAAGAACAGAAGGAAAACTTATTGTAAATATCTTCACCTCTAAACCTGGTATGATTATCGGAACAAAGGGTGCTGGTATTGAAGTAATTAAGAAAGAAATTTCAAAACTCATCAGACCTGTTAAATTATTACTTGTAAATGTAAAAGAAATCAAAAGACCAGACCTTGATGCTCAACTCGTTGCTGAAAGCATCGCTATGCAACTTGAAAAACGTGTTGCTGCAAAGCGTGCTTTAAAACAAGCAATCGAAAGAGTTATGAAAGCGGGTGCTAAGGGTTGTAAAATTCAGGTAAGTGGCGTTCTTACAAAAGCAAACGAGAAGGCTCAAACTGAAAAACAATTCAGAGGCTCTGTTCCACTTCACACTCTTAGAGCAGACATTGATTATGGTGAATATGCTGCTTATACAATGATCGGTAAAATCGGTATTAAGTGCTGGATTTACAAGGGTGAAATACTAGGTAATAATAACAAATTGTCTGAAACAAAAGGAGGACAAGAATAATGTTAATGCCTAAAAGAGTTAAAAGAAGAAAAGTTTTTAGAGGCAGAATGACAGGTAAGGCTACAAGAGGAAACACTCTTGCTTATGGTAGTTATGGTATCATTGCAACTGAGCCTTGCTGGATTAAGTCAAACCAAATCGAAGCGGCTCGTATTGCTTTGACAAGATATACAAAGCGTGACGGTAAAGTTTGGATTAAAATCTTCCCTGATAAGCCTGTCACTAAGAAACCTGCAGAAACTCGTATGGGTTCTGGTAAAGGTTCTCCAGAATTTTGGGTTGCAGTTGTGAAACCTGGCAGAGTTCTTTTTGAACTTGAAGGGGTAAGCGAAGAAGTTGCTAGAGAAGCATTCAGACTTTGTGGACACAAACTTCCTTGCAAAACAAAATTTATCAAAAAAACAGATGAACTTGCAAAAGGTGGTGTGAAAGATGAAAATTAATGATATTAAATATCTATCAGTTGCAGAACTCAATGCGAAATTGAAAGATTTGAACAGTGAATTATTTAATCTTCGTTTCTCTCACGCTACAAGATCACTTTCAAATCCTATGGCTATTCACAATGTCAAGAAGGATATCGCAAGAGTAAAAACTCTGCTTAGAGAAAAAGAATTAGAAATTAATAATGGAGGCAACGATGGAAACAAGTAGAAATTCAAGAATTGTGCGTCAAGGCGTAGTTGTTAGCGCTGGTAAAATGGACAAAACTGTTGTAGTTAAAGTCGTTTCCAGAGTTAAAAGTCCTATTTATAGAAAAGTCGTTCAAAAATCAAATACATTCAAAGCTCACGATGAAAACAATGAATGCGGTATCGGTGATACTGTTCGCATTATGGAAACTCGTCCTCTTTCAAAGGATAAGCACTTCCGCATTGTTGAAATTGTTGAGAAGGCTAAGTAAGGAGGAGCGTTATGATTCAACCTCAAACAAGATTGAAAGTTGCTGACAATACTGGTGCAAAAGAAATTATGTGTATCAGAGTTCTCGGTGGCTCTTATAGAAGAAGCGGAAACATCGGTGATGTCATCGTTGCTGCCGTAAAAAAGGCTATTCCTGGTGGAACAGTTAAAAAAGGTGATGTTGTTAAAGCGGTTATCGTTCGTTCATCTAAAGGCCTTAGAAGAGCGGATGGTTCTCATATCCGTTTTGATGATAACGCTGCAGTTATTATTGACAATCAAAAACAACCAAAAGGCACTCGTGTATTTGGACCTATCGCTAGGGAACTCCGTGACAAGGGTTATATGAAAATTATCTCTCTTGCACCGGATGTTTTATAAAAGGAGACGCCAAAAATGAAGATGACAATTAAAACTGGCGATAATGTTCTCGTAATCGCTGGAAAAGATAAAGGCAAAACTGGAAAAGTTACTGCTGTTTATGCTGACAAGTCTAAAGTGCTTGTTGAAGGCATCAACATCGTATCAAAACATCAAAAAGCAAGATCTCAACAGGAAAAAAGCACTATTATCAAAAAATCTGCTCCTATTGACGCTTCAAATGTTCAAGTAATCTGTCCAGTATGTGGAAAGGCAACAAGAGTAGCACACTCTGAAGTTGCAGGAAAGAAGGTTCGTTCTTGTAAAAAATGTAATGGTTCACTTGATAAAGAGTTTGTAAAACAAACAAAGAAAGAAGCCAAAAAGACAATCAAAGCAGAAGAACTTAAGGGTGCAAAACTTAAATCTGCAAAATCAAAAACTGCAGAAGAAAAGGTAGAAGCAAAGGTTGAAGAAAAACCAGTTGAAAAGAAAACAACAGCAAAGAAGACTGCTTCAACTAAAACTGCTGAAAAACCAGCAACAAAAACAACTAAGAAAGTAGAAGAAAAGAAAGAAGAAACTGCTGAAAAAACTCCAGCAAAAAAGACTTCAACTAAAACTGCATCATCAAAAACTGCTGAAAAAACAACTTCTACAGCAAAGAAAACAACAACTGCCAAAACTGCAACAAAAGCAGAAGGCGAAAAGAAAACAACTACAAAAAAGTCGACAACAGCAAAAAAGGAAACAAAGTAGGAGTAAACTATGGCAAAAGAACAAAATAGAATTCAGGCTAAATACAAATCTGAAGTTGTGCCTGCTCTTGTAAAAGAATTTTCTTATAAGAATGTAAACGAAGTTCCAAAACTTGTTAAAATCGTTCTCAACATGGGACTGGGCGAAGTAAAAAGCAATTCAAAAAGTTTCAACATCGCTGTTGACGAACTTGCTGTTATTTCAGGTCAAAAGCCTGTTGTAACAACCGCTAAGAAGTCAATCTCAAACTTCGGTTTAAGAGAAGGACAAAAAATCGGTGCTAAAGTCACACTTAGAGGAGACAAAATGTATGAGTTCTTTGATAGACTCACTGCAATCGCTCTTCCAAAGGTGAGAGACTTCAGAGGAATTTCTGATAAATCATTTGATGGCAAAGGAAATTACTCAATGGGAATTAAAGAACAACTTATTTTCCCTGAAATCGTATATGAAAAAGTCGAAAAAATCAGAGGTTTTGATATCACTTTTGTTACAACCGCTAAAACTGACGAAGAAGCAAAATCACTACTTAAGGCACTTGGTTTGCCTTTCGCTAAATAGGAGATATTATGGCTAAGAAAGCATTAGTTGAAAAACAAAAAAGAACTCAAAAGTATAAATCTCGTGAATACACTAGATGTTCACTCTGTGGTCGTCCACATGCAGTTTTGAGAAAATACGGAATTTGCAGAATCTGCTTCCGTGAACTTGCAAACAAAGGTGAAATTCCTGGTGTTAAGAAAGCAAGCTGGTAAAAAGGAGGAAAAATATGTTAGTTACTGATCCAATCGCAGATATGCTTACTAGAATTAGAAACGCTTTGCTCGTAAAACATGAAAATGTAAGTATTCCTGCTTCAAACGAAAAACGCGCTATCGCAAAAATCCTTCTTGATGAAGGCTATATTCGCTCTTATGAAGAAATCGAAGAGGGTGGACATAAAAACATTATCGTTGCACTCAAATATGATGAAATCGGCGAAAGTGTAATTCAAGGTCTTAGAAGAATATCTAAACCTGGTCTTAGAGTTTATGCTCAAAGAGATAAACTTCCTAAAGTTATCAGTGGTCTCGGAATTGCAATCATCTCTACAAACAAGGGAATTGTGACTGATAGAGAGGCTAGAAAACTCGGAGTAGGCGGGGAAGTTCTCGCTTATGTATGGTAAGGAGGAAACATGTCAAGAATAGGTAAAGAACTTATCGTTATGCCTGCTGGCGTAACTGCTAAATTTGAAAATGGACTTCTTACTGTTTCTGGTCCTAAAGGAACTTTGTCACAAGAGATAAACAGTGTTATCACTGCAAAAATCGATGGACAAAACCTTTCTTTTGAAATCGCAAAAGAAACTGCTGATTCAAACGCAAAACATGGTCTTTATAGAGCACTTGCAAACAATATGGTTATCGGTGTAAGTGAAGGATTCAAAAGATCATTACTTATTTCAGGTGTTGGTTATAAAGCCAACGTTTCTGGAAACAAACTCAACATGAACCTCGGACTTTCTCACCCAGTTGAGATTGAAATCCCTGGTGACTTGCAAATCACTTGCCCTAGTGCAACAGAAGTTGTTATCACTGGCATTGACAAGCAAAAAGTTGGTCAATTTGCATCAAAAATCAAAGATATCAGACCAGTTGAACCATATCATGGCTATGGTATCAGATATTCTGATCAAGTTGTAATTAGAAAAGTCGGAAAAGCTGCCGGAAAAGGTAAGAAATAGGAGAACTTCAAATGATTAAGAAAACTGATAAAAATCAAGAAAGAGTCGTTCGTCACAAAAGAGTTAGACGCAAAGTAGTTGGCACAGAATCTAAACCTAGACTTTCTGTTTACAGAAGTTTAAGCCAAATCTATGCTCAAATCATTGATGACTCTAAGGGCGTAACTATTGCATCTGCTTCTACTATTGACCCAGAAGTTAAGGGACTTATAGCAGGAAAGAGCAAATCTGAGCAAGCAAACATTGTTGGTCAAACAGTGGCTAAGCGTGCTATTGAAAAAGGTGTAAGTGAAGTTGTCTTTGATAGAGGCGGTTATATTTATATCGGTCGTGTTCAGGCTTTAGCAGATGGTGCTAGAGAATCTGGACTCAAGTTTTAGGAGGAAATCATGGCAGAAAATGAAAAGACAGTAGCATCTACTGAAACCGCACCTAGAGCAAGAAAAAACTTTTCTGGTAAGGCTAAAGGTGATAAAAGAGAACCTAGAGAAAGAAGAGAAAGAGAAGCAAGTGACATCGAAAAGCGCATTGTCTGTGTAAGACGTGTTCAAAAGGTTGTTAAAGGCGGAAGAACTCTTAGATTCTCAGCACTTGTTGTCGTTGGTGATGGCAAAGGCAAAGTTGGTCTCGGAATCGGCAAAAGCAAAGATGTAAGTTCAGCAATCGAAAAGGCGACTACAATCGCTAAGAGAAGCATGAAACTTATTCCTATCGTAAACGGAACTATCCCACACGAAATTATCGGAAGATTCTCATCTACAAAAATGCTTATGTTGCCTGCTCCAGAAGGTACTGGTGTTATCGCAGGTGGAAGCGCTCGTTCAGTGCTTGAACTTGCAGGTGTAAAAAACATTGTTACTAAGAAACATGGTTCTTCAAATAAAATAAACTGCGTTAAAGCAACTATGGAAGGTCTTCTTTCTTTAAGAACTAAAGAAGAAATCGCTAGACGCCGTGGCAAATCGCCAGAGGAAATCTAAGGGGGAAGTTATGGTAAAGAAAAAAGAGAAAATGCTTAAAGTAACCTGGGTAAAAAGTTGTATCGGATACAACAAGAATCAATCTAAGATTATTGAAGCACTAGGTTTTAAGAAACTCGGTTCAACAAGAATTCTCCCAGACAACGATTCTATCAGAGGTAGCCTTCACCATGTAGCACACCTCGTAAAAGTAGAAGAGGAATAGGAGGGGAACATGGAACTTAATAATTTAAAACCTGCTGAAGGTGCAACTACTAAGAAAGTTAGAGTTGGCAGAGGTATCGGCAGTGGAATCGGTAAAACCAGTGGAAAGGGTCACAAAGGACAAAACGCTCGTAGTGGCGGTGGAGTTAGACCTGGATTCGAGGGTGGAAACATTCCTATGATTAGAAAAATCCCTATGCGTGGATTTAACAATAAAAATTTCTCTAAGAGATATGCTTGCATCAATGTAGGCGACTTAGAGGCATTCGAAGCGAATGCAGTAATTGATCAAGAACTTCTTTATCAAACAAGATTTGTTGGAAAGATGTCAGAATTTGGTCTTAAAGTTTTAGGAGATGGCGTTCTTACTAAACCACTTACTATTAAAGCAAAAAAATTTACTAAAAGTGCAAGAGAGAAGATAGAAAAAGTTGGCGGTAAAGTAGAGGAGATTTAATCATGTTTAGAACGATTATCGACGCATTTAAAGTGAAGGAAATAAGGAATAAGATTCTTCTTACTCTCCTTTTTCTTTTCATTTATAGGCTGGGTTGCTGGATTCCTTGCATAGGTTTCAACTCATCAGTTGTGCTTGAAAACAGCAATGGACTGGGCTTCTTTGACCTTATGAACCTTGTCAGCGGTGGTGCACTTTCAAACTGCTCTGTGCTGGCTCTGGGCGTTTCGCCTTATATTACAGCATCAATCGTTATACAACTTTTGACGATTGCTGTGCCTGCTCTTGAAAGACTTTCTAAGAGTGGTGAAGATGGTAGACGCAAAATCAGTCTTTATACTCGTTTTGTTGCTCTCGTTCTTGCGATTGCACAGTCTGTTGGTATTGTGGTTGGTTATGCAAATGTTGAAGGTGGTTTTGACCCAAACCTTACTGCCGTTATGCCAAAATGGTTGATCGGCATGGGCGTTGTGATTATCATGGTCGCAGGTGCTATGTTTACAGTTTGGATGGGTGAAAGAATTACCGAACTGGGAATCGGAAATGGAACTTCACTTCTGATTTTCGTGGGTATACTTTCTTCAGCCGGCTCTGCTGTAAGCAAGATTGTAAATCTTTGCGTTCAAGATATCACTTACATTTGGTATTTGGTTTTATTCTTCGTGATTATCATCGCAATATTCGCACTCATCGTTTTAATGGATGGAGGCGAGCGTAAAGTCACTGTAGATTATGCTAAACAAATGAAGGGAAGAAAGATGTATGGCGGTCAAAAGCAGTCAATCCCTATCAAAGTTAATGCGACAGGGGTTATGCCGATAATTTTCGCTTCTGCACTTCTCACATTCCCACAAATGGTTATCTCAATTTTCTGGCCAAATGTCACATGGTATAGTGACTGGCTGGGCACAAATTCATGGCTTTATATCGTTCTTACCGCTGTTTTAATCCTTGCTTTTGCATTCTTCTATTCAAAAATTTCTTTTGATACAAAGGATATTGCAAAGAGACTTCAACAACAAGGCGGATTAATTCAAGGTATAAGACAGGGTAAGCCAACTGCAGATTATCTTTCAAAGATATCAGATAGAATCACTTTCTGGGGAGCATTGTTCCTTGCAATAATTGCCTTGTTGCCATCACTTGCTTTCAAAGCAATCGGTGACTTTTCGGGTGGACCTATCGTTGCAACACTTATCAACGCATTTAGTGTAACTGGACTTATGATTGTAGTTTCTGTTGCACTCGAACTTGATAAACAACTTTCAGCACAAATGATGATAAGAAATCACAAAGGTTTCTTGTCTTGATAAGGTGAAAGATTAATAAATTAAAAATGTATAAATTGTCGGTTGAGATATCTCTTAACCGGCAAAAGAAATACATTTTAAAATATTAAATAAAAGAAAATTTTTATTTTAGAAAAAATATAATTACTCAAAAATTATTTTTAGTAAAGATGAATTTTGTTTGAAATAATAAAAAATCATCAAAATATATCATTTTTTCTTAGTTTTTAACAAAAAATGATTAAATTATGGCTATTCAAGTGAAAAACTTATTTGATAGCAAGTCACGAAAGTGATTTTAAAGAAAGGATTGATTGAAAGAATTTATTAAAACTTTTATGATAATTAATTCATCATTTAAAGTTGGAATACTTCAAGTTAATCTTTCGTTTACAAGCAGTGTTTTACTCTTGCAGTCGCACAAAATACAAATAAAACAATATATATAAAAACATTGTTGTTATTTATAAATTGTTTTTATAGCAAACAAAAAATCAAACTTAAAGTTTGAAAAGGAGAGTTGATGAAAATTATTCTTTTAGGAGCACCTGGCAGTGGAAAGGGGACGCTTGCAAAAAAAATTACAAGAGATTTTGGATTTCCACAAATTTCTACAGGTGACCTTTTCAGGGCAATAGTAAAAGAAGACAGTGCTTTGGCACGAGAGGTTAAATCAATTATGGAAAGTGGGGCACTTGTGCCTGACGAACTTACAATTGAAATTGTCAAAAATCGAATATCTCAAAAAGATTGCGAAAATGGATTTATCCTTGATGGATTTCCTAGAACGGTGAATCAAGCAAAAGCACTTGAGAAAATCACCGACATTGACAGTGCTATTCTTGTTGACCTTGATTTTGAGACAATTATTGATAGATTGTCATCAAGATTGACCTGTCCTGCTTGTGGAGAGATTTATAATTCTCATAATTATGACAGTGAAATATGTCAAAAATGTAGTGCGACATTGATTCAGCGTGATGACGATAAACCTGAGACTATTAAGAATCGTCTGGAAGTTTATGAAAAAAATACTTCACCACTCATAAACTTCTACAGTGATAGACTGTTTAAAGTTTCTAGTGCAAATTCAGCCGAAGAAACATATAGGTCTGTAAAAACTTTTCTTGAAAAATTTGGAGAATAAGAAATGAATAACTTATCTCCTGCAGAACTTGTTTTGGTAAAAAAAGCCTGTGAAATCACACGGGACGCCTTAAACTTCTGTGAAAAACAGATAGTGCCAGGAATTACAACAAAACAACTTGACAATCTTGTAGAAAAGTTTATAATAGAAAGTGGTGGTTTTCCTGCTTGCAAAGGTTATGAAGGCTTCCCTGGTGCAGTTTGCATTTCGGTCAATGAAATGGTTGTGCATGGGATTCCTAGTGATTCAATTGTATTGCAAGAAGGAGATATTGTCAGTGTTGACATTGTGGTGAAATACAAAGGCTATTATGGTGACGGCGCAAGAACATTCCCAGTTGGTAAAATATCTGAAGATAAGGCAAAACTCATCGAAGTGACAAAACAATGTTTCTTTGAGGGAATTGAAAATCTTAAGGTTGGGCATCGTTTGGGAGAGATGTCAAGTGCTATTCAAAAATACGCTGAAAGTAATGGCTACTCTGTTGTGCGTGAACTTGTCGGACATGGAATCGGCAAAAATATGCATGAGCCACCAAATGTGCCAAATTATGGCAAGGTAACTGATGGACCTATCGTTACTGACAACGCTGTCATTGCTATTGAACCTATGATCAACATGGGACGAAAAGAAGTTTGGCTTCTTGAGGATGGCTGGGGCGTTGTAACACGTGATGGCAAATGCTCAGCACATTATGAAAACACAGTTCATATCACCAAAGATGGGATTGAAATTTGGACATTGTAGGTGAAAGATGATAGGGGTTGGAAATGTTGTTGTTGCCACAGCCGGCAAAGAAAAAGGCGGTCTATTCGTTGTGGTCGCTCTTGATGATAAATTTGCTTATTTATCTGATGGAAAAAGGCTTAAATACAACAAGCCAAAACGAAAAAGTTTTAAGCATTTAAAACAATTTGACTTACAGTCCTTAAGTAAGGAAGAGGTCACCGACCAAAACGAGAGGACTAATGCTAGAATTAGAAAATTTTTATCAAATATAAGGAGTGAGCATGTCTAAGGAAGATGTAATTGAATTTGAGGGCGTGGTTGAAGAAGTGCTTCCAAACACAACATTCAGGGTTCGTCTGGCCAACGGACACGAAATCATAACTTACCTTTCAGGAAAACTTAGAAAAAATTATATCAAAGTTTTGGAAGGGGATAAAGTAAAAGTTGAAATGAGTCCTTATGATTTGACTAAGGGCAGAATTACTTGGAGAGATAAGGGCTAAAAAGGAGAAAATTTTTATGAAAGTCAGAGCATCTGTTAAGCCTATTTGTGACAAGTGTAGAGTAATTAAAAGAGATGGCAAAGTTATGGTCATCTGTTCTAAAAGTGCAAAACACAAACAAGTTCAGGGCTAAAATTAAAAAATGGAGGATAAATAAATGGCAAGAATTGCTGGTGTAGACCTACCTAGAGAAAAAAGATTAGAATTAGGTCTTACCTATATCTATGGTATTGGAAGAGTTACTTCTAATAAAATTTGCGAGGAAACTGGGGTTAGTGCAGATATTCGTGTGAAAGACCTCACTGATGACCAAATCGCAAAACTTCGTAATTATATCGAACATAACCTTCTTGTAGAAGGTGAACTTCGCAAAAAAGTCGACATGGACATCAAGAAACTTATTGAAATAGGTTGCTATCGTGGTGTTCGTCACCGTAAAGGACTTCCAGTAAGAGGTCAAAGTACTAAAAACAATGCAAGAACTAGAAAAGGACCTAAGAAAGTTGTTGCAGGTAGTTCTAAGAAAGGTAAGTAGGAGGAATAATGGCAACTAAACAAACTTCTAATAAGAAAACAACTAAAAAAAGAATCAGCAAAAATATTTCTGCTGGACAAGTGCATATCAAAACTTCTTTCAATAATACGATTGTAAGTTTTTCTGATTGCGATGGTAATGTTCTTTCTTGGTGCTCATCTGGTAAACTCGGACTTAAAGGATCAAAGAAAAGCACACCATTCGCTGCTCAATCTTGCGTTGAAGACGCTGCAAAAGTCGCTAAAGAACATGGTATCAAAACTGTTGAAGTTTTTGTTAAGGGACCAGGAAGCGGTAGAGAACTTGCTATCCGTTCACTTCAAAATTGCGAACTTAATGTAACCATGATTAAGGATGTTTCTCCGATCGCTCATAACGGTTGTAGACCTCCTAAAACAAGAAGAATATAAAAGGAGAGTAAAATGGCAAGAACTATTGAACCAGATTGCCGTCAATGTAGAAGAGAAGGTTGCAAACTCTTCCTTAAAGGCGAAAGATGCACTACTAAGAAATGTGCAATGGAAAGACGCCCAGTAATACCTGGACAACATGGCAACTCAAAACGTAGAGTGGCTTTCTCAGAATACGGCACTCAACTTAGAGAAAAACAAAAAGTAAAAAGAATGTATGGTGTTCTTGAAAGACAATTTAGAGAATACTATGATAAAGCAAACAAAATGCAAGGTGTAACTGGTGAAAATATGCTTTCTCTTATCGAAAGACGCCTTGACAATGTAGTTTACAGAATGGGAATCGGTGCAAGCCGAAAGCAAGCACGCCAAATTGTAAACCATGGTCTTATTACTGTAAATGGAAGAAGAGTAAACATTGCTTCTTACAGCGTAAAGGCTGGAGACCAAATTGCAATTAAAGAAAACAAACAAAACAATGAAATGTTTAAATCACTTAGAGGCAGCAAAATTGTTATGCCTAAGTGGGTGGAATTTGATACAAACTCTTTCTCTGGGAAAATCGTAGCACTTCCTAGCAGGGAAGATGTCGATGCAGACATCAAAGAACAACTTATTGTCGAATTATACTCGAGATAATAAGGGAGGTATATTTATATGGAAATGGAAAGACCTAGAATTACTTGTGAAGAAACTGACAATGGCTCTTTTGCTAGATTTGTCGTTGAGCCACTTGAAAAAGGTTATGGTATTACTCTAGGCAACGCTATGAGAAGAACTCTTCTTTCAGCATTGCCAGGCTCTGCGCCTATCGCAGTCCGTATTGCAGGTGTGAGTCATGAGTTTTCAACCATCAGAGGAGTTACTGAAGATGTAGTTGACATTATACTTAATCTCAAGAGTCTTGCAGTAAAATGCAAAGACCAAAGTCGTGATTTTATCACATATCTTCATCTTAGAAAAACTGGTGCAGGAGATGTTTCTGCAAAAGATTTTGATGAAAACTCAGAAGTAGACATCTTAAATCCAGACTTGCACATATGCACAATGGATGATGGTGCTGTGCTTGACATGGATATCATGATCGGCAACGGCAGAGGATATGTCCCAAACAATGAAAATAAAGAAAAATTTGACAATATTGATTATATTGCAATGGATTCTCTTTTCTCACCTGTAAAGAGAGTAAATTTCAATGTTGAAAGCACTCGTGTTGGTCAAAGCGTGAACTTTGATAAACTTACTTTGGAAGTTGAAACCAACGGAACAACTCCAGCGAGAGAAATCGTTTCACTTGCAGGTAAGATTGTTATGGAACATATTAATTTATTCGTTGAACTTTGTGCAAATATTGCAAATTCAGATATTTTAGTTTCTCGTGAAGAAGATAAACAAGTTAGACTTATGGAACTTCCTATCGAAGAAATGGATCTTTCTGTTCGTTCATACAACTGCTTAAAGAGAGCAGGCATCAACAATGTTGAAGACCTCACAAAGAAAACAAGAGGTGATATGCTTAAGGTGAAAAACCTGGGTATTAAGTCTATTGATGAGGTTATTGCTAAACTTGAAAGTTATGGACTTTCACTTCGCAAGGACGAAGACTAAACTAATAAAGGAGAAAAACAATGGCTAATGCAAAACTCGGCAGACCAAGTAAAGAAAAAGACTCTATGCTTAGAGGTCTTGTTTCTGATCTTCTCTGGTATGGAAAAATAGAGACAACTGTAGCACGTGCTAAGTCAGTAAGAAGTCAGGCAGAAAAAATCTTAACTCTTGCAATCAACTCATATGAAGATATCGTAAAAGTTGAAAAAGAAATCAAAGATGAAAAGGGTATCAAAGTTAAAACAACTGTTACAAACGATGGCCCTAAAAAACTTTCTGCTCGCAGAGCAATGATGGCTTACCTTATGGATAGACAAGAGCAAAGAAAAGACAAGGAAAGCGTTGAGGCGTTCACTGCAAGAACAAAGGACATCAAACATCCTCTTCTTGAAAAAATCTTCAATCTTTATGCTCCAAAATATGCTACTCGTATTAAGGAAGTTGGACAGGGCGGTGGTTACACAAGAATTGTGAAACTCGGTGCTCGTAAAGGCGACAGTGCTGAAATGGCAATCGTAGAATTGATTTAATCAAACAATTTTGCTTTAAATCTTTAAAATTTGAAAATATAAAAAACACTCGATATGTTGAGTGTTTTTTTTGTTGTTTGTAAGAAATAATAAATGATACATTTCTGCTTTTATTTGAAATTAATTGATTTCAATTTAGATTTTTTGTTTGTGATTGATGTTGATTTTGAAAAATACTTTTTTGTGGTGTGAATTATGCCTTTTTTATATTTAATTTGATAATTTCATCAAATTATCTGACAAGAAATCGGGCTTTTTGACTATCCACAATAAAGAGTTATTTTGATATAAAATTGCACCTATTTTGATGTCTATTAAATATAGCAAAAAATAGGTGCAATTTGATTACTAGAATTTAAAACTCTTTTTCGTCTTTTGTTTCTTCATGGAAATATTTTTCTCTATAATATTCAATTTCTTCAGGTGATGGTTCTGGAAAGTTTAAAGATAATAAATAATTTTTGTGTGAAGGATAAATTGCTGTCCTTAATGTCTTATAACTTAATATCTTTTTATGATAATCATCCACACACACAAATCCAAAAGTTTTAATCGAAATTTCTCCGCTTGCTGTAAACTTTCTCCATACTTCGCTTTCATATATACATCATCGTCTCTGTGCTTATCACTAAACATTGCTGGTAATTTGTTATAAATCCAGTCACGCACAATAAAATATCCGCGTTCGTCTCCCATTTTTACCTCCAAATTATATTTTATTGAATTAAATTGTAATTTTCAATATATTAAAATCTTATATTGTTATAGCAAAAAAATATTAAAAGTCAATAGTGTAAAGAGAAAAAATAAACGTAATCATAGAAATCGCTTGACATTTTGCGGGGGGGGGTATAATAGACAGTGTAGAATGGAGGTGTCATAATGGCAGGACTAAAATTTAGACATAAAGAGTATTCGTATACTATGATTGAATCGGCTAAATTAATGTGTCAATATGAGGATTTAGTTGATGAAACACTCATTTATAATGAGCAATTTAAACTTTGGTATGAATCATTGTCTGAGGATGATTTGGTGCTGATGTTTCAAGATCAAAGAACAAGAAAAGCAAAGCAATCATTAAAATATACGGGTAAGGTAGTTGGGGGCTTGATAGGATTGATGTTTGGGTATGCATCATTTTCTAAGTCACCAACAAGAGCAATCGCTGAAAAAGCATCTTATGATAGTGAAGTTTGGATGTATTTATTAATTAATGGAATAACTTACAAAACACTTAGAAAATTGTTATAAGCAGTTATGAAATAAAGATTTAATAATTTGTGTTAATTTTGAAAATTACCTTAAAAAGTTTTAAAATTAAAGTTGGTTTGTGTTTTTTATTTTAATAATGACATTTTTGAGTTTTATATTTTTAAGCATAAAATTATTAATAATATTTAAATAATATTGTAAATTTGCTTGACATCGGGGGGATGTTATCATCTTCATAAGGAGGAAATATGAAGAAATCGTTATCATCAACTGCTTTTATTGTAAATATAGCAACAATTTCTTTTATTACATTATTTAATATCTTTAATTGTATAATTTGTGGGCAGTATTTTGATTATTTGAATCGAAATGAATTTCCACTTTTTGCTATTGATATAGTTTATATTGTTTTTCTTTCTATAAATTTTATTATTTTGGCTATTGCAATCATAACTAGTATTTGTTTGTTGATAAAATCTCAATTTGCAACAAAAAGGTTTTTACATGGAATAAATCTGAAAAAAGGTATAGTTGTAATAAATTTTATTGAAATGATTTTCATTGTGACGATTATGATATTGAGTTATTTTACTATCGGAGTAAATTTATTAAGTTTAATGGGGGATTTTATTAACTTCGGAATTTGTTTTATAGGGTTGGTAATTTCAATCACACTTTCTATGTTTGATTTGTCATTTGAAAGTTTTAGAAGAAAAGGTGATATACAGAAGAAAGCAACAGAAGATTATGGTGAAGATGTTTATGATGAAGAAAATTTTGATGAAAAAGATTATGTTGAAGAAAATTTTGATAAAGTTAATGTGGAATTTCTTGAAAAAGAATTGTCTAAACTTAATGAACTGAAAATGGCACAACTTATTGATGAAGAAGATTTTAACAAGATGAAGCAAGGAATGATTTCAAAATATATAGGCGGATGATTTATCCGCTTTTATTTTTTGTTAAAAAAACTATCATTTTGCTTTTGACATATTCTGCTTTCAACTCAAGATATTAGTATTAAACTTACAATTTTATATTCTTTTATATTTTTTGACAAAATAATTTTTATATGTTATAATATTTATAACTTAAGATAAAAGGAGTTTTATTATGGGTTGGTATGGAGATTTTAGTTTGGAATATAAAGGTAAGGACAATGAAAAGTTTGTAAAACTTGCAAAACTTATTATTCCGAATTATGTAGAAAGATTTGATGAAGATGAAAACATCTTAGAATGTAAAAGAGGCTTATCATGGTATACTGCAGAAAATGATGTTGAAAAAATTTTATCTTATTTAAATGATAAGGATGAAATCAAAATGGTGATTAGTGGAGAAACTGGTCCTATTATTCCTAAAAGCATAGCAGATAAGTATAATCTTTCATATGATTTGTTGGAAGATGATTATTCTTATGACGAAGATGAACAAGATGAAGAGATAAATGACGAAGAAATTGAAGTCGAACTTGCTGAAGAAATTCTTACATTTAAGAAAAAAGCAAATGAAGTTGTTATGGAATGTGACTTTTATGATAACCAAAGATATACATATGGTGGTTTAGGGAAGGAAGATGAATTTAATTATTATGACAGTGAAAATTCCTATGATTTTGAGGAATATCTAAATCTTGTAGGTTCTATAATTGAAAATGATGAAGATATGCAGGATATTGCTTGTAAGTTTTTGACAGAGATAAATAATTCTGTAAGAGAAACTGCTTCTGAAAGAGTAAGAGAATTTTTGCAGTCAGCAAAAGATAAAGATAGTTTGATGAAGTATTTAAGTCAAAAAGAAAATCAAGAAGACAATGCAGTTTTAGAGCAACAAGAAAACTCAGTCTCAGAGCAAAAAAATGGTAAAATTATAATTGATGAAAAGTTTAACAATAAAGAAGAAGCACAAAATTTTATAAGAAATGTCCCTGAAAATGTGTTGAGAAGTTTTTTTTATTCAGAAATTGAAAGATTTTCTTTTTCATTTATAAATTTTATTGATAGTTTAAGCGATGAAAAAGGTGCTGTTGAATTTGCAAATAGGCTTGATATGTATATTGAAGAAAATTTTCCAGAACTTGTCAAACATGATGATGAAAAGGACGATGGGATTGAATTATAATTTAAATAATAATTAGCACTTAAAATATTAAGTGCTTTTTTTTTGCACGAGGGGAAACAGGAGCGAAGCGGGTGTTTTCTTTAGGAACGATAGGAGAAACAGGAGCGAAGCGAGTGTTTTCTTTAGAACCGCAAGAATAACAGGAGCGAAGCGAGTGTTTTCTTTAGAACCGCAAGAATAACAGGAGTGAAGCGAGTGTTTTCTTTTAATTAATATTAAAAAAGCCATATCGGACTTTATCTGTTTTGATTTTTGATATTTTTATGATATAATTTTTTAAAAGGAGTGTGATTTATGCGTGCTGTTGTTCAAAGAGTTTTATCGGCAAATTTGAAAGTGGAAGGCAAACTAATATCTCAGATTGATAAGGGGTTGGTAGTATTTTTTGGTGTTGGAACTGGAGACGGTCAGGACGAAATTGATAAAATGGCATTAAAAATTTCAAAATTGCGAGTTTTTGAAGATGAAAATGGGAAAATGAATCTTTCAATTAAAGATGTTGGTGGGGAGATTTTGCTTGTCAGTCAGTTTACCTTATTTGCTGATTGTTCTCATGGCAACAGACCTAGTTTTTTTGATGCTGAAAAGCCTGAGAGGGCGAATATGCTTTATCAGGATATGCAAGTTCGTCTTATGCAGGAAAATATAAATGTCAAAATGGGCGTGTTTGGTGCAGACATGAAAATTGATGTTTTAAATGATGGTCCGGTGACAATCTTGCTTGATAGCAACAATATTTAAATACTTTAATTTATCTATTATTTTATCAGTATTTAAAAACAATAATATGTTTATAAAGATTTATAAGTTTAAAAAGATTGAAATCTTTTTCATCTTTATAAAAAGTTTACAAGGTTATAAAAATAAAATTCTCTTTAGATTAATCTTATTGACATATCTGCTAAAAAAAGTTATACTTATCTTAGCAGTTTTTTTATGAATTAGAGGAATAACACGAATAAGATGAGTGTTTTCTTACATCTATGGAGGATTTATGATTTTATATGGCGATTATCACACTCACACAAAGTATTCTCGACATGGTCATGGCAAGGGGACAGTTTTAGAAAACGCTTCTGTTGCGTTAAATAAAGGGCTTAAGCAAATTGCGATCACCGACCATGGCTTTAATCATGTTTACTATGGGGTTCGCAGGCGTGATATGTCACAGGTTAAGGATGACATTTTAAATGCTCGTGAGGTCACTGGCGTTGATATTCTCTTAGGAGTTGAAGCAAATTTGATTTCGCAAATGGGTGATATTGACATTAAAGAGAGTGATTTCGAATTTTTGGACATTTTGCTTATGGGACATCATACTCTTGTCAAAGCAAATTCTTTTGATGATACTTTTAAACTTACTCTTGCAAATTTGTTTGGCTCGCCATACGCACCCAGCAAAGAAAGATTAAGTAGAAATACAACTTCATTTTTAAGGGCTATTGATAAATATCCTATTGATATTATCACACATCTCAATTATGGTTTCCCAACTGACACTCTTGCGGTTGCAAGACTGGCTAAGGAAAAGGGGATTTTAATTGAACTTAATGGCAAGAGAATAAATTTCACTGACAGAGAACTTTTGATTATGGCTGAAGAAGGTGTCAAGTTTATAGTTGACTCAGACGCACATAGTCCAGAGAGAGTGGGAGAGTGCAATAATGCAATCAACACTATTTTTAAGCTGGACTTGCCACTTTCTCAAATTGTAAATATAAATAAGTTGCCAAAATTTTCGGCAAAGAGGGGATAAAATTGAGTTTTGCAAAGGATAGTAAACTTGAAATAATTGAAGAGCAGATTGAGGACGCAGATTGCGGACAGGCTTTTTTATCTGCTCTATTGCACGCTTGTGGAACAATCACTCGAAATAGTGAAAGTTTTTATGTCGACCTTATTACAGATTTCAAGGAAATTTATCAGTATATAGAATCACTTGTTGAACGCCTGTATGGTGAAAAACTCACGCTTGATATTTCAGATGACCACATCATTAACAAAACAACATATTATCGCATAAGATTTCCAAAGGAAATTTCTATGCAGGTGCTTAAAGATTGCTCAATTATAGACAGCAATGGTCAGTTTAATTTGGGTGGTGAAATTGACAGCAACATAATTGCGGATGAAGAAACCAAAAAAGCATTTTTAAAGGGGGCTTATGTTGGTTGTGCGACTTCTAGCATAAAATTGAGTGAGTTAGGTTCACGTCTGCCCACAACAGGCTATCATGTAGAGTTTGCATCACATCATGATGCTTATCTGGATGGAATTTGTCAAGTTTTAAAGTGTTTTAATATCAACAGCAAGGTGGCAATTCGCAGAAAGATTTATGTGCTTTATATAAAAGATAGCGAGTCAATCAAAGACCTGCTTGCACTTTTGGGGGCGACAAAATGTGTGCTTGACCTTTCTGATGAAATGGCGAAGAGAGAACTTCGAAATACTGTAAACAGGCAGGTGAATTGCATAAATGCAAATATAAACAAGACTGTTGAGGCGAGTTTGAAACAAATTTCAGCAATCAATCTTATAAACAAAAAAATAGGGCTTGAAAGTTTGCCTGAAGACTTGCAGGAGGTTGCTGTTTTGAGGCTGGCAAATCCGCAAGAGAGCATGGAAGAGTTGCTTGCCTTATCAACAATCAAACTTACAAAAAGCGGTCTAAATCATCGTTTTAGACGCCTTTTAAAGATTGCAGATTTGCTTAAAGAGTAAATATTAAAATAAATATGTGTTTTAGGTCGGATGAAATGTTGAAATTCTGATGATGTAATTTATTATTTTTGTAATTTTTTTATTTTTTGCTTTGATTTATCATACTCAAGCATATAAAGCCGATTAGAAAATGATTGTTTTTCAGTTTTATATTCATAGAAGTTTTTATTTAGTTTATTTGGGGGAGAGATGAAAGAGTTTGTTCATTTGCACGTTCATACTGAGTTTAGTTTGCTTGACGGTCTTGCACGAATTGAAAGGCTTGTCGATATGGTCAAAGAGCGTGGTTGGAAATCTATTGCAATTACTGACCATGGCAATATGCATGGCGTAATAAAGTTTTTTGAAGCCTGTGTTCAAAAGGGAATCAAGCCTATTGTAGGTGAGGAATTTTATATCTGTAATGATATGAAATCGAGGACAAATCGAGGTGATACAGGTCACCTTATTTTGCTTGCAAAAAACAATGAGGGTTATCAAAATCTTTTAAAACTTTCATCCTTTGCTTATTTAGATGGAATGTATTATAAACCTAGAATCGATTATGCTCTTTTAGAGAAACATAGCGAGGGGCTTATCTGTCTTTCAGCCTGCCTTGCTGGGCATATACCTCAGGCAATTATGAGGCGTGAGTTTGATGAGGCTGAAAGGCTGGCTTTGTGGTTTAAAAATCTTTTTGGAGATGATTTCTATCTTGAAATTCAGGATCATGGGATTCCGGAAGAGCGAGAAGTGCTTATAAAACTTAGTGAAATGAGCGAAAGGTTGAATATTCCTCTTGTTGCCACAAATGATGTCCATTATCTTGAAAAAGAGGATGCAGAACTTCAGGACGTTCTTATGTGTGTGCAGATGGGAAAAACCATTGATGACCCTGACAGAATGAAGTTTTCAACCAACGAATTCTATTTTAAAACCTACGAAGAAATGGAAGAGGCTTTGCCAGGATTTTCTGAGGCACTTGACAGGACACTTGAAATTGCTGATAAATGCAATGTTTCAATTAAGACAAAGTCGCTTAGGGAGGCTGCAGAATCTGGAAATTCTTTGATCCCTGATGAAGATAAACTGGGTGCAACCGACAACTTCATCCCAAAATATGTGCCAGATACAGGTGAAGAGCCTTATGAATTTCTTTCTAGGCTTGCCTGGGAGGGGCTTAAACGCAATTATAAAGAGGTTCCAAAAGAATATGAAGAAAGGCTTGAAATGGAACTTACAACCATACATAACCTGGGATATGTTGAATATTTCTTGATTGTTTGGGATTATATCAATTTTGCCAGAGAGAATGACATTCCTGTTGGACCAGGCAGAGGCTCTGGCGCGGGAAGTTTGGTTGCTTATACAACAGGCATTACTCAGGTTGATCCTATGAAGTATGACCTCTTCTTTGACCGATTTATCAATCCAGAACGTGTTTCCATGCCCGACTTTGACGTTGACTTTTGCATGGATAGGCGTGGCGAGGTTATTGAATATGCAAAAAGACGATATGGTTCAGACCATGTTTCCAACATTGTAACTTTTGGAAATATGCAGGCAAAAAACGCAATCAAAGATGTTGCCAGAGTTCTGCGTTTTCCTTATGCTGAAGTAGATAAAATCACAAAGGAGATTCCTTTTAAGCCAACACATAAACCTCCAGTTCTTAAGTATTATTTCGGAAAGACTGGCAAAGAGGAAGACGAAAAATATATTATTCCTGAACTTCGTAGAATGTATGAAGAGGATGAACAAATAAAGCGTATTGTCGATATGGCAATCAAACTTGAAGGCGTGCCTAGAAATGTTTCAATGCATGCTGCTGGTGTCTTGATTGCCCCTGACCCAGTTTACGACCATGTGCCTATGGCTAAGAGCGGAAATGATGAAATTACTCAGTTTGATATGACAGAACTTGAGCATTTAGGTCTTCTTAAGATGGACTTTTTGGGGCTTAGAACTCTTACCGATATACATAAGGCTATTAAGTATATCAAGGAAATTCATGGGGTTGAAATTGATTTCACTCAAATGAGTTATGATGACCCAGCGGTTTATAAAATGATAAGTGCGGGTAGGACTGAAGCGGTTTTCCAACTTGAAGGTGGCGGTATGAAGAAGTTCATGAAAGACCTTCAACCAACCAGCCTAGAAGACATCATTGCGGGGATTTCCCTCTATCGTCCAGGTCCTATGGACTTTATTCCAAAATTCATTAAAGGTAAGAAAAACCCAGAACAGATTGAATATGAAGACCCATGTCTTGAACCTATTCTAAATATGTCCTATGGATGTATTGTGTATCAAGAGCAGGTTATGAAAATCTTTCAGGTTATGGCAGGCTTCAGTTTGGGCGGTGCGGATAATGTTCGACGTATTATGAGTAAGAAAAAACCTGAGAAATTGCCTCCAGAAAAGAAGAAATTCATTTATGGTTGGCAGGATCCAGAGGGCAAACTTAAACCTATCCCTGGTGCTCTTGCACTCGGTCATGACGCTGAAGTTTCAGAACGAGTGTTTGAACAAATGGCTAAGTTTGCTGGTTATGCTTTCAACAAGTCTCACGCTGCAGCATATGCCTATGTTGCCTATCAAACAGGATATTTAAAGGCCCATTATGAAGTTGAATATCTTACAGCAGTTTTAAACAACAGAATTACAAACGCAGACTCAGTCAAGAAATATACAAACTATGCAAAAGTGGAAGGATTTGAAATTTATCCACCTGATATTAATAAGTCTTATACAGAATTTAAAGTTGAAAACGGAAATATCCGTTTTGGTTTGGGTGCTTTAAAACACGTGGGAACAGTGCTTATTGATACGATAGTTGCAGAGCGTAATAGAGGCGGAGATTTCACAGGACTTGAAGATTTTACTCGTAGAGTTTCCTCAAATTCACTTAATAAAAAATCAATGGAAGCACTTATTTTAAGTGGGGCGTTTGATTGCTTTGGTCATGCACGTAGTCAACTTATGGAAGCATTTCCTAAGTATATGGAACTTGTAAGTGTTGACCGAAAAGCAAAAGCAACTGGACAATTTTCTTTTTTCGATACATTTGTTGAAGAAACGCAGATGTTAAATAAAATAGAATATCCAAATATTAAAGAATACAACAAAGATACACTCTTAAAATATGAAAAAGATTATGTAGGAATTTATCTTTCAGGCCATCCGCTAGATGATTATCTTGATAAATATGAAAAATTCAATTTTACTTCCGATATGTTGCCGGAGATTGCTTCTGAAGAATTTGATAGCGATGATGAAGAAGGTGGAAGAGAATCAAATGAAGTCAATTTTATAAGTTCTGAAGAGGATGAAGAAGTTGGTGAAGAAGTAGTTGACAATTTTGTAAAAGATGGTCAACAGATTGTTGGTGGCGGAATAATCAAAGCAATTAAAAAGATTATGACAAAATCAGGGAATATGGCCTTTCTCACTGTTGAAGACTTATATGGCACTTTTGATGTAATGCTTTTCAGTAAGTTATATACTCGCTATAAAGATATTGCTGTTGAAGATGGTCTTATTACTGTAAAAGGTAAAATTTCTATCAGAGACGGCAAATCTCCATGTGTAATTGCAGAGTCACTGATTCCATGGGATAAAAAGGAAGAAGGGGAAATACAACAGCCTGTTCAAGATAAAAAGGTCTATCTGAGATTCAACACTCAAAATGCAAGTTTATATAATGGTGTCAAACAGATTGCAACAAGTTATCCAGGCAATAGTTCAATAATTATCAAATGTACAACTTCAAACACTGTTTTTTCATTCAATGTAAAAGTTGAAATCAACAACTATTTGACAAATGAACTTATAGGGCTTTTAGGTGAAGAAAATGTTATTATAAGATAATATAATATAAAAAATCATATTTAATATTTTTAATGAAAAATAGTGATATTATATTAAAAGGTTAAACACCTTGAAAAAAATTTATAGTATTGATAATTAAAATTACAAATATAAATAAAAGAAAAAAGGTAGAAATTTTTACCTTTTTTTTGAATTTATAAATTTTGTTATAATTATCAATTTTTATGCTAAATTCTTGATGAAAAATATTAAAAATAAGACAAAATATAAAATTATTTAATTTTATCTAAAATATTATAAAAATTTACAAATTTCTCTTGATTTTTAATTTCATTTGTAGTATAATATCTGACGAGGTGAAAAATGAAAGGAAAAATTAGTGAATTCGAAAAACTAAATCCTACATTAAAAACCAAAAATGGCTTTAAAATGGCTATGGTTTCTGGAATGAAACATGCTTTATGTTTAGTGCCTTGTGTAGGACTATTCGTAGGCAGTTTGTTGGGATTAGTTAAAAACACTGATTGGGCTGGCACACTTGCTATCTTTTCAGGTCTTGTAAATATAGGGACAATATTTGCATATTCAATGAAATATCGTCTTAAAAATGAAGCCACTGAAAGAGCATATGCAGACAGAACAAACAGTTACGAAAAAACAAGTTTTACTGATGATTTTGAAGATGAAATTGAAATGTAACAAATCTTCAAAAATAAGTGAGACTTGTTTTTTTATATTTATTTAAAAAGATATTGCAATTTGGTTTATTTTAGGTATAATTAAACTAAAGCAAAAAGGAGGTATATATGGTTGTTTTATTGTCAGGTAATTATAGAGCAAAAAGAGATCTTGCTACAAAAATATTAGAGAGTGATAATTCATTTCTGATTATAGATGCTAATGAGTTGGATAGAGCAAGAAATAGAAATGAAAGTTTAGAGGGAATAGTTGAATCTCAACTTATAAGAAAAATCAATACAGTAATATATGATAATGATAGCCTGAAAAATGTTTGTAAAAAATATAATGAAGTTTTTCATGTGAATCTTGAAGAAACAGAAAGCGGTTTGACTGTTGATTTTCCAGAATTTTCAACTAAATTAATAGGTGATGATTTTGGTCGCGTCGCATTTGTTTTAAAAGAATTTGCTGATTTGTATATTAAAGCCAATAATAAAGATTCTGAAATTGAATTGAATTAGTTTATTTTTTTAATCGAAAATTTTATTATAAAATCGATACTAATAAGTTTAAAATGCCATGCGTTTTAGACTTTTTTTAGAAACGAGAGAAAATAACACGAAAAATAATAATTATTAAAAAAACATCACTATTATTAGTGATGTTTTTAAGTAAATTAGGAGACTTTCTGTGTTATTATGATAAGCAAAATCTAAATTATAAACAAATAAAAATATTTATGAGGAAATTTCAACCGTGACAAGGGTCCGGGTTTGGCAGACGGGAGTCTGCACACATCAAAGATGTGATAGTCCCGGGTAGAGATAAAT
>CAOJSF010000003.1 GCA_948442695.1 uncultured Clostridia bacterium | reverse complement strand
GGAACATTTTAATATAAAATATTAATATATTTCTATAAAAATCAATCTAAATTTATCAGCACTGTGTATAAATACCTATAATTTTCTATATTTTAAAAGAAAATTAATTAAGGTAAAAAATATGATAAGTTAAATAAATTGTAAAACCGTAATAGATATAAAGGTAAAGATTTACTTTTAAATAGTATAAACTTTTAAAGAATATACGAAATTATTAAAATTGTTTAATTTATTATTAAATTTAAGCGTTTTTCACAAATTTAGAATGATTTTAATGAGGAAATATATGTTTAAATATGACCATTTTCTGCGTACAAAATTAAGTTGGTGCGGATTTTATTTGTAAAATTTAATCATTTTATTAAAATTTTATAATTTATGTTGATATTGAATATGAATAAATGATTATTGTGATAAGAATCTATAAAAACAAAAATATATTTTTGCTGAAAATAGAATTATACAAAACATAAAATTAAAAAAAATATAATTTTGATTGTAATTTTAGCGTCTCCAACATATTTTATAATGAATTTAATGAGTAAATACTCGTCTAAAAATGACCATTTTTTGCGTATATTTTTATAAAGGTGCATATAATCTTTATAAAATTTTATAAATTTTGTTAAAATTTGATATAGTGTGTATAAACTTAATAAAAATATATATTTGTTGTTTTTAAAAATGTGTTTTTCAAATAAAAAAATTAATAATATATTTTAAAACCTATAATGAAATAAAGGTAATAAATGAGTTATTGATTAAAAAATATTTAAAAACTATAAAATCTATGCGTAAAGAAAAATAAAGATTTTAATTAATAAAACTATGGATTTTGAGAATAAAAAAAGAATGCGCTTTCACATTCTTTTTTTATTTTTATATTGATAAGTGTTTTCTTTTAAGACGCAAGAATAACATTTTTATTTTAATTTTAACTATTTGGATGTCTTTTATTGTAATTTCTTAAGTCATTAAGAGTTATTTCTTTTTTCTTAATGAGTTCTACGATATCAGAGAGTCTATCCAAATCATCTCTTGAGTAGTAGTCAATATAAATTCTTCCTTTGTTGTCATTACCGATTGCTGAAACCTTTGTTGCGAAAACTCTTTGCATTTCGTTTATAAGTTCTTTAAGTTCAAGAGATTGTTCTTTTACCTTATTTGAAACACCTTTTTGAGGGTTTAAGTAATTTTTTACTGCCTTTTCAAGTTCGCGCACCGACATTTTTCCGTCAGATGCTTGTTTTGCAAGTTTTATTTGTTGAGTAGTATCATCGACAACCACAAGGCTTTTTGCATGACCGCTTGAAAGTTTTCCATCTTCAATCATTTTAATTACATCAGGGTAGAGTGATAAAAGTCTCAAAGTATTTGCTACGCTTGAACGACTTTTGCCTATTCTGTCAGAAACAACTTCTTGAGTAAGATGATATTCATCCATGAGTTGTTTGATTGCTCTAGCCGCTTCAATAGGATTCAAGTCTTCTCTTTGTAAGTTTTCAATGATAGAAATTTCACGAACTTGTTTTTCTGTATAATTTTTAATTACAACAGGCACTTTTTCGAGACCTGCCATTTTTGAAGCACGCCATCTTCTTTCACCAGCAATGATTAAATAATTTTCATCGTCAGTTTTGTTTACAACAAGTGGCTGAATGACTCCATGCAATTTGATAGAACTTGAAAGTTCTTGCAGAGCATCTTCGTCAAAGTTTTTTCTAGGTTGGTTTGGATTTGGTATTATCTTTGAGATTTCAAGTTCTGTTATACCTTCTTCTTTTGTGGTTTTGGTTGGTTTTGTAGGGGTAGTTGTTTTTTCTACAGTTGTCTCATCGTTGTCATACATTGCAAAGAGACTTTCAAGACCTCTTCCCAGTCCTTTTTTCTTATCCATTGTTCACCTCTCTTAATTTTATTTTTGTATCTTTTGTGATAGGGTTGTATTTGATATTGTTTCTATCTAAAAATTCTTCTGCTAGTGATAGGTAGGCATCTGCTCCTTTTGAGGATGGCTCATATATCAGAATAGGTTCTCCATGACTTGGAGCCTCGGCCAGTCTTATATTTCTTGGAATATAAGTAAAGAAAACTTTTTTGCCAAAGAATTTTAAAATTTCATCACTTACTTCATTTGTAAGATTTGATCTCTTATCTTTCATTGTCATAACTACGCCTTCGACATCAATAGCAGGATTTAAATGAAATTTGATAAGCCTTATAGTGTTCATAAGTTGAGTTATACCCATAAGAGGGTAGTATTCACACTGCATAGGAATGATCACACTATTTGATGCGGTGAGGGCATTTACTGTGATTAACCCTAAAGATGGAGGACAATCAATCATTATGAAATCATAACTATCTCGCACACTATCAAGTAATCCTTTCATTATTTTTTCTCTTTGTGGCATTTGAATCATTTCAAGTTCTGCACCAGCAAGGTCGACAGTTGAAGGAAGAATATCAAGACCTTCTAGGAGTGTAGGAAGAATGACTTCTTCTATTTTGTATTCTCCAAATATCAGATCATAGACAGTTTTCAAATCTTTGTTTTTGTCGATACCCAGTCCACTTGTTGCATTGCCCTGAGGGTCAAGGTCAACAACTAAGACTTTTTTTCCCATAGCGGAAACATAAGCCGCTAAATTAATACAAGTGGTGGTTTTTCCTACACCACCTTTTTGATTTGCAAAAGCAATAATTTTTCCCATAGTAATAAACCTCTTTAACATATATACTATATCACAAAATGAAGAAAAGATTAAGTCTTTTTTGCAAATTTGTTTAAAAAACAACAAGAAAATTTGTTTTATAGAGGACGCTTTGAAAGAAAAGTGCGAATTATTATAATTAAAGGATGAGAAAAAGAAAAATAAAAGTTGAAAAAAGAAATTTAGTGGTAGAATAATAATTATTAAGTTATATTTATATAACTGTTTTTATGGTGATAAGATTGTTGATTTTAAAATTGATTTTATGTTTGTAAATAAATTTGCTTTTATAAAAAACAGTGTGAATGAATTTAAAGCAAAACTAAGTTTAATTAAGAGGAATAAAAAAGATTTTAAAAATTATAGACAAACAGATTTTATAAAAATAATATAAGTTTAAAAAACAATAAGTATATGAAGTTTTAATGAATAATAGAGCCAAAATTATGTAAGTAAACCAAAGATTATAATTATAATAAGGGTGAAAAATTTATATTAGACTAAAACTAGGAATTTTGAATGGCGTAAAATTTATAGATAGAAGTTTAAATAAAATAGACTAAAACTATAAAAAAGAATATTTAAGATTACAACCATAAAAAAGATATTAAGTTTTTTTAAAAAAATTAAAAAGGTCTTGCCCTCCGTATGATATAATGAATGTGAAAACAGAGTTTGTCTTAAACTTCAAGATGTCTTATTTAAATTATTAAATGAAAGATAGTTTAAAAAAGTATTATTTTGATTATTTATCAAGATATTTTAGGCAGATTTGTATTAAGGTTTAATTTTGACTCATGTATCATGTTATAATATTTATGAGGAGGGATAAATGATAAAGCATAAAAAACTGATAATTTTATATGTTTACGATGCGTTGAAATATGGAAGTAGTGAAAATAATTTATTACATCAAACAAAGATAGCACAACAAATAAGTAAAGTTTGTAAAATACCATGCGAAAGAAAGACTGTAGCACGCAATATCAAATATCTTTGTGAATATGGTTGTGAGATAATAACTATTAAGGGAAAGAGTTGTTATATGAAGTCTTATCCAAATTTTGAAAAACTTGTTAATATCAAAAATATTTAACAAAAGAAAATTAAAATATTAAGAAAAAAAAGGAGTATATATGAAATATTTTAACATTGAAATTGAATTAGAGGAAGAAAAATATAATAAATTTAAAGAGATTATCAATCAAAAAGGAAAAAGTTTTTCTCAGATTGTCACGATGATAGTCGATAAAACTATTGAAGTAAACGACATTGATTGGTTATACACCAGTATAAATGGTGAGGTAAGGTCTAAAAATATAAAGACTAAAACAGCAGTGAATCTCTTAAGAAAGAAAGGTTATGACATTAATTTATGGAACTCTACTTTTGCTTCAAAAAATGCTCGTAATGATGTTTATTGGTTAAATCCAGACAAGAGACATTTAGAAGAAAACTGGTATGTTATTCTTAACGATTACATAAACAAAAAATTATATTTATTGTATATTCCCAAAAATAGTATTAATAAATTAAAGATGAGAAATGATAGAATTTGTAATATTTCGATTACATATGATGATAACCTTATTGATATTCATTCAGGCATCAATTTTAAACAATTTTTGGTGGATACCTTTTATTATGAATCCTTGATAAATTAATTAAACGTGTTTATATAAATCTAAATGAAAGCGTAATAAGTGCGATTAAATTTTTGTTTAGAAGTCTTATCAGGAATTCTGAAAGAATAATTGAGTATAACAAATCGCTGTTATATGGTGGTGTTATATGGTAGAGTGCAAAACAGTCAAAATCTGCAGATTTTGACTGTTTTGCAGTTCATTACTTAGTATTAAAACTATCAGACTCAACACTGCAAGGAAATTTGTTTTTTGATAATATAAAATATACATTATTAAAATTAAACAATTAAAAAAATCGGTTGAAATCTTGAATTATTTAATCACTTTATATTCATCGTAAATGTAAAAATAAGAAATGTTTTTTTGATTGTTTATTAAGACTTATTCTCATAAAGAAAACTTCTCGCAATAAGTGAGTAGTAATGAATATAATTATTATTAAAATATAACAATACACTGGGATTTTTTTGTTGTTTTTTGATTTTTATGGAGTTTTGTTTGGTTGTAAATTTGATTTGTCGTGCTTATAAGACAAATTTTTTTTGTTTTGAAAAAATTACTTTAAATAAAAGCAAAATTATAATTGACAAATTCATTATTATTTTATATAATTGAGTAGTCAAATAAATAAAGGAGGACATCATGAAAAGAACTTATCAGCCAAAGAAGAGACAGAGAAGTAAAGTTCACGGTTTTAGAAAAAGAATGAGAACTTCTAACGGAAGAAATGTTTTAAAGAGAAGAAGAAATCGTGGAAGAAAAAAATTATCTGCTTAATGCTAAAGAAAAATCTGACCATAGATTGAAAAAAAATAGTCAATTTAATTTTATTTATAGAAAGGGTGAACGCTTTTCTTCTAAGCATTTCAACCTTTATATTGTCAAAAGCAAATTTCAAAATTATAAAATAGGTTATGCAATTTCTAAAAAAGTGGGCAAAGCATGGAATAGAAATCTTTTGAGACGAAGACTTAAAGAGATTGTAAGATTGAATAATCTTCCTCAGAATGGTTTTAACTATGTTTTGCAGGCTAAAGTTGGTGCAGGTGAACTTGACTATCACAAAATTGAAGAACAAATTTTGTTTATTTTTAAGAAAGGTAAAAGGGTCTAAATATTTTTAAAATTATTAAAAACTCGTTTACCTTTATTTTAAAATTGCCTATCTATTTTTATAAATTTTGCATTTCTCCATTTTTGCCTCATACTTGCAGGTTTCAACCAACTTGCTCTACATATTGTTTGCAGGCTTTGGACGAATTTGGAATAAAAGGCTTTTCAATCGGCTTTAAAAGAATTTTAAGATGCCGACCTTTTTCAAAAAAATATGGTTATGATCCAGTTCCAACAAATATTAAAGGAGATGTCAAATGGCTATTATAAGCAGTTTACTTGCTGTTTCACAGCCTACAGGTTTTTGGATTAATATAATCAAAGCCTTTGAGGGTGTGACAAAAAATTATGTGCTTGCAATTATATTTTTGACTGTTGTGATAAGACTTATTTGGGGACTTGTTGACACGCTTACAAAATTTAATTCTCAGCACATGAGCAATATCAATGCTAAGATGCAACCAGAACTTGAAAAAGTTAAAGAAAAATATAAAAATCAACCTGCAGTTTTGCAACAAAAACAAAATGAAATAAACAAGAAATACTATGGAAAAAGTTATTTTGGAAGTTGTTTTGTCACTTTTATTGTAATGGGTTTGAATTTGCTTATATTCCTTACATTGTTTTCGGGACTCAATACAATGTCTGCATATAAGATTTCATCAAACTATGACAATATCAAATATACTTATGCAAATTGTTTGAATGTTTCAAATGAATACTGGCAGGATCAGAACATTCTGCAGGAACAAAAGAATGAGATTCTTTCAGATTATGAAAATCTTTCATTTAAAATTGAGGGAAGTGGTGAACATAAAAAGGTGAGTTTAATTCATAAAACTCAAGGCGAAATTTATTCAACACTTTATAAAGATGATTTTGGACAAACTCTGCCTTCGACAAATGAAGAGGGAGAAGATGTCGAAATAAAAGTCACAAGCAATGAAAATATAATAAAACTCATTGATGCTTATTTCCCTAAATATGCTGAAGGTGAAGAAGAAGGCTCAAAAGAGATTGTTATCGGAGAAAAGGTGACAACAGATGAAAATGGTGAAGAGGTCAAAACACCTATCTATCTTTCAACTGCATTAAATAGTGTGATACTTGACAAAGTTGTTGAAGTTTATGACCTTACTCAAGAGAAATTCTTATGGATTCAAAACATTTGGATTGCAGATTCACCATTTAATAAGTCTATAGTAAGTTTTGATACTCTTAAGAATCAGGTTGGGAAACATCAATTTGAAAAGAATGAAAAGACTATCTATGATGCCTTTATGCCTGGACTTAAAGCAGAGAGAAACAAGACAAATGGATATTTTATTCTTACTATATTGATTGTTGCAACGACAATGCTCAGTATGTATTTGACAAAGTTTTACAACAAGCGTAAAAATGCAAAGAAGGGCAAACCTGCACAATCAACACCAGCAGGCGGAAAATATATGCAAATAATTTTGCCGATAATGCTGGGCGTATTCGCACTTTTCTATAACAGTGTTTTTGCTATTTATATGCTTATAGGACAAATTGTAAGTTGTATTCTCTTATTGCCACAGTTATTGTTTGTTGACTGGATTATCGGTATAAGAGAAAAGAAAAAGAAGAAAAGTGAAATAATAGAGGTTGATTATTCACGAAAGTTTTAATAAATAGGACTTTATTATAATCTAAAAAATGACTTCAAGTGTTGTAAAATTTAAATAAATTATGTTTAGTTTGAATATTATTTCAATTGAAAGTTAATTAAACAAATCATACAAAATTTGTTAAAATTTGGTGAATTTTTAATAAAAATATCAAAAAAATGTAAAAAATCATCGAAATAACAAAATAATTATAAAATTTTTAATATTTTTGCTAAAAATATATCAAAGAGGGAGGAAAATATGTTTACAGCAGAGGGAACAGGTAAGAATATCGAACAGGCCATTGAAAATGCACTTTTTGAACTTAAGGCTTCAAGAGAAGATGTCGATATCAAAATTTTAAATGAAGGCGGTCTTTTTAAGAAAGCGAAAGTTGTTGTGACTATTTCAGAGGACGCTAAAGAAAAATATCAGAAAAAGTTTGCTTCTAGAAAGGCAGAAAAAGAAGACAAATCTGATGAAAATAAAAAAGAGGTTTCTCAAAAAGAAACAAATTTGCAAAATAAAGAGGCAAAGTCTAAAGAAATTAAAGAAACAGAAAAAACAGTTTCAATGCAAGAAAACAGTGAAAAAACTGACAATGAAATTGATGATAAACTAGTCACAGAAAAGATTGAAGAAAGAGAGATTGACTTATCTGAAAGTTCTGATGATGTTTGCATGGATGCAATGGAATTTTTGAAAGGACTTTTTGAAGTTGCTGGAAAACAGGTTGAAATCAATGTGACTGAAGATGAAAAATACATCACATATTCAGTCGTTGGTGAAAATCTGGGCGACATGATCGGACATAGAGGAGATTGCTATTATGCAATCAACAGAATCCTCTCTGCAGTGACTGGCAGACAGGAAAAGAGAATCCTGCTTGATATCGGTGGTTTTAAAGAAAAGAGAGTTGAATCTCTTACAAAACTTGCTCAGCGTATGGCTGACAGGGTGGCAAAATCTGGCAGATATGCAAGACTTGACCCTATGAATCCTAGCGATAGAAGAATCATTCATAGTGCTCTTTCTGAGGACGGGAGGGTGGTTACTTTAAGCAAAGGCGAAGAACCAAAGCGTTATGTTATGATTTTCCCTAAAGATGATGAATAAGAGAAGTGAACAAGTGGAAGCAATTTTTTAACGATTTAAAGTAAAAGTAAAACTGCCTGAGAAAGCGTTGCTATATAAAACTAATGAAATTGTCGAAGCCTTGAAATTGTCTGGAGAACAGGCGATGAATTGTCAGGTTGTTTTGGGCGATACTGTCAGTGATAGCATAACTTCAATCAGTTTTTTGGCAATGATTGATAACCAAAGTGACCTTGATGAAATATTTAAAGTATTTATAGAAGGCAATGAAAGAATGGGTATGAAACTTGTTGGCGAATATAAACAGCAAATCAAAAGTGGAGAGATGCAAATTTTTAAATTTAATTTTGAAGAAGGAAGCATTATTAACATTTTTACCTGCCTAAACAATCAAATTTATATCTCAAACACAAATTGCTTAAATGAAAATTGTGATAAAGCAGAAAGGTTTGCAAAAGAGGTTATGAGCACAATTTCGCTTGTTGAAGAATAATCATTTCAAAATTAATAAATAACATATATCAATTTTAATAAAAAACAGCAGTTTAAAAATGAGTAATACATAGTTGCTGTTTTTTTTATTAAATGGTAATAAGAAGAAAACAGAAAAGTATGTTTGAAAAAGGGTATTGACATTTATAAATATTATGAGATAATTTAGTTGTAAAAGAAAAATTATAAAGGATTGTTTATTGACTATTAATAAAAAATCAAAAAAGGAGTTTATATGAAAAAGAAAAGTATTGCAATCGGTTTACTTGCGATATCAGTTTGTGCACTTTCAACTATGGCTTTGACAGGATATAAAAATTTTCACATACCGATGTCGGTTTATATGAATACAATTATGTTGTAATAAAAGAAAATGATATGCATATCTTACATAAGGTCAGCAAATGGTCTAAGGATTCACAATGGTCAAATGTTTTTGTATGTCCTGATGCAGTGGAGAGCATATTTACACTTCACATATCAATTCTGTGGCCTATAAGCATAAGTCTGCAAAATATGCTTATGACTTTGAATGCACTGATGAAGGGCTTGAGAAATAATTATCAATATAGGAAAAATATAAATATAAAAAACAACCGCTTTCTGACGGTTGTTTTTTGTTTATGTTGAAAATAGTTTATAAATTTTAACTTAACTTTTTGAAAAATTAAGCAAAAAATGATAAAATTTCATATTTTTTAATCTTTTTGTGATAATAATTTCTTAATTTCGCTGATAAATCCTTGTATTTTGTGCGAAGTTTTAAGTTCGTCAGAAATTTTGTCTCTTGAGTGCATGATTGTTGTATGATCTCTTCCGCCGAATATTTTCCCGATTGAAACAAGTGGAATTTCAAGGATTTCATTGATAAGATAGATTGCTATCATTCGAGGTTCAACCACATCTTTGCTTTTCTTTTTGCCAACGATGTCCTGTCTTGTGATGTCAAAATATGTGCAAACAGTGTCGATGATGTCATCTGTTGAAAGCCCTTCATTCTTTTCTTCTTCAAGTTGACCATTGAAAGCCTCATATGCCTCTTCCATGCCGGCAGAGTCTTTGTTTGAAAGGTTTGCAAGGAAATGTATTTTAGCAAGCATTCCTTCAAGTTCTCGGACATTTGAACTTACTCTTTCTGCAACAAAGTTTATTACTTCATCTTCGATAGAATATTTTTCTATCTGGCATTTTTTTCTTAAAATGGCAATTCTTGTTTCAAGTTCTGGATGTTGAATGTCCTGAATGAGACCGCTTGTAAAGCGTGAACGAAGTCTGTCTGCAAGTGTTTCAATATCCTTTGGTGGACGGTCTGATGTGATTATGATTTGTTTTGAACTTTGATAGAGTTCGTTGAAAGTATGGAAAAATTCCTCTTGAGTTGATGTTTTCTTTGAAATAAACTGAATATCGTCTATCATAAGCACATCTAAGTTGCGGTATTTTGTCCTGAATTCAAGCACCGCTTTATTTTTTGCTGTTGAACCTAATGATTCAATATAGTCATTTGCGAATTGTTCGCAGGTGGCATACATGACATTGAGGGTTGGAAAATATTCTTTATAATAATTTCCTATTGCGTGCAAAAGGTGGGTTTTTCCCAGTCCTGAACCTCCATAAATGAACAGAGGGTTGAATTTGACACCAGAATGTTCTGCCACTGCACGGCAGGCAGTATAGACAAATTTGTTTGAGTCACCGACAACGAAATTATCAAATGTATATTTTGGATTAAAAGGATTTTTTGTTAAATTTACCTCTTTTTGTGAATTTTTATCACCATGCAAACCTATATATTCAATTTCTTCAGCAGGGTCAAGAATTTCAATAATTATATCAGCACCAAAAATGTCATTGACAGCGGAAGAAAGTTTGTCAAAATAATTTCTTGAGAGTTGATTTTTTGCAGATGTTGTGTTTGCAGATAAAATCAAAGTTTTGTTGTCAACAAAGTCAACAACTTTTATAGGACGAAACCACATTACAAATGATACATTTGAAACAGTGAGTTCGAGTTTGTCAAGGACAGCCTTCCAAAGTGTAGATAAATCTTTCATATTTTTTTCCTTTTGAACATTGTATGTCTATTTATGTTTTTCAATAATTTCATTAAAATTGCTTAAAAAATGCAAAAAAACCTAAAAATTTATTAAAAAATAGCAAATTTTAATTAAATATAACATAATTTAACAAAAATCGTTCTCATTTTATTAATAATTAAATTGCATTTATTTACCTATTTTTTGGTTTTTAAAATCGTTTTTATATGATTTTATATAAAAATTTCAATTAAAACTATTTTAAATTTTAAGCAAATGAAACATAATTATTATAAAGTGCTTTTTCAAAAATGTCAAGTCAAGATGTCAAATATTTTGCTTTTAAAAATAATTAAATAATAATTAAAATAGATTGAAAAAATATTTGTTTTTTGGTAAAATAAAAATATGCAAATCACAAGTCTGGTCTTAAAAGACTTTAGAAGTTATGAGAATAGAAAATTTGAGTTCACGCCTAAGGTAAATGTCATTGTTGGAAAAAATGCAAAAGGAAAAACCAACATTATTGAGGCTGTCTTTTTTATGGTCATCGGCAAAAGTTTCCGCACATCAAAAGAAAAAGATGTGATCAGGTGGGGACAGGAAAATGGTTATATCGGAGGTGAGTTTGCCAAAAGATATCGTGAAATAGACATCGAGATGTTTTTTTCGGACACCAGAAAAAAAGCGGTCAAAATAGATAGCGTTGGAATTAGACGAATCGGTGAACTTTTAGGTTCTGTCAATGCGGTGTTCTTTTCGCCGGATGAACTTAGATTGATTAAAAACAGTCCTGAAGAAAGACGAAGATTTATGAACATTATCCTAAGCCAGACAAACAAAAGTTATTTCTATCTTTTGGGCAGGTATGAAAAGGTGCTTGCAAACAGAAATAAACTTCTTAAGACAAGCCATGATAAACAGGCACTTATTGAAACGATAGATATTTGGAATCGTGCACTTTCTGATCTTGCTGAAAAGATTTATAATGAGAGGGCAAAACTTATTGAAGAACTTTCTCCTTTTGCAAAAAAGGCTCAAGAATATCTTTCAGGCGGAAAAGAGAATATTGAAATCGTATATAAAAGTTCTTTTGATGGCGAAGATTACGCTAAAAAGATGATGAAAGGGCTTGAGAAAAATCTGGAGAGAGACTTTAAACTGGGTTATACTTCAGTTGGAATTCATCGTGATGAAATTGATATCTTCCTTAATGGTGTGGAAGTCAAAAACTTTGGCTCTCAAGGGCAACAAAGAACGGTTGCTCTCTCTTTAAAACTTGCCGAACTTGAAATTATAAAAGAAAGGACAGGGGAAGAGCCTCTGCTTCTTTTAGACGATGTCTTCAGCGAACTTGACAAAGACAGACGAAAAAAACTTTTGAAGTTTACCTCAAAAGCACAGACCATAATTACTTGCACAGATTTTGATGAACCTGACATTGAATGCAATATTATAAGGCTTTGACATAAGGATTATCAAAAAGAATATTTTTTAAAGTTTGCAACAATTTGTAAAATATATGCCATTTTTCGAGTTTTTACGTTGAAATCTGATTTTTTATGACGATTTAATATAAAAATCTGTTAAATTCGACATTATTTTACAAAAATCAGTATAATTATTTAAAATATTGTAAAAAATGATAAAAAATTTAAACGATTTTTGTAAAAAAAATACTTTCTTACTTGAAAGAAAGTATTTTTTAATTTTGCACTGAAATAATCATAGACAGTGAAATAATTGATTCTGGCATAAGATTAAAGTTGAAGTAAATATCAGGTGAGAGTGTATGATTTATTGTCAGCAATGTTTTTAAATTGTTTTGTTTTTACCACAACTGTTTTTTACATAGATTTTTTAAAAGAGCAGTTGTTGTAAGCGACTGAAATGTCAACATCTTCAGGAAGAAGAAGGGCGTTTGATTGAGAAGATTCAAAGTGCATATTTTTAAGTGTAATTGAACCGCCTGTGCAATTTGAAAGGTCAATCATGTTTTCTGCAGGAGTTTCACCTGTTGAAGAAAGAGTGAAATTTATTAAGCGGACATTTTCAATTTTTCCGATGACTTTAAAAGGTATGATTTCTATTCCATTTAATAAATCTGTTTTGTTTTGTGCGTAAATTGTTATGTTTTTTGCATTTTCAAGGATTATTTGATTGTTTGTGTTGAATTTTGCACCTTTTGCAAGCATAATGCTTTCAACTCCCTCATTTATTGCCTGTTGAAGTTCTGAAGAAGATGATACAATTCTTTTTGCTTTTACAGTGATAGCGATTTCTTTTTCAAAGTCGTTGTAAGAGATTATGACTTTATCATCTCCGACATCCAAAATGTCTTTATCAAGTGCAAAGTCTGTCAGTTTTTCAATTTTTCCGCTGTAATATTTTAGTGAGACTTCTAAGCCTGTTTTGTCAAACTTTTCGCCTACGAAATAACTTGTCTTATTAGGCATTGAGTCAATATTGAGTTCTATGACTCTGTCCTTTCTTACAGTGATAGGAATTTCTTGAGAAGGCAGGTCTTTGTAAGTGACTGTAATTTTTGTATTTGTTTGAGCAATCTCAGGATAATCAAATGTGCATTCGCTGTGGTCTAGCAAGATTTCTTTGCCACTTTCATAATGGCCATATACCTCAATTTCAGAAAGGTCAATTTTTTCGCCTGTGAAATAATAAGTTGCAGAGGCTGGATATTTCAGATTGATATAGTTGATCTTTCCGTCGCCAACAGTGACCTTCATGCTTTGAGAAATGTTGGTGTCTTTGACTTTTATTGTGATTATTGCCTCGCCATAGTCTTTAGCTATCATGTTTGCTCTTTTATCAAATGAGATAATATCATAGTTTGAACTTGTGAAATTCAAGGTGTAATTTTTTGCATTTTTAGGATAGACATTATAATTTATTTCTTTAATCTGGTTTAAGTATAAATTGTCTGTTTGTTTTTCAAGTTCTATCCGCTCAGGCAGGACAGTTTTGTTGAAACAGCCAGCAAGGAGAAAGGAAGTGCAAACCAGCATAAATGTCAATAATATGGTAAAAATGGTGGTTTTTTTGAGTTTTTTTATCATTTTTCACCTCTTTTTTATAAATCTTGATATATTTTGCGAAAATTTTTTGATTTTTATTTTTTTGCTTCTTTTAGTATTTTAACCAAAATTTTTTATTTTATATGTTTTTAAAAATGTATAAAACATATTTTTTTGTTTTTAATTTTTTAGAAATATTGATTGAAATATTGTATGTGACATCTTTATTTTAATTATGTTGAAAATTTTTGTTGAAATATATGTGATTTTACAATGGTTTTAATCAGGATTATTTTTTATTTTGATAAAAGATTTTTATAATTGATTCCCATTGCGTCTTTCATTTTTTCAAGGCGGGCTTTTGCGTCAAGAGAGGCAAGACGAGAATTTTCAAAAAGCATATTGTAAATGTCATCAATATGTTCAAGACATTTTGCTCTTCTTTCACGAATAGGTTTTAAAAAGTCTTCTAAGACATTGATGAGAAATTTCTTGACTTTGACATCACCTAAGCCACCACGAGTGTAATGGTCTTTAAGTTCTTGCAGATTTTTATACTCAGGCAAAAATTCTGCAAAATGATGTTCTTTGCAAAAGGCGTCAAGATATGTGAACACCACATTTCCTTCAATTTGACCTGGGTCGGTCACCTTGATATGGTTTGCATCAGTGTATGCTTTCATGACTTTTTCTTTTACTGTTTCTGAGTCGTCGCAAAGATAGATTGAATTTCCTGCCGATTTTGACATCTTAAGTTTTCCGTCAAGTCCTGGCAATCTTTGAAATGCTTTGTTTTCTGAGACTATCGCTTTTGGTAATACAAAAACTTCCTCTTTTGGCTGATATGTGTTGTTGAATGAATGGTAAATTTCTCTTGCCTGTTCAAACATAGGAAGTTGGTCTCCGCCGACTGGGGCAATCGTTGTGCCAAATGCAAGGATATCGGAAGCCTGCGAAACAGGATAATTTATAAATCCGATAGGCAAACTTGTTTCAAATCCTCTTTGTTTTATTTCCTCTTTGATTGTCGGATTTCTTTGTAGTCTTGAAAGAGTGACAAGATTCATAAAATAGCCGGTAAATTCATGAAGTTCACTTACCATAGATTGAATGAAAATGTTGACTTTTGTCGGGTCTATGCCGGCTGATATATAGTCGATTGCAACCTGAATTATATTGTTTTTCACCTTATCAACTCGGTCTGCGTTGTCTGTCAGGGCTTGAGTGTCTGCAATCATAATGTAATATTTGTCATAGTTGCCTTCATTTTGAAGTTCTATTCTCTTCTGAAGAGAACCTATATAGTGACCTAAATGTAAATTTCCGGTTGGCCTGTCACCAGTTAAAATAATATTTTTCATGTTTTCCTCTTTTTTATAGTGTAACTAAGATGTAAATGTTTGTCAAGCAAATAATAGATAAAGGATTTTAGAAAAAAATGTATGACATAAAAGAAGTTGAGTGGAAGATTTGTGAAGGAAAAAGGTAAAGACGGAGATAAAAGAAAATAAATGGAAGGATTGTTGGGGAGCAAAGTTGTAGATATGAAAGGAGTTGAATGCAAGGGGAGTAAAAGAGAGTGCAAATGTGGAGATAAAACAAAATAAGTGGAAAGGTGTGGAGGAGTGGTGGAGATGATTGAGTGGAGAGAATGGATAAAAAATAATGGACAACGAAAATAGAGTTGATAGAAAGGTGTTTATTAAATGTGAAAGAAATGCGGGTGATTTATTTGCGAGAATGGTTGTGATGGAAGAAAAGTTATGAATTGTAAAAAGATGATGAAAAAAGATTTTTAAATAAGGCAAGATATCTGCGGGAGAATGCATTTATGAAGGGGCGGAGATGAAAGTATAACTTGCTATAGAAAAAAAACTTGATAAAAATGTTTAAAAGACGGTGAAATATAGGTGTGTGGGAATGCATTTATGAATGAACGGAGATGAAGATATGTGGAAAAGGAGTGAGTGAGAGGGATAATGGAAAAGATAAAGAAATTAAATAAATCTGGTGTATGGGAGGGAGAAACGGTGAAGATGAATGAGATTGAACAAGAGAGGTGAGAAAGGCGGGTGAAAGGGTAGAAGAGATGAAAAAAGTGAATGGAAGAGGTGTGAAAGAAAATTTGATTTGAGAGAATGGTTGCGATGAAAGAAAAAATAGGGGGGCAAAATTATTTAAATTTCAAATATTTTAATAGTCAATTCAATGGTCAGTTTTGAAAGAACTTTTTGCTTTTTGTCGAATTGTAAATTATTTTCTTGAGAATTTGTATATTTTTGTTTGCCTTATATAAAATAATTTTGTATAATATATAAATATATTAGGGCTTGCTTTGAGATTTTGTTTTATGACTGTTTGACATGGCAAAATCTGACGTGTTTCAACCTTTTTGCATTGCTGAGATTCTGCATTTAAAATTTTATACAAACTTTTCAATTAAAAACTTTATCAGTATTTTGAATTTTAAGTTTTTGTAAATTTTTAAATAAAATCTTTCATGTTTTGAAAACTTTACTTAAGTTTTTGAAAGCGGATATTGAAGCGATTTGAAATCTCGGCAAATAAAATGGGCTGGACAATGTCAAAACTTAAGATAAATTTTCTTTGTTGTGCTTTATCTAAAGGAGGCAATTATGATTAAAAAAATGTGCAAAGGGCTTATATTCTTCCTGTTGGTCGTTTTTATGGCAGGGAGTTTTTATTTGATTCCAAAGTCGAAGGATTCTTCGTTTGCTCAATCAGAGCAATCGAGTTTTGTTGATGATTCAAGTTCTACAACAAATTCAATCAAAAGATTTAGAAATCGTTTGAATTCCAATTTGAGTTCAAGTACTTTTGCGTCAACATATATGTTTGACCGTTTTCCTTTTGATGCTTATCCTAAAGTTCAGGCTAAGGTTGAGGAAATGAGAGCAAAGAAAGCGGCAGAAGAGGATTATTTGAGTGAACAGGAAAAAAAGTTTACTTCAATGGCCGATTATTATGATTTTATAATTGATCATTCTTTTGAGCACACAATAAACCTTTATATTGACCAGTATATTGATGATTACATAAAAAAGTTTAAGGACGAGCATGGCACAAATGCTGAGCCTGGCGAAGAAGAATTAGCACTGGCAAGAGAGCAGGCAAGAAAAGATGCAATAGAAAACATTTACGGATTGAAATATTTTTATCATGAAGATGAAAATGGACAGCCTATCGAAAAATATGGCAGAAAATATTTTATGGAAATCAATGATGTAAATGATCTTACAATGATTGCAAACAATATAAATATTTTGGAAAATGCTGATTTTTATGAAATGACATTGCAGATTCAATTTTATGATTATTTTAAATTGCACGACGAATACTTCGATAGCATAGAGCAACAACAGACTTTTCTTAATGAAGTTATGTCACAAGAGGCATATGATGAAAATAAATTTGCGATTAAAACTCTTTTTGGCAATGAAAATATAGTTTACCCTAGAATTGTAGAAGGTGACAGATATAGTTATTTCCCTGCATTTGCAATAGGGACTTATTCACTGGAAGCGGACATTGATTTAAGGGAATCTTTATGGACTCCTATAAACAGTTTTTTGGGTGTGTTTTATGGAAATGGGCATACAATCTCAAACATTACGGTTGCCGATGTAACAATTCAAGGTAGTATGAATTCATTAGGAGGTCTTTTCTGCTCACTTGATGATGCAACAATTTGTGACCTTATTTTGGATGGAAGCGTCCAAATACTTACAAATATTACAGATACAAATGTTAAAAAAGGGATTTTGGCTGGCAGGGCAAATAATAGTGTCTTTATAAACTGCTTTGATAAGACTTCGACTGAAACTTTGCCTTCTATCGGATATTTTCAAGGCAATGCATCGAATGACGCAGAAAGAAGAGAGGAAAAATATTATTTCTTTACTGGAAATACTATTGATGGAGAAAGCACTATTAATAAAAATTATTATGAACAAGTGAATAGTCAAATTACTTATGATAAAATCGGCGAAGTTAATAAATATTATGGTGAGGTAGGTTTTGGTTATGTCATTGTTTTAAAGTCTGGCGAAGGAAAGTTTAAAACAGGCAATAACGACTGGTATGAAAAGGACTTTAGATTTTTAGTCACTGGCAGTGAAAACAATAAGGTGGCAGATATAAACCGTTCTAGAATCTATAGTAGTCAAATGCCTAAATATAGAGTTGATGTTGAAGATGATAAACAGCCATATATCATTAATCCAGGCAAGAAGGCTGTTTTGCCAGAGTTTATTTTTGAACATTATTCTGAATATGAGCAATTTTTAATAGATTATTTATGGAAAGTTCATCTTGATGAAAATGGGAATCCTGTTTATGATGAACTTGATGAAGAACTAGTAGAACAATTTCCAGAAAATATACTTCTTGCTGTATGTTTAAAACTTATGACTCATGAGATTGTCTACAATGAAGCGACTATTTCAACAAATTTCAATTATGGATATGGTTATAGAAATTCCACTATCGAACTCCCTTATGACACTCCTTTCTGTGAAATCTTTGATAAATATCCTGGACTGAAACAAAGGGCAGGATACAACTTTGAAAAATTCTATACAAAAAGTTATGAAAATGGAGAAGATCAAAAGGTTGATGTAAACATTGAAAATGCTGATGACTTTAAAAATAGTTATCCAAACATGCTGACTGCAGGTAGCAATGAAAATGAGACTTACTATTTCGACTGGACTTACAATGATCAGGTTCAAAGAAACTTTGGTGTAAGATTTGCTTACTCTTTACAAGAGGGCGGAAAGATTGAAAACAATTTCTCTACTGTTGACAAAATCAAAGGCATGATTGCCCATGAAAACGGCGTTGCAAAGATTGAAGGACTTAAAGAGGCAAGTGCAGGTATGCTTGAAGATGGCATAATCTATGAAAACGCTGACCATTTTGCTGAGGGCAGTGATAGTTATAAATTCAAAATCACTCTCGCAAAAGGCTATCGTTTAGGTGGTTATAAATGGGGAACCATAGATAAATCTGTCAATTTCAAAGGAAATCAAGCAAATAAATCTTCTGGTCCATATCCAAACTTTTTAGAGTCAACTGGAGAGGGCTTTGAATACAACGGAAATGAAACCAAAAACAATGATTTTTATGATAAAGTTGAAACAGGACTTAACTGGTTGAATTATTCAGGAGAAAGTAACAGTAATTATGAGATTGAACTCACTCGAGACACATTCTACTATGAAAAGGAATATGAAGTAACTCTTGACAATGTTGTTGGACCTGGTGGCTATGTGGTGCTTGTCATTGAAAGAGATAATGTTTTTGTTGACTTGACTCCACATCTCGTTGATATTCCAACAAGTTTCTCTTTTCATTTAAAGGGAGGCTTCAGTGGAATAAATGAAAACGGCGAAATTCTAGATTATAATGGAGTTAAGTTAAATAATAAAGTAGAACATGAATATTATGATGAGTATGTAGACAATTTAGATGAATATGGATTCTTTATAGGGCAATATCCTTTAAATTATATCGGCTATGCCAAAGGCAGACAACACGAGAAGGCATTTGATACTTTTCTTGATGAGAATGGAAATAAAGTGTATCCTGAATTATATTACAATGATGACATTTTTGAAAGTGATGGAACAACCAACTTTTTCTTGATGACTAGGTTAGGCGAGGACATCGAACTGAAGATTTCATCTGAGACAATCGGAAGATTTCTTCTCAATATAGAGACAGACAATTTCATGTTGTCAAATGGTGGCGCGGATGAATCAGTCTTCTCTACATACAAGACCTCTCCTTCAAGTGACGCAAGCAGTGTGTTTGAAGGGGTGGATCCAGAAAACAACTTCTTTGATAAATGGGATGTAAACTTAAACAATGTAAAAGAATATGCAAATACATTTAGACCTTATATCGGTGCACCTAAGACAAAGATTGCAATCAATCTTTATAAAGGTGATGTTGATAATCGTGAAGCACTTGATGATATGACTGGGGTTGGCGTAAGCATAAACAACTCTTCTTATTTCCAGAATGTGACAGGTGAACTTTTTGGAATGAGTGCAACAGGAGTGATTTCATCAAAGAAAAGCGGAAAATATCAGGCTTATAAGGTGGTGATTTCAGATCTTCTTGAGGGGACAGATCCTCCTCAATACAGCAGAGACCCTGCCGTTTATTCAATGATAGACAGTGGCGAAAAATATTCTGACCTTTATTACAACACAAGTTATATTTCTCCAGCAGGAAATATGCTGTTTAAAAAGGCATTCACGCATGAAGAAGCACCTTTGTATGTGGTTGATGTATACTATAAAGAAAGGGCTTATGACATAAAAGTTGAGTATTATGCGGGAAGCAATCTCACGCCTGTTTCTCAGGTTGAGGGTGATAGTGCAGTTATACCTAGTGACAGTGTAGACCAGATTATGGCAGAATTTGCTGACAACTATTTCAGTCAGGTAAGTTTTGGATTTTCTTCACCACAACTTCCTAGCATTCTTGCAGGTGGCGGAAAGTACAACTTCTCATTCATGCTTTCTGATGTAGGCCGTGGCGCACTTTCATATGCAGGCTATGAACTTTATCAGGACGGAAAACTTAAGGTTGGATTTAACAACAGTGGCAACCCTGAAAGTTGGGAAAAAGAGGGTTATACAAACAGTTCTCTTGTAGAGCCTGCAAATCCAGGAACAGCGGAAGGCAATTTTGAACTTTCTCTGGGTGGCTATGATACAACAATCAAAATCTTCTTTGAATATCGCACAGTGAGTCTCTTGATTGACAAGGTTCACGTGCTTGACGAAGAGGGGTATTTAGGCGTTGGGGACAAGGCTATTCTTGCTTATTCAATTGAAAACCTTACATATAAAATCGGAGCAGACGGAGCACTTTCATTATCAAATGGTTCAACTCAACTGGCAAGCATATCAATTCATTCTCAATTCTATCTTCTCGGTTGGTATCTGCAAAATGGCAAATCAATCAATGTTGACTCGAATGGAAACTTCAATGGATTCTTGACAGACGGCGAGTTTGTAAGCGGGCTTGCCCAGATGAGTGCTGATAAGGAAGGCACTTATGTGAGCAACGATGTTGCGGCACTTGTTGGAAGAAGAACTGTGTCAGCAAAATATAATGCCGGCACTGCCGAACATGGCAAATTGTATGAAAATAGTGACAGTAGACTTAATGATGAAAACAGAGTGCTTGTTGATGCCGAGGACGGCACAATCAACCGCACTTTTGCTGGACAAAACTTCAAATATAATGAATCAATTTCTTTAAGCAAATATGCTTTCTACAACTTAGGATATTCATTTAATGGTTATATCCCAAATGGTGTGACAGTAAACGGAACAATGGTTTACTTTGGAAATGTTGACAATGACAACATGAGATATTCAATTTCTGCACAAGGCTGGGATGAACTCTTTAAGCAGGCTAAAAACTCTGATGGAATAATTATCAACAACATCAGTGGTGACAGTTTCCAGGCATGGAATGGTCTTGCTGAAAGTATGCTTCAAAGAAAGGCAGAGGTAGAACTTATTTGCAGGTGGCAGATAATTTCTTATAGTGCAATCATTGATGAAACTACTATTGTAAGCAGTTCTACTACTGGAAAGACAGGTCTTTCAATCGGTGACACAATTTACTTTACTACAACTCCTGTCCCAAATCACAAAAACGGACTTGCAACTTATGTAATAAGCGGAACAACTCTTTCTGGTCAAACCATATTTGGCTATTATGCAAAAGGCTTCTCTCTTTCTCAAGATGAGGTAAAAGATGGTTATGTTTGGTCAGAACAGGGTGAGGCAAACAAAATCACAATCACTCCTGAAATCTTCCTTTCTTTCATCAAGGATGAATATAGATTTGCAGTAAATTCAGGTGATGACAATATCTTTATCAACACTATCAGAGAAGAGGCAGATTATCTCATCTATCTCGACAACTCTGAAAATGATTATTATAGATATGACTGGAATGAAAACCTTGATACAAATGACTACGGCGAGATTATCGACGGAAGAATTGCCATTCATGTCAAGTTTAACAATGTTGCACAAAATCTTTTGGATGCAATAAGTGATGGCGTGCTTGTCATTTCGAGATATGGCTATAGTGCTGATGTCAATCTTTGGTCTATATCAAGCAATGGCGGACAGACCGTATCAATGTTTAAACCACAAGAAAAATATCTTACAACTGCTGACATCTCTATTGTCCCAACATGGATTAAGGACAAAGAAAATGCAACTAAGAGTGAAATCAATTTTGTAGAGGATGTTGGAGAGACAAGAAACTTCTATCTTCTCAATGATTATAATATCATCACTGCAAAGGCAAGAGGAAATCATGTTGAAGAAAACATCAACATTTTAAGCAATCCTATACTTAAAAATGGTGAACAGATTGTTGGGGTTGAATATCAGGTCACTTTAAATGGTGGCGAGGTCAAGACCTTTGCAAACATCAAAGATTTCAATATTTCAAATCTTGATTTAAGTGGTGGATATTTAATTAAATATATCATCAAAGTAAAAGATACTCTTACAAAATATAATGATGAGGGTGCATATTCGATTGAATATTCTGACATCAGCCGAATTCTCACCTTCAATATGGTTAAGAACGAACTTTATTTCTTTGACCACAACTTATCTTCAATTTACAATGCATCAAATGACTTCTCTCCTTCATCAACCAACAACTTCGGCAAATTTATGCTTAAGTATGACTGGAAGGGTGAAGACAAGACTAAAAATGAAAATCTAGGACAATTTACAATCGGGCAAACCGAAGAATATTTCAATAGATTTGAAATTTTGGGTGACTTTAATGCAAGTGCAAATGCAAACGATAAAAAAGATATCACATTAAGGCTCAATCCAGAAAGACCTATCTTAGGCAAAGAGGGTGCAAACTTTGCAAACCTTATCATAAATGTATTGCCAGAAGATGACGGCTTTAAGGTAGAACTTGAAAATGTGCTTACTATTGAAAAAGCGAAATTTACAATTCACTTCCCAAATGGTTCTGCATATAAATTTGATAATATCAATGCTTTAGTATATGAGAACCTTGGCAACAGACACTTTAGCGGTGACTATGCAAATGGAAAGGCTTTCTCTTATACATTCAATAAGATTATGCTTCTCAAAAACGATGCTGGTTTCTATACTGGAAGCGAGGACTATAATATAGATAAAGACATCTTCAATATCTATGGTCTTGAAATTGAGGGTGACATAACAAGCAATTATGAGTGGAACATTGCAAACTTTGACATCCATGGCGATTCAAGATTCCTTTTGAAGGGCATTGATACTGCAAAAGGATATACATATAATCTTGCATATCTTGTTGCAAACTATGGAAGACTTAATTCATCGCTCACATCTGATTATCTGGGTGAGACTGATGTATTTGAACTTAGCGACCTTAAAATTAATGGAAAGGCATACAATTTGCCTCAGTCAAATCAAGGCAATGTTGAGATTGATGGCAATATTCTCTTCTCATTTGTCGGAAATGGAACAAGCATGCTCAAACTCTTTGTCAATGATGAAGTTATGGCACTTTATCCTTTTACAGTAAAACTTAATATCAGACTCAGTCAAGAGCGTGCAAATGCATTGAAACTTTTGACTCTTACAAACAATACAAACATGAATCTCCTTGAAGGGGTGTTTGATAGTTGGAAAGATGCAGGATATGTTTCAACAATTTCACCTTCTGTGTCAGATGACCAAACAAACAATTATACTGCAGTTCTCACCGATGTTGTCAAAGTCAATGTAGACTACAACACTGGAATGAGCAATGAAGGAAACAGAAATGAGACAATCTATGTTTCAGTTTCAAACAATACACTTCAGTATTTAAACCCTATTCACAATGAGGGTAAATATCTTACATTCAATGGTTACAACCAACAAAGAAACAGCAGATTTGACATCACTTTTGATGAGGATTATACTTACTTCACTGTAAAAAATTCAGGCTCAGTTGAATCAATCACTGCAAAATGGCAATTCTCTGATTTTGAATTTGATGTATTTGGAGAACTTTCATTGTTTGCAAATGAAAGCGAGATAGAGCAAAAACTTGAATCATTTATTAGAGTTGATGCTCCAAACGGAAGCACTTTGAATGCACAAATGCTAAACAGCGAAAAGGGAATTGAATTTAGTTTCAATTCTGCAAATGGCTCATTTATCATCAAAGATAAAGATGGCATGGCAGGTTGTGATTTAAGCGATACTTACACTGTCTCTGTCACTCTTACTTATAATGATGGATTTGGTGACCAAACTCTCACTAAGAGCGGTGATGTAACACTTGCAATCAGAAAGAGAATGATTTATTTCTATCTTGAAAGCGAAGATTATACTTATAATAACAGCGTCCAAAATGTAAATTTAATGATTGAAGATGATGGAAAATTGAATAATGTAAATTTGCAAAGCATACCTAAGATTGACAATTCGGTCAACAACAGATACAATTTCCATGTAAATATTCTTGATTCTTCTGGTCAATCTGCAGTGCTTAAAAATGCTGGAACTTACACAATCAGGGCGATTGTTGACTCTAGACTTGCAAACATCTATCAATTTGAAAATAATGAAGTGACAATAGACAAACAAATTGTAATAAAGAAATATACTATTTCTCTTCAAGATTTTAATGATGAAATCAATTTTGTAAAATATGTGGGCACAAATGACCCAGTTCTTAGACATGAGGTTGAGATTGAGCATGGTGACAATAGTGAAAGCGTTGCAATCTTGTTTGGAAGAGAAAATGGCGGTGCAGTTGGAAGTTATCTTCTCATCAATCCAGAAATTATTGACGAAGCAAACAGAGTCAATTATGCACTTGACTTAGAGGGATTTGAGGCTTATCTTGAAATTCAAACACCAAATGCAAATCTTCAGGTAGAACTCAAAGAAAGACCACAATATGTTTATAATTCTCTTGTTGTAAACAGACAGGTTGTGACTGTTGAGAACAACAAATTCATTTTATCACTCTATCATAATGACACTCTTCTTGACGGCGTTGAGTTTGAACTATATTATCTTTCAGTAAACGGCGAAAATGTCGAAAAGATTTATATTTCAGATGACGCAAAATTTGATCATATCAAACTTATGAATTTCACTTTTGATTCAATAAGTGCAAATGCTGGTGACTACAACTTAAGCGTTTCATTAAATGCGTTTGAAGAATTTACATATTCTGGAATTGAGTTTGTAGATAAATCTCTTGCAAGACTTAAAATTGAAAAGAAAACACTCAATGTGACTTCTGTTTCAAAGAGATTCAATCGTGATGAAATCATCGGCAGAAATGATGCTGTCATAGAGGGAATTGTTGAGGGCGAAGAAGTTTACCTCACAGGAAGATACTCTCAAATCATTGTAGGCCAGAACATCAAACTTCTTGATGTTATGCTGGGCGGTGCAAATGCAGGCAACTATGTCCTTGCAAGCACAAATCTATTTGGTCAAATCTTGACCACTGAAGTTGAAAGCGTTGCTTTTGACGTAATAAACAAAGTCTTAACTTATGGAGAAATTAAAGACGGAATCACAGTTGAACAGGCTTTTGCCCTTACAAATGGTTATAGATTCTCAATCGGAAATGTAACTGATGACATAAACAAGGGTTATGTTCAAGTTTCGGCTGTAATTCTAAACGAAAATGACCTTTCTACCGGCGGATACTTAAAGGCTGGAAGAAGGACAATAAAATTCTTATTCACATCTGACAACTTTACAGGATTAAACAGTGAAGGCTATGAAGTTACTCTCAATATTGAGCAGTTGGAACTTGACCTTTCAGGTCTTGAAATTGTCAAGATGTATGACGAGAACACACTTCTTCCATCTGACCTTAGTGACAATATTGACCAGTTTATCTTGACAGGTGACATCCTTTCAATCGACCTTGCTAAGGGCGGTTATCAGACTAGCGAACCTGGCGAAGATAAGGCTGTGACAATTGTTCTTAAGGGTGAAGATAGTGCAAACTATAAAGTCAAGGATAATGTAAAGGGGACAATCAAAGCATTCTCAATCACTGTCACTGTCAATGCGACAACAGAGCATACTGACCTTGTAAGCGGTGGCAAGTTTGTAAATGACAAACTTCTGCCAACAGGAGATAATGCGACATATATTGTTGATTTCCCACACAATGAAAGTGTTGAAGAGATTTACAACTCTTTCAAAGCGCCTTCAAGAAAGGGATATGTGTTCTCTGGCTGGAAGATAAAAGATGGTGATGGATATATCACATTTGACACAAACAACTTTGAAAGCGTGATGAAGGCTTTATCACTTAATAGTAATGAAGAAAATCTTAATCTTACTATCTATGCAGTTTGGGAAATTGAAAAGTATGAGATAAACATCTCAGGACTTCAAATAAAAAATCTCACATTTACTGCGACAAATGGTTCGATTATAGAAATTGACGGCAAAAAATACATTGAATATTTCAGTGATGTTCAAATTGAAGTGGAAAGTGTCCGAGGCTATAAAATCAGATCTTACAACCTTGCAATAGGTCAGTCTCAAGACAAAGATTTGACAGACATAGGCAAAAACAATGGAATTATCAGATTTGGAAAAATTGCATCTGAAATTAAACTTGATGTGACTTTTGACCAAATACAAATCACTTTCAATATCGACCCTAATTTGCCACAATTTACAAACAGAGTTGATACAAACACTCTTACTCAGACTTTCAATTATTTTGATCTTCAATCTATGACAAGAGATGACCTTGCAAGTCTCAAAGTCACAGACGGAACATACAATTTCATAGGTTATAGTTTTGAAGATGTATTGTTGAATGAAAATTCACTTAAAGAATTGATTGATGATATTTTTGAAGAACTTGACAGTGACAAGACAATTGTCGTCAAGGCTGGCTGGCAGGGTGAAAGATACATCATCACCTTTGACCCAACAGAGGGAATAATCGAAGATGAGGCTTCTAAGATTGTAGAAGGCGTTTATGGTGAGGCAATTTCATCAATGCCAAGTGCAACTTTGGAAGGAAGGGCTCCACTTTGGAAAGACAAAGACGGCAAGACTTACGCTGAAGGAGACCCTATCTCTACAATAGGCGAAAAAGATGAAGATGATGCTTACCACATCACTTTGACTGCCGACTGGATTAGTCAGAGTTTTGATGTTGTAATCACATTTGACGAAGGCTTGACTATCAAAACAAATGGTCAGGAAATTGCAAACGGAACAAGTTTTGGTCTTGTCTATGGAGAGGACAGTCTGACACTTGAAATCACCGCAAAGAAAGGTTATGGATTTATCTATAACGAAAATTCAATAAAGGCGACTATTGAAGAAATCAATGGCAGAATTGTCATTAAAAATCTCTTTGAAGATGGTGTTTTACATTTCACACTTGAGCCAAATGTAAACACTCTCACACTTTTCAACACAAATGTTGACAGTTTTGAGGCCTTTGTAAATGGCGAAGAAGTGGAATCTCAAACAAACATTCTTGCCCGCACAGGTGAGGAAGTCGAGATTGTTTATAAGGCTAAGAAAGGCTACAACTTCTCAGATACAAGTTATTCATTCAGAGGGGACGGCAAGTTTACAACAACAATCTCTGAAGACGGAAAAACTCTCACAGTTGTTTGGAGCGAGTTTACTGCAAATGCGATAATCACAGTTGACGCAGTTCCATCTATCAACAAAGTGACTATAGGCGATGTAAGTGATATCTTCATGCGTCTGACCTTTGGCACAACAAACATAAACCTCAGTGGTGACACCTTCATGGTGAAAACCGGTGAAACTTTTGTAATTTATGGTGTTATGGCATATGGATATACTGCTGGCATTCCAAACACAGGCGTTGTTGACTATGTGGTTGATGGCAGTGTAAACAACTATTACTCTGAAGATGACAAATATTATCATTTCACTGCAACTATTGCAGGATTTGATGAAGACTTTGCTATTTCATTCCTTGCAAAAGCAAGAAGTTTCAACTTCCACATAAGTGTTATGCCAGGACAGGAAGAGTATGGTCAGATTACCTGCGATAGTGAGCAAACTGTTGACTTTGGCAGTGCAATCGTGCTCAGTCAAAACACACTTCTTCCAAACTTTGAGTTTGCAGGTTGGATGATTGACGAACAAATTATTTCTAAAGAAGGAAACATCAATTTCATTGTTTCAAGTGCAATCAAAGATGCCCTTGAAAGAAATGGTGAAAATGGCATTATTGAAATCTTTGCAACCTTTGCAAGAAAGGCAAGAGATATCTCTCTTACTGCAAGGACAACAAACAATGCAGAGACAAACAAAAATGGATTTGTTGCCTCTCAAGTTGATGAAAACATTTCAGTTGAAGTCAATGGGACAACAAATGCTAAGTTCTTCTTAGGATTAAATCTTGATATTACACTTAAGATTGCTTCTGGATATGAACTTGACTATGTCTTAGTTGACGGAAGCAGAATTGACCTGACGGATGAAAAATATCATTTTGATGGAAACAAGTTTGCTATCGCACTTGACCTTAACAGCACAATTTCTTCTATTGAGATTGTATTTAAGGCAGGCGAAATTGATGTCATCGTTCAGGCAGGCACAATTATCAACTATGTTGACAATCTCGGCACTGATGCTGGTGGATGTGTCTGGGTAGTTGACAAAAATGGCGACAGACTGGGAAATGATGTCTATAAAGAATATCAAGGAAAACTTTTACTGGGTGCAAATTACAAGATTCTTTCTCACACTGATGAAGTGCTTTACTTTGAAGTTGAGGCTAAAGAAGGCTTTACTGCATCAATTTCCACAAGTGTTGGAATTATTGTAAACGAACTTAATATAAACGACAAAAAAGTCTATGCTGTTATGGGTGCAACAAATGATTCTAAAATCACAGTTCTCTTCACAGCAAGAGAAAACAAACTTAAAGTCATCTTCTCAAATGAAGGCGAAGAAGTTAAGTCTGTTCATGGTGGTGTAATTGTTGTTGATACCAAATCAGCACTTGTTTCTTCAAACCCTAGTCGTGGTGACAATGTAAATGTGTCTATCGTGACTGGCGGAACTTTAAACATGACAGTAAGTTCGATGATTTCTTATTCTCTCGTCACTGACGAAGACGGAAACATCAAATATGACATTATCGGCGGTGAGGACAACGGAAATGTCATTGCAGGAAAGGTTGAAAGTCAGGACCCAGTTCAGACTGGAACAGGCTTCACTGCAACAGCAAACCTCACAATCAGAGATGTCATTTCTGACGGAACAGTTGTAATCTATGTTAAACCAAAAGAATATTCGGTTAAGTTTGTGGTTGATGTCGAAAGAGACATTTCTGTCACTATGACCGAAAAGGTGAGATATGGTGAAGAGTGGAATCTTGATAGTTTATCAGCAAGTGATAAAGGAAAGATTTTCGCATCTAAGAAAGATTTCACATTCACTGGATATTTCACTGCTGAAAATTCTTATGGAGAACAGTATATTGATAGATATGGCGAAGTTGTCATGAACTGGCAACATAGCGGTTATACCTATGACGGAAGCAAGTATAAAGCAGAGGGCAACTTTGACCCTGCTACTGACACATTCACCCTTTATGCTGGTTGGATTTTCAATCGTGCATCTGTGAGAGTTGAAGTTGTGCCAGTGACAATTGCAAACAATAATAAAGATTTGAATATCCGCTCATTTGCAACAAATATCAATAGTTTCGACCCATGGATCGGACAGGAAGATTTGTGGTATGCTGAAGTTGGCGTTGGCTCAGAACTTACATTTACAGCACCAAAGATTGATGGCTATGTATTTGTAGGATTCACGCTTCAGTTTGAGGGCGGTGAAGAAATTGCCCAAAATGACAATTTCAAACTCACTCTTGAAATGGGCAACTACATTGTCAGAGCAAGATATAACCCAACAATCAATATCAAAATCAAAAATACCAACAATGGTTTGGCAAATGGAGGAAACTCATTTGCAAGACAGGACGGCGGAATTTTGAATGGCAACTATGACATAAACAAACTTCTCTCGCTTGTTGCAGTGCCAAATACAGGATATCGTTTCCTTTACTGGATTGACAATGAGACTGAAGAAATCTATCAGGGCAGTTCAAATTCAAATGGCGAAATGGTCTATGAGTTTACAAATCTCATTGACAGACCTCTCTCTCTTACAGCAGTATTTGAAGGAAGAAATATTTTAGTCAACTTTGAAAGCGAAATTTTAGGCGCTTCTCATAAGATTATTGATGTCAAAGTAAACGGCAGAGAAGTTGATTATAAAAATAATTTCACCGCTCTTGTTGGCGACACAATCGTTGTTCGCATCAAGAAAACAAGAGGCTATGGCTTTGACAACAGTCTATTTGACTGCGTATACGATGAGAAAAATGATTGCTATGTATTCACATATACATTTGCTGTTGAGGACTTGACAGAGGCTGATAACAATTATTCATTACTTCTGTCAATCCCTGTGACTAAAGAAGATATCTCTATGACTTTCAACACTCTTATCATAAATCCTGTTGACAGCAAAGAGCCTTCTCGTTTGGGCTACCTTGATTATGTAATCGGTGCAAACAAGACAGAAAGGATTGAAAATGGCAAACCTATCGTGCTTAAATATGGCGACACTTACAACATTCGCATAAATCCTTCTGCAAATTATGCTTATCAAAAAGCATATCTCATTATTGATGGTGCTTTGTATGATGTTTCAAAATATGTTTCAAGCAACATACTTCAAATCAATAAAGAGTTTATGGATAGATTCTTTGACTATAATATGTCATTCAATATCTATTTTACAAGACTTCTTTGGACTGATGAGGATGCAAGAGCATCAGCGTTTGTTGGAAACGGAACTAATAAAGAACCATACAAACTTGCTTCTGCAAAAGACTTTGCACTCATGGCATATCTTGTCAACAATGGACTTGAAAATGAGGATGGAGTAAAATACAGCAAGTGCGTTTATAAGGTGACAAATGATATTGACTTCTATGGTCGATTCTGGGAGCCTGTCGGCACAGAGGAAAATTCTTTTGCCGGAAGGGTTATCATCGGAAAACATACATTTAAAAATGTAAGCCACTTTAAGTCTTACTCATCACCATCACTTTCAATAAGCGGTCTATTCTGGCATGTAAGTAAGGATGCTAAGTTTGAAATTGACAAACAGGCACTCAACACTGTAATTATTGTTGTTTGTGTGTTGATATTCGTGATTATTTTAATCGTGCTTATCATCATTCTTCTTACAATTAGAAGAAAGAAGAAACTTGAAAAACTTGCAAATCAGTGATAATTTTTTGTTGAATTGCAACTAAAACATTGATTAAAGAATATTGTTTGATGTTTTGTAGAGATAAAAAATCTTAGTTGTTGAAGAAATTTAATAAAAGTGCTGTATGGCAAGTCAATTTAATAAATATTATTTCAGATGAATAATATGAAAAACCACGGATTTTTCCGTGGTTTTTTTATTCTCAAACTTAATATTTAAAATTAAATTTTAAGTGTTTTTTATTTTGTTGTTTTAAAGTATTGACAGGTCAAAATAAGTAGATAACTTTTCATTGATTTCAATATTTGATTATTTTGCATTTTCGCTTTCTTTTCTCATCTGTTTTTCAATCTTTTTGACTTTTCTTTTTTCTTCTCGTTTTTCCTGCCAGTTTGCAAGTTTATCTCCAGTTCCGCAAACTCTGACAATAGAATATACAATAAGCATAATATCAAAAGAACCGAGAATGTCAAGGAAATAATGTTGTTTTGTAAATACTGTTGACATACAGATAAGCAATGAGATTATCACCGATGCATAGATGAAAATTTTGTTCATTTTCCTTTCTTTGCCTTTGCCGTTTGCAGTCAAACATCCGATTATGATTGCGATTGCCATAAAGCAGTGCTGAGAAGGGAAGTTGTTTACTGGTGCAGTTGAGCCCCATGTCCAAACAAGAAGTTTGTCGGTGAATGAAACAGGGTCAAAGTCAGGTTTTGTCAAAATAGTTTCTGCGAAAAAGTAGATAAAACCTGAGATTGCAAAAGAAATTACAAGAGTGACATAGAGATTATAAAAGGCTTTTTTGTTTGAGTATGCCAAATAGAAGAACAGCACAATGCCCAGTGGGAAGGTGAGGAAATAGACATAAATAAACTCAGGCACAAGGGGAATATACTGGTCAAATATTGATAGGTGATATTGAGACGCATTGATAAGTCCCGCTTTATACAGCATTTCCACACCAAAGAATGAGAGAAATAAGACTATTATAAAAATAATAAACGGGATGATTGCATATTTAATCTTTGAAAAGAAATTTTTTATTTTCATTGTTACCTCTTATGTTTCAACTAAGTCTTTTATGATAAAAAACTTTTTTATGTCGTATTTTTATCTTCGATTTTTTTCTAATTGTGTCAGATTTTGTCAGATATTTTTTGTTTATTGATTATTTTAATTTTTTATTAAAATTTTTTATAAAACAACTAATTTTTTTACAAATCTAAAACATCAATTTTTAGATTATTCAGCCTCGACTTCAATTTCAAAGTAATCATTGTTTTCAACTGATGCAGTTTTGACAGATGCCAACATTTGGTCATAGTCAGCAGGGTCACCAAAAATTATCTCGTCAAATATCTCAATTTCCTCGTTTACTTTATCTTCAACTTCTTGTGAATTGAAATCACTTGTGAAAGGATTTGAGAAGAAATCTGGTGCAATTTCAGCACCGAGAATTCCGCTGAATTTGATGTTTTCAAGATTTTGTTGCCATGTAAAGATTTTAGAAGGTCCCCCCCCCACGATATTTATGCCATTGTCTTTTGCCAGTTTTTTAATATAAGATTTTATATTTTTGATGTTTGCTTGATATTTTTTTGTATTTGTAAATTCTCCGCCTTTTACAAAATCTTTGTCATTTAAAAGTTCTACGACATTAAGGAATGAGTTGTTGAGTCCGTTTGTTTCAATTTTTACATAACTTTGACTTTTTAAATATGGCTTAAAAGACTCTATATTAGAAAGAGTTTTATAAGCAAAGTGTCTTGCATCAAGTTCGATAGGGTTGCATGAATAGGTGTAATAATTTGTTAAGAATCCATAATTTGGAAGACTTTTGCAAATCACTGCAAAATTTTTTACTACAGGATGTATGTCATGTCCAAAAGATAAAATCTGTTCATGATGACGAAGTTCATGAATAATGGTATTGCAAAACTCAAATACATAATCAATGTTTTGAATTTCTTTAAAGATTTCAAATGCTTTTAAAAAGTTGGCATTTATGCCGACAATAAAGTTGCTGTTTCCGTATTCGCCCATTTCTCCTGGATTCATTTTTATAAATCTTACATAAACCTGAGATATGTTTCGCTCTTCACAATATTTATAGGCAAATATTTGTGCAAACTTTTTAAGTTCGTTTTTATCTGTGATGTTTTGATAGAAATTATTGTCAATGCTTGCAAGGATTTCGCTTGTTGACAAATTTTTAATTTTTTCAAGATAAGCGTTCATAATTTTTCTCCATAGGAATTGTAACATATATAAAGTCACATTTCAATATTTTTATGAAAATAAAATTTTAAAAGTTTAAAAAAGCAGGTTTATTTTTCCTGCCTTTCAAAATTTTTTTTAGAAATAATGTGAAAAACTAAATAATTTAAACTATAAATCTTTTTTCTTTTTTATAGCAAAGCAAAAATTTCACAAGTGTTTTAAAAGTTAAATAGAAGTGACTTCAACTGTGATTTTGACAGAGACTGTTGAATGAAGTTTTATTATCACTTCAAAATCTCCGATAGTGCGAATAGGGTTTTTAAGTTCTATTCTGCGTTTGTCAATGTCAAAGCCCTTTAAACTTAGTGCGTCAGCAATTTCTTTTGCTGTCACAGAGCCGAAAGTTTTACCATTTTCACCGCACTTTATTTTGACAGAAAATTTTTGACCTTTAAGTTTTTCTGAAAGGGCAACTGCCTCCTGTCTTTCCATTTCTTTATGATAGTCGTTTGCGGCAATCTTGTTTTTGTTTTCGCTTATGGCACTGCTGTCTGCACGCTTTGCTTTGCCTGTTTTAATTAAAAAATTGTTTGCATATCCGTCTGCAACTTCCTTTATTTCTCCTTTTTTGCCTGTTCCTCGAACATCGCTTAATAATAAAACCTTCATTTCTTTCTCCTTTTAGTCATTATTACATTTATTGTAAATTAATTTTAAAATTTTGTCAAATAAATAGCGTAATTTGAAATTTTGTCAAATGAATAGCATAACTGAATGATTAAAACAACTTTTTTTGTCAATAATTTTCTTTAAGGAGGGGCGAAAATGGATATAAGATGCAGAAAGGGACTTTGCAAATTTAATGATAGATTTACCTGCAAGGCTAAGAATATTTTGGTGGATGGAGAGATAGTCTGTTCGACATATGAAAAGGAGGATGGCAAAGAGAGTCAGGATGTGACAAAGCATATGTTTACTCAGGTGCCTGACTATGCACCTCAGAGAGATTCAAAGACACTTGAAATAAAATGTAAGGCAGACTGTCTGTTTAATCACAATGGTGATTGTGTTTCAAATGGAATCACTCTAAATTCTATCAAAGAAAAACCATTTTGCGTGTCATATTTAAGGAAAAATTAAAAAAATATTTTGACAATTATAAAGTTTTGATTTATAATGAAATTATGAAATTTAATAAAAGCGTAGGATTTGCCTCAGTGCAGGAGAAACCTGTGGCAAAATCAAATGAAAATGAAGAGAAAAAGGAAGAGAAGGTTGAAGTCAAACCTTATCCTGTGTTTGGGAGCGACATTGTTGTGACCCAGCCAGCCTTTGTCACATTTTATAAATATAGAATGAAAACAATGGCGATGAAATATAAACTGGTTGGAAAGGTTGATGAAAATGGCAATTATGTCATCCCTGACCTTATCAAGCGTGACCTTATCAACATGGAAAAGGAAATTGAAGACCAGGGCGAGGAGTATTATAAAGCAATTGCTCTTTATATGAAAAAGCATTTTTATTACACAATAAAAATCAAAAAACAGGAGGACGGAACTGCTGTTGCCTCTCTTTACCTTGCCGAATATGTTGACAACTTTTTAGGAAATGAATATATTGTTTCACATATTGCAAACTATACAGACCAGTATGATGACGATTTCCGTATAAAACTTCGCAAGGCCTTCCACCTTGTGGATGTAAATGTTAAGGTCGATGATTTTGCTGTGCCAGAACTTGCCGTTGTAATGCAAGATGCTTTTGATTTTGAACTTATCACTGGCGGGCTCTATGACACCGCTTCACAGATATTTGTTATGAGTTTGCTTCAAGAACTTGAGTCTTGTGGGCCGTTGGGACAAGAACTTCTGGCAAAATATAGATTGCTTCTTTCAGAGAGCGATATTGAAATCAATGAGAAATTCCGTTATACAAGTTATAAGGCTTTACTTGACAGGCTTATTGATGAATATGGTGGTTATGAAAAGATAGGGCTCGACCCAGTCAAGGTGCAAAGGATTGTCATGGAGATGAATAAGACACTCATGCAAATTGACAAGGCTTCTATGAGAGGGCCTATGGAAATGGAGTCTCACAACAAAACTGACAAACAGAAGATGCTCAAAGCGGGCAAAAAATCTTCTGCAAAAAAATCAGCGGAAAAGAAATCGTCTTCAAGTTCTGCCAAAAAGAAACCAGCAAAGAAAGACGACGAGAAGGAAAAAGGACAAGGAGTTACACTTGATGAACCATCACATTCTTCATCTTCGGCAAGCGGAGTAGGTGATTTTATCAAAGATATGATTGAAATTGCCGCTGGTGCCGTTATGGGTAATGTCATAGAAAATATCATAGATATAGGAAAAGATATAGTTGATCAGGCTATCTTCGGATCAGGCTCTAATTCTAGGGAAGAACTTAATGCAGGGGATTCAAAATTTGAGGAAAAGGAAGATATTGATGAATCTTTAAGGAACTTCACGATTGATTTTAATTCTTTGCATGATGAAGAAAGTCAAGAAAAGTTTAGTTCTACAAGTGATGGAATTGAGGATGAAGAAAGTCTTAGTTCTGCAAGTGATGGAATTGAGGATGAAGAAAAGGCTTACAGTGATTTTTAGAGAAAACGTTTTTTGATAAAGATTTATAGATAGAATATACTAATTTAATGAGAAAAGAAATGACAAAAGCAAATAAAAAATCATTTTATATTATTTTTATAGCGTTTATAACAATTTGTATTATATTTTCATCAATATTGTTTACTGCTTGTGGTGAAAAACCTGGGGAAGAGGAAGAAGTCGCAGAGGTTGAATACACAATAATAAATTCTCTTAAGAATATACCTCAGAATTATATGGCGATAGTTGTTAATTTTAAGAATAATACTGAAGAAACAAAAAATTTCTCTTGTGTTGAAATTTTTATTAATAATGTCAACCACCCAAATTTAGATAAAGCAAAATCATATTGCCAAAGATTTTATACTGATACTACAACTTCTGCCCCATACATCTCGTTTTCACTTGAAGCAAATCAAGATAAAACAGTAATTCTTACATTTACAAATGTTTCATATGTAGGAAATGATGTTTTTGATTTATATTGCAAAGGTGAAAAAGTTGCGAATGTTAATCTTTAATTGTTTAAAAAAGCATATCATTTGATATGCTTTTTTTTGTTTATAATTTAATTAATTCGGTTTTGTTGGATTCAAAATTTATAAACAATAAATGGGGTATTATTTTCTAGTTTCAAAACATAAGGGTATTATTTTCTAGTTTCAAAAGTTTAAATATTTTATTAAGGTTTTTGTTTTGAAGTGTTTTCAATTTTATCAAACTGAGTATGTTCATTTTCTTGTTCTGATTGATTTTTATCATTTTGGTTGATGTTTTCTTCTTGCACTGGTATGTTTGCTGTTTTATGTTCATCATTTTCTATAAGGTTTTGCTCTATTGACTCTTGTGATATATTTTTGTTTTCTATCGTCTCATTTTCAATATTTTGCATGGTTGAGGAATCATTTTGCTGAGTTTGCTCAAGTTTTCTTTTTTCCTTTATATATTTGTTCCATTTGATGTATCCATATGTGGTGTTTGTCAAATAGCCTGCCTTCAAGACCAGCAAAATCCATTGTCCAGCCATGATATTCATGGCTATTTCAAGGAAGGTGCAGATATACCATGCAATCCATTGTTCTTGATATCGAAAGAGTATAAACAGACCATTTGCGATTCCGACAGCACTGCAACAAGCGTCAAAATAGCAAACAATTTTTTCAAGCACAGGTGAAGATGAGAGAATTCCATTTTCTGTGTCGATGAGGGTGAGAAGATAACCTATTCCCACAGTCCAAACAACAATTCCGGCAATGACGAGTGCTTCCTGCCAGCCTTTGAGTTTTCGCACTTCGGTAAGTTCAGTTTCTCTCTTATCAGGGTGACGATGCCAAACGAAGAAACTGATAATATCGACAGGTATCCAGAAGAAGATTGTGACAGCCATGGTTGCGAATCGATATGCACAAACAATACAGATTGCAATTTCGGTAAATTCTACAATAAGAGAAACTAGGAAATTCCATTTGGACTGTTTAGATATTAGAAGTTCGCATAGGATATTTGAAAAAATGTCGACAAGATAAAGTGTCATAATCACTTTGCCATTTATTCCGCCCACATCTTCTTCAGGAAAAACAAAAGCAAATACGAATGCAAGAATGGTTATTGTCAAAAACCATAATTTTTCATATAACGAAAAGTATTTCCAAACTTTGATTGAGATTTGTTTGATTTTATTCCATAAGTTTACAAAAAAAGTTTTACATTTGTTGTTTGCCATAATTTTTCCTTTTGTATGATGAATTTAAACTTTATTTAAGTCTCTTGATAAAGTTTTGAATAAAGACTGATAAAAAAATAAAACAGCATTGTTTTATTTTAAAATATCAAAAATATAAAAAACAATTTTGAAACAATTACTATTGTTTAAATTGAAATTATAAAAAAAATGTTTAGACTTTATATTTTGTACAAACATCGATTTTAAAATTTTAATTAATAAAAATTGAAGGAGTTGATTATAATTAAAGTTTTTGAACTCAGACTATTTGTGCGGATCTGAATTTTTGTGCGGATTGATGTCTGTCACAAAATATAAAATATAAACATGGATATTCTAACCGATTTTTATTTATTTGTCAACTAAAACTTTGAAATTTGTATACTTTTATTTTCTTTAGACATCATAAAACCATGAAAAACAATGTTGGGAATGGTGCTTTTATACTTATTTTAAGCGGAATCATCTGCAAATTTTTTGGCGGGCTGTTTAGATTGCCTCTTACAAACATTGTCGGAATGGAGGGAATAGGCATTTTTCAAATGGTCATGTCAATCTATTCGCTTGCTTTGGTGTTTGTCTCTGGTGGGGTGACAAACGCTCTTTCAAAACTGGTTTCAAGTGCAAGAGCAAGGGGCGACCAGAAAATTGTGGGTTCCTATCTTAGATATGGACTTATGTTTAGTTTGGGGCTGGGTATATTATTTTCGGCAATGTTTCTTTTGTTTTCAAGAAGTCTTGCCTCAGTTCAAGGAATTGATGAGGGTGCAAATTGTTATCTTCTCATAGCACTTATTCTTCCTTTGGGCGGGTTTGTAGGGGTTATGAGAGGACTTATGCAGGGCTATAACAATATGACACCTACGGCAGTGAGCCAAATTATTGAGCAGGTGGCGAAGTTTGGATTTGGGCTTGTCTTTGCTTATTTGTTGAGCGGAGGCACTGTTGCAAGAGGTGTCTTTGGTGCTTTTTTGGGGATTCTTACAAGCGAGGTGCTTGCATCAATTTATCTTGCCTATTGTGGTTTTAAAGTCAAGGGTTTGGATTTTAACAGGTCTGGCAGGCATGAATTTTTTGTTGCATCTTTGCCACTTTCTTTTGGAGGTGTTGTTGTGCCTCTTTCTCATGCGATTGAATCACTTTTCATAATCTCCCTTCTTACAAAGGCAGGGCTTTCAAAAGTGCTTGCGACATCACTGTATGGTTTGCAGACAGGTGTGGTTGGTGCAATTTTGAATTTTCCGCTTATCATTTCGGTTGCAGTTGCTGTTTCACTTTTGCCAAACATTTCATATCTCGTTGCAAAAGGAGACAGAGATGGGCAGAAGGAGATTATACAAAAATCTTTTCTTGCAATGTGGTATATCTTGCTCCCACTGGTTGTGGGTATAATGTCAATCTCGGGAGGACTTTATCCACTTATTTATCCAGGTGTCATTGAAGGGTTAAACAAGATTGCAATGCAACTGACCATTTTGACGGGCATTTCAATTATTCTTACCGCTATCATGCAATTTTTACTTTCAATCCTGCAGGCTAATGGATATTATAGTTTTTCTTTTGCATTCAGTTTGATAGGTGGAGTTGGGAAGATTGCATTTCTGTTTATTTTTGCACCTATGTCACAAATATCAATTTATTCAATCGCCATAAGCAATATTGTGCTTTCTCTTATCGTGTCAGTTTGTGTGCTTATAAAACTGGGTAATCTTATAAAACTTCCATTTTTTGATTGTGTTTTGCCCATTCTTTCAGTGATAATAATGTTTATGATTGTAAAGATTTTTCTTTCGCTTATGTCCGGACTTTTTGCCATTCTTCTTGCAGTTTTGCTGGGCATGGCAATATACTTTGTTTTGTCATTACCTCTCACTTCAAAATATTTGAAACTGATTCTTGAAAAGGTTTCAGGTGGGAAGAAATGAATATTTAAGATGATGAAAATAAAGATATTCAAATTTTAATTTATTTTAAAAATCAAGAAAACGGCCTTTTTATTCGAGTCAGTTCTTCCGTGCAGAAAAGCACTTGTTTTATTCGTGTTGTTTCTCTTGTCTCTAAAAAAACTCGTTTCATTCGAGTTGTTTCTTCTGTGCTGAAAAAACAATAATTCCATTTATGATTTGCTTTAGTTTCTAAAAAAAGACTGATTGATTTCAGTCTTTTTTTGATATAAAGAAAAGTTGGATGTGGCAGGTTTTTGATAGACTTTGTTTTCAAATCTTTTCTCTTTTTTTAAAAGTCTCAAAGTTGCAATTTTTTATAGGGTGGGCAAGCAATTCTTCATCAAAATGAACTCTCTCAAGATATCTGAAATTTGTCAGGCATTTGGAAGGATTGACACCATGAAAGGCATGAAAAGCACGAGAAAATCCCTCCCTTGTGTTGTAACCGCAAGATATTGCAACATCAATGATTCTGTCGTTTTCTATCATAAAGACCGCTTCGCTTAGTCTCCGTTTTCTGATATAATCCTTTATTGTATAGCCAACAAAAAGTTCGAAAACAGGATTCGCAACAGAACTGTTTAGTTCTAAAATCTGATAGATTTTTTTGCTGTCATGGTCTTCAAACAAATTGCTTTCAATATAGTCAATTGCGCAATTTAATCTTTTATAAATGTTTATCATATTATATATTATAAAGAAAAAGTGAATTTTGTCAAGAGAAAATGACATTTCTGATATAAAAAAAGTCGTTCAAGGGCATTATAAATGTGATAAAATATTGAAAAGAGGTGAAAACTGATGGATCAAATTTATAGTTTCAACGGAAAAGAATACAATTATGATGAATTGAATGCTGAGGTTAACAAATGCGTGAGCGTCATGATTCAAAATTTTGAGAGTGTAAAAGAAGTTCTTGCAAAGGTGAGAAAGAGTGATAAACATATCATAAAAGAAGAAGAGAATAAAGAGGTTATGTTTGCTTTAAATAAATATGAAAAACTTATGGATTTGACCGATCAGCATTCAAAGGAAATATTGAAATCTCTTGACGAATCTATTAAGAAGCAAGATATAACTGCAGTGCTTAAAAGCATAGAGCGTGACTTAAGATTGCATGAAGATTTGATTGTTTCACTATTTAAGCATTTAGAAAAATATACCACATACAAAGTTGACAAGAGAATTGTTGAAGTTGCAATAGATCATGATATCAAACTTGTTGACCTGTCAATTGAAACTTTGGGAAAACAAAAAGAGTTTATAAATGGCAGTGCCAACTTTAAAGACAAAGAAAAGGTGATGGATTTATAAAAGCCACATAGAGGTGAATCATGGAAAGAAAATATAAATTTTTTAAAAAAGAATATGACAAAGAGTCTTTAGTAGAGGAAGTTCTTGCAAAGATAAATTTTGAAATCAAACAACTTGAAAATGTAAAAAAGAGAATCATTAAGTTTAAAGATGAATACAAAGGCACTTTAAACACCAAAGATGCCATTATAGAAATGGTCAACGAAAGATATGATCGAAAAATTGCAGATGAAAGATATTTTGCAAATAAAAGGTTGAATATTCTTAAAGAAAAGATTAGTCAAAATGACGTAGCAGAAATTTTGAATTTGATTGCTTTAGATATTGAATCGCAAGAATCTTTGTTTGGCTATTTTACCGAACAATATTATGAAGCCTCAAATTTTAAACTTGATAGAAGAATGGTTGAAAAGGCTGCAGAAAATGATGTCATAATCATTGACTGCAATCTCGATCGATTTGCTGTTGAAAAAAAGTTTGTTGAAGATTTTGCAAAGATAGATGAAAGCGAAATATCTATGTAATTAAGGTTATTTTAATTGCAAATTAAAACAGAAAAAACGACTTTTTTGAAATGAAAAAAGTCGTTCAACACCACTTAATATGTGGTAAAATAAATTTAGAGGTGAAAACTATGTCACATATTTATAAATTTTTAGGTGAAGAATATTCTGATAAAGAATCACTTTCCGAAAAAGTCAATAGTGTGTTGAACCCTATTATTGAAAACTTTAATAAAAGAAAGGGCATTTTGGCTGATTTGAAACAAGTTTATCAAGGAGAGCCTGTTGTAGACAATTCTTATGAAATTAAGGCATTGTTGGAAATAAAAGCAGAATTTTCAAAACTTCTTGATCAAAATCAAAAAATCAGTCTAAAAAATATGAAAAGTGTGATAGCGCGCAAGGATTATGCTTTCTTTTTGAAGTCTATTGAAAGAGATATTGATAGATATTCACAAACTATTACATTGATTGATGCAAATGTAAATCAAATTTTGCATGAGAATATCAATCCTCAATTTGTTTTGTCGACTATTGAAAATGATAATAAAATAGCAGAATATACTATTGAAAGACTTGAAGCAAGAAAGAATTATATCAAAGATTTTGAGTTTGAAGATGAAATGTATGATGAAGGCGGTCTTGAACTTTAATAATTTATAAAAACAAAACAGATAATGTTGAAATTTTGTAAACTATTAATTAAGCGTAAAATAGGTGCCGATTTTATGATTAAAACTTTTAAAAGGCGTGAAGTCGGCGATTATAATTATAAATGTAAACAAAAAATATATTATGTATTTTTAAAAATTTGCAAAAATTGATGAAAGTGAATCATCATTATAAAAAAAATTTGTATACTATCAGATAAAATATTCATAAATTGTCTATGGATGGTTTTTTAGGTTTTAAATGACTTAAAAAAATATTTACAAATGAATAAGTGTTTTTAACTTTATTTTATTGTTTTGGTTTTTTTTGGTTTTGCCATGACAATAGAGCAAAATGATTTTTCAGTATTAAAAGGCTTATATTTAGGAGATAATTACAAAGGGAGTTAATATGAAAGAGAAAAACAAACTAAGTTCAGAATATGATATGATAAATAGGTACATTGAAGAGGCAATTAGTCTTGTGCTTAAGAAAAAAGAAATTGAATGTATTAGAGTGCTTGAAAGTTTAAAACTGTTCAGCAGAAGCGTTTTGATGTCTCATACAATTTTTGATGATGACTAATACAAAAAAATAATTTCAATCATTTTTTGATATGATTTTTTATAAAACTTATTTTGGTGAAAAATCTTGTGATTGAATGAGTGCGACTTGATTGACTTTAGGAAGGAAAGCATGGATAAATATAATGAAAAAATTGAGGCTAAGATAAAATTACCGCTTCTTAAGACAAAGCAAAGATTGCTGTTAAACTTTATGTATGCTTTGACAAAATATGGAAAGAAGGCATTTTTCTTAATCGGTGGCGTTGTGACAGAAATAGTGGGAATTACATCAAACAGGGGCTTTTTTGGTGGTCCTTATATCCCTGGCTCTGGTGCAATAGTTTGGGGGACTGCTTTGGTTGTTCAAAACGAACTTGACAAATTAGATTCTTCAAAAATAAAACTTTGCAATGAGATCAAAGCGGATATCGAAGAGTTGAACAAGACTGGGTGCAAGGAATATCGTGAGTATGAAGAGTTTGACGAAGAGAATTGTGAAACCGATAGCGAAGTCAATGACTATGAAGGAGAAATGTAAATATATTTGATTTAAGCAGGCTGATATGGTCTGCTTTTTTTAGGGACGCAAGAATAACAAGAGCGAAGCGAGTGTTTTCTTGTAAGTGATGTAATATTATGAAGATGTAGCAAAACTTGAAAGATTGCAAATTAAGAGATATATAATTTTAAAATTTTTGAAGAATATAAAAAAAGTCTGCTTATTTAGATAAATTATGACAAAATTCTTTATATTAAACAAAATTTATTGATGATAAAAGTTGAATGATGTGGAAAAATGCTGTATAATTGATTTAAATTAAACAAAATGTGAGGTTTTTTGCGTGAAATCATGCGAGCAATTTATTTTTTGCAATAATCTTTTTGAAAAAGGTGACAAGGTTGGTGTTGGATGCAGTGGCGGAAGTGATTCGATTGCTCTCCTTCATTTTTTGGCGCAAAATCAAAAGAAGTTTGGGATTGAAGTTTCGGTGATTCATATTGACCACAAAATAAGAGAAAACAGTGGAGATGATTGTGGCTTTGTAAAAGAATTTGCTGAGAGTCTGGGGCTTAATTTTTATCAGTTTAGCGTTGATGTGCCAAAACTTGCCAAAGAAAATGGGCAGAGTCTTGAAACTGAGGCAAGAGATGCCAGATACAAAGTTTTTGACGCACTTGTAAGTCGTGGCGTTGTCAACAAAGTCGCTCTTGCTCATCATAAAAATGATCAGGCAGAGACAATTCTTATGCACATCTTCAGGGGTTCTGGACTTGCAGGGGCAAAGGGTATGGATGCTGTCTCTGGATGTTATGTCAGGCCTATGCTTGACACCTCAAAAGAGGAGATTATAGGTTATCTCAAAAAGAATAGGTTGAAGAATGTTGAAGACCATACAAATGCCGACAACTCTTATAGTCGCAATTATCTGAGAAATGTGATTATGAAAGATATTGTCGCAAGGTGGCCTGGTGCAATAAATTCCATTGTCAATTTTGGCAAATCGGCAAGTCAGGATGATGAATATATAAACAGTCAGATTTATCAAGATGCTCTGATTTTTGATGGCAAATTAGCAAAAATTCCTACATCATATTTTGTCTATAGTCAGTCAATTTTGGCGAGAATTATTTTCAAGGCTATGAATCTTTTGGGTGTGAACAAAGACATTGAAAGGAGGCACATTGCCCTTATCAGCAAACTTGCCTTAAATGGAGACAATGGCAACAAACTTAGTTTGCCTTTTGGAATTGTTGCTGTCAAAGAATATGACTATATCGCAATTCATCGAAAGCAGACAAAAACTGAGGATTTTCATCGGGCTTTTAAGTCGGGCGAATTTGAAGTTGAGGGCTGGGGGAGATTGTTAGTCAAAAAAGTCAAGAGGGAAGATATAAAAGATTTTCAAAATGATTGCCTATATATTGATGGCTCGCTTCTGCCAAAAAATGCTGTCTGGCGTTTTAGACAAGAGGGTGATGAGTTTTGTAAGTTTGGCGGAGGAAGAAAGAAACTTAAAAGTTTTTTGATTGACAAAAAAATCCCTGCAAGACTTCGTGACTTCATTCCTGTGCTTGCCTCTGACAGCGAAATTTTGGTTGTTGCCGGCATTGAGATTTCTGACAAAGTGAAGATAGGAGAAAACAGCAAAACTATCTATCAAATTCAAAAAATTGAAGAATGATAGTATATAATGGAGTTGGGTCAAGTCAAAAGTTTAGTAGATTTAAAAAAGCACAAATAAAAAAGTTGAAATTTAATTTGAAAGATTTAAAAATGATATCTTTATTTAAACGAAAAGAGTCTGATTGAGAAAAACATGGTTTTGTTTTCATAAACAAAGTCAAATATTTTCTGATTTGTTTTTTATGAAAAGAGGTCAAATATTTTCTGTTTTAATTTTCATGAAAATCGGTCAATTCAATTTCTGTTTTAATTTTTATGAATAAAGTCAAACATACCCTTAAAAATGCAAGAAAATTTAGTTGCTTGCATTTTTATTATGTTTATGGTATAATATAACTATAGAAGGTGCAGTATTCTAGTCAGAATGGTGACTTAGGAGGGCGAAGTAATAGCGTCGAAGGGCATATCTGTGAAGTTTCTGGTGCTGGCTTTGGTTGCCCAAACTGGGGTTGGTGCTGGAAGTTAAGAAATTTGGGCGTGCTGTAATGGCATACAGCGAGCGACCCATTTTTCGTGGAGACCTAGTTTAGGTGGGTGTCAAATCATCTACTTGCTAGGAAGAACCTGCATTGCGATAAAAGTTGTGTGCAGTGTAGCCTGCTTTGAGTGAGTGACACGGGATATGGCGGAAATGATGTCAAATGTAAAGCGCTTTGCATTTTGTGTCATTGTCATTGAAATTTCACTTGCAAAAAAGGCTAATAAGTCATCTGCCTGTCAAGGAAAACTTCTAGACTGTTGCATTTTTGCAGATAGATTGAGGATTATAGTGCGACCTAAGTGGCGATTCGGTGTTATGTCTTGCTTAAAAGGAAACTGCTTATTCGGTGACGATGAGTGTGAGAATGGGAAATCCGACCGAACCTATGGCGCAAGGTTTACTCAATAGATTGCCTTCTCAAAGGGGTATAACATTGTTATGCCTTTTTTTGTTTATAAAAAATAAATAAATTAAATAAGTAAAATAAATAAATTAAATAAGTAAAATAAATAAATTAATTAAAATATCAAAAAATAAAAAACAATTCATTAAAAATAATTAAGAATTATCAAAAAATTCAGTAAAAATAATGAAAAAAAGGCAAAAAAATAAATAAAAAACAAAAATTTTAACAAAATTAATAAATTTTCATAATAATTATTGAAAAGGGGACGAATAAAATAATTAAAAATGATTTTTTATTTTTATTTATTTATGATATAATAATTCAAAGGAGTTTTTTTTATTATGGAAAACAAAAAGGGTAAAAAGACAAAGCCCTCAAAATTCGCAATTTGGTGGAGGTGGCCTCTCATCGTTCTTGCACTGTCAATTTGTCTTTCATTTATCTTTGGCGTGATAAGTCAGGTGGCACTCACTGGTGCTGGCATTGCGATAAGTGTGGTGGTCATTTTGTTTTTTATCGGAATATCTATCATTGCCGATATGGTGGGGGTTGCGATTACCTCGGCATCATACGAGCCTTTTCGGGCAATGGCTTCAAGAAAGATAAGAGGTGCAAAAGAGTCAATAAGTCTTATCGACAACAGAGAGAAGGTTGCAAGTGTTTCTGCTGACGTGATAGGTGATATTTGTGGCATTTTGTCGGGTGCTGCAGGAACTTCGATTACTGTGGTTTTAATTGTCCGTTATGCGGGGTCATTTTGGGAGGTCATGATTGCTTCTGCTGTTTCTGCAATCATTGCCGGACTTACAATCTTTGGCAAAGCATATTGCAAAAAATATTCTATGCTTCACAGCGAAAGAATCATCTTGATTTTGGGTAAGTTTATAAGTCTTTTTCATATTCAAAGAAAAGGGAAAGAAAATGGAAGCAAGAAAGAGAAAAAATCTAAAAAGGGAAAGATAGAAAAATCTGACCCATTAAAGATAGAACACACTGAATCAAATGATGAGTCATCATTGAAGGAAAATATGACAGAGCAGGAGAGGAAAGAGATAAATTTGGCAGATTCAGTCAAGTTTACAAAGCCAGATTTTAATAATAATATAATAAATGTTTCTGCCTCACTTGCAACATTCTTAAATTGCGACAATAAAAACAAGACATTGAAAGTTTTGGATGAGACATTGAAAAAGAATTATAAGAATGTGGTGTTTATTATCTTTGACGGACTGGGCAAAAATCCTTTGGAAATCAATTTAGATAAATCATCCATTTTAAGAAAAAGTGTTGAGGCAGAACTCACCTCTGTCTTTCCTGCGACGACAACAAACGCAACAACACTTCTTGCAAACAGTTTTCCACTTGAGCATGGAATGTTTGGCTGGTCGATAAATTTTGAAGAGTTGGGCAAAAATGTCGATGTTTATCTCTCAAAAGATTCAGAGACGGGTGAACCGATTGAGGACGGCTTTATGGCAAAAAGATTGCCCATTATTCCATTCTATAAAGACGCAAAAACAGATTATAAAATCAGCAATGTTGTCCCTGCTTACTGGCATGATGGAATAGAAAAGAACAGGCATATTTGCTCTCAAATTGATGATTATTTTAGGGAAATTGAAGCAATTTGCAAAGAAGAGGGCAGGCAATTTGTTTATTGTTATTGCCCAGAGCCAGATGCCACCATGCATGACAATGGGGTTTCATCAAAAGAAGCAAAAAATCTCATAAATCATATAAACAGGCAAATTGAAAAGTTGTCAAAAATTTGCAAGGAAACACTCTTTATCATCACCGCCGACCATGGTCAGGTTGAAATTGATGATTATATAGATATATATAAGGATGAAAAGTTGTATTCGCTTCTTAAATGTCCTCCTTATCTTGAGTCTAGGGCAACCGCATTCAAGGTCAAAGAGGGTTGTGAAGAGGAGTTTAAAGAACTGTTTATAAAGAATTATGGTGAAGATTTTCAACTTCATAAAAGCGGGGAACTCATTGGCAAAGGTTATTTTGGAGACCCGTCCATTGAGGGTGAAAGAGAACTTCTGGGTGACTATATCGCAATTTGCAAAAGTCACAAACACTTTATAAAGCACGAAGATTCAAACAGATTTAAAGGTCACCACGGTTCGCTCACAGAAGAGATGTTTGTGCCTCTTATCATAATTGAAAACAAAATTCAAAATAGATAGACTGTGGACTTGAAAAAATATTTCAAACTATATCAATTTGTTGACTTTGTTTGGGTGTTTATAATATAGACAAAATTTTAAAGATATCATTTGCCATGTGAATAAATGATATCTTTTTTTAAGGTGAAAATCATACTTAAGAATAATTAAAAATTATCTAGTAAAAAAAAGACTTGACAATCTCCCCTCCATATATAATTAGAGTATAAACTATTTTAAGTGGAGGGGAACATGGAAAATAAAAATGATATAAATAAATTAAAACAGGACGCATAAGTTGCGAGAAATGTTGTTGAAAGTTTTTTTTAAAGATTATACAATTATAGAAAGACCTGTTAATCATGAAGTTATCTCAAAAGATTTGAAGTTTGATGGAAAGATTGATTTTGCTGTTCTCGAAGAAATAGACGAATATTTTCACATGAGAAAAGTTATTTTACACAAAGAAATGCTTGTAAACAACTTTTTAAAACAAGAGGCCTTTAAATTGCTTGCAAATGACCCAACATATATAGAAGAAAATAAAAAGTTTCAATTATTATGTTCGGCTTATGGATTTAATGAAATTAGCAGTCTGGTTGGCGGGGGGGGGAGATCTTATTTTTGATTTTGGTGGATACTGGCATGATGACAGTAAGTTTGACTCCTCTTATAAAGATTTCATTTGTTCTTATAGCGATGAATGTAGAATATTTTCTTATGCAGAAGATTCATATAAGGCAGAGAGAAGGGTTGCTGAGTGGAAAAAAGAAAAAGCAAGTCTTGAAAATAAACTTGCAAGAGCAAAAAAACAATTTCAAAACTGAAAGAGAAGATTGAAAAAGGCGATAAAGCAGTTGATAAAGACATGAATAAGGCTATGGCAAGGCATGAAGTAAACAAACTTTATGCCGAAGATAGAAATTATTTTTCAAAGGCTATCGAGATAATGAAAGATTGCGAAATGAAGGCAACTGAAAATGTGATTAAAAATAATATTCAAGATAAATATATTGATACATTGCTTTTAAATTTAATGCAAAATGACCATAAAAATAAAGAGGAAGGAAGATTGTATGGTTATGGTAAAAAAATTATAAAAAAATGTTTAATAAAATCAGCAAAGAAAATAAGAATGCAATCGAGCAGAATATGTTGAAAGATATCAGGGAAAATATAAGTTGTCAAGAACAGGAAGATGATAGAGAAATGTAAACAATTTTAAAAAATTGTTGATGAGGAAGGAATGCAAAGTGACAAAACTTAAAAAATAATAAAACATAATTCAAATTTAAAGTTGGTCATTAATATAGGCATCAAATCAATAAAATATAAATTCTTTGTTGGTTTAAATGCTTGACAAAATGATTAAAAGATTATATAATACACCTTGCATGGGTTGGACAAGGCAATATGTCCTTCTCAAGCAGGGTGTTTTTTAATGCAGAATGGCGAGAGGGTTTTGAGGTTTTATTGAAACTGAAAAATTTTGGTCATTTGCAAATTTATTTAGACACCATCCTTGTCTTTTTTAAAGTGTGCAATATTTGAAAATGTTGACAGAGACTTTGTTTTTGTTGAAATTATCAAAATTGAACTTTTTAGAAAAAGACCATTTTGTCCAAAAGGAGGTAAAAAGTATGAATAAGTATGAACTTCTTTATATCATTTCATCTGATGTTGCCGAAGAAAAAAGAGAGGAATTAATCTCTAAATTTGCTTCTTATGTTGAAGCAAAAGGTGGCGTTGTTGAAGGAATTGATAAATGGGGAATGAGAAAACTTGCTTATCCTATCAACTTCAGAAATGAAGGATTTTATGTTCTTATGAACATGACATTTGATCCAAACGAAGTTGACGCTATGGCAAAACTCATGAACATTACTGAAGGCGTTGTTCGTCAAATGTTTGTAAGAAAATAATTGATGAATTGCCTTGTGGCATTGTGGCTACAAAAAAGGAGTGAAAAATGAATAAGATAATTTTAATCGGGAATTTGACTAAAGACCCAGAACTTAATACCACAAACAGTGGTGTTTCTGTGTGCAGATTTACTTTGGCTGTTCAAAGAAATTTTGCAAGCACAACTGACAATGGTCCTCAAGCAGACTTTTTCAATATCGTCGTTTGGAGAGGCCTTGCAGACAACTGTCATAGATTTTTAAAGAAAGGCTCAAAATGCTGCGTTGTTGGAAGAATCCAAAATGTTTCTTATGAAGCACAGGACGGAACAAAGCGTTATTCAACTGAAATCACTGCAAGTGATGTTGAATTTTTAAATTCTAAAAATTCTGATTCAAACGGTGATATGCCAAAGACTGCTGGCAATGGCTCTGCTGAACTTGAACCTATCGATGATGACGACAGTTTACCATTTTAATTAAAAGGAGATAATTATGGCTGAAATGAAATCAGAAGAGAAGGTTTTTGTTAAGAAATTTCGCAGACCTTCTAAGAAAAAAGTTTGTGCATTTTGCGTAGCCGGAGAAAAGGCTATTGATTATAAAGATGTTGCTAAAATCAGAAAATATATCACTGAAAAAGGCAAAATCTTACCTAGACGCCAAACTGGTGTTTGCTCTTTCCATCAAAGAGAACTTTGCACTGCTATTAAAAGAGCAAGAAATGTTGCACTTTTACCTTATGTAGGAGACTAATTTAAATTGCCTTTGGCAGTTATGAATATAAAAAAATTTTAAACGGAGGTTGTTATGCAAAAGGAAATTCATCCTGACTACCATGAAGTAAATGTCGTTTGTGCTTGCGGAAATACCTTTAAGACAAAGTCTTGCTCTAAAGGTGAAAACCTCAGCATTGATATTTGCAATAAGTGTCATCCATTCTTCACAGGTAAGAAGAAGGTTGTTGATACAAGCGGAAATGTTGAAAAGTTCAACAAGAAATATGGTTTAAACTAATTTTAAAAAAGCGCTCTTTTTGTGGGTGCTTTTTTTGTTGTTTAAAGGTCATAGAAATCAAAAGTGGTAGGTTTTTAATTATTAATTTTTTGTATGTCTTATCAGCGGTTTTTTTTGAATTTGCACTTTATGTTTCGAGTTTTTTATTTTAAAGAATCAATGCGTTTATTTGTTTTGATAATAAAAGAAGTATTGTTTTAAATAAACAACAAAATTTATTGATTTATCAAATGAGGCTTTTAAATGACGATAATTTGATTGCTTATTTTTTATTATGCACTTAACAATTACCCCCCCCCGAGTATAATAAGGGTATAGTAGAATATGGGAGGCAAAAAATGGATATTAAAGATGGCAAACTAATTAAAGTAGATTAAACGATATAGAAAAGATAAACAATAATACAATAGAAGGAGGAATATTACAAGCATCGGGGCAAATGCGTTTTCAGATTGTAAAAATTTGACAAATGTCATAATTCCTGATTCAGTGAAAGAAATTGATAAATGTGCATTTAAGGATTGTTTTCAACTGGAAAACATCATCATACCAGACTCTGTTGAAGAAATAGGAAAGCGTGCATTTTATGACTGTAAAAATTAAAAAAGAATTACTATTCCAGAATCTGTGACAGAGATAGGTTCTCTTGCATTTTATAGTTGTGAAAATTTAAAAGAGGTCATCATTCCAGAATCTGTGACGAGCATAGGGGAAGACGCTTTTAGTACTTGTGAAAGTTTAGAGAATATTGACATTCCATCTTCAGTTAAATCAATAGGATATGAAGCATTTTGGTTTTGCGAAAATTTGGCAAATATCTCCATACCAGACTCTGTTGAAGCAATAGGAATGTATGCATTTAGTTATTGTAAAAGTCTGAAAGAGGTTTCCGTTTCAAAATCTTTGGCTTGTTTAGAGCGAGCAGTTTTTTCAAATTGTGAAAGTTTGACAGATATTACAATTCCATCCTCTGTTGAAGCAATAGGTGAAGGAGCGTTTTTTAATTGCAGAAATTTGAAAAGTGTTGCAATCCCTGAGAGTGTGACAAGCATAGGCAAGGGTGCATTCAAAAATTGTGAAAGTTTGACAGATGTCAATATTCCTGAGGCTGTGACTTGCATAGAGCATGGAGCATTTGAGTATTGTAAAATGCTAGAAGAAATCACAATACCAAAGTTTGTGACAAGCATAGAAAGGCATGCATTTTCTGGTTGTGAAAACTTAAAAAGTGTTGTCATACCTGATTTAGTGGAAACTATAGGAGAGGGAGCGTTTAAGCGTTGTAATAATTTTGAAAATATTATCATTCCAGACTCGGTGAAAAAAATAGAAATGGCGGCGTTTATGTGTTGTAGAAATTTGAAAAGCATATCTATTCCAGAATCTGTGACAGAGATAGGTTCTCTTGCATTTTATAGTTGTGAAAATTTGAAAGCAGTCACAATTCCATCCTTAGTAAAAATTATAGAATATTGCTTATGAAAACATTGTGAAAACTTGACAGAAGTCACCATTCCAAACACTCTGACAGATATAGAAAAGGAAGCGTTTAAAGATTGCACAAATTTAAAAACCATAAATATAAATGGTCCACTTGCAGATTCTGTAAAAAAAAGCGTTGGATACTGAGTATCCTAAGATTAATAACAATATTTTAGAACCACAGAAGAGTGAAGAAACTTATGAAGATGAGGAACTTGAAATTTAAAGACAAAAGTTTTCTTCTCCAGTGATTGTCTTTAGAGAGGAAAAATTAAATCAGTTGCATAGCCTTGACAATATTTTCTTCTATGGTATAATAAAAATATAAAAAGAATGTTTCGGACAGTCTTTTGAGGGAGGGAAGATGCAATCTCAAGAAGACAAACTTAAGTATTTTGGCGAAAGAATTATCAATAAGGCAAAGCATGGAAATGAAATGGTCACTTTGACTTTGACAAAAGTTCAACTTATTGACCCTATGCTTTTGCGTTGTATTCAAGAAAAGGTTTTTGAAAAAGAGTTTGGTGGAAAGAAGATTAAATTTAAGTGTGCGGACGGCGACCTTTTCTTTAAGACTGACGAGTTTAAAGCGTTAAATGAAAATTATCAAGCCATAAATGAAAATGGTGGAGAACTTGTTTTTGAAGAGACTGTTAAATTTTCTTCTTATGATAATTATAGTTCTAATAAAGAATTGCTTGATTTTGCAGATATTTTTGATAAAAAAGAAAGAAGTTTTGAAGAAATTGTGCAGATAAATATCAAGTTGTCTGAGATTGCAGAAAAAATAAACAATGGAATAGTTGATGAGAATGGAAACAATAATCAACTCTCTCCACTTGAAAAATATCTCATATGTTTTCAGATTGTAAATGATATAACTTATTTTAATGAAGATAATGCTTCTAGAATAACAGATGGATACAGTATAACAAGAAGTTTGGTTGATTTAGTCAATAATCATTATGGTTGTTGTGTTGGCAAAAGTGAATATTTGCGAGCACTTCTTTCTATGGTTGGCATTGAAAGTTGTTCTGTGGCTGTAGATTCAGACCGTCAAAAAATTTTATATAAACAAAACAGGTTGGATCAAGACAAGATTGCTTTTGACAAATCTAGGGCCTCTTTGATAAATGGTGATTATGAAAATGATGACAAATTATATAAAAAAAGATCACTAGAATTAGATATTGAAGAAAAGATGTTGAAGAGTAAGCAAGATGAAATTAAAGAAAGTCTGGATGAATATAAGAAGGATTTTACCTATCTCAATCATCAAACAAATTTAATATATCTTAAAGATGAAAAGTATGGCGTTGATGGAATTTTCTTAGGTGATGCAACGTGGGGTGGAAACTTTACGGCTGTTACACTTAATAAAGACATTGAAATGTTCTTTAATTTTGGCACATTATTCATTTCGGGTGATTCTATTTCAAAGTTTTTGGATAGGGTTGGTGGGCAATCAAACCAAAATAAAGAGGATAATGAGCAAGATGTTTATTTCAATTTCTCAAAAAGGATGATTATTGAAAAATTTAAAACAAAACTTTCTAGAGTATACAAATCAGTTTCTTTTGAAACAGACAAATCAAAATTTTTGTTGAGGCTTGAAGAATGCAAGAATTATGAGCAAGTTTTGGATCTTGTAGATGAGAAATGTGATGACATGAATTATGTGACAGGTGAGAAAAATGAATATGCAAAGGTCTATCGTGATATTTTTGAAGAAATTTTATATACCGATGAAAAGCAATTTTTAAATTCTGTGGAAATCAAAAATGTCATAGATAAATTTAAAAATGCAAAACTATTGCAAGAGATTCCGCAAGATAAAAAAGAAATAAACAATGCAGTAATGGAAAAGTTTGACAAAATTTTTGAAGGGACTGAGTTTCAAATTATCAGAAAAATAAATTCTTTAGATTATATGAAATTCCTTCAAGAATATAGTGAAAAAGATCCTGATTTAATGCAGGAAATATTAAGCACTAAAAAATATGCTTTAGCACTTATGAGCAAAGATTCAAGATTTTTTGAAGTGCTGTCTTATGAAATGCAAGATGATTTTGAGGTTGTAAAAACTGCTGTAAAAAGTAAGGGCAGTATGCTTGAGTTTGCATCAGACAGATTGAAAAATGACCCTGAAATAGTATTGAGAGCGTTTTTAAATGATGCGACTTCCATTCAATATGCTCCGCCACAATTTCAAGAAAGAGACGTTTTTAAAAAGTTTGATAAGGATGATTATGATTTATTAGTTTCGCTTTGCGAAGATATCTCAAAATTTGAGAGAATGCCTTTGGATTATTTCAAAGAAGAGAATGAGGATTTTGTTGACTTTGCAATGGAAATTGTCTATTCTAAAGTTGAGGGTAATCCAGAAAATGATATATTCATAACAATTATGGAAGAAACTATCAAAAAGAATTTCGAGAAACTTGAAATAGAGGCAAGAAATAAAAATTTGGATGACTGTATTCCAGAATATTATTTTTAAAATTTTTATATTAAACAAATTAAGTTGAGTAAAGAAAAAACATATCATACGATATGTTTTTTTAGTTGAAAGAAATTGAAATAAGTTTTGAATGTTGTTTTATTTTTTATTGTCTTGAAACTTTGATATTATGAAACTTTGATATTATGAAACTTTGAGATTAAGATGCTCTGAATTTTAAAAGTCTTGAGATTCAGATGTCTTGAATTTCAGAAATTTTGAAATTTAGAAATTGCAATATATAGAAATTTTGAGATATATTTTAAAATTTGTTTTATATTCTTGAAATTGCGGAAAAATTATGATATAATCTTTAAGTTAAAAAGGATGAAAATTATGAAAAACGAAAAAATTAGAAATATTGCAATTATTGCCCATGTTGACCATGGCAAAACCTCACTTGTAAATGAACTTTTGAAACAGGGAAGTGTTTTTAGAGATAATCAAGTTGTTGAAGACAGAGTTATGGACTCAAATGCTCTTGAAAAAGAAAGAGGAATCACCATTCTTTCAAAAAACTGTTCTTGTCTTTTTGGCGACACAAAAATCAACATTATCGACACTCCTGGACACGCTGACTTTGGTGGCGAAGTTGAACGTGTGCTTAAAATGGTTGACGGCGTGCTTCTTGTTGTCGATGCTTATGAAGGACCTATGCCTCAAACTCGTTTTGTGCTTGAAAAGGCTCTTGCTCTTAAACTTAAAGTCATCGTTGTTGTAAACAAGATTGATAGATCTGATGCGAGAATAAGCGAAGTGATTGATGAAGTGCTTGAACTTTTCCTTGAACTTGATGCAAATGAAGAACAACTTAATTCTCCATTTATCTTTGCTTCTGCCAGAGCGGGAATTGCAAGCGAAGACCAAAATGAAAAGGGCGAAAATATGAACGCTCTGTTTAATAAAATTGTTGATTATATTCCAGCGCCAGAAGGAGATGATCAGGAGGCTTGTCAGATGCTTGTTTCTTCTGCTGAGCATAATGAATATGTTGGAAAACTTGCTGTCGGTAAGATTTCAAGAGGGTCAATCAGAGTTGGACAAAGTGTGACACTTTGCAACTTCCATGACCAGAGCAAGAAAACAAGATCTAAAGTTGTCAGCCTCTTTGTTTTTGAAGGTCTTAAGAAAGTGCCTGTTGAAAGTGCGAGTGTGGGCGAAATTGTATGTATTGCCGGACTTGAAGGTGTGCAAATAGGTGATACAATCTGTGACAGCAATGTGGTTGAGCCTGTTGAGTTTGTCAAGATTGCAGAGCCTAGTGTTGAGATGACCTTTATGGTGAATGACAGTCCACTTGCAGGAAGAGAGGGCAAGTTTGTGACTTCTCGTCATCTTCGAGACAGACTTTATAAAGAGGCTGTCAAAGACCTTTCACTTCGTGTTCAAGATGGAGAAACTGCTGAGCAATTCAAGGTGAGCGGAAGAGGTGAAATGCACCTTTCAATCCTCATTGAAAATATGAGAAGAGATGGATATGAATTTCAAGTTTCTATGCCAAAAGTTTTAATTAAGGTGATTGACGGTGTTAAGTGTGAGCCTATTGACAGACTTATTCTTGACGTCCCTGAAGATTGCACCGGCGTTGTTATGCAAAAAATGGGTGTCCGCAAGGGAGAACTTGTGCAGATGAATCCACATGGCAACCGCATTAAAATGGAATTCTTGATTCCTTCAAGAGGACTTTTTGGATTTAAGAGTGAACTTTTGACTGACACCAAAGGTGAAGGCGTCATCAACTCAGTTTTCTATGATTATCAGCCATGGAAGGGTGAAATCAAACGTCGTGATGTTGGATCTCTTGTTGCCCATGAAGACGGAGAAGCCATTGTTTATGGTCTTTTCAATGCTCAGGAAAGAGGAGAACTCTTTGTTGAAGCGGGCATGAAAGTTTATGCGGGCATGGTCGTTGGTTCAAACCCAAAAGGCGGAGACATCGTTGTCAATGTTTGCAAGAAAAAACATCTTTCAAACTGCCGTGCGTCTGGCTCTGATGACGCTCTCAGACTCACTCCTCCAAAGAAGATGAGCCTTGAAGATGATATCGAATTTTTGGCTGATGACGAAATTCTTGAAGTCACTCCAAAGAGTCTCAGAATACGTAAAATCATCCTTGACCATAACCTTAGAAACAGAGAACGTGGAAAGATTATGAGAGGGGAAATATAATTTTTTAGAGTTTTTTTAAATATTGAATGATTTAAAAAAATGAAATTTCATAAGGCGAAATTATTTTAATCAAGAAAATTATATGTTTTAATGATTCTTTTAATTAATTTAAAATTTAATCAATGAAAAGTTAAAACAAGAACGAGTTTTAAAATTAAATTGTTTTAATTTATTGCAAATTTGTTGCAATAAGAGGAGGGCGAAGTGATAATCAACCCAGAAGAAAAGAGAGATTTAAAAAAATCCAGTAAAAGACTTGTCATCTTTTTACTTTTGATGCTCTTCATTGATGGTTTCATCGCCTTTCTCTTTTTTAAATACACAAAAATCCACACCGCTCTTTGCGTGTTTGTCATCATAGTCATCACGACAATATTTTACTTGCTGTTTTTGTGGATTTGTGCTAAGATTGATAAGAGAAGGGAAAATCGGATTGCCAAAAGCGGGAAGAAAGACCCTTTTACAAAGGAATGATTTTGTAAAACAAAAGTTTGGCTTTAATATAAAAAGTTAAACCTGCAAAAAATGATTTTAATCAATATTCTTTTATCTATATTTATGCGAATTTGAAAAATTATAGACAATGGTTTATTTTAAATAAAAAAATTGAATGCAAAAGATTAAATTCAAAAAAATATATGATTGAAAAACAATAAAAAATAATAAAATGTTTAAAAAATCAACAAAGGAAAAATTCAACATAGGAGGGACTCATGGCAGAATATAAAATCATGCCACATAATATAGAAGCAGAGCAGTCAGTTTTGGGTGCTATTCTTATCGATTTGCAGGCGCAAATTGATATTTTTGGCATTATGAAGGAGGATGATTTTTATTCTCAATCTCACAAGACCATTTATTCTGTCATGAACAAAATCTATCAGCGTTCTGAACCTGTCGATTTTGTCACACTTACAGACCAACTCGATCAGGACAAGGTGCTTGATAAAGTAGGTGGAATTGATTATATCACAACACTTACAAATGTTGTGCCATCAGCGGCAAACTTTAAGTTCTATTGTGAAATTGTCAAATCAGATTCTGTCAAACGCAAACTTATATATTCAGGACAAAGAATAATTGAAAGTGCTTATGAATTTGAAGATAAGGAAAAATGTCTTCAACTTGCAGAAAAGGAGATATTTGATATCGCCGAGAAGCAGTCTCGTTCGGCACTTGAACATGTTGGTGTCAATGATGGTGCTGTCAAGCACGTAATAGACAAGTTTGACCAGATTGCGAAAGACCCATATTCAATAAAAGGTATTCCAACAGGATATCGTGACCTTGATGCAATCACAAATGGTCTTCACAACAGTGACCTTGTGTTGCTTGCCGCCCGTCCTGGTATCGGAAAGACATCCTTTTCTATGAACATTCTTGTCAATGCTTCCATTGATCAGGGCAAAAAATGTGCAATCTTTTCGCTTGAAATGAGTCGTGACCAACTTATGCAGAGAGCAATTTGTTCGCTTGCAAAAGTCCCTATGTCTAGGGCACTTAATGGGTCTATGGATGGTGAGGAATGGAAGAGGATTTGGACTGCGGCTAAAAAACTTGAGTCAAGTGGTCTTTACATCGACGACAGTTCATTGACCACTCCAGCCGACATTCTTACAAAATGCAGACGCCTTAAAGCAAAAGATGGGCTTGATATTGTCATGATTGACTATGTTCAACTTATGAGCACTGCAGGTGGAAGAAAGGGTGACAATCGTCAAAATGAAATCAGTGATATTTCAAGAAACTTGAAGATTGCGGCGAAAGAACTTAATGTGCCTATCATCGCACTTTCCCAACTTTCTCGTGGAGTTGAAAGCAGACAGGGTGACCATAGACCTATGCTTTCTGACCTTAGAGACTCTGGTGCGATTGAGCAGGATGCCGATATTGTAATGTTTTTATACAACCCAGAAAAATATAATGATGTTGAGCAGGAGGATGAACCTGGCACAATCGAACTTATCATTGCAAAGCACAGAAATGGTGGAACAGGAACTGTCAAACTTAGATGGATCGGCGAATACACAACTTTTGTCAACCTAGGAGAAAAGACAGCGCCGGTGAAGAAGCAAGAGAGAGTTGATGTCGATAAAATTGAAGAAACACCAGTCGAAAATATGGCTGATGTGGATGTTTTTGATGATTAATCAAAAAAATTATAAGTTTTATAAGATTTTGCTTGTTTTGGGACAAAAAATGATGTAATATATTATTGTAAAAAAATAATCTTTGCTTTTTATAATTTGCAATCAAGTTTATGATTATTTCTTTGATTTTGTCAGACAATTTGGTTGCTAATTTTAATAAACAAACATTTTTAAATAAGCATATTAGATAAACATTTTTAAATAAGCATATTAGATAAACATTTTTAAAATAAATAGATAAATATTTGAAAATAAATAGTATTTTAGATTACGAAATATAATATAGATGTAAATAATAAAAATAAAAGGAGGCAAAATGGCAAAAAGCAGTTCAAAAGGTTATTCGGCAGGTGGCGGGAAAAAATGGCTTGTTGCCATTGCTCTTGTTGTGCTTGTCGCAATAGCCGTGGTTGTGGTTTTAATTTGCATTCCACCAAATACATACAATGCAATTCAAACATTAAACAGAACAACAAACTCTTCATTTTTGGTTGACTCTTCCAAAGAGCAGGAAGATTTTATCAATCTGAGAGATAAAATTGAAGCAGTCCCAAAATTTCAGGCATATTCGGAAGAACTTAATGATATTGCATGGGTGGCAACGGCTGTTGATGAAATTTTGGAATTCTATAATGACAATATCATATTTGCAAACAACAACAAAAATTTAAAAAAGAATTTTAAACCTATTAAAAACAATCTTAATAAGGCAAAAGAGATTCAAAAGAAACTTGCTTCTTCTTTAAGTAAGATGAAGGAAATTGCAAGAGAATCTGATTCTATGAGAAATGCAATCATTGATTTTAGAGCGGATTTTATAAGGTGGATGAAGGCAAATCAAAAGGCTGTTGCTGCACTAAACTCAGCATATTCTGGTTCTATGGGTAATATCCTTGAAAACAATACCGCAAGCAGACTTATATTAAATACTGTTGACCAGATGTTTGAAGATGTCATTTCAAGTTTTGAAAAGACCAAAGAGGAAGACAAAAAAGGAACAGACCTCAAGACCGATTATTATAAAGCAGAACTTTCAACTATTATCTTTGGAAGATTTGTTTTAGAGAATTTGACAGAAACGTTTGATTCACCTATAAAATATTATTATTTTGATGAAGAGATAAAGGCAAAATTTGATAAGTTTGAAAGATTCTTTGAAGTTTATAAATTAAAAGACCTTTCATCAGTCCTTGCTTCAGCACAAAAAGTGGGTGGCAGGATTGATTTTACAAAAACTTTTGAAGGTGTTGAAGATAAAGAGGGGCTTTACGAAACTGTGAAAAGCATCATAGGAGGTAATTATGGCGATTAAAAAGTTTATTTTGCCTATCGTTTTATCGATTGTCATTGCTCTTTCTGGAATTATCCTTTTTGGATGTGGGGAGAAAGAGGAAAAAGAAAAAAGTTATGACCTCTATTCTTCAGTTATGGATACTATAAAGCAAGATTCATCGCTTTTTGAAACAAAGACAGCAAACGGCTTAAGCACTCAATTTTCAATCAAAGATATAGGATTCAAAACATCTCAAAACAGTGGGCTTGAAGGTTATGAATACTATGTGACTGTGCTGGGGGCAGGTCTTGAATTTATAGATGATTATTATGAAAAACTAAATACAACTCAGGGTGTTGTCAAAAATGCCAGTTTGAATAATTCTGTCAGAGCCATGAAAAAGGGCTATGAAAATGTTAAGAGTGAGCATGACAAATTGCTTTCTATCAACAATATTAATGATATCTCTTATGAAATTTACAATGCACATTTTTACAACTATAGAATTTCAGTAACAAATTTTATAAACAAGGTTTATGATTGTGCGTTCTCACTTGCAAAGTATAATGACAGATATTTAAACATGACAAAAGATGTCGGAAAAGAGAGCATGACAAAGGAGCAGTTTGATTTCTATATCGATTATGAATATTTAAAAATCTATGAAGATTTTAAAGTATTGTTGATAGATTCTGGAAAAGGTGCAGACCTTGACACTCAACTTTTCGCATTTGATGTTTATGAGACTTTTAATAAGTTGGCAACAAGTGAAAAAACATCAGACCTCATTGTTCCTCCAAAACCAGAAGAAAAACCAGATGAATCAGGCAAAGATGAAGGAGAAGTTGAGGCTGGCAAAGTGGCTGACGCTGCTGTGAAAGATGAAGTTTTAAATAATGAAGACAAAGATGAAGAAAAACCAGGCGAGTCAGAAAATGAAGAGCCAAAACCAAATCCTATTGTGGAAAAGGTGAAATCTTTAAAAACAGTTTTTGCTCGTTTTGCTGAAAATCGCAAAGATGTCCGTCAGGCAATGAAGAAATTTTCAGTTTATAAATTTGTTGAAGTTTATGGCGAAGATATCGTTGCATACAAAAACGACTTTGAGGATGCACCAGCATATTATGAAAAACTTAAAGACTATTTCACAAATGATGATTCAACGCTCAAACTTTTGTTTTTAAAACTTGAAAACGAAGTTGTGGCAAAATAGTTGAAAAAATAAAAAATATTGCTTTTTCAGGCAATATTTTTTTGTTTATATTATTTTATTAAAAAATTGAGTTTGTTTATAAAAATTTGTCAAAAAATGTGGAGGCAAAAGGAAAGAAGATTTTGCTTTCGATTGACCATGAAGGAATAAGCAAAAGCGACAGAAAGGAAAAAATAGAAAAGGTGGACATAGAAAAAATTTATAGTTTTCTGTTTGTTGCAAGATTGTCATAATCAAAATTGAAAAAACTTGTAGAGTTGTAAAATATAAGTGTCTTTTTACAATAAGAAAGACAAAAAGCGGGGAAAATTGAAATTGATAGTTTCTTGATTGCTTATAGTTTAATAAACAAAGGTGATATCAACTTATTGCAAGAGAATAAATCAAAAATTGATAAACAAAATTAAACTTATTATGTTTGATTTTTTGTTTATTTGTGCTATAATGACAATAGATTTTTTTAGAGGAGAAATTATGAATAATATCGACATTGCAAATCTTATATTCCCAGAAGTTTCTATTTCAACAGATGAAATTTTTGCAAGATATCCAAAGCGTAACTTAAAAGAAGGGCAAATGGTCACAAGGTTTGCACCCAGCCCAACAGGACTTGTCCACATAGGCAATTTTTTTCAGGCTTTTATAAGTTATAACATAGCCAAAAACACAGACGGAGTTTTGTTTTTAAGGATTGAGGACACAGACCGCAAGAGAGAAAAGGTGGAAGCGAAAAAGGTGCTTTATGATGTGCTTGACAATTTTGAAATGAAATTTGATGAATATCAGACTTTAGATGGTGAGGATGTGGGTGATTATGGTCCATATGTTCAAAGTCAAAGGGTGGAAATTTATAAGGCATTTGCAAAAAAACTTGTAAGTGAGGGAAAGGCTTTTCCATGTTTTTGTAAAAAGACTGAGGGAAAGGAAGATGTCTTAAAACTTAGAGAAACAAAGTTTTCTGAAGATGATGAGAAGGAATATGATCCATGTCGTGACCTGTCTTATGAAGAGATAAAAAAACATATTGAAAACGGTGATAGTTTTGCAATCAGGCTTAAGACAAAAAATCAAGGAAATGAGCGTATTAAGTTTAATGACCTTATAAAAGGAGAACTTGAGGCAAAAGCAAATGCAAAAGATTTTGTCATTCTCAAAAGTGATGGCACACCTCCATATCCATTCGCTCATGCCATTGATGACACATTGATGGGCACAACAATCGTGGTTCGTGGTGAAGAATATATTGCATCCACTCCTGCCCATATAGAACTTTTTGAGGCACTGGGTTTTAAACAAATTCAATATTGTCACAATCCTCTCATTTACAAACTCAATGAACTGGGAAACAGACGCAAGATTTCAAAGAGATATGACCCTGAGTCAAATATGATGTATTTCTGTGAAAATGGTTATCCTAAAGAGGCGGTTTTTGAATATCTGCTGAATATGATAAATTCTGGATTTGAAATCTGGAGAAAAAATAATCCAGATAAAAGTTGGAAGGAGTTTAAATTCAAACCATCTCAGATTACAACAGTTGCTCCTATTTTTGACCTTGTCAAACTCAACGATATTTCAAAAAATGTCATTGTTGGCATTTGTGGGGAAGAACTTTATAAAAACTGGCTTGAGTGGGCTAAAGTTTATGATATAGAACTTTCAAAAGTTCTTGAAAAGGAAAGAGATAAATTTGTTGCTGTCTGCAAAATGGATAGAGACGGAAAACCAAAGCCACGAAAAGATATTTTCAATTATGCAATGATGAAAGAGAAATTTCATTATTTCTTCTCTTCGCCTGTCACTTTTGCAATCGAAGAGCAAGATAAAGAAAAGGCAAATGAATTTTTGGATGCTTATAGAAAGGATTTTAAAATGCCGGCATCAAACGAAGAGTGGTTTGAAAATGTCAAAACGCTTGCTGGGGAAATGGGTTATGCGACAGACAACAAACTCTATAAAGCAAATCCAGAACAATTTAAGGGCAATGTTGCAAAAGTTTGTGAATTTGTCAGACTTGCAATCACCGGCGAAAAAGATTCTCCAACGCTCTTTACTATTATGGAAATTTTAGGTGAAGAAGAAGTGAAAGAGAGGCTTAATATAAGATTTTAAAAGAAAAAGCAAGAAAGTCATTTTCTTGTTTTTTGTTGTAATATCAAACTTCCAAATCTTTTGGATTTTTTATTGATAGGCAAAACAAAACCAAAGGAGGACAGAAGAATGATGTTTATGTTTGAAAGTAAAAATGTTAAAATTTGACAAAAAGAATAAAATTTAAAGCCAGAAAAAAAATTAATAGTTTAACAGCATTAAAAAAAGATAAAAAATGCTCAGTCATGTTTATCATGCTCTATGACCGATATGTTTGCACAAATTGCAGAAAAAAGATGTTTCAATTTTTTTAGGTCATCTTTGCAATATTTCTCATTTAGACAAATGGCTATGCTTCCTGCAAGCGTGACTATTTCAGGTCCAGTCAGACAAATTCTGGCTTCCTTATGACAGTTTTTTTCTCCTTTATTATCATGGCAATCATTGTTTTTCATATAAATATTTATGAATAAATGCAGGTTGTTTGTTATTATATATTTTAATTAATCAACAATGAAATTTGAATTTTTATAGATTATAATTTTTTGCTTAACTTTTTAGTTTTTATTATAAACTAAATTTTCAATAAAGTCATTTGAGAAATAGATTTATTTAAAATTGATATGGTTTAAAATTGATGTGATTTAAAGCAAAATTTTTATTTTGTTTAAATTACCTTGCAAATAAGGCAGGCAACAACCGAGCCCACAACTGCCGAAATCAGTGCGACCGGAATTGCATATAAGAGGCGTTTGACCTTTGTTTGAGATGTATAAACTGCTGTCACATAAAATATTGTTTCACTGCAACCGAGGATTACGCAGGCACAACGGGAGATATAACTGTCAGCGCCATATTTTAAAAGGACATCATTTAATAATGCAAAACTGCCAGAGCCGGTGAAAGGGCGAAGAAGGACAAGTTCGATAAGGTCGGAAGGGATTCCCAGAAGTGTAAAAAGAGGTGAGAAAAACTTAGCAAGGAGTATTGTGATTCCGCTCACTCTTAAAAGTGCGACTGCAATCATGATAGTGGCTATATAAGGCAAGATGTCAATGGCCAGTGGGATTGCCTTTTTTGCACCTTTGACAAAAGTTTGATATGTGTTTATTTTTTTATATTTGCTATAGCAAAAAAGTGAGATAAAAATCACAGGAAGAATATATGCACTCATCTTTTTCCTCCTGACTTTTCCTGTTTATATTTTTGTCTTGTGTTAAGTTTTTGTCGCAATCTGCCAAAAATTTTGACCAAAGTCACACCGACAACACAGGTGCAAATGGTTGAGATAAGGGTGGGAAGGATTATGTCGGCAGGTGAAACTGACCCAGCACTTGCCCTAAGTCCGATGATGGTCGATGGTAGAAGTTGGATTGAGGTTGCGTTGAGGACAATAAGCATGATAATTGCATGAGAGGCAACCCCGCTTCCGTCGTCGAGCCGTTTCATTGCCGATATGCCCATAGGTGTTGCGGCATTGCCAAGTCCCAGCATATTTGCCGACATATTAAGTGCAATCATCTTTTCTGTCTCTTCATCATCAATTTTAAAGAGCCATTTTATCAGGGGATGCAAAAGTTTTGCAAGTTTTTGACTAAGTCCGCTTTCTTCAACAAGTTCCAGAATCCCCAGCCATACCACATAGACGGCGCATAGTTCGATTGCCAGTTTCAGTGCAGAGGAAGAGGCATCAATCATTGTGCTGAGCATGATTGACGGATTTGAAAAAATCAGAAAAGAAATTGATAATACGACCATTAAAAGCCAGATTAAGTTCATAAAATAATTTATTCGATGATGACGAAAAATAGAATAACTTGTCCAGAATTATTGTTGACGAGCGAAAAAAAACCTTTTCTTTTTATAAAATTATCTTTGTCTTTATTGATGTTGAGATAAGGTTTTTGCATTGACTTGTATTGATATCTTTTAAATAAAATATATTTAATATAAACAAACTATTTAAATTTGTTATTTTACCTTTTAGTTTAATATTTAATTTGACATTTTGCGATAAAAAATGCACAATATATATAAGATATATAAAGGGGCAAGAAAGTGACAACTATGCAAAATTTTCAGGATAAACCAACTTTGACTTTGATTGATACTCATGCTCATTTGACTGATAAAGCGTTTGAGGAAGATAGAGATGAAATAATTTTAAAAAGCCATGAAATGGGGGTGGAAAACATCATAACTTCCGGTTTTAATTTGCCTTCTTCTAATGATGCTGTTTTTCTTGCAAATAGTCATGATGGCGTCTATGCTTCTGTTGGTGTTTATCCAGAGAATATTTTAGAACTTGATTACGGGACTTTTGAAAAACTTTTCACGCTTGCTCAAAATGAAAAGGTGGTTGCAATAGGAGAGATAGGTCTTCAGTATACCGAAAATATGCCTCCAAAGGAGAAGCAGAAAAAGGGGCTTATCAGACAGTTGAAACTTGCATATGAATTGAATCTTCCTGTTGTTCTACATTGCCGAGACGCCTATGGTGATATGCTTGAGATATTAAAAGCAAACAAAGAACTATTGAAATTTGGTGGAACCATGCACTGCTTTAGTGGAAGTAGAGAGATTGCAAGTGAACTTTTGAAACTGGGTCTGCATATTTCGGTGGGTGGTGTTTCAACTTTTAAAAATGCAACATCGCTCCGCAATACTTTAATTGATATTCCACTTGAAAAAATACTTTTTGAAACTGATTGTCCTTATCTTGCGCCTCATCCATATAGAGGCAAAAAAAATGCACCATACTTTCTTCCAACAATTGCACAAAATTTGGCAGAAATCAAGGGCGAGGAAGTTGATAGGGTGATAGAAGTGGTGCTTAAAAACACAAAGGAGTTGTTTAAAATATGACACAGCACAATTTTAAAAAGAAGTTTGGTCAAAACTTCATTTCAGATAAAAATTTACTTGATGCAATTTGTGATGATGGAGAGGTGACAAAAGATGACCTCGTGCTTGAAATAGGTGCTGGAATGGGCAGTTTGACAACTGCACTATCTTCTCACGCAAAAAAGGTAAAAAGTTTTGAGATTGACAGAGATTTAAAAGAGCATCTTTCCTCTCTCAATCTGCCAAATGTTGAGTTTGTATTTGGTGATGTGATGGACTTTACATTAAAGCAAATTGAAAATGGTCTTGAAGATGGTTATAAAATGGTTGCCAACCTGCCATACTATATTACATCTCCCATTATTTTCAAATTTCTTAAGTCAGACAATTTGACTTCATTGACTATCATGGTTCAAAAGGAAGTTGCACAGCGCATCATTGCCAAAGAGGGTGATAAAAATTATGGCGTGCTTTCAATTATGATTGCCTTTTATGGCAATGCCCAAATTAAAAGAATTGTCTCTCGCAAACTTTTCTATCCCCAACCAAATGTAGATTCAGCAATAGTCAACATCAAAGTTGAAAGGGACAGGTTTGAAGGGGTAGATGAAGAAAAATTTTACAAGTTTATCTGCTCAGCATTTTCTATGAGAAGAAAAACTTTAAAAAACAATCTTCTTCAAAGTGGTCTTTTGCAAGAGTGTTTGGCACGATTGTCACCAGATTTGCTTACAAAAAGACCAGAAGAGTTTTCTGTTTCTCAATTTGTAGAGATTTATTTGAAATTATTTGGCTGAATTTTTGACTTTTTCTTGTTTTTTGTAATTATATTTGTTATAATGAAAATGATAAATAGTGTAACAAGTTTTATAAGTCCAAATACTTTTATAAAATCATGACAGCGCTTACTTTGACACTAATAAGGAGGAAGTGTGTACATTTCGCTTTTAGCCCTAGGCATTAAAGACTGGTTTATATCAATTCTTGATAATATTCCAAGAATAATATATTTCTTTTTCGCCGCTTTCACAAGTGGTATCGACGTTTTGCAATGTATACTTAGAAAACTTGCAGGTCTTGACACTTACTGGACAACCACAACAAGCGGAACTGTAGGTTCAGATGGGCAAGTCTCAACAACAGTCGGGAATAAAAACCCTGTCTTTGGCAGAGACCCACTCACAGAATTTATTTACGGGACTTTGGGTATAGGTGATTCATCGGTTGCATATAAGGCACTCAACACCGTCTTTATTTCTCTCTCTATATTCGCTCTTATTGTCCTTGCTGTTTCAACAATGGTGGCAATCATCAAATCACATTACAGCGAAGAATATCAAAACACAAATCCATGGAAATACATCTACACTGCAATTAAGTCAGTCCTAACCTATGCAATTCTTCCAGTAGTTGTAGTAATAGGTCTTCAACTTTCAGGTCTTATTCTTAGGACGCTTGACAATATCACTGCAGGCACAAGCACAGAAAAAGTTGCCGCTATTTATGGAAGCAATGTAGTCTCAGAAAAGTTTTATAAGGAAAAAGTTACTGGCTCTAATAAAGAATATTACACTCGTTATGATTTCTTTGGTGCCGGCACTGCGACAACCTCACAAACCTTTGGCGGGATGCTGTTTAATGCGGCAGCATACTCTTCAAACCGTGCAAGAGGTGTAGTTGCAATAGAAGGTCTTGCACAAAAGATTACAACTGCACAGGCTGCAAAAAGTGGAATCTTTGCTCAATCTTCTTGTGCTGAATATAGTAAACTTACTACTGTTGAAGAAAAACAAGAATATCTTGCATATCAGGTTGACTTTGCTTTTGCAAACAATATCGGATTAAAGCAAAGAATGTCTATTGACACAGTTCAAGACTGGTTTCCTGATGTTAGATATTTTAAGTCAACAGATTTTGTAGGATTTGGACTTGTATCAATTTCTTCATTCTCAAAATTTAATGTTCCTTTGGTTTGGATGTTCTATGACCTTTGGCAATTTCAGTTTATAGTTGCCTTTGGTGGCGGTGCTTCCGTTTTGGGAGTTATGCTTTCAATTATTATAGGAATGATGACAAGACTTATCAAAGGTGCAGTTTTATTCCTGTTGTATCCTCCAGTGCTTTCGATTGCTCCACTTGACAACTTTAAAGCGTTCAAGTCATGGGGCGGAGAGTTTATGAAACAAATCCTCATGGCTTACGGAACGGTTGTTGGTTTCAACCTATTGATGATTGTATTGCCACTTGTTCAAAACATATCGTGGTTTGGACCAGGCATGGGTGTGATTGACGCACTTATCAATATGGTCATTCTGATTGTTGGACTCTTAATGACAAAAGATATCATCGGAATTGTCAGCGGATTTGTTGGTGGCGGAAATGCGGCTGAAGAGGGTGAAAAATACAAATCTCAAGTTGCAGGTGCTGTCAAGACAGGCTTCAGTGCTTCAGCGACAATTGGTGCAGGCGTAATCAGAGGCACTGTTGGTACAGCAAGACTCGCTGGTGGTATGGTAAAAGGCATAGGAGTGAAAACCACAGAACTTAGAGATAAGCGTGCTTTGGATTATGCTGAAGAGAAAAAAGGACACTTGGATAATGCTAAAGTATTCCAGAATGAAATTGACAATGCAGTCAGAATAGGTACTGGTGGAAAGAAAAAAGATGATACTGAGACCGTGTACACTCGTGAAGCACAACATGCATATGAAACTGCAAAACTTGAAGGTAAATCAGATGAGGAGGCAAAACAATTTGCTAGAGACTCTGTAATTAAGAAAATGAAGAGCACTCAAGAGTCTATTGAAGATGAAAATGGAAACTTTGTTTTAGATGAAAATGGCAACCAGAAAAAACAATCTTATTTTGATAGACGAATGCAAGATCAACGTAAAAAAGTTGAAGCGGTCGAAGAGAAATTTAATGCTGAAAAGGGAGAAAAACGACTTAAACGTGCTGAAAAAGCAAGAGAAAAAGTTGATGCAAATGGAGAACTTAAGTATAAACAAGACCAGTTTGGACATTATTCTAAAACTTCAAGAACAGGCAAAGAAAAGCGTGCTGCTGCTTGGGATACTACAAAGGGAATTGCTAAAATGGGTGTTAAAGGTCTTGACAACCTATTTGACTTCAAGAAAGGTGGCAAACAGTTGGGCGATGCCTTCCTTAAGTCTGTGACTAAGATGGGACAAGTGGCTGGTGTCGATAAGATGATCAGCGGAATGAAAGACATCTTCAAGGATTCTATGACTATGACTACTAAGAAGTTTAGTGGCGATAATCTTGCTAAAGAAAATCAGAAGAAGACTGAAGCAAAACTTGAAACTCAAACTAAGGCAATTAGCGAACAAACCAAAATTCTTCAAGAAATTGTCAAGAGCAATAAAGATCTTAACAAAGCAAATAAAGAAGGATTTAATAGTTTGGCAAATGTCTTGAGAGAGAATAAATCAAAAGACAAGGGTGACTCTAGTTCTGACAAAAAGAAGTAATTAAGTTTTAAACTTGTTTTAAAGAAAACACATTGAATTTTCAATGTGTTTTTTTGTTTGTTGTCATCATTTCAAAGTTTAATTTGTTTAAAGTCAGTTTTATTATCTTCAAATAAATTGTCAAAAAATTGCTTAAAATTGATTTTGTTATCAACAAAAATATCTTAAACTTTACTTATAGAGTTTTGTTTAAGTAAAGTATATTTGATAGAGTTTAAACTATTATAAATTGTATATGGTTTATAATAAATCTATGGGCAGACGAAAGGCAACATGATTTGATTTAATGTAAACTAAAATAGAAACAATTTACAAACTATTTACAATAAAAAGGCGGACAGGTGAAAGGCGTTTTGATTTGAATTAAAGTGGGATAATGGGAAAACGCAAAAATTTATTTTATAAATTATAAAAAATTTTCAAAAAACTGTTGACAAATAAATCAAAATTTGATATAGTAATAAGGCAATGGGAGTTTAGCTCAGCTGGGAGAGCATCTGCCTTACAAGCAGAGGGTCATAGGTTCGAGCCCTATAACTCCCACCAAATAATAACACACCATATATTGTGGTGTTTTTTTATTTATTAATTAATCTAGAAATTTTAACTTTTGTTTTTTAAAATAACTTGTGTAACTTTCCTAATTTGAGTTGCAACTTGTGTAAATTATATAAAATTTCTAAAATTTGTAGTTTAATTTAAATTTTCTAAATTTCAGTAAAATATTTTTATAAAAATTATTATATATTTTTTAGAACAAGCACCTAAAATCTTTATTAATATAAAGTAGTCTTAAATAATGTTCTTGCGAGGCTAAACTATATACGAGCATTGCTCAACAAAACGGAGGAATATAAAATGTACAAAATTGAATTTGCAAACGGAATGATTATTGTTTCAAAAAATTTTAATACTGAAAAGGCAGATAAAAAGTGAAATGGGTTAAGGCGTAGCGATAAGCCTAAACTAAATATGGATAGAAAAGATTATAATAGAACAATCAATCGCAAAAGGTATGAACTATATAAACTGGACTTGACAAATTATTTTGCTAAATGAATTACGCTTACCTTTGAACATTATATAGAGTTTGATAGAGTGTTAAATGCCTTTAAACAATTTATAAAAAGCATAAGGCGAAACTATGGCAACAATATTAAATATATAAGGGCTATTGAAGTGCAAGGCACAAGCCACTTTTTCCACATACATATAATATTATTAAATGAAGAAAAATTAAAAATAGGTTATTATGATATTAAAAAGTTTTGAGATTATGGATTTGTCAATATTAAAAATGCTTATGAAATACGAGGTTTAATAAAATATATTACCAAATATAAAGATGATACAATCCAACAAGGCAATCGCTTTTATACCTATTTCCCCATAGGTGCAAGAATAATAACTTGAAGTCAAGGGTTTAAAAATATTGATGTTCCAGAATTTGAGATTGACGACGACTTATTATATAGTATTTTAGAAGAGCAATACAAAGAATATATTGGTGTACTTGACTACAATACTTTTGAAAATGGGCATTACTTTTTAAATAATGATAATAAATTAACATATTATTTGGATAAAATATATTTACCTAGTGAAAAAGATTTTATGCAAAGGCTAGTTGAAAGGCTTAAAACATCTAATATAGCAATGGTAGAGAATAAACAAAATAATACTTAAATATGATTATATTGTTAAAACACAAATAATCTCGGCTAAAATTAATGTAGTTAGCCATAAAATAACTCAAAATAAAAGTAGGTATAACAACTTACTTTTATTTTTTATCTATTTATAGTAAACACTTATTCGTTTTGTTTGACAAAATATGTAGTTGTATGTTATGATTGAATAGATAAAAGGAGTATATATGGAGATAAAAAAGCCATGCAAAGCAGAAGTTGAAAAGTATTTAATGCTTTGCGATACGCAATCAAACTATGTAGAACAAGAAAAGGCATTAAAAAAGTTGTTTGCCCTTTACCCTAACAATAATGATATTAGCGAAGTTTTATTAAAGGTTAATATACTCAATGACTTTTATAGCACAAATATATTTAATACATATAAGGTAGCCGAGTATATTGTTTCGCTAAACATAGATAAAAAATTAAAAGCAAAAGATTTGTCTGTTGTAAATGATATTGCTGACAAAACAAAAAACGGCATAAATAGGAATATATACTCTTTTGCAACCAAATATTGTGTTCATCATCTTGGCAATGAATTTCCTATATTTGATAGTTATGTGGCAAAAATGCTAATGCACTTAAATAAGCAAGATAAGTTTTTTAAATTCTCTTATGAAGATTGTAGAGATTACAAAAAGTTCTATTCTATTTTAAACGCATTTAGAGAATTTTATAAGTTAAACGACTTCACTTTAAGACAACTAGATATTTATTTATGGCAAGCAGGTAAAGATTATTTCACAAAGAAATATTAAAAATAAAAGAGGGCTGAAAAGTATCAAGCCTTCTTTTTTATTGTTTTAATTTTAATAATGAAATGATTGCAGTTTTCTTTTCTGGGCTGGCAGTTTCTAAAAGTTTTAATATTTCCTCATCTTGTTTATAAGCTGAAATATTATAATAAAAAAATTCTTCGGTGGTAGTATTACAAGCCTCTAAAATATCCATTAAGGTTTCAAAGGTTGGAGCAAATGTTTTGCTTGTTTCAAGTCTATGAATATAGCACTCATTTTTACCTATTTCCATTGATAGTTTTCTTGCCGACAAATTTGCACGATTTCTAATAAAGCCTATTCGGTTTATAAGTTCATTATTGTCCATAGCCTAACCTCCTTTTACTACAATTAATTATAAATGATTTTGAGGTCTGTCTAATTTAGAAGATTGTTCCATTTCGACTTTAAATTAAATATTTTATTGACTTATAGTAAATATATTTGACTTTTTATTGAGAAATATATATAATAAGGTTGTATCATAAGGAGGTAAATATGATAATAACTGCTATTCAAAAAGGTTCAACGGTATATGTTTATAACGAAAAAAACAGTACAATTTTTACCGTAATGGGAGAATTGCATGGCTATACTAGTACTACCGTAACTGTAAAAAAGGGAACAACAATGTACACCTATAACGAAAGAGGCTCTGTAATAAATACTAGAATGGTAAGATAGATATGGCAAAAATTAAAATTGACTATTATCAATTAGGTCAATACATAAATGATAAAATAGGTTTTGAAGAAGTAAATACTACTTTAAAATATGCTTTTATGCAACATAATAATATTAACTCAAACGCAGAGATAACCGAAGAAATAGAAAAAGCATTTAAAGAAGATTGCAAAAGTGAATTTTTTGTTAAAATAACCGAAAAGCAAAACAAAATTAATATCTTAAAACGACTTTCATATTTAGGACTTGTTGGGCTTTGGGGTATGTTTTTAACATTTTTTTTCTTTAATACTGGCACTATTTCAATGATAATAGGTTTCTCTTCCTCAGTTTTGTGTGTTTTGGGGTTGATTATGTTTGTTTTATCAGTTGTTATAAAAAATCAATTAACTTTATTATTGAAATGTTTCAAGTGTATTAAAGAAAATAAAAAATTAGACCTAATAGAACTAGAAGAAAATTTAGACCTATGCGATTTTATAAATGATAAAAAATCAGCTGATGAAATAAATTCAATTCAAAAATATATTTATTCGAGACTGGACCAAGAAGAAAATTTTATTGATTTTTGCAGAAAACAAGTTTTATTAAAAATCAACTCACTAATAAAAAATAGTAGAGTATTATTTTGGTTTGGTTTAATTATTATGTTATTAGGAATTTATGGTTTTGTTGGCACTTTATTTTCTCTTAGTAATTTACCAGTAGTATTGATAAATGGCGTAGATATCACTAGTCAAAATATTGGTATAAACATACCAGTTGTTATATGTAGTATAGTTTTAACTTTTATCTTTCTTTTTGTAGGTATTAGTATGATTATTTCGTCAAAAAAGAAAAAACGAAATGCAATAGAAATATATATGTCATACAACCAAATGTAGACAGCAAAGTTTTTTGCTGTCTTTTACTTTAAAAAAACAAAATACTAGATATTAAAACTTAGCGTTTAAAAGCACAAAATGTAAAAGCAATAAAATATATAAACACAATATTAAGAACGGTGTAAGACGCATTTAAACGGCTTGTACTAACCGATACAAAGGAGTTTATATGGAAAGTAATTTTAATAAATTTATGGGACTTGTAAAAAGCAAAGATTTTAACATTGCAACATTACAAAGGCTTTTTAAGTGGAGTTTTCCAAAGGCTAAATCTACCATGGAAGATTTAATAAAATATGGTGCAGTTGAAAAGTTGGATAATGGCTATAAAGTTATTTCAGCTGAAAAGTTTAAAAAATTTGGCTTACAAATATTTTTGTATAGCAAGTATGAAAGTATATCAAAATCACTTTCAAATATGATTTTTGAAGAACTGGTTGAAGACGATAGATTTATGAAAATAGTTAACGATACTTTTAAACTAAATTTAGATATAGAAAACATTTCAAAAAAACAAAGGCAAGAAAATATTAATATATTGCTTTCAAACACTGCAAGAAAATTTATAATTGAAAAGTTGGCTATTAATTTTTTAAGCGAGTTGTACAAAGATTTTGCACCACACATATTAGATAAATATTGGTTTGATTGGCTTGATAAGAACTGCCCTACTTGATATTAATAATATCACAAACTTCCCCTTAAAAATAAAAAAATCCGCTTTAAATAAGGAGTTAAAATGATAACGATAAATAAAATAGAAGAATTAGAAAAGTATCTTGAAATAGTTCCCGCAGATAAGTATGACGGAAAGCATAAACAAATTATATTTAAGTTTATAGAAAATGGCGAGAAAGTCGATGTTTTATTTAATTGTGCTGTTGACTTAGTTTATGAGTGCCAAAAAGTAAGCAAAAAAGACTATGAATGTTGCGTGTATGTAAAGGCAAAAACGATTACTTTTAACTATTCTTTTACTTGCAATAAAATATTTGCTGACGATTTGATTATAAAAGATTGGTGTGTGTGCGATAGCATATTAATACATAAAAATATAAGCGGTAAGTTTTTAAAGTGTGAACGAATTACCTGCCTATCTTCTATTAATTGTAAAGAGGTTTACACGCAAAAAATTCATTGCAAAAATATAAAAACGCAACTGCTTGATATAAATAATAAAATTAGGCTGACAAATTTGTCTTGTGATAAAGTTGAGTTTATATAAGGAGCAAACAAAATGGTATTTGGTTACGGCTTTATTGACATAATAATAAAAAAGAGTGCTTTAACAAAAGCACAAATAGACGAGATTATAAAAAATAATAAAGTTAATAAAGGACATTTTGATAATAACTTAATCGTTATTCGTGCTGGTATGAGTGATTATGATGCCGAGCAAACTGCAAAAGAACTTACTAATTACTTTAATCTTTCTCTTAATAACGATTTTGTGTTTATAAAACAACTAAATTTAATTAAGCCTTGCAAGTGGTTAAAAGTATGTAAGTTGAAAAAAGATTTACAAATAGCAAATAAAAAGTTTACAAAAGGCTTTCCATATTTTGAATTAATAGCCGACTAATTAATTTAAAAGGAGTAAGCAAAATGAAAGTTGAACAAGAATTTGAAAAAGACTTAATAGAGATTTTATTAAGCCTTTTAGAGAAAGATTTAAAAACATTTTTAGAAATTTCAATTCAAACATTTGATTTGAAAGGGTTGAAAGAAATTTTAAAGATTATAAAAACTGAAAGTTTAACGGACGAAATGCAGTAAGCAATATATTTTATTAAGTTAAATGTTGCGATTGATTGTAGACGCATTTAACAAGCTCATAGACGCATTGTAATTTAAGTTTTAAATATATCGTCGTTTTCATCTTTCATCGATTTTTTTAAATATTTTTGTGAGTACTCTTTACCAAATTCTTCTTCGATAAATTCTGCTAATTGTTTTTTATAAAGGGTTTTATAATCGATAAAATCATAGTTCCAAAGAGTATTATCTTTAAAGTCCAAAGGGTTAAATTTCCAACGAGTTAGGTCATTAAATCTATCTTTTCTAAATTCCTTTTTATTGTCAGCATTACTAGTTTCTTCAAGTAAATTTTTAATTCGCATTTTAACAGTTCTTCTTTTCCCTGTAATTTTAATTTCGTTTATCTTTTCTTCAATACGTTTTTGTTTTTTTTCTTCTTCTGTTCTATCATATTCGTCTTGGTTTTTTAATCTATATTTAAGCCTTAAAGCAAGTATTGTTTGCTGGCATAAAGCATCAGCATAAGCAAAAGTATTATAGTTGTAAGGTTTAAATATAAAAGTGTTTGAATAATGAGATTTTTTATTATTCTTATCAAATATTAATGCTCTATGTGAATAATCTCTTAGTTTGGTTAAAAAGTCAGCAAAGCATTCGGCTGACATTAAATTAAATAAAGTATCCTGCCTTTCGTTTGAAAGGTTTTTAATTATGTTAATAAAGTTGGCAAACTGGTAAAGATTATTATATTTCTTTTCAAGTTGCTCATAATTAGATTTTAAGGTTTTGTAGTCCTTTTCAAGTTCTGCAAAACTTTTTTTATCTTCTTGCTTTTCGTCCATGGTTGGAATAAGGTCGTTTAAAGTAAAGCAAGGCACATTAGAATAAAGGTATTCAATGCACTTACAAGCCTTTTGCCAAAAAGGCTCTTTGCTTCCATTTAAGTCTTTTGTTATAGAGTTTGCAGTTTTATAGCCGATAGAAGAAGAAAGGTTTTTCTTGTTAATGTATATCTTATTATCAGCCAAAAGTTTTTGCAAATTAGTTTTAAAAGTATTAGATAAATTATCCATGGTTTACCTCCCGCAAAAAAGTCTAGAATGATTATATATATAGTAATCAAAAATATAATTAGCAATCATATTTAAATATGATTTATAAAATATTATAAACAAAAATCAAGCTTAAAGCAAGGCATTTATAATACTTTTACTAAAAAAACTTGGCAAACTTAAAACAACTTGAAAAACACCTTTCAAAACCCTTGAACTTTTTAAAAAATGAAATTAATATAAAAAAAAGGAGCAAAAAATATGTTTAAAAAAATTATGCCAGAATTAAAAACCATAAAAGGTTGTATGGATGAATTAAGGTCGCTTGACAAAAATACCGCAGTAAGCGAGTGATTTATTAGACAATTATGCAAAAGTGGAAAAATAGATTGCATAATTAATTCAAGCAAAATTTTAGTTGATGTCAATTCACTTATAATATTTTTAGGTGGAAAAATTATTGAGGTACCAGATGAAGAATAAAAATGATTTAATGCACACAGAAGAACGATATAATCAAAAAGGCGAACTTTCATTTGTATTTTGGTGCAACTATAAAGACCCTTTAACAAAAAAATTTAAACAAAAAGTTAAAACATATAAAGTACCTAATCACTTAAAGGGCAAAAAAGAAATTGAATCGTATAAACTAAAATGTCAATTAGACTTAAAAGAACAAACTGAAAGGCTTTCAAATGGAATTTTAAACAAGCCTATGGAAGACATAGGATTTTATGAATTTGCTGAAAAGTGGGTAGAAGATATTTTAATATACCACGAACAAGGCTATTCTTATTATAATAGTTGCAAAGGCTATTTAAAAATTTTTAAAGATAAATTAGGCAAATACACTTTAAGGGGTTTAAATCAAATTATAATACAAGACTTTTGCAATTGGCTATGCGAACGAACTCATAAAAAAGAAACTATAACCGTGAAGCAAAGCATAAGAGATTTGGTTACTGCAAAAAACCTAACTACTCAATCTTGTGCAAAATTATGTGAATTGGCTGATACTACCATAGAAGTCGCTTATAAAGTTGGTAATAAATTAAAAAGGGAAACGGCTAAAAAAATATGTAGAGGTTTAAAAATAAATTTTGAAGATTATTTTAAAGCCGAAAGCGAGCAAGTTCCATATTCAAGAGGCTCAAATAATGCAATTAAAATAATGCTACATACGATACTTAGAGATGCAGTAAGGCAAGGTATAATTAGTGTTAATTATGCTTCTAGTGATTTTATTCGTCCTATTAAAAAAGGTTCTTCTGGTAAAAAAGAAATATTAGATGACACAGAAACTATAAAACATTTTGTAGATTGCATAAACAATGAAACAGATATTAGAAAAAAAGTTGCATTTACTTTAATGATTGCTTTGGGTGTTCGCAACGCAGAGTTGGTAGGTTTAGAATGGAAAGACTTTGATTTTGAAAAAGAACTAGTAACGATTTCAAGAAATAGTATATATGCTTGTGGCATAGGGGTTGTAACTAAAAATACAAAAACAAAAAATTCTAACAGAACAATTAGCATTCCAAGTGGAGTTGTAACATTATTAAAAGATTACAAAAAATTTTGGGATAGTGAAAAAATAAAATATGCCAACTTATGGGCAAATACCGATAGACTATTTGTAAGATGGGATGGCTCAAATATGGCAGGAGCAACAACTTTTAGATGGTTAAAACAGTTTGAACAAAAAAATGGACTGAAAGAAATTACTCCGCATGGGCTAAGGCACACAAATATTACCATGCAACTTACTCGTGGTATGGATATAAAAACAGTATCAGCAAGAGCTGGACATAGTGATACAAATACAACATTAAATATTTACACACACTACACAAAAGAAGCCGATAAAAATGCAAGCAATTTAATAAATCAACTATTATATTGCTAATAAAGTAAAAAATAAAAAAATATAAGTGGGCAAAGATTTTGCAACTTTGTCCACTTATTCTATCTAAAAATAAACCAACCATAAAGATAACTTGTTTCTTAATTAATAATTTTTGTAGCATTTTTATAAAGTTTTTTATAAAAGTTTTATAAATTTTAATTTTAACTCATTTAAAATGCCGTAAAACCTAGGAAAATAAGGCAGTTTACATCACCAGAGTATTTTATTATTTAAAATAAAACTTAATGTAGTTAAAAAAGGTTCTTCTTGAAAATGGCTGACAAGAGGATAGATAAGTTGATTCGAATAACATGTTTAAAAGAGAATAAATAGAATTTAATTTTAGTGCCGTTTTGTAATAAGGATATATTGACAAGAACATAAATCATTAATTGAAAAGACAGGGCTTATTTTAGTCCCTAACTTAAAATAAAAGGTGGGAAAATGAAAAATAATATTTTAATTTATCCAGCAATTTTTAGAAAAGAAGAGAAAGGTGGGTATAGTGTTTTTATTCCTGATTTAAATAATTCAACTTGTGGAGAAAATTTGCAAGAGGCAATTTATATGGCAAAAGATTTAATAGGCAATTTAGCGGTTGATTTCATAGAATATGAAAAAAAAGAAATGCCAAAAGCATCTGATATTTCAGAGATAAAAATAGAAAATAAATCTGATTTTGTTAGTTTAATAGATTTAAACTATGATGAATACAAAAAATCTTTGGTCAAGTCAATAAAAAAAACAGTTTATATATCAAAAGTGTTAAATGATAAAGCCGAAAGTTTGCATATAAATTTTTCACAAACTTTACAAGATGCATTAACAAAAGTTGTTTCAGAAAAAAATAATTAAAATTATTAGTAACTAATATTATTAAAACTAATTTTTTAGACACAATTTAGGAACAATTTGTTTTATTTTTGCTTGCAAGATTTTAGAAACAACAATTATTTAATTTTACTTTTTTCGAGTTTATTCTGCTTTTTTATATAAATTTTCTCAATTTTCCTAAAATACCGTTATAATTTGATAAGTTGTGGCAAATTTCAACAAAATTATCTAAATTATGCCATTTTTTATTTAAACACCATCAAATTAATTTTTGCAAATAAAAGACTTTGGTTAATGAGAATAAAATCATTATAAAAGTAAATTTGATATAAAAGTAAATTTGAATTTAATTGAAGATGTTTTTAATTCCTACTTCTGGTATATTCACATCTTTTGGCAGGTCTAAAATAAACTTAATTAGTTTTGCGACCTCTTTTGTGTCAAGTCCGTCATCCATTGATTTTTCTATATTCATTTTTTTAAACATATCGGTTTTCATTTTGCCCGGCATAATGTTTGTCACTTTTATTCCATATTTTTTCACTTCATCTTCTAGTGATTTTGAGAAACCAGTGACACCCCATTTGCTTGCATTATAAACTACTCTTTCTTTTTTGTAGTTTATTCCTGCTTGTGAGTTGATATTTATTATATTCCCGTTTCTTGCTTTTTTCATTGTAGGGAGGACGGCTTTTGTGCAATTTATGACGCCTAGCAGGTTTACTTCAATGACCTTTTGAATTTTGTTAAAATCATTAAAATCAAGTTCTTCTTGAATCCATAGTCCTGCGTTGTTGATAAGCACATCAATGTCACCCGCATTTTTTATCATATTTTCAACTTGTTCAAATTTTGAAACATCACAAACAAAGTATTCGCATTTTAGTTCTTTTGCAGTTTGCTCACATTTTTCTTTGTTGGTGGAAACGATGATTACTTTGTTATCTTTTGATAATTCTTCTGCGATGGCTTTTCCTAGTCCGTCACTTCCGCCAGTTATTAAAATCTTTTTCATAAATTTTCTCCTTATGTAAATTATAACATTCTTTTTGAATTTTTGTATAATCATTTCAATAAATTTTTAAACTATCTATTAATCTTACAAATTGCAACGCTATAAAAACATTTGACACTTTTTTTGTTGAAATTTTTTGATTAAAAAAGACTGATGAATCAGTCTTTTTGGAATTTGATATAAAATCAATTTTTTTATGGTGAGGTCTTGTTTTAAATAAAAGAATTTGTTGTTTTATTCTTTTGGGAGATTATTAAGTTGAGCCTCACGAAGTTCTTTATTTTCTTTCAAGAGGTCTCGGATTTCTTTTAAGAGATATTCTGTTGAGTTTTTATATTTCTCTTCTTCTTCCGCTTTTGCTTTTGCTTCAGCCTCTGCTTTTGCTTTTTCTTCCTCTTGTTTTTTGCCTTCAAGATAGAGGGCAACGGCTTCTTTATCTTTCTTCTTTATGCCGAGAGATTTAAGTTCTTGCTTTTGCTCTTTTGTGAGTTTGCCTTGTTTTGCTTTATCACTTGCCTCTCTAAGAAGGGCAGAACTTTTCATTACTGCTTTCAAGATGATGAAAAGCACGAATGCGATAAGCAGGAAATCAATGATTGCGGTGATGAAAGCGCCCCAGTCGATATAGATACTTTTGCTTAAGTCAATGACATTTGTTGCAAGTCCTGTTGTTGGGTCTACTTGATAAGCCTTTTTGAGGAAGGTGTATGCAGAGTCGAGACCGCTTCCACCCAGAGCCAAAAGCCAGTTGATGACAGGCATGATGATTTTGTCTGTGAGTGCTTTGACGATTGTGCTGAAAGCGCCACCTATGATTACACCGACAGCCATATCGATAATATTGCCTCTGCTGATAAAGGCTTTAAAATCTTTAAAAAACTTTTTCATTTTTTTGCTCCTTTTATTTTACTTTCGATAATTTATTGTATAATATTTTTTGTCAAAAATCAATTATATTTTTAATATTTTTATCAAAATATCAGGAGAATTATATGGTGATTTTGTTTGCATTTTATAATGCATTTATATTGTATTTTATTTTCTATTTTTTTGTAATTTTTGTGTTTGATTTTTTTGTTTAAAAAGTGGGCAGAAGCAATTATTTTACATATAATAATAAGAGGGGATGTGACAGAATGGAGAGGAGAAATTATGCCTTGCAATTTAAATTTTAATCAGTGTTTTACGGGAAGAAACTATCCAGAACCTATTTTTACTTGCAGAAACATTTTTATTTCATTGTTTAATAATACTTCACAAAATTTCATTGTTTTGCCAGATTTGGGTGTTTGACATTTTTATGAGTAAAATAGTCAAAGATGAATTTAAGTTGTTTAGTGATTTTAATTAAGTTTACAGAAAAGTTTGAGTTTTGTATAGGGTTTGAAAATAAACTTTGAGAGAGGGATTTTTAAGTGGTGTGGTGTTTTGGGAGGGGCGGAAAAGCCCATGACCGCCGTTCGGCGGGCATGAACTCGGGGCGAAGCCACGAGGGGATGAAAATATTATTTTCATCCTGCTTTTCCGCCCCATTCTCAAACCAAACTGTATGTGAAATTTTTTAAACCACGCTTAAAATAATATCTTTAAAGATATTTTAAAAATACAACAGAAAATATCAGGCATGGGGGCAAAATCTTTGAAATTAAATATTAAAAACTTGATAAAGTTTATTACAAAAAAACGAAAAATACGGACTTAAATAATCCAAAAATTAAAGAAAATAAAATTCCAAAATCTACTAAAAACTTTTGCTAGATGAAATCTTTTAACAAAATAGTCTAAAAAGAGCATTTTTTCATCTTTGTTTGCATAAAATACAAATAGACAAGCCAAAAAAATCTCGACAAAGTTATAATAATTTTATCAAAAAAGTTTGTGTGTTTTGAAGATTTTGGTATATACTATATTTACAAGGGAGGGACAAAATCATGGAGGCAAGTTTAACTACAGCAAGAGAAAGTATGCTTGAATGGTGGGAGATTTTCAGCATGACTGGTGATATAGAGGATGCACGTGGACTTATTGAGGCCTCAAGGTACTATGACTTTCTTGAATCAGAAGAGGAAGGAGCGTTGGAACTATAAAATATGCCATCAACAAAAGTTAAAGCGATAGTGCTGGGCGGAGTAAACATAAAGGAAAAGGACAAACTTGTCACTCTTTTCACCCTTGAAAAAGGGAAGATTTCTGTCTCAATGAGAGGAGTGCGAGGGGAAAAGGCGAAATTAAAGTCTGCAAAAGAAATCTTTACTTTTGGTCAGTATTGTATAGAAGAAGGGAAAACCAACATAATCACGGCGGTTGATATTATAGATAATTTTTATGATTTATCTAAAAATATAGATGCTTATTATGAGGGTTGTGCAATTATTGATATCGCAAACAAGATTGCTTCAAATGAACCAAATCCTTTCTTATTTATTGAGATTATCAAAGCCCTCAAAACTCTATGTTATGATAATGTGCGAAAATATTATGTTTTTGATAAATTTTTGCTTTCTGTGCTTAAAAATATGGGCTATGGATTTTTATCTGATAAGTGTTCGGCTTGCGGCACGAATTTAGAACATAAGTTTTTCAATTTTGATGTTGGAGAAATTGTTTGTGCCAGATGTCAAAATTCGATGTGCGAAAAGGTGAGTGATGCAACTTATAGCGCATTGAGATTGCTTGATAAAACGGAATATGAAAAACTGCATTCGGTCAGATTAGGGGGCATGGGAGAGGTGCAATCATATCACCTGTTATGTAAAGATTTTCTGTTTCGCACTGGTCAAAATTGCATAAATTTTTAATGTTTTAAGTCTTACTTATTTATAAATGCTTATTTTAATTAATTTCTTATTTTTGTAAACCACCTAATTATAATTACTTCTGATTTTAAATGTTTTAATTTTTAATAACTTCTGATTTTAATATCTTCCGATTTTAATTTTTTTTGATTTTTATTAGTATTAGGATTTATTTTTTAAGTTTTTTATAACATTTTTAATTAGTTTTAAGTTGAAACGATTTTTAAAAGCGTAACTAAAATTACGCTTTTTTTGTATATAAAAAATATTTGACTAGATAAAATGATTTTGTTATAATAAAAAAGGAGAATTTATGAATAATTTACATACTCTTAAATTGATGCCTAAGTACTTTGACATGATAGAAAATGGCACAAAGACATTTGAAGGCAGACTTTATGATGAAAAAAGAAAGTTGTTTATAATAGGCGACGAAATAAAGTTTATAAAAGAGCCAGAACATAAAAAGTCTGTTTCTGCTAAAATAAAAAACATATTTTTATTTAAAGATTTTGAAGAAATGGCAGATGAGATTGACAAGGCTAAACTGGGCTTTGCAAATTCATCTAACGAAGAAATGATAAGCACATATTATTCAATCTATGAAAGAGAAAAGGTTGAAAAATATGGTGTCGCTATATTTGAAATTGAATTGTTGCATGAATAAAATCTGCAATTTCAAATTTCATTCGAAATTTAATATGCTAATTTAAAAGGAAAACAAATGAAAATAGGAATAGATTTAGACGGGGTTATATTTGACAGCGAAAGACTATACAGGGCAAAGGGAGAATTGTTTGACATTGCGCATGGTGGCAAAGGGCAGATAGCATCAGATGTTTTTGATGTATGCGACTCTTATGACTGGAATGAAGAACTTCGTAAGAAATTTATTGAAACAGTATTGTATGATGCACAAGAGGGTTCATCTTTTATGCCATGTGCTGTTGAAGTAATAAAAAGGCTTAAAGATGATGGTCATAAACTCTATATAATTACTGCAAGAGGCAATATCAGTCAAAGAGAGATTGATATATCTCTTAGAAGATTGAAAGAAGTCGGGCTTGAATTTGATGGTTATCATTTCAGTGCTAGTGATAAATTAAAGGTTTGTCAGGCAGAAAAAATTGATGTAATGATTGACGACTGTTTCAGACATATAAATGCCATATCTCAGGATGGAATAAACTGTCTTTATTTCCGAGAACAATGGATTCCAAAATGTCAAAATGAAAAAACAAAAGAAGTGCATAACTGGGGTGAAATTTATAGAGCCGTTTTAGAACTACAAAAATCTAAATCATAATAAATAGTGTATGAGATACGGTTTTGTTTTAACTTAAATCATTTGCAATCAAGATTAATTTGAAAAAATCATTCAACAAATTTAATTTAAGAAAATGATTCTAAGTCAAGGATATAAGAAAAATATTTAAGATGAATTTACATAATAAAAAATCATTTACAATAAATCATTTGCATTTAATATTATGAGTGACTAAAATTTTAAAAAGAAAAAATTTTGTTTAGAGAATTTTATTAAATGAATATATTTAAGGGGGAGAATATGAAAATTGCACTTGCCGGAGCAACTGGTAATATGGGACAGGCTGCTGTCAACGAATTATTAAAATTGTCAGGGCTTGAGAAATTGAAACTTTTGGTTTTGCCAGGAGATAAGAAAATAAAAAAGATTTTAAAAGAACATAAGAAAAATAAAGCAAAAATAGAGTTGGTTTATGGCAACATTGCCAGGCATGACGTTTGCGAGAAGTTTGTTGAAGAGGCTGATTATGTAATCAATTTGGCCGCTGTCATTCCACCACATTCAGACAAGTTTCCTGAAAAAGCGGTCGAGTGCAATGAGGTGGGTGTCAAAACGCTTGTTGGGGTGATTGAAAATATAAAAGAAAATCAGCCTAAACTTATTCATACCTCTACTGTTGCCCTTTATGGAAACAGAAATTCTTTGCATCCATGGGCTCAGGTTGGAGACCCACTTTTAGTAAGTCCATTTGATATTTATTCTGCAACAAAACTTCGTGGCGAATTTTGCGTGCTTGAAAGTGAGATAAAAAACTGGGCGGTTTTGAGACAGTCTGCAATGCTTCACAAAAATATGCTAAGCGATAATATGAGTGATGGTCTTATGTTTCACACCTGCTTTAATGCTCCGCTGGAATGGGTGACTGCAGAAGATTCTGGACGACTTATTGCAAATATTATCAAAGAAGATTCAGAGAAAGATTTAAGCAAGACATTCTGGAAAAGATGTTTCAATATCGGTGCAGGAGCGGAGAATCGCCTCACTGGCTTTGATACTTTGAATGACGGATTTAAAATTATAGGTGGAAGTGCAAAGGACTTTTTTGAGCCAAATTTCAATGCTACTCGAAATTTTCATGGTGTATGGTTCTATGACGGAGAAAAACTTGACAACCTCTTTCATTATCAGACCCAAAAAGCAAAGGACTTTTGGATGGCATTTGCAAAGAGTCATGGCTATTTTAAGATGGGAAAGGCAGTGCCTAAATCTCTTATTAAAAAATTTGCAATTAAAAGATTGTTTAAAAGTCCAAATTCAGTAAAATACTGGGTTAAGCATAACGATGAGCCAAAGTTATTTGCATACTTTGGAGGAATGGATAGTTATAAACAGTTGCCAAAAAACTGGAATGGTTTTAGTCTTTTGATTGAAGGAAAAGATGAGAATGGCAATGATATTGATTATGAAATATTAAAACAAAAGAAAAACGCAAAGATAATAGATCATGGCTATGATTTAAATAAAGAGATTCCAACTTTAAAAGACTTGCAAAATGTGGCTTCAATGCATGGAGGAAAACTTTTGTCAACAAGTTGTGATGACCTTTATCAAAAATTAGACTGGTGCAATAGTGACGGTCAGGAGTTTAAAGCCAGTGCATACACAGTGCTTAAGGCTGGTCACTGGATAAATCCGACATATTTTGAAAATGTTTGGGATTTTGATCGTCTATCCAAAACAGACAAAATTTATGCTCAAATTTGGTATGACAGCCACAAACAAAATGAAGACAAGTTCTACTATCTTGATGAAAAATATACTGCAAGGATGAAACAATTATGAAAAGAGTTTTAATTTGTTATTTTTCAGGGACAGGCAATACTAAAAAGGTTGTAAACAGGGCGAGTGAGTGTTTGCAACAAGAGGGTTGCGATGTGACCTTATACAATATTGATGATGACAATTTTGACCATGATTTAAATAGTTTTGATATGCTGGGAGTTGCTTATCCGGTCCATGCTTTTAATGCTCCGTCAAATGTTATAAAATTTATAAAAAGTTTAAATAAACTAAAAAAGGATGAAAAAACGAAAAAAAGAGTAAAAAAACCTCTTTTTATCATAAAAACATCTGGTGAACCTTTAGCACTTAATAATATTTCTTCGGTAAAAATAAAATCAATATTAAAGAAGAAGGGATTTATACTTAATAATGAATATCATTATTGTATGCCTTATAATATCATTTTCCGTCATACTGACAATATGGCTTATAAGATGTGGAACACAGCAGATAAAGTAATCCCTATTGACTGCAGAGAAATAGTTGAGGGCAAGAAATCAAAACTCAAATATTTCCCTTTTGGTCGATTTTTGGCATGGATATTTAGGGTAGAACACTGGGGTGGCAGAGTTAATGGAAAACGCTATAAAGTCAATGATAAGTGTATAAATTGTCAGGCTTGCGTTAAGAGATGTCCAACTCATAATATTACTATAGAAAATGGAGAATTTAAGTTTGGCAAAAATTGTCTTATGTGTATGAGATGCTCCTTCCATTGTCCTAAAAATGCAATTAAGATAGGTTGGTTTGAAAAATGGAAGGTCAATGGTGCTTATAATTTTAATAATCCAAATGAGACCGAGGAAGAAAAACATAAGAAATATTGCAAAAAATCTTATAATAAATATTTTGCAAGAAATCAAAAGAAGATTGAAGAATTTGAAAAAATTAGTTGAAGATAAATTGTAAGTTTTGTGCAAGATATATTTACAATTGTTGTGGGTAAATACTCAAAACTTACAAAAAAATAGTTATTTTTTATCAAAAAATCATATTTTTTAGGCAAATTATTCTAATTTTCTTTATTTTATCAAACAAGAGTTATTTATATTTTTCTATGAATTTATAAATATAAACAATTCTTTTAATCAACTAAAATTGAGAAAACAATAATATAAGCGTTTGACTGATGTCAATGATTGTTGGCAAAACAAGACTAAATATGCTGATGGAAAAGATTTTTATATTAATATAAATTTTTATATTTTATTTGGTTTTTTTGATAAATAGGTTTATACTAATTTTATATAGCGGAGGGCGAGAATGGAAAGAATAAGAAGAAGAGCATTTATACCTTATAAAGAGGCTTTAGATAGTTTTATGGCGTATAGAAAGGAATTTAATGAGTTTTCTTTGAAGGATAAAAATGCCTTTCTTAAAAAATTTGAAGAATTGAAACAAAAAGCGGTCAATGAGGATGCTGTTGCAATGGATGTTCTTGCTTATTATTACAAGACGGGCGTCCCTGGTGTTTTACCAGAGAATTATATGAGATATATTACATGGGAATTTGTCGCAGGGGCGAGGGGAAATGAACTTGCTATAGAAAAATTACAATTCTTAATCAGCATTGCTTGTGACAAAATTGCTTCTTGTGATGATTATAAAGATATAGAATATAAAAATGACATAGATGAATATAATGCACTCTATGTCGTTGGAAAAAATCTATGCAAAATTTTGGTTAAAGATTTTTTGAAAGCCTTTCCTGTAAGCCTTGTAGAACTTGATGATGATTATGAGCCTTACGAGCAAAAGTATTTTGTTACTTTGAAAAGATATATAGACGAGGCTGTTCCAAAAACTATTGAATTTATGAAATAATTATTTCACTTCATGGAAAATTTAAACATCAAGAATTTGACTTAATAGCGTCAGTCTAGCACTTATAATATCTTGAATTTGTGTTTCAAAACTTGTTCTTTCACTGAGGGAAATCAGATTTTTAATAAGCCTGCATTCTGACGAGAGAAATTTTAATAGACATTTTGTTTTGTCTCGAGGTGGGTTTGTTTTAAATTCTGCCCTTTCATAGTCGAAGAGAATGGAGAGTTTTTTGAGTTGTCTTTCGTTTAATGAATAGAATTTGCCAGTTCCCAAAAAACCACCTAAATTAAAAAGATAGGTTTTTATAGAATAAAGATTTTCAAAAATTTCATTAAGTAAAATTTTATTTGCTTCCGAGTCCACCTGCACAATCATAAAACCTTTGTTTTTTAAGGCAGAAGAATAGGCTTTTGCAAGGTTTTCGTAGTCGGTTACACTTAATAATTGTTCATCATTATACATAAAACAGCCCTCTTTGTTATTTATGAAATGACAGAAGAAAAGGTGCAAAGGGAATTTGTGTAGATTTTAAAATGAAATAAGAAAAATATTGAGAATTTTTTCAAACATTTAAAGGTATTAAGAGAAAAAGTTTGTCTTTATAATAAAAATAGAGCCAGAAATATTATTGCTAAATAAAGGAAGAAGAAATAAGAGAGGGGAATAAGTATAAAGCCAATTATAAAATAATATTCAAATTATGCTTCCATGGTGAAGTGGACATCACAATCGACTTCGGAGAGAGTTTGTGGGGGTTTGAGTGTTCCCTTTTCGAAAATGCTGAAAATTTTATATGCTCCCGTAGTGAAATGGATATCACATTTGTCTTCGGAACAAAGGTCTCGGGTTCAAATCCTGACGGGAGCACCACCTTAAATCCCTTTATTTTAGGGCGATGTAGCGATTTTGACAATCGCTACATTTTTTATATCTCTCGAACCCCCAATCGAACCCCTTAACGCAAAATTTTTCAGTGAGGGGGTTCGATTTTTGACAGCCAAATTTTACGATTTTTTCTGAAAAAAGCATGCAAAAATGGGCTTTGTGACGAATTTGTGACGAATTTCTGCAAAAAAATGGCTTAATTCCATTTAATTTCGGGCAATTTCGTATTGTATCGTATAGTGTTATTTTTGCAAGATTTTTGCAAATGGGGTTTATTCCATTCCGCTATTGGTAGCTTTTTGCTTGTTCAAAAGCGCTTGTTTTTCTTCAAGCAAACGGTTTAATCTCTTTATTTCAAGCTTTAAAACATGTTTGTGTATAGCGACTTTGTAGTTATACGCTGAAAGCTGTGTTCCAATAATGTTAACGGATCTGATTTTAGATGAAATGTTGGTATAAAAATATATAGTGGTTATTTAGAATCACACAATGTCAAAAATATCGCAGCATTGTTTTTTTCACTTAAATTAAAGCCTTAGCAATTTTGTATGTATAAGGATATGAAAATTTAGAATTTCGTTTTTCATTTTGCCCTATTTTTTAAATTTTAGGAAAGCGATTCTTTAACAATTAAACGTTTTCTTTAGATATATATCTTTCATTATTTTAATTTTATAAAATATATTTGCAAAAAACTTATATTTAGTTGCTTTAAAATAAAAATATGTTATAATAGGCTTTATGGAGGATAAAATTGTGATTGACTTGAATTTATATAAAACTTTTTATTATGTTTCAAAATTAGGCAGTTTTTCTTTGGCAGCAAAAGAACTTGGGGTTTCGCAGCCAGCTGTAAGTTATTCTGTTTCTGAATTAGAAAAATTTATTAAAAGCGAGTTGTTTATAAGAAGAGGCAAAAAAATTGAATTGACTAAAACAGGTGGTGATTTATTAGAATATGTTGATGATTGTTTTAATACACTGCAACTTGCTGAGCAAAAAATTTTTAATAGTACAACAGATAACAAATATCAATTTAATTTAGGAGTTCAGTCATATTTAATTAACGCTTTAACAAATTTTAATAAATATATCATTGATAATAAGAATGTTCGCATTAAATTTATTGATGATACAGCTGAAGATTTGATTAAAAAAGTAGAAAATAAAGAAATTGAATGTGCGATTTTGGCTGGTAATTATGTAGGGAATTTAACTTGCAAAAAAATTAAAGATTTGAATATGGTTTTTGTATCAAAAAATAACATTAGTTTAGATAAAAACAATATATCAGATTATCGATTTTCTTTGCCATTAAAAACTACCAAGTTAAGAAAAGAATTGGATAGGATATTTTTGGACAAAGAATTGCAGATTAATCCTATATATGAATTTAATTCAAATCACGTGTGTTTATCTATTATAGATAGTTTGGATGCTATTGTGTATATTCCAAAAGAACTTGTTGAAGAAAAACTTAAGAATAACGAATATTTTGTTCTTAAGACAGATTTTAATTTGCCATCTATTCCTATAAATATAGTTTATAACGAAAAGTATATATCTAATAAAGCAAAAGAATTTATTAAATCAATTATAAAAAACAGCTAACTACAAAAGCTTGCTGTTTTTTATTATAAAATATATTTATAATTAGTTGATTTATTATAAAAATTATGCTAAAATACTAAAAAGGAGGTTAAAATGGATAAAATAAAAGAAATATCTCAGGAGGCGTTAGACTTTTGGGGCTATGAACTTCAAAGCAACATGCTTATTGAAGAAATGGCTGAGCTCATAAAAGCTTTATGCAAATACAAGAGATTTAATTATGAGCAAGCCGATCCTGCTATAAAAGCAAATGTTCTCGAAGAAATTGCTGATGTGCATAACATGATCGAGCAAATTGAAATGTACTTTGGAGAAAAAGAAATTGCTTCTATAAGATTAGAGAAACTTATTAGAACTAAAAAAAGAATTGAAAAATTAAAAGGAGATAAATAATATGTATATATTTTATGCTTTTCCCTTTGCTCAATTATGTAATTCAACAGATGGACAAGTAAATTCTAAATATAGAGATTTTTTTGATGGATTGAAGAAAATAGCCAAAGAAAATGGACATGATTACTTTTTGGCTCACGAGAGAGAAGATTGGGGAGCTGAATTTAAAGGTCCTGAAGAATGTGTTCCAAATGATTATGCGGGTGTTGTTAAATCGGATATTATGATTGTTGTTCCTGGAGATCCTATTTCTGGCGGTGTCCATATTGAAATGGGTTGGGCTTCAACTAATAAAAAGAATATGCACATATTCCTAGAAAAGAACAAAAAATATTCCCCAGTTGTAATGGGATTAAATACGTTGACAAATGTGACTTATCACTATTCAGATGCTTTTCCATCTAAGGGACTTTTGCAAGATATTAAAAATTTAATTTTGCAGGAAGGTGGAAAAAATGTATTTAACATTATTGGATGAAAATATGAAAGAGGTAAAAACAAAATATAAAAATAAACCATTTTTTATATTTCTTTCATTAACAAACACTTGTAATGCAAATTGTGTGTTCTGTGATGTGCGTTGCAATGAAAAATTGTTATGCTCTGTTGATGTCTACAAATTGATAGATGAATTGGCTGAGCTGGGGACTAAATATTTACATTTTACTGGTGGCGGCGAACCTTTTACAGATAGCAAGATTATAGATTATATGCAATATGCGACTTCGAAAGGAATGAATATTGTGTTTATTACAAATGGTTTTTTGCTAAAAAGTCAGATTGACAAACTTGTAAACATGAATCTAAAAGCAATTTTTGTTTCTTTGGATAGTTGTTTTCCAAAGGTACATAACAGTTTAAGAAGAACAGAGAACTTATTTGAAAATGCAGTAGAAGGCATAAATGAGCTTAAAAGAAAACTACCAAATGTAAAAGTGAACTTAAATCATGTGGTAAACAGTCAGAATATCGATTTTTTTGAAGGCTTTATTAAATTAAAGGAAAGTGTAAATTTTGACTATTTAAATCCTATTGTTATAAAAGATTGTGAAGAGCTGACGCCAAGCAAAGAACAAATATGTGATTTTAATAATAAAAAATCATATTATTTAGATTTGTTAAGGCAATATGGATTAAATCTATTATGCCAAAGTTTAGATATTTTTGATAGCGAAATTAAATTAAATGGTGCAAGGACACAAAATCAAGACATGCGTTGTTTTTTTGCAAATTTTACTGCTTTTATTGATTGCCCAACAGGAAAAGTTTATCCTTGTGATTGTTCAATACATTGTGATAGAAATTTATATTGTTTAGGTTCGCTGCACGAAGAAACCTTTAAGAATATTTGGACTGGACAAAAAAGAGCAGATTTACTAAACATGCTTAATAAAGGTGAACTTAATTGTAAAATTAAATGTGATGAAGCGAATTGTATTTTTAATAGAAATATTGTTAAAGAGGGATAAGATATGGATGATTATATTTTGATTACTGCAGAAAAATTTGGTTATGGGCCGATAATAACATGCTTGAATGTTGTTAAAAATCTTAGTAATACTTTAAGCAAAAAAAACAGAAAAGAGAAATTAATTTTTCTTGGAACAAGCATAGCTAAAGAGCAGGCTATCCTAAGCAAACTTTTTGACCAAGTTATTGAATGTAAAACGTATGATTATAATGAACTTGAAAGTTTCAAGAGTTTGTTTGTTAATGCGAAAGCAATTTTGAGTTCAGAAAATCAATTTGGTGCGATATATGCTAAGAGGTTGGCTTTAAAAAATGTTTATTTTATTGATAATTTGGTTTGGATGTGGGATCAGATTACACCTGGGCTAGGAAATGTGGACGGATATTTTATTTCTGAAACATTTAGTAGTAAAGAAAATTTTAAAAAGATTGGAATGAATGTAAAAAATCCAATTTTTATAGGGCCTTTAAGAGAAATAAATAAAAAACACTACAAGTCTAAAAATATGCTTATGATAAATTTTGGTGGTGCAGAAGCTTTTATGTTAGATAAGTCGATTCTTGAAAAGTTTTATCTTAAAGCACTAAATGAAATTTTAAGTAAGCCAGTAATCAATAAATTTAATAAGATCTTTGTTTGCGGAGGAAGTGGAATTATTGATTATCTCAAAAGAGAAGTCACATTCCCAGGGAAAGTAGAAATAAAGACTTTGCCAAATGAAGAATATATACAAAAACTACATCTATGTTCTCATGTAATTATGTCTTCAGGCTTGGGTAATTTTATTGAGTCCATTGGTATAGCAAAAAATCTCATGTTTATTCCGCCTGTCAATTATAGTCAATTATTACAGTTGATTGAATATAAAAAATTGGATCTAGGACTAGAATTATTAAATTGGGATGCTTACTCTTTTTATAAAAAAGTACCACATTTGTTAGATGAAGAAACAGGTGTAAATATGGTGGTTGATAATGTTAAGCAATATTTAAAAGATATATCAAACATTTTACATGACAAAGTTATAGACTTTATAAATTCTCAAACACACCAGAAATATTTTGCAAAACGAGACGAGTATACGTCTAAGTTTTCTGGCGATGCAGCTAGCATTGTTGTTGAAACCATTTTAAAAGGAATTGATTATGAAAATACCTAATAATCCGTTTATTGGAACTAAATACATAGGATTTAAAGAAAAGATTAATGCATTGAAAGTTTTAAATGCAAAATCTTTGTTTAGATACCATGGACCTAAATTATTGTTTATGACAAATAAATTGGAAAGCAAATTAAAAGAATACTTGAATGTAAAATATGTACTTGCTTGTTCAAATGGAGCGTCAGCATTAAAACTTGCTTGTATTGCTTATGGGATTGGGCCTGGTGATGAAGTTTTGATGAGTCCATTTACATTTATAGCTTCTGCTTCAAGTGTTTTGGCTTGTGGGGCTATACCTAAATTCGTAGATATTGATGAAAGTATGAATATAGACCCAACCAAAATCGAACAGGCAATTACAAAAAAGACAAAAGCTATAATGTGTATACATATGCAGGGGCAATGTTGTGACATGTTGCCAATTTTAGATGTGGCGAAAAAGCATAATTTGATTATTATTGAAGATACCGCACAAGCGTTTGCAAGTGAATACAATAATAAAAAGAGCGGGACTTTGGGTGATATTGGAGCATTTAGCCTTCAAGCGGGGAAAACTATTACTTGCGGTGAAGGTGGCTTTTTAGCAACAAATGACGAGGTTGCTTTTCAAAAAGCTAAGGACTTTCATGATAACGGTGGTCATAGAGTTGGTTGTGATTATCCAACTTGGATGAATGGTGAAACTTCTTATGGTGAAAATTATAAACTCACTGAGTTGCAGAGTGGGGTTGCTTTGGCGCAATTATCTAAAATTGAAAAAATTGTAAAACACCAAGATAAAATTTTTAATTATTTTAAAAATTATTTAGATAAGACAAAATTTTATAAACTTAGGGCAAAAAGTGATTATAATAAAAATATCAATGTAAGTTTTTGTTTAGTGTTTGAAAACGGCAAGATTTGTACAGAATTTTTAACTTACATGCAAAAGTATCAAATACCATTTAACAAGTATTGTACAAAATTAATCAACAGTTATGATGTGTTTAAAAAGAAACAAGGGCCAAATAAAAGCAATTACCCATTTAATCTTACTGATATAGAATATAAAGAGGGTGATTGTTCAAAAGCCATGGATCTAATAAATAGAACTGCATGGTTAAATTTGTCTGCCGAGTTTAAACACAAACATGTAAAATTTATTATTTCAAAAATGGAGGAGTTCCGTGCTGGGAAAAGATAATTTTACAAACGCCGAAGTTTGGAAACAGTCAAATAGGATAAGATATGACATTTCAAAAATTATTGAATTAGAAGATGTAGATTTTTTAGATAACAATTCAGAGTTGTTATGCTTGCAATTTTTTAACCTTGACTTTTCTGAAAATTTATTAGATGAATTGCTAAAGCATAGAGAAAAAGTTATATTCAAATATTTGAATTTAGAAGTCAAGAAACTATCTATTTTACAAGATTGGTGTGAAAAACATAACTATGATTTAAAAATAGCTGATGTTTGGGATGCTCCACAACTATTCTTAAATCAAGATTTAAAAAGCTATATAAAAAACAAATGCTCTCTATTAAAAAAAGATTATATAAAGTTTGAAAAAGACAAAAGCTTACAATATAAATTATATGATGGTACTTCTTTAGATTTGTGGGTAAGCGTTCTTGAAATTGATAAAAATTCTTGGAAGGGACAAAAATTATGTGATATGAAATCGTTAGATAGAGAAGATTTGCAATATGTTTTTTATTTGATAAAAGAACCGCAAAATTCATCATTAATGGTTGCATTTAAGGGGAATGAACCTATGGCATATTCTTTATGGTTTAAAGCAGATAATGATATTTGGTATGCTGCAAAGTGGGGAGCTTCATATTCTGGCAGACAAGTAAGTGCTGGTATTAAAGTATTGCTTAACCATATTAATTATATTGCAGATCGACAAGGGAAAAATTTGGAGCTAGATTTTTGGGGTCGACGAAACCAATTTTATGACATGCTTAAAAATACAGATGTTAAAAGATGTCATTTGGAAATTAGGAGGCATGATGACAAGTAAAATTGTTAGTGATAGAGAATTGAATTCTCGTATAAATTTAGATGAATTTATTGATCGTAGTTTTAACGGAACGGTATTTGCTACTAGCTGGTTTATAAAATTAAAAAATGTAAAGAATTTTGTGATTATAGAAGAGGATAACGATATACTGGCGTTGATGCCTTTGTTTTGTGATGTTGGTAGCAAGACACTTAATCAAAGCACAATGTATATACCTTATGGGGGGCCAGTTATTAAAAAAGTTCCTGTCGAAGAAAGAAACAAAATTCGATATTTAAGAGAAATCAATAATGCATTGATAGAAATTTTAAAAAGACAATATACAAAGATTTCATTTTCAATAGATCCCAAAATTGTTGATATAATGCCATATATTAGACGAGGTTTTATGCCAGAAATTAGATATACATATAAATTAAATGTAAGTGAGCCAGAATTACTCAACTTAAATTATGGACATGATAGGAGAAAAGAGATCAGAAAGGCTTGCAATAATAATGTGGTTTTTAAAACTGATGATGCTTTGCAATTAACTAATATCAATAAATATGTTGAATGGGAAAGCAAATATGGATTTGATTCATCAGTAGATGAAGTTAAAAAAATATTGTCAAATGCCATTATGAATGATAATGGAATGTGTTTTGTTGCAATTAAGGATGATATTGTGATAGGGTCTGTTGGGATGCTATGGCGTAATGGGATTGCTTATATTATGTATTCATATTTTGATAAAAATTATGATCTCGGCACTATTGCTTTTTTATATGATAACATATTTAAATTTTTAAGTAAGAATAAAAACATAAAATATATAGATTTTGAAGGATCTGTTTATGAAAGTGTAGAAAAGTGGAATATATCATTTGGTGCTTATCAAGATAGATTTTATAATTTGCATTATGATATTGATGGTGTAGAAGAAATTGCGAGGACAATGTATGCTTATTATGAAAAATGAAATTGAAAAAAAAATAAAGTGTACTTGGGGATTTTTGTTCGGAAAGCTAACAAACAGTGGTTCCGAGGCAATTAAATTTGCTTTAATAAATGCAAAAATAAAGAAAGGCACTTATATTGCCGTGCCAGTAACTATTTGCAAAAGTGTTGTTGATGAAATTATTGAATATGGCTGTCTACCATTTTTTATAGATGTAGATAACGATTTTTGCTTGGATTATCAAAAACTGGTTCAAGGCTTTAATAATAAAATAAGTGCAGTGATTTATGTTTATGCGTATGGAATATTGAAAGATGTATCAAATTTTGTAAAATTTTGTAATGAATATAATATAATCCTTATAGAAGATTCAGCTCAATATGTTTGTGCAAAAAATAGATATAAACAAAGTTCGCAAGGGGATTTTGTAATTTATTCTTTTGGTAAAGGCAAACCGATTGATGTAGGATGTTATGGTTTTATCGCATCAAATTTATATGAAATTGATGAATTTCCTTCTTTGTATAGTGAACAAAAGCTTAGTGTATTAAGCGATAAATTTGATAATATAAAAAATATTTTAAAAGAAAAGCTTGAAAAAGTAAAAATATATAAAAGATTTTTGAACAAAAAAGATATTTTAGATAAGCCTTGTTATCTTGATAATATTTATCATCGCCTTTTGTTTTATAAACCGCTACATTATTATGAGATTAGTGAAAAAATGTACAAGTTCATGGATAAAAATCATATAGACAATTATCAGTCTACTATTCCTGTTGAGGCGTTCTGTGAGCCAAATTTGCAAAAGCTAATGACTGATCATACAAGATTAAATTTAAATTATTTTAAAAATTATAAATGTTTGAAATCCTCTTATCATTATTTTAGAACTTGTGATTGGATAAACGAAGATAATATATTAGAAATTTGTAATTATTTTAATAAAATTGTTGATGGCGAAAGTTAGTTTAATTCACCATTAAATACAACTTCGTCATTTTCATTATTGTAATAGCCAGGCAATATTTGGGTTATTTTCCAGCCGTATTTATAAACATAGTATAAAAAATATTGAACTTTATATTTAGGCATAGAAATTAGTGGTGTTTTAGTGTCTAAATAATTAAAGCATTCTTCTAAAAGTTGCCCACCAATCCCATGTTTTCTGCTATATTCAGCCACATAAAATGTACAAATCTTTTTTTCGTTAATAGTCTTCTTGAGAAAAGCAACTCCACAAATATTATTATGAAATTTTATAAAAACAACTTCTCTATCTTTTCCGATGTCATTTAAATGTTTATTAAAAAACCAGTCTTTATGTTTGGGATAATCAACTGTTAGATGATCTGTGACATAATAAATTTGTTTACATAATTCCCCATAATCAGCATCTTGAATGTGTTTTGATAGATAATCAATAGTTATACTCATTTATTTATTCTCCTAATTTAGATATTGTTATAAACTATATTTATTATAAATTATTTTGTTATAAAAAGCAAGTAAATTATTGACAAATTTTGTAAAATGTACTATTATTTAAACAAGAGGTCAATTATGAATAAAACTTTTATTGATTTACATGTACATTCTACTTTTAGTGATGGTTATCAAACTATTGCCGAATTAATTCACATGGCAAAAGAAAATAATGTCAGAGTGTTTTCCATTTGTGACCATGATGATGTACGTAATTTTGAATTATTAAAGTCTTTGGTAGATAAATATAAATTAAAAACAATAAGTGCTGTTGAATTGTCTACTTATTATTTTAGTCCTGTTGAGAAGACGCGAAAAAAAGTGCATCTGTTAGGGTATGGAATTGATATTTATAATTCTGCCATAGTTAAACAAATGCAAGTATATAAATGTGCGAGATATAGAGAAAATATTAAGATGCTAAATAATTTAATCAAAAACAAAATTGATGTCCCAGACTGCATATTTGATGAAGTTAAGTTTGAAAATTATTTAAGCATAGTTTCTGAGATGAAAAGAGTTTTAGTAAAAAACGATTATGATTATGAATATGTACATTATTTTGTTGATAGCGTAAAACCATTTGTTCCAAAATATCAAAATTACGAAATGAATATAATTGATGCAATAAGACTAATAATAAAGGCTGGTGGGACAGCAGTGCTAGCTCATCCGCAAGAAATCAAAATGAACTATGATGATAAAGAGTTGCTTATAAAACAATTAAAAGATGAAGGACTTTTGGGAATAGAGGTTTTTCATGCAGACGCAAGCGAAGTGCAAATGTTAGAAAATCAAAAATTAGCTACTGATAATAATATGCTAGTTTCTGTGGGATCTGATTATCATAGACCAGATAGAAACAATAAAACTATTGGTTCAGGTATAAACAACAATTTATTAAAAACAAGTTGTAGTTTAGTTGATTATTTTGAAGATAATAATATGTTATAAAAAATGGCTATTTAAAGCCATTTTTTAAACATATAGATCCATTAATGCTATATAGTAATCTATCTTGTTAGAATACTGTTCACCTAATTCTTTTAGGAACAGCTCTAAAAGATCACCTCTGCCTGGAAAATTTCTTATTATTGATTTGTAGCAAATAGCAATGTCAAACCATTTATCTGCAACTCCGCATTCTCCTACATCAATAAAACCGCTTACTTTATCGTTTTCAAAGAATATATTAGGTAAACTAGTATCTCCGTGTGAAAATACTAATTGTTCAGTAGGACGATTTTTAATAAGATATTCCAATATTTTTTCATAAGATTTTAATTCTTTACCGATTTTACTGCTAGGGCTATCTACAAGCAAATTGTTTTTTACGTTATATTCTGCCAGACCTAATTTATAAGTTAAATCACCCCTAAATGGGAAATCAAGTATTTCGACAGATTGCAATTGTTTTATAGCCTTTGCTAATAAAGCAACTGTTTTTTCTGGTATAGCTAAATATTTATCTGAACAGCTCATTCCTCCTTCCATAGAAGAAGTAAGCAAATATTCATTTATCCCGTCATTGCAAAAACACACACATTGAGGAACATGCAATTTGCCATTAAGCCAAATAAGAGATGCGTATTCTTTTGTCAAGGTTGGGATTTTCCCAATTTTCAAAAAATATAACACATCTGTTTTGGCAATCTTATACACATTTGTATTTGAGCAACCTATGCTTATTTCTTGAATGGTGGCATCTTTAATAAATACTTTTATTTGTTCTGGTATATTTGTTATCATTTTGTTTCCCTTTTGACGCTTTTAAGATTTTTAAGTTTTTTAATATATTTTATTATAAACTAAATAAATATAAAAGTCAACTATTATAAATATTTGTTGAAGTATATTGACAAGTTAAGTTTTTAGTGATAAAATTTTAATGTAAGTGAGGATTTTTGATGCTTATACTTAATGTTGATAAAATTTCAAAAAATTTTGGGTATGGACAACTTTTTGAAGATGTTTCTTTTTCATTGAATGAAGGGGAGTCTATTTCCATTGTTGGACCAAATGGTTGTGGAAAGTCAACTATGTTAAAAATGATTGCTGGGTTAGAAAAAGTTGATTCTGGCAATGTTAATATCAAAAAAGGAGCCCGTGTTGCATATTTGGATCAAACTGGTTCAAGCCAAAAAGATGATAGAGCAGTCAATGAAATTTTGCATAGCGTATTCAAAGAACTTAATGAAATGAATGACCGACTTGCCGTGTTGCAAAATAAACTAAATGAAAATTTACCGGAAAGCGAATATAACGCTATTATGAACAAATATTGTGACCTATTAGAGAAATTTTCGATGGCAGGCGGTTATGATATAGATTTCAATATAAACACCATTGTCGAGGGGTTGAAAATTGATAAAAGTTTATTGATGCAAAGATATGATGATTTAAGCGGTGGCGAGAAAACTTTGGTTCAACTTGCAAAAGCGTTGCTAATTAAGCCAGATTTATTTTTGCTTGATGAGCCTACCAATCATTTGGATATTGAAAGAATTGAATGGCTTGAAAGTTATATAAAATCTTTTAAAGGTGCAATTGTCATTGTTTCGCATGATAGATATTTCTTAGACAGAATGTCAAAAAAAATTCTCGCTCTTGATAATGGCATTGCAAAAGTATATAGCACAAATTATTCTGGTTATCTACAAGAGCGTGAACGTGATTTTGAAAAGCAAATGGCTGAATATAAAGATCAACAAATTGCTATGAAACGTTTAGAAGAACAAATTAAATATTTCTCAGAAAGAGGCATGGCAACAAATAGTTCAACATTGTGTGATAGAGCCCATGCTTTGCAGACCCAACTTGACAGAATGAAAAAGAGAGCGGTGGCAAGGCCAAAAGAGCAAAAGAAATTAAAAGTTGGCTTTGAGGAAGAAAGAAAAACAAGCAAACGTATAATTGTAGCAGAGGATTTGTCGGTTAATGTGCCAAATGGTAAAATCATTTTGGATAAAATAAATTTAAATATTTGTGCAGGGGAAAGAGTTGCTTTGATTGGTGCAAATGGCAGCGGAAAGTCAACTTTTATTAAATCTATCATGGGGGAACAGACGCTGCCAATTAGCGGTGTGTCTTTTATTGGTCCGAGTGTAAAAGTAGGGTATTTACCACAAATAATAAACTTCCCAAATGGAGAGATAAAATTGCTTGAGTATTTTAAAGGGGAAATAGGAATAACTGAACAAAGAGCAAGGCAAATTCTTGCGGGCTTTCAATTCTATAAGGAAGATGTTAGTAAAAAGATCAAAAATCTTTCTGGTGGTGAAAAAATACGTATAAAACTTGCCGAGCTTTTGCAACAAAAAATAAATACATTAATTTTTGACGAACCCACAAACCATATTGATATTCCTACAAAAGAGGTTTTAGAAGAGGCAATCGAAGATTTTGATGGAACATTGATTTTTGTAAGTCATGATCGATATTTTATCAACAAATTTGCTGATAAGACTATTGAATTTAAGGACGGACATACGACGACATATTATGGTAATTATGATTATTACAAGGAGCAAAAAAATAAGCGTAACGTATCTACCAAACAAACTTCAAAAAAAAACATAATACCTGCTAAACAAAACAGTATCATAGAAGAAATAGAATATTAAAATAAGCACTTGCTAAGTGCTTATTTTTGTTTTGTATTGATTTTAGTAGATAAAATTTAAAACAAATATAATAAAATTGGGGTAAGTGAACTTAAGGACATTGTTAAAAATTCAATTAATAAGCTCAACTGCGCTTACTTGTGACGAATTTTTGCAAGAAAAATGCAAAATTTTTGCAAAAGTGCCGTTTTGTGCTATGTTTTTTTGGCAAAATGTTGTATAATACTTTTTGTTAAAGTGAAATTGCTAAACATTTGATAAATAAAGGGATTTAGGCACTTTACGATACGATAAAAAATGGTGTAAAACGATATAAAACACGAACGCCCGATATTGTGTTTATACAACTTCGGAACTTGGCGTAGGAGTTCGAGTCTTCTTGGGGGCACCATAATTCTTATTCGTGGTCTCAGTGCCACGATTTTTTATATTGAAAAAAGACAAGTCGATTAAACTTGCCTCATTCTTAGAAGACTTCTTCGCCACCATAAATGGTGTCGTCCTCATAACCAAGTGATTTAGTGTTGTCAACATTATAGACTGTTGCACCATCAAAGTAAACATTATTTTCAAACATATGTGTTCGTCTATTTATCTTAGCACTTTTCTGTTGTAAAAGAGTGTTAGAGGTGTTGACAGCAGTTTTGTAGTCCACATATTCTGCGGACATTACATTTGCCATTGGCAGATTTCTGCTAGTTGAAATAAACTTGGCAAATTGCGGAAATTTGGTCAACTCTTTTTTATCAAGTTGTAGATTGTTGTCTTTGAACTTAGTAAAATATCTAATTGGGTCGCTCTCTTCAAATTCTCTGACATTACGAATTGTAATCTTACCGAATTTCCAATGGTCTTTCAACCAGTTGAGGCTCAAAACAGGGGCTTTATCTTTAAATATAACTAGCAAATGTGAGTGATAACGATTGAAGCCATTTTCATAACATTCAATCGCATTGATATATTCCACATCTTTATATTCATAACGAAAACTCGCTATAAACTTTTTAACCTCTGCTTGAAAATCGAAATAGTCCATTTCAGTATCTGTTGGTAGCATTAACACTTTGTAGTCGTGATTGACTAAATCAACATTGATTAGTTTTTGCTCATTCCTATAAAGTGTGCTTTCGTATTGCTTTGTAGTGATGTACGGTGTTTCAACATTCCTTACTCTGCTATTTCAGTGTTTGCTACGACCCGTCGGCATTCCCGCTTTCGGGTCTGTTCTTCTTCTCTTAATTAGAGTTATGCCATTATCATAGTTGACAACGACAAAATTTTTATTTTCTTCCATAATCTTCTCCTTTTCAGTGATAAAGAATAATTATATAAAAACGAGAAAGGTTAGGAAGAGTTAGGTCAAATTCTCAATAAATAAACCTCCTTAAATTAGACAAGAAATCACTTGGTGGAAGCATTATAGCACTTTATAAAATTCAAATCAAATAAATTTACCTCTTGTGGAGATTACTTACTTTTACGATTATCTACCGCTATTACCTCTTTTTTGATTATTTATTTATCTTCTTTTTATATTATTATTTTATAATAAATGACTGGCTGTTAGTCTAAACACTAACAGCCTTTGGTGCATACAGTAATTGTTCTATCAAATCACTTGTTTTCTTGTCGGATTGATTCGTGTAGTGTGAATAAATGTTTAATGTTGTTTGCACATCACTATGTCCAACTCTAGAAGCAACAGTTCTAAAATCACCACCATTTAAAATCAGCACTGTTATATTGGTATGCCTTAAACCGTGCATGGTCACTCTTTTTAAATTATTTTCACTTTGAAATTTTTTTAACCATATTGCAATAGTGCAGTTGCTCATGTCATTTCCATTATTTTGCACAAATAACTTGTCGGTGTTAGCCCATAAATCGCCGTGTTTCTTTTGTTCTTCCAACCACCAAACATTGTACTCTTTTAACAGTTCTATAAGAGTGTTAGGCATATTAATTGTTCTAGTTGAAGATTTGTTTTTAGTACCTTTTGTGATGATACCGAAACCCTCAACATAGATAGTATTTTTATTTATTGAGATAGTGCCTTTATCAAAGTTAATATCTTGCCATGCTAGTCCGCTAATTTCAGCACCACGCAATCCTAAACTTATACCTATTGAAAATGCAACTTTTTTCCTTATGTCTTTTTCTCTGCTAAGGCAGTCCAAAAACTCTTGTATTTCTTCTTGTGTTTCATAAATGTTTTTCTTGCCAACAGTTCCAGTCACTTTGTTGGTATATTCACTTGAAGCATAGTTGATTGGAATAAGGTTTTCCTTAACCGCTTGTTTTAAAATGCTATGTAGCAAAACCTTTAAACCTTTGTTTGCGGTTTTGGAATATAATCTATCTTCACTTATCACATTGTAATAAGTTGTTAGGGGAACATCTAAATAATTACACATTTTTTTAGCAGTGTCTTTTGCGATATGTTTTCCAATGGTAAGAGCATGCTTTACGGTTTCAGTATTCAAAGTGCAACCGCTGGCAATATCTTTAATTTTGATTTTTCTTGCTCTCAAAATAGGTCTTAAACTTTCTTTGACAATTATTGTTTCTTTTTTATAAGTCCTAGTACATAACCAATCACAAAAATGTTGAATTACAGGCAAGGTCATTTCTGCTAGTGTAAAACGACCAAAATGTTCTTTGAATGTTTTTAAATGAAGTTTGCAGTGTGCATAATGGTTATAACCCTCTTTGTTGTATAGTCTCAATCTTTCCACCCATTGCTCAGCATAATCACAAAAACAGATTTTTTTGTCAGTGTATAAAAGTATGCCTTTTGATAACTGCTCAACTTTCTCTTTCCACTCGACTTGAATCTGCATTCTAAATTTATCAATATCTTTTTGTTTGGTTAATTCTTTTGGTACCTTAAATCTCTTTGGGTAAACTTTATATTCTTTCGTGTATGGGTCTTTACCACTACCATATAATTGAAAACTAAGTTCGCCACGCTTATTATATACTTTTTTAATAGACATAATATCATTCTTATTCTTCATTTTTTCTGCCTCCACCTAAATACTCTAATAAGTTATCAAAATTAACTAACGATTTATTGCCACTAGGGTAATACTCAATTAGTTCTTTCTTGCACAATGAACGAATAAATCATTCACTGATTGTACTCTCGCTATCTATCTTTTTGATTTCAACTAAGCACTGATGAATTGTCCTAAATCTGGGAATAAAAATTTTTTCCATTTATCTTTCTTTCTCCTTTATTATAAAAACTTTTTAAATTTGAATCCACACTTTTTATTGTGCGGTCATAATATCATACAGTCGTTTCACTAGTTCTTGGTGAATTATAAAAAGTTTTTAAACCTTTTATTCTCTTGTGTTTTAATTCAAATCAATATAAATTATTATAAATATCAATAAAACAAGGGAGAGATATGTTTCCCGTTGTGAGAATAAGTGTCTAGCAATATTTCTAATTATGAACTCACTAACAACTTAAAAAACTAATAATTTCGACCGTCACAATATATATACATTCGTTTTAACAACTTTTAAATTTTAACAATAAAAAAACAACGACTATTAAAATCGTTGCCATTTTATATTATTATTTATAATAAATAAGTACTTGTTTTATTTTGCCAAATAGACATAAAACTTTGGAGAGATTTTGTCAAATCCATATATTTGGCAAATGTTAGCGAATTTGTCTTTTGATATTACTTTATAAAACATCTCGTGTTGTTCAACCGCACCATTTATTAAAAGATTTCTCAATAGGGTGTCGGCAGTAGGATAACCTATATCAAATAACCTTTGCAAAGTGGTGGCGGAAACAACATCTAAAATTTCTATTGCCTTACAAAATTTTTTGCTTTCGTCAATCATTTTGTCTATTTCATTATTTTGTTCTCGTTTAAATTTCATAATAATTTCTCCTTAAATTAATTAGCACTGCCTACATAAAATTTAGCCAAGCATTTATTTTAAATAATAATAAAAAAGTAAAAATTTCAAAACAAAAAAGAAAGGATAGAGAATGTCCTTTCTTTAATAAATCACTGTATATATAATTGAAGAAAAGTGAATGGACTAAAAATTAATCGTCAATTTCTTCACAACGTTCGCATTTGTTATCAAATGGTGTTTCAGCTAAGATTTTGTTTAATACTGCTTTGTCAAAATCCTCGCCTAGTTTCTTTAATTTTTCTTCAACCAACTTGCTTATTTCGCCGTCGTCAAGTTTGCCAGTTAAACGACGTTTCTCTCAACAAGAACAATATTCAATGGCACCGATTTCTTCTAAAATATTTTTTATTAAACCTCTATATTCTTTTTGTTCAATCTTTTGGTTTTTATTGCTACCCACTATTTACCTCACTTTTATACAGAGTGAATATACCAAAAACCAATCTATAAAGTCAAATAAAATTACCATTAAAAAAGACCTTATGCAAGGTCTTTTAATCTATAAACTTGTCTGCACCTAATACTGCGTTCAACAATTCACTTCCTATTGGATTAAATGATACAACTATCTTTTTCCCTGTTTTGTGAATCAACTCATATTTTTCACTTTTTGAATTTGAAGACAGCATTTTATATTGTAAAATATCTTCTCCTACAAAACTAAACCCTTTAAATACTCCACAGCAATAAAATATTTTTTTAAACGGATTAAAGCCGACTACAAAGTCAAGAGGTTTTTCGCCAGATACTGACATACATTTTCCACAAGGTCTTATTAGGCTAGCCTTATTAGAGTTATCTTTCTCTTCAAGTTTTAGTCCACCATAACCATTTGCTTTTAATGTTGTAGTTTTTGTATTTAACTGTCTTTCTCTTGTTGTTATCATAGAATTGTAAATAAACCACTTAAACCCTTTCTTAACGATAGATTTATTTGATTCTTGTGGTATATCTATAACTTGCGTTTTGGTTAAAGAAATTCCATTGTCATAATCGCTTTTCGCTGTTTGTTCTACGCTTGCCTTTTCTTCTTCCGTTAAATCTTCCAAATAAAATTCCTTATTCTCTAAACAGTCTTTTTTAATTGCTCTTTGCTGTCTTGTTAATTCTAAATTTGTATTTTTTAACTGATTTTCATATAGTTGTTTAATAGCATTATCTATATAGGATTTTTTCTCTTCTTCTTTTAATTCTTCCCATTTTGGCTTTGGTGGAGGAGGTGGTGTTTCTTTATTAATATCTGAATGTTCTTCTAAAATTTTATTATCATTTGAAATGACTTTTATTGCACTATTATTAATTGTGTTGTCGCCTTGTACTAAATCTTTATGTCTTGCGAAGAAATATATCATACTAATCAAATTAAACAGTACGATTAATGAAGTATAAACAATCATAATTATGTATTCTGTAATAGTAAAAGGACTTGTGCCATAATTATAACCATTATCACTATAAAACGTTAAATCAGAAATTATATTTTCTAAATTGTCTGATTCTGTAATTTGTATCAGTTTAAATCTTTCTTCATTTAATCTTGTTTCTTGTGTAAATGATGGCTCTACATACGAATTGCCACTACCAGAAAATTTATAAATGCCAAATGGTATTGAAGCTCTTTCGTCATAATAATAACTGTTTATTGATTCTAATATTATACAACAATCACCATAGTAAGAACCAAATGAATTGGCTGACTTTACATAATAACGAGAAAAGTAAGTATAAAAAGTATCATATTGCAAAACTTTTTTGCTTAACTTATTTTGTTCCAAAGTTGGTTCTATATCATAAGATTGTGAAAAGTCAATTTCATTGCTTTCGCAATAATCAACGATGCTAGCCCAAATTTCGCAATAATAAGTATAATCATTCAAAAAACAAACAATTTCTTGATTCTTTTCTTTGATAAGTTTATCATATTCTAATTTACTAGATAATCCGAGAGACATCCCTGTAATAGTCATTAACCCTATACAAATAGGAATTATAAAATAAACTCCAAAAGCCTTTTCTTTTTTCTTTGCCTTGAAGAACAACATTAAACTAAAAACCAACAATGTAGCCGTAATTCCTAAAATTACAAATATTGAATATTTCATAATTACTCCTTTTAACAGGAGTATTATAACATAAAACACCAAATGAAGTCAACTATTTGGTATACAACACCACAAAATTTGGTGTGTGGCTTTATTTTTGAATGTTCATTGTCTCGCAGATAACGGCACTTTTGCCTTAAAATATTTGTTATAGGAAAGGTGTTAAAATATGGATAAACAAGAAATCATAACTAGAATAAATATAATTAGAAATCGTGCTAATTTATCTGCAAGGTCGCTATCTATTGCAATAGGAATGAACGAATGGTATATAAGCAGACTAGAATCTAAAAAACAAGGCTTTTTGCCTAGTATGGAAGTATTTTTAAAAATTATGGAAGAATGCGGTTGTACACCACAAGAGTTTTTTCATTATGATATTACACAATATAAGAAAGACGAAGAAATTATAAACCTATTACAAAAAGCGAATGACGAAAAGAAATCGGCTATAATATCGTTGCTTAAAAACTAATTGAGCAAATTTGATATATCTTCTACAACATTATCTTTAACTAAACCCATAACAACTGCTTTATAACCTCGCTTATTCATTTCGTATTGCATAATTTTCATAAGTTCAACAACATCATTTTCAAGCGAATGTCCTTTTGTTTCGCAAGCAAATAGTTTTGGCTTATTTTCAAACATATTAATTACCTCTTAAATAAGTAGAATTAACCCTTATACAATTAATTTAGCCTTGTGAGAGTGTAAGAAAGGGAAATGTTATTTCACTTTCAAATAAAAAATATAAAACTAATTATAAAAAATATTTACTTAAAGTTAGAAAGGTTATATAATCTATAAAAGGTGCAAAAGATACAAAAATGACAAAAGTTAACTCAAAACTTACAAAAGTTATAAAAGATATTATATGTCACAAAAGTTATTTCAAAACGATATCGTATCTGTTGGATAGGCAACCTTTGCATTTTTATCTACAGGCGTCCCTTTAAACATATAAGAGCGTTCATCAACCAGTCTGCTATATTCTTTATAAAGAGATTTATATTGCTGGTTTATCTCTTTGGATTGATTTTGTAAATTTATTTCAGTTTCTTCGTTTTCAAGGTTGATTTTTTGTGAATCTTGATTTAAACGTGACATCTCACTTGAAAGATTTAAAAGTTCTACCGCTTTGAGATTATTTTCCTTTTGCAGATTCATCTCTTTTAAGGTTTTGTTGATAGATTTAATATCCTCTTTGAGATTAGAGATGTCTTCACTATCTTGCGTTAAAAGAGAGACTCCTTGAAGATTTTCGTATTTTGTTATTAGGTTGATTCCAGAATCGGAAACAGTTTCTTTAAACGCCTCTTGACTGTTGCCGAGGTTATCAACATACTCAAGGTCACCATCAAGGTTGATGTGAACTTTATTAGATTCTATAAAACTTTTATTTCCATCAGAATCCTTGATATAATATTTATCTTCAAAAAGAATAAATTCTCCATCGGCATTTACATAGGTAAATCGGGCAGATGTTTCTTTATCAGAATGTATGCCATCGGCTTTAGGTTCTTTGACGATATACTGATTGAAGTTTGTCTTCCAACCTTTGCCACAATTGTTTTCTGGTAGCGTTTTAAACTCATCAAAGTATGGGACAATTTGGCTTGCTTTTCCTGCATCAAGAGAATTGTAAGAGTGTGTTACGCTTATAGGCAAAACTTTGGAAGATGTTGCAACATCTTCAAAGGCAAACTTGAAAACTCCTGTTGCGAGATTGATTTCACCATTTCCTGCTTTACCGACATCAAAATTATGTATTGCTTGATCTTTGATTGTTTGCTTTTTAAAATAATATTCAAGAATGGCTTCTCTGCTTTCTGATATAATGCTGTTTGCACTTAATCCACTTATACGCAGAGAAAATGTTTTCTTTGAAAATAGGCAATCTTGAAGTTCATCAGTTATGTCAATGCAAACTTTTGTGTTGTTTGCCGAAAACTCGTCAATGATGTATTCATTGCCAGATTGCAAATCAGAAAAGAAAACTTTGCAAGTTTCTGTTGGGGCTTTGTTAAGGTCAAACCTCAACACCGCTTTGCTTAACTTAATCATTTCACTTTTAATCAATGAAAGTTGGGGTGAATAAGTTACTTTTACGCCATCAGCACTCAAGTCTTGAATTGATATGGCGATTAAAGAATCAATTTGTTTAATCATTATTTTTCCTCCTTATTAAAGATTCTTAATCTCATTATAAAAGGAAAAATTTCTAATTTTTTCTAACTTTTGATAATTTTTGATAATTTTTAAAGTTTATATTTTTCGCAATAATTTGTGATTGCGTCTTTATGAAGTTGATATATTTTTTTGCTTGAATAATTCATTTTTGAAGCAATTTCATCGAAAGAATATCCTTTTATATATTTTAAAAAAAGAATATTTTTATAAGGCTGAGACATATTTTCTATTTTGTGTTCAATAAAGCATCTTTTTTGTTCGTATGATTTTAATGCTTTTTCTTCAAATGTAAGTCTGTTGTGCAGGGCATCAATTTGAATATTTATAGAAGTTGTATCATAATGTTTATGTTCCATGTCCAGGACCTGCGCTTTGAGTTTTGCAATCTCTAAATCCAACATTTTGACATCTTTGCTTCTTTCTTGATGATATTGCTTATCAAACCTATAATTTTCTAAATCTTGAATTAAACTACCTTTTTCTTTCATAACAACCCCTTTTTATAACAAAACGTATTATTTTAAAGTATAACTCGTAATTATTTACAAAAAATAATACAAATTGTATTTATACAATATCACATTTATTTTTTAAAATCAACAAAAAGAATACATTTTGTATTAAAAAAATGAAAATTCGACAAAAATATTGAATTATATAAAACAATTTGTTATAATAATATTATAACAAAAGAAGGAATTAAATAAATATGTTTGCTGAAAGATTGAAAGAATTGAGAGAAAGTAAGAATCTTACACAAAGTGAACTTGCTTCAGTAATAAATGTTACACAAGGTGCTATAGGTTTCTGGGAGCGAGGGAAAAGAGAGCCAGATTATAAGACTCTTTGCAAGTTGGCGAGATTTTTTAATGTCTCTGTTGAATATCTGATAGGTGAGGCCGATTCTGATAAGATATTGATTATAGGAAGAAACGGGACTTATAAGGAAATAAAAGTTTCTGAAAAGAATCTGATAATGTTAGAGCAGTTGGCGACATCTCTTGAAGATAAATGCAGTAATCAAAATTGAATGTAAAGAAGATGATTATAGCAACAGCCAAAGATAAAACAAAGAGAAAATGAAAAATATTCTTTCAACTAAGTGAAAATATTAAATGAGTCATTTTATAATGGTAATTTTTTATAAAAAAACTGAAAAAGGGTTGACAAGTTTAAACTAAAAGAATATAATATTATTGAACAGTTGAAAAATTATTCAATTATAAGGAGAGAAATATGGCAGACGATTTAAAAAAGTTGGAGTTGACATCGACAATTCGCAACAAGTTGCCAGATGACGAAGTAATATACAATCTTTCAGAACTTTTTAAGATGTTTGCAGACCCAACAAGAGCAAAAATTTTAAAATGCTTGCAAATAAGAGATTTGTATGTTGGTGAAATAGCAGACATATTGAATATGAGTATTTCTGCAATATCGCATCAATTAAGAGTTTTACGAACGGCGAAACTGGTCAAGGGGATTAAAGAAGGCAAAGAAGTGAAATATTCTTTAGATGATGACCATGTCACTAAGATATTAGAATATGGGCTAACCCATGTTGAGGAATGAAAATTTAAATTTATACAGGGCTCGTCCCTGTTTTAAAAGCAAAGATAGTTGAATAGTTATTCAATTAATGAAGTGTTCAATAAATATTTTTTTACTGATATTGCAGTTGGAAATAAAATTTTGATTATGGAGGAATTATGAAAAAGGTATTTAAATTAGAGGATTTGGATTGTGCAAATTGTGCGGATAAAATGGAAAGAGCGATAACAAAGATTGACGGCGTATTTTTCGCAAATGTAAGTTTCATGGGACAAAAATTGACCATTGAGGCAGATGAGATTAAATTTGATGAAATTATGAAAATAGTTGTCAAAACTTGCAAGAAGATTGAGCCAGACTGCAAAATTGTCATGAGATAGGTAGGGGTTGTCAGATGAGTAAGTTATCAATCAGCAGAAAGGAAAAGAAAAATTTATTGCGTATAATAATTGCTCTTGCCATGTTTGCCGTTGTGTTTATTTTTGATAAAATATTTGCACTTGATAGGGTATTTGGAGGAAGAGTTGGTTGGCTTTTTCCATTTGTATTGTATTTGGTTGTTTATCTTATTATAGGTTATGATGTGCTTTGGAAGGCAATGCGAAATATTTTCCATGGGCAGATTTTTGATGAGAATTTCTTAATGTGTATTGCCACATTAGGTGCTTTTGCTCTTGCAATTTATAGAGGGATAAATGGTCTTGAAATTGAGGGGTTTGATGAAGGATGCGCAGTTTTGCTTTTCTATCAAGTTGGAGAATGGTTTCAAACTTATGCCACAAGCAAATCTCGAAAATCAATTTCTTCGCTTATGGATATAAGACCAGACTATGCAAACATAATGCGAGGAGATGAAATTGAGAAAGTTGACCCAAACGAAATAAATGTTGGAGATATAATAATTGTAAATCCTGGGGAAAAGGTGCCACTAGACGGAATTGTGGTAAAAGGTTCTACAAGTTTAGATACAAAAAATTTAACAGGCGAATCTCTTCCACGAGAAATAGTTGAAGGAGAAAATATTTTGAGTGGATCTATAGTCTTGACATCTCAAATTGAGGTGAAAGTCACCAAAGAATTTTATGACTCGACTGCCTGCAAAATACTCGACCTTGTTGAAAATGCTTCAAGTCAAAAATCTAAGGCGGAAAATTTTATAACAAAGTTTGCAAGGTTTTATACTCCTATAGTTGTGATTTTGGCGGTTTGTTTGGCTGTTATTCCAGGTGCCATCACTTCTGACTGGTCAATTTGGATTTATCGAGCATTAAGTTTTTTGGTTGTGTCTTGTCCGTGTGCGTTGGTCATTTCTATACCACTTTCCTTTTTTGCAAGTATAGGTGTCGCATCTAAATATGGAATACTTATTAAAGGCTCAAATTATATAGAAAAACTTAATAAAGCAAACATCTTTGTTTTTGATAAAACGGGGACACTTACAAAAGGTAATTTTGTTGTGACAAAGGTATATCCTGAAGCAGATAAAGAGGAAATTCTCATGCTTGCATCAATCGCAGAACAAAATTCAAATCATCCTATTGCTCGCTCAATAATTGATGCTTATGGCAAAAAGATTGTTAAAGGATATTCTATTACAAACATATCAGGTGCAGGAATAGAGGCCACTCGTGAAAAGGATGTTATATTATGTGGCAATGAAAAACTGATGGAACAAAACAATATAGACTATCGAAGAGAAAATGAAATCGGAACGGTTGTTTATGTTGCGAAGAATGGCAGATTTGTTGGCTCACTTTTGATAAAAGATGAAATTAAAGAAGAGGCATATGATGTTGTGAGGGAACTTGACCTAAATGGATGCAAGACAATCATGCTTACTGGAGACAATGATGAAATAGCAAAAAAAGTTGCTCATCAAATTAGTTTGTCTGATTTTAAGGCGTCACTCCTTCCACAAAATAAGGTTGAAGAAGTTGAAAAAATTATAAAAAACAAAAAGCAACAAGATGTTTTGTGTTTTGTTGGCGATGGAATAAACGATGCACCTGTTCTTATGCGTTGTGATGTTGGAATTTCAATGGGCGGTGTGGGGAGTGATGCTGCAATTGAAGCGTCTGACATTGTTCTTTTGAGTGACAATTTACATGGTATAACACTTGCCAAAAAGATTGCAAAAAAAACTATGAGAATTGTTTTTCAAAATGTATTATTTTCCATTTCTGTCAAATTAGCAATATTATTATTGTCTGCTTTTGGAATAGCAAATATGTGGATTGCGGTTTTCGGAGATGTTGGCGTTGCTATACTTGCAATACTTAATGCTATGCGAGTAAATTCAAGACATTATAAAAAATAAAAGGTGATATTGTGCAGAGTGACCGCAAAAGGATATTTTGATGAGGCTGACAATCAGCAGGCTAGAAGAGGGCTTCACATGGCTTTAAATGAGCAAAGACTTGAAAATTTTAAAAATGGGACTTAACTGCGTGCGGGTGGCGTAAAAGAATAAGTTGAAGAAAATGATCCATTTTTCATAAAGGATTATCATGATTATTATAAGACAGAGAGAAGTTATCACCAAAGGTCATTAGGTTCTAATCAAGGGTGGAACGCAACTTCTTCGCTTTCATTTGTGAAGGAAAGTATTTTGAATTATCCTGAGGAAATTGAAAGTGCTGTTCTTTTGATTCATGGAGAAAAGGCTCATTCATGCTATTTTTCTAAAGATACTTTCAAAAGGCTTAAGGGAGATAATAAAGAACTTATTCTTATTCTTAATGCAGTTCATACAGACCTTTATGACAGACTTTATAAAATTTCTTTTGAAAAAATTGAGCAATTTTTATTAAATAATTTTTGAGAGGAAACTTGTAAACTATTGTTGAAAAACTGAAATTATTGAAATATTATAAAAAGTATAAAAAAACATAAAAAGTTTAAAAGGATATAAAAATAATCAATAATTTGTTAAAAAAATTCAATTTTTCTCAAATTTTATGCAAATTTTTTAAAAACTCCACGATTCGTGGGTGTTTTTTTTGTCTCTATTGTGATAGAATACCTTTAGGAGAGAAGAAATGGATTTATCAAAAACAGGGAAATTTATCGCTGAGAAGAGAAAAAACAAGAATTATACGCAAAGCAGACTTGCAGAAATTTTGGGAGTAAGTGAAAAGACAATATCAAAGTGGGAATGTGGAAATGGCTTTCCTGATACAACTTTGATATTGCCTCTTGCCCGTGCCCTTGATATTTCGGCAAATGAACTTTTGTCCGCCAAAGATTTGACTGGCGAGCAGTATAGATTGCAGGCGGAAGAGAATCTTGTGATTTTGAAAAGTCAGCAGGAGGCGACAAATAGGCAGATGCTGGCTCTTGAGTGGGTGGTTGGCTATCTTTCAACATTGACATTTTTGGTGATGATTGCGGTGGGCTCATTTCTTGTAAAACCGCTAGAATGGCAGATTTGTTTAATAGTATTTGGATTTTTAAATCTATTTGTTGGTGCCATGACTGCAATGAAGATTGAAAGAAATGTTGGCTTTTATGAATGTGGACATTGTCATCATAAATACATTCCATCTTTTAAGTCGTTTTTCTTTTCTATGCATATGGGCAGGACAAGATATATGAAATGTCCAAATTGTGGAAGAAAAAGTTGGAATAAAAAGAGGTCAGGGAAATGACATTGTTTTTTAAGGAAAAATCTTCATGATTTTAAAATAGTTTGTTTCATATCGAATAAATTTTCTATATAGAAATATTTGATTTTTTAAGTCGCAATGATTTTTTAAAATATAGCAAATTGAAATAAATAAAAATTTAGTTGTTGTTTTGTTATTATGAAAAAACAAAAAGAGAAAAGTCGTTTAAACACCTTTCTCTTTTTTTTCATATTTATTATTATGAATAAATTTTTTATATGCGATTGTCACAATGATTTTTTGACAGAACTTGATAGTTGTGGAATTGAGAGTTATTTAAAAACTTGCAAGCAAGATAGGGTGAAATTTATCTGTTCTTCTTTTTGGAGCAGTAAAATGAACAAGGCTTTTATAAAAAATCATATTAAAAAGAGAGCAGATCTTATTCGTGAGAGTGAAATTTGCCTTTTTCATGTGGAGGATTTGTGGTGGGTGGAAGATAAAACTGACCTTACAAGGCTATTGTGCTTAAAGCCTTTTTCATGCTCGCTTACATGGAATGACAGCAACTCTTTAGCAGGTGGTGCAAACTCAACAGGTGGGCTTTCCAAATGGGGTAAATTTTGCGTGGAAGAACTTCAAAAAAATGGGATTTTGATTGACACCGCACATTTAAACAGAAAGAGTTTTTATCAAGTGGCTGGTCAAATAAAAAAGAATATATTTTGCTCGCATACCGCCTTTTATGGAATGAAGAGGCATAAACGAAATTTGACAGATAAACAAATTGACATGATTGTTGGTTCAAATGGGTTTATAGGAATGTTTTTTTATCACAAAGCATTGAAGAGTGAAGAGGAATTTTCGGTGTGTGATATTGTCAAAAACCTAAAGTATTTTACTTCTCGTTGGGGATGTGATAATGTCGGATTTGGCAGTGATTTTTATGGAATAGATGTCTGTCCTAAGGGGCTGAATAGTTATCAGAATTTTGACAATCTTTTCTGTGCCATGAAAGATGAGGGCTTTTCTGATGTCGAGATAGAAAAAATCTTTTACAAGAATTTTCTAGATTTTTTGGAAAGAACAAAAAAAGAAAGGGCGAAGTGAGATTGAGATGATTTTTATATACGTAAAATGAATGAAAAGATGACGAAAATACTCTTTGTCAAAAAAGAAGATGCAAAATGGAAATGGGCGGAAATTGTTGAAAAACAATATATCTTTTATTAAAGGGAGAGTGGTAAAAGTTAAAATATAACCTTTTTAGGTTTATAAAGAAAAGGGCGAAAATCAAAATCGAATATCAAAAAGGATGGACGGAAAAATGAAAATAGAAGAACTTGAAAGTTTTTTGAAAAAGGAAGATGGCTTTGATGTTTTTGTTATCGGGAAATCTGTGTTAGGGAAAAATATATATTCGGTCAATAAAGAGTTTGATAAAAACTTCAGGTGGGTCATCATAACTGGAGGAATGCACGCAAGAGAACACCTTTCCACCGACCTTATTTGCAGATTTATATCACTTGCAAGAGATAAAAAATTTAATTTCAATATTTCATTTGTTCCGCTTGTCAATCCAGACGGAGTAACGCTTTGTTGTGATGGTTGTTGCGGGATGAGTGAAGAACAAATTAAACAACTTCACAAAATAAATGGTGGAGATGATTTTTCACTTTTTAAGGCAAATATAAATGGTGTAGATTTAAACAACAACTGGTCTGCAAGGTGGCACAAAAAGTTTTCAACTGCGACAAAGCCTGCCTCACAAGGCTTTTATGGAGATATGGCAATGTCGGAGCCAGAGGTGCAGGCACTTGCAAAATGGACTGAAAAACTGCGACCATTTTTGACAATAAATTATCATCTAAAAGGGGAAGAAATTTATTATGATTTTTTTCAAGATGAAGAGAGGATGAAGCGGGACCTTTTGATTGCCTCTGTTTTTGCAAAGAGCAGTGGCTACAAAATAAAATCAACGCAATTTTCAAGCAGTGGAGGATATAAGGACTGGTGCGTAGAAAAATTTATGATTCCTTCACTGACTATTGAACTGGGAGATGACAAGTTTTCTCATCCATATCCAAAAAGTGAAATTGAAAACATCTTTGAAAAAAATAAGCACATATATGAAGATATTGAAGAGGCTCTTAAAATTTTTAATAGTTTTGAAAAGTTGTAAAAAAAATCCATTGAAGCAAAAAATTAATTTTGCAAATCAATAGAATCTTTATCTGAATTTATCTTTGATGATTTTTTGTAAAACTATGTTTTGTTTTATGTGATTTTTGTTTGTCATTTTCTTTTTGATCAAGCCAGGAAAGGCAATCAGTCCTCTCTTTTAAAAGTTCGTCCAGTTCAATTCCCTCTTGCCAACAAATCTCTTTTGCAACATAGAATGTCGCTTTTGCATCATCGCAACTTCTATGAAAAGTGAGTTTTGTGGTGTCTACTTCAAGTTGTTTTAAAATATTTGAAAGTGATTCAACGTGCGGTCTTTTATATATGATTTGAAACATCTTTTGAGTGTCGTATGCTTTGAGATTTAATGGTGGCAGATTATAACGCTTGCAGGCATAATTTAAAAAATATAAATCACTTTTCACGCTATGACCTAAAAGAGTATATCTTTTGTCTTCCATCAATTTTTTTAATTCATCATAATAGAAAGCAAAATTGTTTTGCTTATAAAAGAGTTCTTCTGGATATGCAAGTTCTATTTTTGGTCTCTTGCCAGAAGATGATAATAAAAATTTATTCTCAGGGTTGATGAGAATATCTTTAGTTTTTATAATACACATATTTTCATCGACAAGGCAATAACCGATTGAACAGATATTATAACCGTTGCTACATTCAATATCAAAAAAGAGATATTTTCCTTTTTTATCCATATCTATAGTTTACAATAAAATTTAATAAATGTCAAAAAGATTTTTTCTGTTTTGTATTTATGGCAGGCAAAAAAACTAAATTTTCTAAAAAGTTTAATAATGATCATTATTTTTCTTCAATCTTTGAAAATTATTGAATTATTTTTGAATATTTTATTTAATTTCATGAAATTTTGTTTTCAAATCTTTTAAAATGATGTATAATATCTTAAAATGGCAATTATGTAATTTTTAAAATTTACAATATTTTCAGGAGGCAATGATGTTAAGATTATTAGTAGACAGCGGAAGCAGTATCAAAAAAGAGGAATTAGAAAAATATAATGCAGAACTTGTACCACTCAAAATTCTTTTGGGAGAAACTGAGTATTTAGACGGAGAAAATCTTTCAATGGATGAGTTTTATCATCAACTTATTGAAGAAAAGATATTTCCAAAGACATCTCTGCCAAATTTAGGAGATCTTGAAGAAAAGGTGAACGCATATACAAATGCGGGAGATGAAGTGATTATTCTCACAATCTCATCAGAAATTTCAGGCTCTTGCAATGCAATCAGAATGTTGTTTGAGGGAAATTCAAAGGTGAGAGTTTTAGATTCTCGTTGTGCTGTGGGTGGAATGCGTCTCATTGTCGATGAAATAAACAACAATCGTGACAAGTCACTTGACGAAATCGAGGAAAAGGTAAATAATCTTATTCCACGCATAAAGATTATGGCTATTCCAGAAACTCTTGAATATCTTTTTAGAGGTGGAAGACTTTCAAAGAAAGACTGGATTTTGGGAAGCATTTTAAAAATCAAACCTATCATCGGCTTTATTGAAGGAAAGGTCAAAGTCTTGACAAAGAAAATCGGGCTTAAGATGGGAATGCAATATATCGCAAACGCTTTAAAAGAATTTGATTGCGATGAAAATTATGAAATCATTGCCTCTTACACATACAAAAAAGACAATCTTGAAAAATTGATTGATATGACTGATGAAAAATATCACAAGCAAATCAAAGTTTATGACAATCTTGACCCTGCGATTGCCTGTCACTGGGGACCAAATGCATTTGGATATGTTTTTGTAGGGAATAAATAAAAGATAAATTTATAATTAATTAAAATAAAAAAGAGGACTGAGAAAGACCTCTTTTTTTAATAAAGATTATTTTAGGCAAATTAAGGTGAAGTTTTAGAAAATTTGAAAATTGTCTTAAATTAAAAATGCAAACTATTTTTAAAATTTTAAAAACGATTTTCGTTTAAATTTTATTTTTAACTTTTTACCCAGTTCGGAAGTGATTTGAAAGTTTTGCCATTTAAATATTCAAGTGGTGTGGTGAGGCTGTTGAACATTATAAAGAAAGCGTGAAGCCTTTGTTTGTTTTCTTTAAAACGCTTATTATCCTCATTTTTTCCATATTTACCATCTCCGATAATGGGATGTTTTAGGAAGGCAAGAGAGGCTCTGATTTGGTGAGTTTTGCCGGTGTGTAAGGTGCATTCAATCAGACTTGAAAAACTAGAAGACTTGATTGTGTTGAATGTGGTTGATATCGCTTGAGAATTTGGGAGGGGTTTTGTAAAAATCTTGACCTTGCTTTCCTTTGAATCTTTGACAAGATATGCGTCAAATCTAAAGTTTTTAAAATCCGCCTGTCCCACAACCTCGGCATAATATTTTTTTGTTATGCCTCTATTTTTAAATGCGTCAAATAGGCAGTTTTGTGCTTTTGAATTTTTGGCAAGAATGGTCAGACCTGTGGTGTTTCTGTCAAGCCTATGGACGGGCAGAGCATGAAAAACTTTGGCAAGACCATCTCCCTCAATTTCAATTCCAAATGGCTTGTTTATTATAATTATATTTTCATCTTCAAAAACAACTTCAAATTTTCTTTCTGTTGGCTTTTTGATTGCTTCATAAAATATGGTTAATTCGTCACCCGCACAAACAAAACAATCGTCTTTGACTTTTTCTCCATTGAGCCTGACATCTTTTCTCTTAAGCATATTCATAATTTGGCCAAAAGAAAAACCTTCATCTTTTAGCCTTTCTGTTATCATGCAATCATTTTCTATTTTTAAAATCTTTTTTTCCATAATCTTATTTTATATTAAAATTAAAAATAAATCTATTAATTTTTGTCATTTGTTTAAATTGATTTTGCCTTTTTATTGTTAATTTAAACTTTTGCATAACAAAACTTGTTTTTTGATAAGTTGTGTCTATTTAATAAATTATAAGAATTACAAATTTTAAAGGATGAAATATTATATTTACAGCAAAAATCTGAGAAGATGATTTAAATTGTTTAAATTTATCATTTTATAGAAAGACGATGAATAAAATATCTCTGGGAGAAAGATATGTCAAATTATATTCATCTTGAGGGAGAAATATTGCAAATTAAAGGTGCGACAAAGGTTGCTTCTTCTACGCCAACGCAGGCGGTGGTTGAAATGAGTGGAAGCGCTGTTGTCCTATCAGGCAATGGAATTGAAGTGAAGAAATTGAATCTTGAAGAAAATGAAGTTCATCTTCAAGGAAAGTTTCAAAATATCAAATTTTCTGAAAGTGTTGCTTCAAAAGGCTCTTTTCTAAAGAGGATTTTTAAGTAGATATTGTTTGTTTTTGTCATGGCTTTTTTTTCAACAGAGGTCGCTTTAAAATTTTTAAACTTTTGATTTATAAAAGTATGACAATAAACTTGTAAAAGTATAACTTTAAATTAGAAATATTTAAATTATTATATATAAATAAATTTGCTAAAAAGGGGGTGCAAGTGCTTTATCCGACATTAAATCAACCTCTTATGTTTTTGTTGCTTATCATCACAGGCTTTGTATGTGGTGTGATTTTTGATTTATTCAATATTATTGTTTCGCTTTTAGGGAACGATAAATATTCTCGTCATTTTTTCAGTTTTCTTTCCGTCCTCTTTTCCTTTGCAATCTTATTTATAGTAAATTTAAAGTTTAATTATGGACAGTTTCGTTTATATATTATTGCGATAACACTTATTAGTTTTTTCTTAGAACGACTAATTTCTAAATTTTTGTGGACAAAACTTATCAAAAAGTGTTATAGTATATTCAGTAGAAAAAAGGATTCAAGGGATGGACAAGGAGAAAGGCATTAGGATTTTTGTGATTGTTGCACTGATTGCTGTGATTTTGTTTGCTGTCATCACTTCAATAGTTTTGGAGTCAAAACGAAAAAAACTTGAAGATTTGAATGATAAAAATGATATCGTCAAACCGACAGAGAAACCAGAAAGCGAAATTAGTATAAGCGAAAATTTGATTGAAATCAAAACAAGAATTGAAATGTAGGCATTTAAAATAGCCTTTAAAATTATCATAGTAAATAAAAAATCAAAGTAAAGAAAAGAATATTTAATTTTTTTGAAAAACTTTTAAAAATTTATTGACAAATAGAGAAATTTTTGATAATATAATGTTGCAAACTTTGATTTGCGGGCATACAATGTTTTAAGATGTCAAAAAAATGTGATATAGAAAGACATTGACAATGAAAAAAATCATTTTGTTTTTACTCAGTCAAAGAGCACAAGGCTGGTGTTAAGAAAGTGATTGTGAAACTAAATCGAGAGATTTATAATTAAGTGCTCAAAACAATTTAATATTCCCCTATAGCTCAGTCGGTAGAGCACTCGGCTGTTAACCGAGTTGTCGTAGGTTCGAGTCCTACTGGGGGAGCCAAATTCTTTTACATCCATGAAATTATGATGTAAAGGGCTAAAAACAAGCGAAGAAGGAGTTGAATTACTTTCAACTCCTTTTTCTTTTACCTCTAAAATATCTTTTGCTGTTATTTCCATGGCGACCTTTTCATAATTAAATGAGGGTAATATATTTATATATACTTCGACCCTATCATTATACACGACCACTCTATTAAGTAGAGCGTCAATAATTAATTTTGTATTTTCAAGTTTATTATCCTCAAAGAGTTTAGCCAGTTTATTATAGGCTTTTTCGAACCTTTTTTTATCAATTTCAGGTCCAAGCCTTGTTCTATTTTTGGATAATTCATTTTCCAAGTTGCGTTTTTGCGTTTCCAGCATTTCAAGTTGATTTTTAAGTGAGGTTGAAAAGCCTAACTCTGCTATTGCCTCGGTAATATTTTTTATCTTATTTTCAACCGAAACTATTTGCCTTTTCATTGCCTCTGCCGAATATTCTCTATTTAATAATTCATCTTGATATTTTGTGTAAAGTTCTAAAATGCAATCAAAATTCTTTTTGCTAAACACAACCCTAGAAATTTCACTCAATACAAATTTTTCTATCTCGTCTTGCCTTATACAAGTGTTAGCACATTTATTCTGTCCCTCTGGAAGATTACCCCTTTTTGTGTTGCACCTATAATATGTTCGATACTCAACTCTATCTTTATAAACTTTGCGTTGTCTTTCGCCAGTAAAAGCCGACCCACACTCGCCACAAATTATTTTGCCACTTAATAAATAGTCCACATAATTAATACCAGGTGTCTGCCTAATTCTTGCATCCAATATTTGTTGAACGAGATTAAAAGTGTCCTCTTCAATTATTTTTGGTAAACCATCTTTAACCTTAATTACTTTGTCCTCTTCGTTTGGTTCTTTACTTATGCCACCAGACCTAGCCATTTTTTTGCGATACTTATTGAAAATATAAGTGCCAGTATATTTTTCATTTCGTAAAATATTTAATATGGAACTTGTTGTAAAATAATTGCCACGAGATGTTTTAAACCCTTTCTTGCTCAATTCCTCAATTATCTCGGGATATGTTTTGCCCTCAATTACTCTTGCAAATATTAATTTTATAGCCTCTGACTTTTCCTCGTCAAGTGCTATGTCGTGAAGCATTGCACCTTTTTTGTTGTAAACAATATTTTTATTGCTATCAAGTCTAGGAACAAGTTTATAGCCATAAGGTGGAACACTACCATTGCTTTTTGCATTATAAGCATTCTCGGTCATTCCTTTTAAAGTTTCTCGTGCTAGATTTTTTGAATAATAAGCGGCTAAGCCTTCTATAAGGCTTTCCATTAGAACACCCTCAGGTGATTCGTCAAATTTTTCAGTTACCGAAAAAACTTTAACTCCGTTTCGTTTTAAAATAACTTTATATAGTGCTGTGTCATCTTTATCTCTTGAAAATCTATCAAGTTTATGAACTAATACCATTGTAAAATTTCTATGTTTGCTTGATTCAATCATTTTTTGAAATTCTTTTCGGTCAGCACTTGTTCCACTTTGTGCATAATCCAAATACCAATTTGTAATTATTATATTGTTTTCATCTGCATAATTTTGTATAGCCCTTTTTTGTGCGTCAATCGACTCGTTGCGTTGATTATCACTGCTAAACCTACAATAACCAACTGCGTAGATTATTTTATCCATTTTGTTTTTCCTCCTCATAATAATAATTTAATAGTTGAAATATAGGGTAAAGCGTATTTAAGCTATCGTTTATTTGATTGTCAATTTGTCAGTCCTCATTATAATTTTCATCCAATTTGCTTTTAACCCTAAGTTTCGACTTTTTAATAGTTAGCATTTTATCATTATTGATTTTCATTTTTATCTCCCTTTAATATTTTATTTTCGACCAATGCTATTTTTCAAGTGTTTTGAAAGGTGTTTTTCAAGTTGTTTTAAGTTTGCCAAATTTTTTGTTGATATTATCTTATACAATCCCTAATTTTATCTTGTCTCTTCATAAATCATACTTAAATATGATTGTAATTTTTAACTCTTCTTGCTATAATAGATGTTATAAACTTTTTTTGTGAGGTAAACCATGGACGATATGTCTAATATTTTTAAAAATAATCTGCAAAAACTTTTGGCTGATAATAATAAATACATTATCAAAAAAAATCTTTCTTCTTCTATCGGCTATAAAACTGCAAACTCTATTACAAAAGACTTAAATGGAAGTAAAGAACCTTTTTGGCAAAAGACTTGCAAGTGCATTGAATATTTATATAACAATGTGCCTTGCTTTATTTTAAACGACCTTATTCCAACCATGGACGAAAAGCAAGAAGATAAAAAAAGTTTTGCAGAACTTGAAAAGGACTACAAAACCTTAAAATCTAATTATGAGCAACTTGAAAAGCGATATAATAAACTCAACCAATTTGCCGATTTTATTAACATAATTAAAACCTTATCTCCCGAGAGACAAGATACTTTAATTAATTTAATGTCTGCCGAATGCTTTGCCGACTTTTTAACCAAACTAAGAGAATATTCACATAGAGCAATGGTCTTTGCAAACGGAAATAAGAAGCCGTCATCTCAACATTTTTTTAAGCCCTATGATTATTTAACTTTTCCGTTTGGTGATTTATTATGCCAACAAACTATTTTTAATCTTCGTCAATCTTACATTTCAAATATTAATAATAAAACAAAAGAAGAATGGTCATCAAATCGTGTAGAATTTAAAAATGATAAAATTAATTCTATTAAAGAAAATGGCAAAAGTAGAAAAGGTATTAAGAAGCAAATAGAAAATGTAAATGCAAAATATGATAACATAGCCTATCAATATGATATAGGTTATTTAAAAAAGAAGTTTGGCAATATAAATTTAGACTTAACTCGTTGGGGATTTGACCCTAACAATTTTGATAACAACTATCTTTGGGATAATAGTATTTTTACATACGATAAACTTATAGAACAAGTTGACGAAGAGAAACAAATCACAACAAATAATCTTCCTTTGCGTTCTCGCCCTCCAAAATTAGAAACTAAAAAAAGTTGCGACTTTTCTAATTATCTTCGTCCCGACTCTCCATTTCTTTTGGAAGAAAATACTAAACAAGACAATACAAATAATCTAAGCGACGATGTATTTTAAAACTTAAATTACAATGCGTTTATGAGCTTATATAATGCGTCTACAATCAATCGTAACCTTTTTCTTATAAAATATATTGCTTATTGCATTTCGTCCGTTAAACTTTCAGTTTTAATAATCTTTAAAACCTCTTTCAATCCTTTCAAATTAAATGTTTGAATTGAAATCTCTAAAAATGTTTCTAAATCTTTCTCTAAAAGACTTAATAAAATTTCTATTAAGTCTTTTTCAAACTCTTGTTCAACTTTCATTTTGCCTACTCCTTTTAAATTAATTAGTCGGCTATTAATTCAAAATATGGAAAGCCTTTTGTAAACTTTTTATTTGCTATTTGTAAATCTTTTTTCAACTTACATACTTTTAACCACTTGCAAGGCTCAATTAAATTTAGTTGTTTTATAAACACAAAATCGTTATTTAGAGAAAGGTTAAAACTATTTTTAAGTTCTTTTGCCGTTAAGTTTACGTCATTATCACTCATACCTGCGCGAATAACAATTAAGTTGCTATCAAAATGACCTTCCGCAACTTTATAATTTTTTATAATCTCATCTATTTGCGCTTTTATTAAAGCACTCTTTTTTATTATTATGTCAATAAAACCATAACCAAAAACCATTTTTACCCCCTTTATATAAATTCAACTTTATCACAAGACAAATTTGTCAGCCTAATTTTATTATCAATATCAAGCAGTTGCGTTTTGATATTTTTGCAGTTAATTTTTTGCGTGTAAATCTCTTTACAATCAATAGAAGAAAGGCAAGTAATTTGTTTGCACTTTAAAATATTTCCACTTATGTTTTTATGTATTAATATGCTTTCACAAACGCACCAATCTTTTATAATTAAGTTGTCAGCAAATATTTTATTGCAAGTAAAAGAATAGTTAAAGGTAATAGTTTTAGCCTTTACATAAACGCAACATTCATAGTCTTTTTTGCTTACTTTTTGGCACTCATAAACTAAGTCAACAGCACAATTAAATAAAACATCGACTTTCTCGCCATTTTCTATAAACTTAAATATAATTTGTTTATGCTTTCCGTCATACTTATCTGCGGGAACTATTTCAAGATACTTTTCTAATTCTTCTATTTTATTTATCGTTATCATTTTAACTCCTTATTTAAAGCGGATTTTTTTATTTTTAAGGGGAAGTTTGTGATATTATTAATATCAAGTAGGGCAGTTCTTATCAAGCCAATCAAACCAATATTTATCTAAAATATGTGGTGCAAAGTCAACATACAATTTGCTTATAAAATTAACAGCCAACTTTTCAATTATAAATCTTCTTGCAGTGTTTAAAAGAAGTAAATTAAAATTTTCTTGTCTTTGCTTTTTTGAAATGCTATCTATGTCTAAATTTAGTTCAAAAGTATCATTGACTATTTTCATAAACCTATCATCTTCAACCAATTCTTCATAAATCATATTTGAAAGTGATTTTGATATATTTTCATACTTACTATATAAAAATATTTGCAAGCCAAATTTTTTAAACTTGTCAACTGAAATAATTTTATAGCCTTTTTCCAACTTTTCAACTGCACCATATTTTATTAAATCTTCCATGGTAGATTTTGCCTTTGGAAAACTCCACTTAAAAAGCCTTTGCAATGTTGCAATGCCAAAATTATCTAAATTTATTAAGTCATTAAACTTTTCAATATTGCTTTTCATATAAACTCCTTTGTATCGGTTAGTACAAGCCGTTTAAATGCGTCTTACGCCGTTCTTAATATTATGCTTATATATTTTTATTGCTTTTACTTTTTGTGCTATTAAACGCTAAGTTTTAATATCTAGTATTTTTACTTTTTAAAGTAAAAGACAGCAAAAAACTTTGCTGTCTACATTTGGTTATATGCCTTATAGATTTCTATTGCATTTCGCTTTTTCTTTTTTGACGAAATAATCATACTTATACCTACATAAAGAAAGATAAAAGTTAAAACTATACTACATATAACAACTGGTATGTTTATGCCAATATTTTGACTAGTGGTATCTACACCATTTATCAATACTACTGGTAAATTACTAAGAGAAAGTAAAGTGCCAACAAAACCATAAATTCCAAATAACATAATAATTAAACCAAACCAAAATAATACTCTACTATTTTTTATTAGTG
>CAOJSF010000002.1 GCA_948442695.1 uncultured Clostridia bacterium | reverse complement strand
AATATAAAAAAATTAATAAAAATCATCAAAAAACATAAAAAAATATAAAAAAATATAAAAAAATCATTAAAAAAGTCAATTTTTATTTAAAAATAAAGGCGAAACAACAAAATTTATTTTATAAATAAAACATATCCTTTTTTTATCATAGAAGGCAAGGTATTGTTTTTTATTAAAATTGAAATTTCATTTATTCCATATTTTTGTGCTATTTTTTCTAAAGTATCATTTTCATTTACAATATAAATTTCATTAAGTTCTTTCTTCATATTTGCTCCTTTTGTATTAAATTGTATTCCACTCTAATAAGATATATGTGGAGAGAAATATGAAATCTTTATTTAAAACAGTTGTCCTTATTACAATCTTTTCCTTTTTGACCAGACTTCTGGGGTTTGTTTTTCGGATAATTTTATCAAGGGTTGTTGGTGCAGAAAGTGTAGGACTTTATCAGGTGGCTTCATCTGTTTTTATGGTTTTGATGACCGTAATTGCAAGTGGACTACCTCTAATAATTTCAAGAATGACTGCAAGTTATCATGCAAACAATCAGAAAAAAAGAGAGGCATCTTTGATAAGTGTTGCCCTTGTTTATGCAACAATATGCTCTATTCTTTTATGTGGGGTAGTTTTAGTTTTTAAAAATGTTTTTGCAAAACTTTTGACAAATGAGGGATGTATTTTGATTCTCATTATCATGCTTCCTAGTTTGGTATTTTCTGCAGTTTATAGTGTTTTCCGTGGTGCGCTTTGGGGAAGAGGAAACTATTTTGCTCTTTGTGTGACAGAATTTTATGAACAACTTGTCAGGATTATTTTAGGCGTGCTTGTCATTTCTTCAACATATTCTGCGATGAAAAATGCAATAAATATAGGTTGGACAATGACGCTTGCTTGTTTTCTTTCTATGATCTATGTTGTGCTATTGTTTTTCTATTATGGTGGAAAAATGGGCAGACTTAAAAAGCAAGAATTCAAGCCTCTTCTTAGACAGTCTTCGCCTATTACTCTTATGAGGGTGGTTGGCTCTTTTGCTCAGCCTCTTATAGCATTTATTATTCCAGCAAGACTAAGAGCAATCGGCTATACAAGTTCGCAGGCTATGAGTCTTTATGGTGTTGCTGTTGGTATGACAATGCCACTTCTATTTATTCCAACCACCATAATAGGCTCACTGTCAACAGCACTTGTGCCTGACATTTCAACTGCAGTTGCTCAAAACAACCATAGACATATTCAGGAGCGTGTATCTTCTTCTGTTTTCTTTGCACTTTTTATTTCGTCAATGTTTGTGCCTGTTTTTATAGGAATGGGCGAGCAAATAGGTCTGTTTTTATATAACAATATTATGAGCGGAACTCTCTTGCAATCGGCAGGCTGGGTGCTTATACCACTGGGATTGACAAATATCACATCTGCACTTTTAAATTCGCTGGGACTTGAACAACGTTCTTTTATCAATTTTATGTTTGGCGGGATTGTAATGTTTATTTCAATGTGGTTTCTGCCAACTCTTATAGGCATAAATGCTTTAGTATGGGGGCTGGGATTAAATTATCTTGTGGTTTGCATATTAAATTTTATTTTAATCAAAAGACATATAAAGAGTGATTTAAAACTTACAAAAAAGATTTTAAAAATTATTTTTCTAATAATTCCATGTTCAGCACTTACATCTTTTGTGGTAAGTCTTGCCGAATATGTCCTTCCTCTCTTCTTTACTTTAATGCTAGGTGGAGTGACGGGTGTTGCAAGTTTCCTTTTGCTTGCATCAGTATTAAATCTCTTTGATTTGCGTGCCTTTGTTGTTCTTACAAAGAAGAGATTGAATTTGCCAAAGTTTAAACTTAAAAAGAAAAAGGTTTAATTTGAAAATATTTATGGAAATTTCTATTGATTGATAAGTGAATTGTGAAACAAAAAAAATGATTGTAAATAATTTTATTCTTATATTTGTAAAATTAGTGAAACAAAATTGTATGTATAAAAACAACATTTTGCACAAAATAAAGTATGCTTACAATTATAATTCGTTCAATATTAATATATTTTATAGTGCTTTTAGTATATAGATTGATGGGTAAACGCCAACTCGGTCAAATGCAACCATTTGAACTTGTTTTGACATTGATTATTGCAGACCTTGCTACCATTCCGATGGCAGAGGTTTCGGTGCCTGTTCTTCATGGTGTTGTCCCTTTATTGACGCTGGTGGTTGTCCATTTCCTATTGACCCTTCTTACAAAAAGCAGTCAGATTTTAAGTAAGTTTATCAGTGGAAAACCCAGCATCATCATAAATCCAAAAGGCATTGACTATAATGCAATGAAAAAACTCAATCTTTCAACGGATGATATTTTTGCTGCGCTTAGGGAATGCGGATATTTCAACATCTCTCAAGTTCAATATGCAATTATGGAAACAAATGGAAAGGTGAGTGTGATGCCAAAGTCAGAAAATGCTCCAGTCACCGCAAGTGATATGCAACTTCAAATTGATGAGAGTTTTATTCCTATTGTTTTAGTAAGTGAAGGAAAATTCATGAAAGATAATATGGCTCTTGCAGGACTTAGTGAAAATGAAGTAAATGATTTGGTTGTACAAAATGGATTTAAAGGAAAACTGAAACAGGTGCTTCTTCTTACACTTGACCAAATGGGCAATGGCTATATTCAACTTAAAGAGCAGGAGGGGAAAACCTTTCAGACTCAAAGGCTGGTGAAAGGATGAAGGCTTTTCATATAATAAATCTTCTGTTGATTGTTGCTTTTTTAGTTGTAATTTGTGTGACCGAAGAACTTATTGTTTCAAATTCTTTAAAAGATATACAAGACAGATGTCTTATGATAGAACAAATTGTTGAGCGTGATGAAACCTTGAAAACCATGAATTTGGTGCTTGCTGTTGACAATTTAGATGACAACTGGAATAAGGATGAATCAAAATTATGTTTTATGGTTCATCATAAAAATATTCAAGAGATAGGTCAGGAGATTGCAAAAATCAAACAGTATATTGCAAGTGATGACATTGATGCGTTTAGAGTTTCTATAGAAAGCATAAAGATGTATTGTCATGGTTATCTTCATTTTATGGGTGCAAATCTTCATAATGTGCTTTAGTTTATGATTTTTGATGAAAAGGAAATAAAAAAATTTTTGTTTTCTAAATTTGCCATGCAATAAAGAAAAAATAGTCAAAAAATTATTTGAACATTTTTGAATAAAAAAAGATGCGTTTGCATCTTTTTTTTTAATATACTTTTTCTTTCTTTTTGCGATAAAATCCTATTCCAACAGTGATTCCAACTGCCAAAATTACTACGCCAACACTGATTAAAATTATATAAAGATAACTTATCTTAACTTTTGTCTCTATTTTTGTGATTTGGCTTGTATGGATGATTGAAGAGTTTTCAGCCTGATATTCGCACCAAATTTCCCATTTCCCATATTTCCCATTATCGTCAAATTTGAAGGTGAGTCCTGTTTGGTTTGGGTTGTCATAGAGGAATGGCAAACCTGAAAAATCAGGTCTTTCTGTGTCTGCCTTGCTATATGCATAGGTTTTGCCATCTTGAGTTTTGCCTTTTGCGTGCCAAACAAGTTTTGATTTGTCAATATAGCGATATTCCTCTTCATTTTCCAGAGTGAAAAAGTAGGCAGTTCGAAGAGATGTGTCGCTTGTTGTTGGTTTCATTTTAGTTTGTGGGGCGTTGTAGATGATTGTGGTAGGTTCTATTATAATAAAGTCAGATTCGGTCAAAGCACCATTTATTGAAAGGGTGAATTTATATATTCCCCATTCTTTGGCTGATTTTGTTGTTCCACTTTCTGTTGATAAAACACCTTTGTCTATCTCAAAAACAGGTTTAAATTTTGTTGAGAGTGTCAAATGACTGTCAACGCCACGAACGGTTGTTTTAAAATTACCAAGTTCTTCAAAATGAACACGATGGTCTGATTCCCAAACGGCACTTTCTTTATAGCCATTTACATAGTCAATGATGATTGATACATCATAATAAGGTTGTTTTTCTTCATCATATTTTACTGGAGGATTGTATCCTGAAGTATTGATATTAAAAATAAATTTCTCTGCATTTTTCCAGTCATAAATATGAGCGGTTTCATTGTTAAAACTTCCAGGTGTGTCAAAAAGCAGTTTGCCGTCTCTTCCTATTACATCAATAGAGAAGATTCCGTTTGCAAGAGTCATCTCGCCTTGTTTAGTCTCTTCTGCCTTAGAAATTTTATTGATATTAATCGGCAAAAAAGCGAACAAAAGGCTTGCAAGTAAAATTATTGAAATTAAATAAATAATATTTATTTTTTTGACTTTCATTACTTACCTCACTTTGAATAATTTTAACATAAAAATTTAAAATAAAAAAATGATTTTCAAAGAAATTTTATTAATATTGAATTTTTATTATATTGTTGACAAAAAATTTCAAAAAATATATAATCTTAATATGGAAACTATAGAAATGGAAACTTTAGTTCTTGAAAATCAAATTTCATTTGATTTTGAAGGCTTAGAAGAAAAAGAAGAAAGTTTATTGTTTACTGAAAACCTTATAAAACCGCTCAATCATGATTATATAAAAGAGGAGGTTTTATTTGTCGTTGTAAAGGCTTATAATGATGATGTTGCAAAAAATCTTCCCAACTTAAAACTTTGTGGCAAAAAGATGATTGACTGGGTGCTTCTCTCTGGCTCTTGCTGTCAGCAAATAGTGCTTGAAGATTGTCAGGATATCATATCAAAGTTAAGAGGGATAAATACTGATAAAAAGTATATAGCCGTTTTTTATAGTGATACACCTCTTTTTGATAAAGCATCATTTTTTAAGGTGATGGATTATTTTGCATCTAAAAGCATGAATTATCTTCAGTTGTCAAGAGGTTTTATTGTAAAAAGTGAATTTTTGAAAAACAATCCAAATTTCATCTCAAGTGCAACTGGTGGAAACGAAGTCACAACGCTTTTAAGATGTGATTCTTCTTCATCTCTTTCATATGCTTATCAAGTTTTAAATGAAAGAATTGTGGATTATCATCTTAGAAATGGTGTGTCTATCTTTGGCAAAAGCACTGTGTTTATTGATGCTGATGTTGAAATAGACAGCACTGTTGTCATTTATCCAAACAATATTTTGAAGGGTGAAAGTGTAATTTCAAGTGGCTCTATATTAGAAAGTGGAAATATCATTGACAACAGCATCGTTTTAAATGATTGCAAAGTTTGTGGTTCAATCATAAAAGATTCTAAAATAAGTAGTGGTGCTAAGATTGAATTTGAGAAAATTTTGAGTGAGGCCCGCTGATGATTATTGTAGTAGGGCTGGGCAATGTTGGGCGTGAATATGACAACACCTTTCATAATATAGGATTTGAGGTTGCAGACAAACTTGCTTTGAAAATAGGTGCAGAATTTACTAAAGAAAAATACAAATCAATTTTGGCGGAAGGAAGAGTCGGTGGACAGGCGGTGATTATTTGCAAACCGACAACTTATATGAATAACAGTGGAGAGGCTGTCAGCCTTTTGAAAAGAAAATATAAAGATGCAAAAATTTTGGTTGCGGTTGATGATATCGACCTGCCAAAAGGAGTTGTGCGATATAGAGAACATGGAAGTGCTGGCACTCATAATGGACTTCGCTCAATCGTGTCTTTTATAGGTGAAGATTTTGAGAGGGTTAAAGTTGGGGTTGGACGAGATAAATCTGTTGACCTTGCCCAGTTTGTTCTTTCAAAAATCAAATTTGAAGACAGGTTGATTTTAGACAAGTCTGTTGATGATGCAGTAAAAATCATACTTGAAAAAATAAATTAAAAACTTTATTAATTGAAATCAACAATTTAATTTTATTTATAAATTTATTCATCATAAAAAAATAAAAAATTTTTATTAATTATTTGAGAAATTTTTTTCATAAAATTGTGGGAGAAGATATGCTTATTTCTGATTTGGCAGATTTAAAAAATAAAAGAATTATATCTTCTTTGGGCGTGGGCGAAAAAGTTTTATTATCGTCAAAAAGTTCACGCCTGATTTTTTTGTCAAGCAATTTTGTCTCTGCAGGAAAACTCAAGAGAGGACTTGAATCTTTAGGAAAGAAGGTTGAGATAGTTTCAAATGCAAGAGAAAATGAGGATGAGCATGATAAAAATTTGCTTCCTTTTGTGCAAAGTTTAAACAGATATTTTTCTGGGCAGATTGATGCTCTTATCTTTTTGCCATGCTCTGCAATTGTCAAATTTGACAAGAGTAAAATAGAGGCATTTAGACTAAAAAAAGGCGAAAATATCAATCTTGAAAACGTGGTTTCAAAACTTGTAGAATTTGGTTATGAAAGGACTGGTCTTGTTGAATATGGTGGTCAATTTGCCTTGAGAGGTGATATTCTTGATATCTTTTCGACAACCGGAGATAAGCCTGTCAGGGTTGAACTTTTTGATGATTTTATAGAAAATATATCAATTTTTGACCAAATTTCTATGAAAAACATCGAAAAAATTGAATTTTGTGATATTTTTGCTTCATTTCTGCCTTTTGGTGAGGACTGTGCTTTTGATTTGCAAGGCGATAAAATTTTGGATGAACCCAAAAAAGTCAATGATGAAATAGAACTTTTGATAAAAAGTTATAAAGTTTCATCAATCTATAAAAAAGAAAATTATATCTCATTTGACTATCTTGTAAATAAGACTGATTTTATATTTGACAATTATCAGGTTTTTAAGCCTGACTATGTCAACCAAATGCTTCCAGCAAGAAGTTATTTGACTGACTTTATGGCTCTTAAAAATGACATTTATGATTTTAAAAATCTTCATCAGGCTATCATTCTTTTTGCAGGTGAAGAAAGATATAAAAACAATCTTATTTCTTTTATGCATGAGCAGAATTTGTCATATAAAGATTTTGATGATGAAGAGGAAGACGAACTTGAAAGTGGAGTTGTTTACCTTTCTGAGAAAGCCATGCCATACTCTTTTTCATTCTTGAAAGAGGGAGTTGTTGCGATAGGAAGTGATAGTTTATTTAAAAAATCAATCACATCATTTTCAAAACATAAACATTCAACATTTTATCTGCCAAAGATCGGCGAATTTGTTGTGCATACCTTTCATGGTGTGGGCAAATGTATCAGAATTGAACGATTGAAAATTTCTGATATCGAAAAAGATTATTTTGTCATTGAATATAAAAAAGGTGACATTTTATATCTGCCTAGCGAAGAGGCAAACACAATTTCGGCTTATGTAGGTGGTGAAGTATCTCCAAAATTATCATCACTCGGTGGTGGTGAATTTTCGAGGCTTATTGAAAGAGTCAAATCAAGCATAAAAGAGATGGCTATATCACTTGTTGACCTTTACAATGAGCGTGAAAAACTTAAAGGATTTAAATTCAAAAGAGATGAATTTTTGGAGAAGCAATTTGCAGATGCTTTTATTTATGGTGAAACTCCAGACCAACTTAGGGCGATAGCGGACATAGATAAAGATATGGAAAGCGAAAAAGTCATGGACAGACTTATTTGTGGTGATGTCGGCTTTGGGAAAACAGAAGTTGCCCTTCGTGGTGCTTTTAAATGTGTGTATAATGGAAGGCAGGTCGCACTTTTATGTCCAACCACAATTCTTTCAGAACAACATTATCGTTCGGCAAAGGAGAGGTTAGAGCCCTTTGGGGTGAGAGTTGCTGTGATAAACAGATTCAAAACGCCACTTCAGGTCAAAGATATTTTAAGACGGGTCAAAGATGGTGAAATTGATGTTTTAATCGGCACTCATAGAATTTTAAGTGATGATGTGATCTATAAAGATTTGGGACTTCTCATTTTTGATGAAGAACAGCGTTTTGGCGTCGAACATAAAGAAAAAATCAAAGATAAATACAGAAATATTGATGTCATAACTCTTTCGGCTACGCCTATTCCACGCACTCTTAATATGTCTCTTTCAGGTATTCGAGATATTTCAATTATTGAAACTCCACCTCGAGATAGACTTCCTATTCAGACATATCTTGCTGAAGAGAGCGAACAACTTTATAAGGATGTTCTGCTTAGAGAAATGGCAAGGGGCGGACAAAGTTTTGTTGTTTACAACAGAGTTGAAAGCATTGAGGAATTTGCTAGTTTTCTGAGAAAAATCATTCCGGAAGCAAAGATAGGCGTTGCTCATGGTCAGATGCCAGAAAAAATGCTTGAGAATATTATTTCAAGACTTTATAACAATGAATATAACATTTTAATTGCAACCACGCTTATTGAAAATGGAATAAATCTTCCTCTTGCAAATACCATGATTATCGTTGATGCTGATAGGCTGGGACTGGGCCAACTTTATCAACTTCGTGGCAGAATAGGAAGAAGTGACAAACTCAGTTATGCTTATCTTACTTTCACAAAAGATAAAGTCTTAAATGAAGAGGCATCAAAGAGACTTGAAACAATGAAAGAGTTTAGTCAACTGGGCAGTGGTTTTAAAATTGCAATGCGAGACCTTGAACTTAGAGGTGCGGGCAATATCTTTGGAAAACAACAACATGGACATATTGAAAAAGTTGGCTATGATATGTATGTAAAACTTCTCAATGAACAGGTCAAAGAAATCAAAGGGGAAACTATCACTAAAAAGAGTGATGTCAAACTTGAAATATCACTTTCTGCTTATATTAGCGAGGATTATATTGAAGATAGTGACCAAAGAGTGGTTTATTATACAAGAATAGGAGAAATTCAATCGAGAGAGGAACTTGATGAACTTATTTTGAGTCTTGAAGATGGTTATGGTGACATCCCACAAGAGATAAAAAATCTTGCTATGTTTGCATATCTACGAAATCTTGCAGGTCAATTTAAGGTAAAAAGAATTGTTATAAACAAGTTTGAATGTATGGCTATTCTTGAAAAAGATGAGAAAATTATAGATGAAAATCTTGCGGAAAATTTAAACGATTTTAAAGCAAGACTGTCGTTTGATAACAATATAAAAATTAAGTTTGATTTAAGTGGCAGTGTTCAAGAAAAACTTGAAAAAGTTGTTGAATTTTTTGAGCAAGGTGCTTCAAAACAAAAATAAATTGATTTAAATTTAAAAACAACATCATTTTAGTTGAAATTTTATGTTTTAATATGTTAAAATATGTTCATATTCATATTATATGGAGAAAAAATGAAAACAAAGTTTAAAGTATTTTTAATGTGTTTTGTTCTACTGTGTATGTCTCTTTTTACAGGATGCTCTTTAGTAGAAACAAATAATGGTAAATTATATAATAAAGTTGTTGCCGAAATCTATAACAAAGAAGGCAAGAAAGTCGCTGAAATTACAAACCGTGACCTTGTTGCTGGATATGAGAGTTATGGAAATGTTTATGTGCAATATTACAACTATACAATTCCTCAAGCGGTTGATATGACTTTGAAACAACTTGAAAACAGAAAGATTACAATCCTTACTGCAGAAAATCTTTTTGGAATTAAGTTTACAACAGGCGAGGGACTTTCAGAACTTGAAAAGACATATCTTTTTGAGTCAACTGTAAGTTCACTTAATGCAAACTTAGAGAATTATTATAATGAAATAATTGATAAGAAAGAAGATGAAGATAAAAGCGAAGATATCAAGTTTAATGGTTATGAAAAAAATGTAACGCTTGATCGTAGAGAAAACGACAAGGGTGAAAGCGAAATTTACCTTAAAAAAATTGATAAGAAGGACGGGGTTCTAGATAATTTTAGACCTGAAAATGGAGATAAGAGTTTTTATGTAGAGGATGATAAGGCTGAAATTTATACAAACTTTTTAGAAAAAGCATTCTCAAATGAAAATTACACAAAGGCATTAAAGTTATATGTAAACGATCTTAAATCTGCCGAATATGGTATGAAACTCTCTAGTGATACAAAATCAATTTTTGAAAGAGAAATTGACAGACTTTTCAAAATCAATTATGAAAACTATTTGGTGCAAAAATATTCTGAAAACAACAAAAGTTCTTCAGATATGGCAACTGTTTCGACTGATGATGTTTTAAGACTTTATTCAAGCAAGGTGAGGGCAGGCTATACAAAATATGTCATCGAAAACAGCAGTAAGTATTCTTCTGATGTAAGCGATTCTCTTAAGGATGTATATTATTTTAGAAATGATAATGAGGCAAACAAGTATTTTACTGTTGCAAATATATTGTTTCAATTTACTGATGCACAAAAATCAAAATATGAAGAGATAAATAAAAAGCATTCTGGTTCAGAACCTTATGAAGATTATGAATCTGATATGAACACACTTTATTCTCAAATTCAACCAGTCATCCGCAAATATAATGAAGATACTAAGATTTATGAAGAAATTGAAAATGTCGATGATTTATCGGTAAACGATATTATCTATGATAAAATTCAAATTGCTTTGAAATCAGCACAGGCTTCAGGTGATGTAAATTTTGTTGGTGACACTATAAACAATTTTATTTACACCTATAATCAAGACCCAGGAATGTTTAATGCAGATTCAAATTATGTGATCGGTGTTGATAGTGAAGGCAAGGCGGTTTCAAGTTTCGTTGAAGAATTTAATGAGGCAGGTCTCAAACTTTACAACAATGGTAAGGGCAAAATAGGTGATATGCAGGTCGCTAGAAGTTCTTTTGGAATCCATGTCCTTGTATATACTGGACAGTGCAAAAATCTCTTTGATGGAGTAAATGAAGATTTTGAACTGGGCGGAAAAACTAATTCTGACATTACAGCAGAAGCAGATTTGGCAATAACTAAACTTGCAACAACAAGAGCAAACCTTTTGGTTGACAAAACATATCTTGATATCCTCTATGATGAAATTTACAAAGATACCTTCTCACACTTTGAGCAAGCAAACATAAATTTCTTGAGAGAGGACTATAAAATAAAGGTATATAAAGGAAGATTTCCTTCTGCTTTAAAGGGCTAATAATTACAGTTGAATTTGCAAATAATGTCGCAAAAAAGCAATTTATGATTTAATTAAACAATTTATTATTGTGATTAAAAGAAATTGATTGACTCATTTCTTTAATTCCTTGAGTTTCTAAAAAAAAGATGTTTAAAACTTGACAAAAACATCTTTTTTTTGGTAATATATATTATATATGGCTAAAAATAAAAAACAAATTTTGGAAGAGACCGGATTTGATAATAAAAATAATAACATAGAAATTGTTGCACCTGATGAATTAGGTGCTGTTTCTGATGAAAATAAAAATGGAATTGAAATCAAAGAAAAACAACTCAGTGATGAAGAACTTAAAATGATGCAAGAAGAGGCTATCAATTTACAAAAGCGAAAACTGGACGAGGTAGAGCAGTCAGTCTCAAAGAGAAACAGCAAAAGAAGCAAAATTTTAAATGGATTGTTTTTTGTTTTAAACGTCGTAGTTGTGGCTGGAATTTTGGTTTATCAACTTTTAAAAGAAGACATGAAACCTATTGATGGCAATTTCAATGTTGGCTCTCTTTTTGTTGTTGCCTGTCTTCTTGCTTTGGTGGTTTTTACTGAAACTCTTGCAATAAGTTATCTTTTAAAGCAAACAACAGGGAAATGGCGACTTGCCACCTCTTATAAAGTGTCTCAACTGGGGAAATATTATGATAGTGTGACGCCTATGGCAACAGGTGGACAACCATTTCAAATCACTTATTTAAAATCGCATGGCACGCCTATTCACACTGCTTTATCAATTCCGCTTGCTAAATATGTTTTTTCTCAGATTGCATGGGTTCTTACAAGTTTTATTTGTCTTGTAATTTCATGGTGTGATTCAAGTTATGGCACATTTGTTTCTGTTGCAAGTATATTAGGCTTTATATTAAGTTCTATCATGCTTTTTATAACACTTTTCCTTTCAATCTGCAAGACAGTAGGGAAGAAACTGGTTGTAAAAGGCTTAAAACTTCTGCATAAGATGAAAATCATAAAAAATTATGACAAGCAGTATGAAAAAATCACAAAATATATCAGTGATTTTCAAGATGTAATGAAACAATATGCAAGTTCTCCTAAAGATTTTATTGTCTTGCTCTTTTTGAGTCTTGCGAAAAATTTTATAAATTATTCTATGCCTTTCTTTGTTGCAAAGTTCTTTATTCCTGATTTGGCAGGGAATATGTATATAAAACTTTTGGTTATGACCTGTCTTGTTGATTTATCATCCTCATTCTTCCCTTTGCCGGGCGGAACAGGTATGAATGAAATTTCGTTTACTGCGGCATTTGGGGCGGTTGTTGGAGCAGGTCAATCGGCTTATTTGCCATGGGTGCTTATTCTTTGGAGAATTTGTTCTTATTATTTCTATCTTCTTCAAGGCGTTTTCATCCTTTCATACGACTTTGCTTATGGTTCAAAAAAGTACAAATGGGAAGTGGTGCGAGATAATCTGGCACAAGAAAGTGCGGTGTTTAAGCAGGAACAGATTAATAAATTTAGATCAGAGCGTGCTAAACGCAGAAAATCAAAAAATAAATCTGGAATAAGAGAATATTTATAATTTCTTGTCGCAAAATAAAACCATGAAAATAAAACGAGAAAATTATGGTTGGCTTTTTGCGACAGTTCTTTTGGCAATGCTTCTTGCCTTATCTATATATTTGGGTGTTTCGGGTTGGTATTTTAAGACCGATGTTTCTTATACCACAGATTTGCAACTAGGCAAAAATGTGCAAATGTCTGTCAATAAAAATGAGGCAACTTCTATTTCTATGAATATTGACGGCTCTTTTCTTTCAGGTGACAGAATTCCTCAAATAGTGTCTGTAAAGAATGATGATGAATCGTCAGTTTATTTGCGTGCAAAAATTTTTATTTATTCAGGTGATAATCAGACTTTGAAAATGGATATGGTTGAAACTGTCAACTGGAAATTTGATGAAAGTGATGGCTATTATTATTTTGATGATCTTTTGACAATGCAAAATAAAGTTGCACTTTGTTCTCATATAATTATTGATAAAGAAACTCATCTTCAGACAAATACTAAATATATCTTTACCATTGTCGTTGAAACTTTGGGTGGGGAAGAAGATGTGGTCAAACTTTGGGGCAAGAATCCAGTTGAACAAGTTTGACAACTATTTTTGTCTATAAATTCACCAAAAGAAGCAGTTGTTTAAATTTTAAAAGATAAAATTGTATATTTTGTTTTGAGAATTGCTTTGAAAAAAATCATTTAAATTATTGCAAATCTTTAATTCTTGCATATTGAATTATAATAATTTTGTATAATAGTAATTTGTTTTTATTATATTATAATAAATTTGTTTATAAAAGAATATTATTAAAATTATTTTAAAGCAAAAATTTTTAAAAAGAAATTTGTTTTAAAGCGGTAGAAATGGCATAAATGTTTGACAAATTTTTGCGTTGATGTTATGATAATAAAAAAGGAGAGTTTTATGGAAGAAAAATTTCCACCTAGGCGTCCTATTCCTCCTAGACCAGTTTTCCAACAAGACCAAAATTTGCAGAATAAAATATCTGAAATAAAAGAGGATGAAAGCAATCATGAAGGAGCCCAAAACTTAGATAAAGAAAAGAAAAGTAAAAGAGAGCCACTCACTGATCAATCAAAATCAATCATATTTGGTCTTTTGGGTGCTTTTGCACTTCTCGGTGGCATTGCAGTTTTAGTTGTAATGTTGGTTTTATAAAAGGGTTTAAAAGTTATATAATAAAATTTTTCGACATGATTTTACAATTTAATTTTGTTTAAAAATAGTAAAAGGGCAATCATTTTTATATGAAAAGAATGATTGCTTTTATTTTTGTTGTATTTATGTTTTTAGGTGTTGCTTATTTTAAAGACTCACTGCCAAAGGCAGAGGACTATGAAAGAGCGGTGATAATTTCAAAATTTGATAATCTTGAGATATGCGATGAGATTATTCAAAGCGGAAGTGATTTTTATTATTATTTGAATTTTAAAGAATGCCAGTCAGCCTTAAAAAGTCTAGGCAGTGAAAAGATAAGTGGAATTGTTTATTATTATGACAATAGTTTTGACCTTAATTATTTTAAAAGAAAATTTGGCTATAATATGACGGATAAAACCATGGTAGAAGATTGTCAGGTTTATTATGGATATGACAAAGATTATTGTGATTTTCGTGTGATTGATGGCAAAAAGATGAATTTTCAACTAGTTTATGATGGAAATTGCTGGATTTTGGGTTATCCGATGATAATTATAGGTTTTTAAAAAATTAATGTATAAATTGCTATAAACTGTCAATAAACTTCTAGGAGGTTTACAATGGAAATAGAAAAGAGAAACGGGTTTGTTGAATTTGTAAAAAAATATGGGATGTTTGTAGTTGTAGGAATTGTCATCTTTGCGGTTGCATTGACTTTTACTTTAATGGCAACAATAGGCAAAAGTGTCCCTGCAGGCAACACAAATCTCAATTTTAAATTGCCTATGAATGAAGCAAGCATCATTAAAGACTTTTCAAATTCAGAACTTCAAAATAATGAAACTCTCAATCAATGGGAAGCACATTTATATGTAGATTTTGCATCTGAAAATGCTGATGTTTTTGCTGTTCTCGGCGGGACTGTTGCAAGTGTAGAAAACAAATATCTTGATGGATATACTATCACAATAAAACACGCAAATGGTTTTGAATCAATTTATTCTTCTTTGAATGAAAATATGCTTGTAAAAGCAGGAGATAAGGTTGATGCTGGACAAAAAATAGGCACTGCTGACAACACTGCGGAAGGCGAACTTAAAATGGGTGCACACCTTCATTTCGCAATGAAATTAAATAATAATTTCGTTGACCCAAACAACTATTTAGATTTACAAGAAAAATAATATAATCTTTTTAAAAATCTAAATTTACTTAAACAAATTCAACTCCTAATAAATTTGCGACAAAAAAATTGTCGCATTTTTATTTACATATCGAATAATTTATGTTATAATTTAGTTTATGGAGGTAATATGAATACTATCGACACAGTTAAAAAGATAATTGCTGAACAACTTTGCATATCTACTGATGATATTAAAGATGACGCAAATATACTTGAAGATTTGGGTGCAGATTCTCTTGATGTTGTAGAACTTTTGATGACATTTGAAGATGAATTTAATGTTTCAATTCCTGACGATAAACTTGAAGAATTGAAATCAATTCCTCAAATTGTCAAATTAATAGATGAAAACATAAAAAAATAAGCATTGTGCTTATTTTTTTTGTAATATTTTTTTAATGGTAAACTTGCAATAATTACATCTTTCAACAAAATATGACATAATTCGCCATAGCGTCACATAGATTTAAAGGGTGGAGGCGAATATGAAAGAAGATTTGGTTGAAAGGGTGCTGTCAGCATCTGAGCATATTATTAATACACATGACACCATTCGAAAGACAGCGGAGATTTTGGGTTATAGCAAAAGCACAATCCATAATGATGTTTCGATAAAACTTAAAAATATTGATTATCAGATGTATGTCACTACAAAAAGAATTTTAGATGAGAACTTTGCGGAAAAGCATATCAGGGGTGGTCAGGCAACAAAACTTAAATATTTGCATGAGGAAGGCAATAAATTATAAAAAGAAAGAGCGTTGGAATTTATAAAGATTTTAATTCTTTAAAAAATTTGAATTTTTTAGTTTAAATCAATTTCTTTTTAAGAAAATTTAATAAAAGATGAATTGTCAGCATAGTTATAGAAAGAGGTGTTTTATGAAAAAATTTCTTTTAGTTTTTATGCTGGCAATTTTGTCTATTTCTATGGTTGGTTGCAATAAAAAAATGAAGATAGAAGATTGCATAAGTGAGCAAACGAAAATATATTTTCAAGCAGAAACTGAAAATGTAAAAGGTTCGTTATGTGTTGGTGAGAGGGAAGAGAATTTTATATATGATGGAGTCCATACAAAAAATGTTGATTTTACTTTGATTACATTAAAATTTAAAGTTCAACCTATAAAAAATGCTATTGAAACGAAATTGACTGTGAATGATGTCGAAAAAGATTTATTATTAGAACTGAATCCTATGAATCATACCTATATGGCAGATTTAGGATATTTATTGAAAGCCGATGATAAGATATCTTTGTCGTATGATAATATAGTTTTGAATTTTGAAAACATCAGTAAAAATTTCAAAATTCAATATAATGATGCTGTAAAAATTGCTTTAGATGAATTTGGTGATGATTTAAAACAATTTTATAGTAAAGGCAATTTTCAAGGTGAATGTTATTTGCAAGTTTTTGATTTTAATAACGATAACAATTTGTTTTGGACATTCTCAATTTTTGGAAAAAATAAAAAGGTGATGAATGTTGTCATTGATGTCAAAGATGGTTCTATTTATTTGAAATTTTAAAGAAAATTGACAATTTTTATTAAAAATTATGAAAAAAACTAAAAATAATCACAAATTTAAAAAAAAATTAATATTTGTGGTTATTTTTTATGAAAATATATTGACATTTTTCGAGGGGGTATAATAGGCTTTAGAAAGAAGATAAGAAATGAAAATTTTGAAAAAATCACTTGTTTTACTTTTTCTTTTATGTTGTATTAGTTGTGGATTTATTTTTACTGCTAGGCGAAACATATGATTTTAAGCCTAAGACGGGGATTGTTTGGGAATAAGAGCAAATTATTTTATGAAATTTCAAATGACTAACTGCCTTTAAAACAATGCAAATACATATTTAAAAAATTAAATGCAAGTTTTGATGATGAGAATTTTGCATTTGCTGATAATACTGATCAGATTCCAGTTGAAAATAATTATTTGATTCTTGAAAAGGTGAAAAATATTACTTTGAAATTGAAAGATAAATAAACTAATAAAGGCTAATTGTTTTTATGAGCATTTTAAATTATGTTTAATTTAAGTTTGCTCTTTTTTTATTTATATGTTATAATAATCATATGAAAAACAATATTGTAGAAAAAGAAAATGCTGTTGTGATTGTTGTGGCAGTAAAAAAAGAAGATAACATTGAAAGAAAAAAAGAGGAAATAAACCGCCTCTGTTATTCTGCCGACCTGAATGTGGTTGACAACTTTTATCAAAAGGTGAAAGACTTTAATAAACGCACTGTTATCGGAAGTGGCAAGGTTGATGAAATAAAGGAGTATATTGCTTCTTGCGATGAGATAATTGATGTTGTGATAGTAGATTATCCTCTTACTGGATCCCAGATGAAAAATCTTGCTGATGAATTTAGGACAAAGGTGATTGACAGAGTTGGGCTTATCATTGATATTTTTGCAAGAGGGGCAAAGTCAAGAGAGGCAAAATTGCAGGTTAAACTTGCTCAGGACCTCTATCTTTTGCCTAGACTTTCGCAAATGCAGGGGACAAGTGGCAGGTTTGGAAGTGCTGGTGTTGGAATGAGGGGACCTGGTGAGACCAAACTTGAACTTAACAGAAGAATCCTTGAACGTGAAATGGACAATTTAAAATCTCAGATTGAAAAGATTAAGACTCAAAGGCAATCTACAAGGAGAGAAAGGCTTAAATCGAATTTGCCAAAGATTGCTTTGGTTGGTTATACAAACTCTGGTAAGTCATCTCTTTTAAACACTTTAGTCAAAGAAAGTATTTATGCTGATGATAAATTTTTCGCAACTCTTGATACAACAACAAGAAAATTATATCTAGGTGAGGGCAAATATTCTGTGCTTACGGATACGGTAGGTTTTATTTCAGATCTTCCACATCAACTTGTTGACGCCTTTTCTTCAACGCTTGAAGAGGCAACAGATGCAGACCTTCTTCTACATGTGGTTGATGTCTCGCTTGATAAAAATATTGATGGCAAAAAAGAGTATGAAATCAACATGGCCGTCACAGAAAAATTGCTTAATGAACTGGGGGCAACAAAAAACCGCATTGTAATTTTAAATAAATGCGACCTTTTAGATAAGCCTATTGAAATAAAAGAGAATCAAATTTTGTTGTCAGCAAAAAAAGGGCAGGGATTGAATCGTCTGCTTGAAATGATTAAAAATAGATTAAATTTGCAATAATGATTGCAAATTTTTTTAATTATTAAAGTTTTTTTAAAAACTTCAATTGTAAAAAAAATTGACATATAAAAATTGACATATAAAAATTGACATATAAAAATTGAAATTAATTAAGGTTAAAATTTTTTATTTTAATTTTTTGTATGCATCATTCAATTTTTCAATTAAAAAGTCCACATCGACTTGATGAACATATGCGGCTTCTTCTATGGTTTCTTCCATTCCTAGATGGCAAAAAATGCAGTGCATTCCAAAGCCCATAAAGATGTCGCCCAAACTTTCATCGAGTTTTATTACATCGTCAATAATCATATCTTTTGTGATTGTTAATTTTTCATTTTTCTTTTTCATATGGTGATTATAGGTCATTGACAAAAAAATGTCAAAAAATTTTAAATATTTTTCTAAAAAAGTTCTAAATTCAAAATTGCAAAATAAATTAATACTATGGAAAAGATAAGCAATATAATTTCAAAAAAAGTAATTTCACTTGAGACTGCAAATCAGGTGGGATATGTCGTCAATGTGATTTTTGACGAGCGAGTAAAATTTTTCACAGGACTCATCATCATAGATGATGAAAGTGAAAATTCTTTTGTCCTTAAAAGGGAGGACATTCATTCTATGGGTGATGACACCATAATGATAAAATCTGCAGACTGTCTTGAATATAATATTTCAAGTAATTCAAACAATCCAGTTGGCAAGACTGTTTATGACAGCAATGGCAATTGTTTGGGGAGAGTTTGTGATGTTGAACTTAGCGGGAAGGTAGTCAAAAAGATTATCACTTCTTTTTGCGAGTTTCCTCAACGCTTTGTGAGAAAATCGGGCGATAATTTTATAATTTATGGCATATATAAAAAGGAAAAAGAAAAAACTTTTAAAGAAAAGGTGGACACATTTCAGGCTTCAAATTTGCCTAAAGTGACTATTGCTTCCACGATAAATAATGAATCGATTAAACCTGAAAGTCCAACCAGAATTTTCGTAAATTCAAACCTTCTTATAGGTAAGATTGTTATAAATGAAATTTTAGGTTTTAATAACGAACTTATTGCCAAAAAGAATGATGTAATCAATCAAAAAATCATTAACAAAGCAAAATCCCATAACAAACTTAATTTGTTATCATACTATAGTAAATAGAATAAAAGCAACGATTTTTTATCGTTGTTTTTTGCATAAAAATATAAAAAAAATAAAAAACTGAAATTTGAAATGCAGGAGAATTTTTGTGTAATATTTCATTTATAAAACTATTAAAATTATATTTGTCATAAGATAAAATAAAATTGATTTTTTGGCGTAGATTATATTTAAATCAATGATTTTTCGCAGTTGAATATCATGTTATTATAATATTTATTATATTTATATATAAATAATTTATTTTTTATTAAAATATTTGTTTAATCGTTTGTATTTTTGATGTGATTTGTAGTAAAATAAATGTGAAAGAAATTTTGACAAACTAAGAAGTTCGTTTTGCTGACATGATTTTCTTTAAAGTGTTTGGTTAAGTGAGGTAAAAATGGTAAGAGTTATTCCTAGAAGAACTAAAGTTAAACTGGAATTTGTCAGGGGATTTACTGGTATTGATCTTTTGATTGCGGTGATTGCTGTGGCAATTTTAATTGTTCTTGCTGCTTCAAACTTTCCTGGTCATATTTGGATTGCGATGGTTTGGGCTATATTTGCTCTTTCGCTCTTTTTTAAGATTGCAGATAGTGACAGATTTTATGTGACGATGACCCATCTTGCAAGATATTCTCTGCAAAAGAAGAAATATGAAAAAGCACCTAAAAATGGCAAGGCAAACATGAAAGACATCATTCCTTTTGAGTCAATTTATGAAGATAGATTCATCTCTTATGGAAGTTATTATGCAGGTGTTTTGGAAGTAAGTCCTATTTTGTTTGGGCTTTTGAATGAGTATAGTCAAAACAATGTCATTGATGTTGGTTTTGGAAACGCACTTAGAAGAATTGAAGAAAATCAGGTATGCGAACTTGTCAAATTAAATAAAGCAATGGTGCTTGATAATTATGCATATCTTGAAAATAAAAAATATGATAGACTTTTAGACCAACTTTATGAAAAGCAGATGTCTCAAAAAGAAATTGATGCAAGATCGCCTATCTTTGAAGAAAGAGTAAATTACATCGAAAACAAAAATCGAGATGAAAAGATTTACAAAGATTTCTTCTATCTGGTAGTTATGGGCAAGGATTTGGATGCACTCGACAATACTTTAAGTGGTATGGCAAACAATCTCTCATCTTGTCTTACTCCAGTTGCATCAAAGAGATTGACAGGTTCAGACCTAGCAATTTTCTTGAAAGCAAACTATAATCGTGAATTTAATGAGCGAGAACTTGAAAATATACCATATTCTGATTATGTAAAATGGGCAACACCAGATACAATAAAATTTTCATCAGCGAAATATAAAGTTGATGGCGTGGGATATAGGACTTTTGCTTTAAGCGAATATCCATTGCAGGTTGGAAATGCCTGGGGTGCTTCATTCTTCCTTCTGGATAGAACAAAAGTTGTTATGAAATTCCAAAAAGCACCAAAGTTTGAATCTGAAAAGAAAATTGATAAAGCCATAATGGATATGGAAACAAAATTATATAGAACTGGAAAAAGCAGTACTCGAATTGAAATTGAAACACACCTTGAAACATTGAGAAATCTTCTTCAAGAACTTAAAACTTCAAACCAGCAATTGTTTGATGTCAACACTTATATTACCTGTGAAGATTCAGCAAGAAAGGAAATCAAATCAATGCTTAAACAGGAAGGATTCCGTTTCACTGAATTGTTTGCTCGACAAATAGACGCATTTATCAGCACAGGAATTTCTATGCGTGATAATATAAAAGAACTTCAAAGGGGAATCCCAACTTACACGCTTGCTGGAACATTCCCATTCATCTCATCAGAACTTCAAGATGAAGGTGGTTTCTATATCGGTGACAATGTTTATCCAGTTTTCGTAGATTTCTTTGCAAGAAATCCTCAGCGTGTAAACTCAAATATGATGATTATCGGAAAGTCTGGTTCAGGTAAGTCATTTGCGACAAAGACACTTCTAGCAAACTTTGCTGCCGACAATACAAAGATATTCATCGTTGACCCTGAAAAGGAATATGCTGAACTTTGTGAAAGTCTGCATGGTAAAATGATTGATGTCGGCTCTTCATTGCAGGGTATCATCAATCCGTTCAATATTATCAGAGCACTTGATAAAGATGACGATGAAGATATGATGATGGACGAAGAAGATCCAAATGCTGAAAAGGCAAAAGTGAAGAAAGATGACTCGTTCAATCAGCACCTTCAATTCCTTGAACAATTCTTCAGAACAATTTTGCAGGGTATTTCTTCAGACGCTTTTGAAATGATCAACACATTGATTCTTGAAGTGTATGATAAGTTTAACATTAATGAATACACCGATCTTAAAAAACTTAAACCAACAGATTATCCTACTTTTGATGACCTTTATGAAATTATCAATAAAAAACTCGGTGAAGCAAAAGAAGAGTTTGTGCTCAACAACTTGAGAGTTGCTCAGGCGTATATCAGAAAGTTTGCTACTGGCGGAAGAAACTCAAATATTTGGAATGGACCAACATCTATTGAAACAAATGAAAACTTTGTCTGCTTCAACTTCCAGTCTCTTATTGCGGGAAGTAATGAAATGCTTACAAACGCACAAATGCTTTTGGTATTTAAGTATATAGAAAGTGAAGTTATCAACAACAAGGACTACAACGAATTGCACGCAACAAATCGAAAGATTATTGTTGTCGTTGACGAAGCCCACTTGTTCATCAACCCTAAATATCCTATTGCGCTGAACTTCATGACAAGTATGGCTAAGCGTATTCGTAAGTATGGCGGAATGCAGATTGTAATTACTCAGAATATTAACGACTTTGTTGGCTCTGAAGAAATCAAGCGTCAATCGACTGCGGTCATCAACGCCTGTCAATATTCGCTTATATTCTCACTTTCACCAAATGACGTAAACGACCTTATAGAACTTTATAAAAACTCTGGTGGTATTAATAAAGCAGAGAGAAACAGCATTGTAAGTGCGTCGGTTGGTCAGGCATTTATTATAACCTCTCCAACAGCGAGAACAATGGTTCAAATCAGACCTCTTCCTTATGTTTATTCAATCATAGAAAAGAGAAAGAAAAAATAATTTTTGCAGTCAAAATAGGTTGAAAGATACTATATTTTGACTGCTATAAAAAATTATCAAAAAAATGATAATTTAATTAAAAAATCAAAAAAATCACAAAAAAACATTGATTTTTAATAAAAAAATTGAAATTAAAGGATATGTAAATGATAAAATCAAGAAAACTTAGTATTTTTATATTCAGTTTACTACTTGTCTTAGCAAGCATTATTTTTGTGTCCTGTGGCAAGTTGGATTATTCAAAGACTTATCTTTCTTCATCGCTCGGAGACTATATAGAACTCTTTGTTGGAGATGAAGAAGAACTTTCAATTTCGATTAAAAATCCTGTTGATAAAATGAATAGGGGAATCACTTTTTCCCAGTCAAATCCTTTGGCTGTAAAAGTAGAACAAATAGCAAACCAAAACAACACAACTACATATTCCATAAAAGGACTTGCAGGTGGAAGAACTATTGTGGATTTTGCCACAATAGAAGGAAGAAAAACTTTTTCATTGACTATTAATGTCAAGGAATATTCAAGTATTTTGGAAAGAGGGGAGAATGGACTTTTTGTTTCAAAATCAAAGATTCTTTCACCTTCTTCTGCCGATTTTAAATTTAATGATAGTGCAACAGAACGTGAACTTGATTTCTATTTCTATGGAAAGACAACATCTTTTGGCACGCTGACTGAAGAAGATATAAATTCAAACAATGGTTATATCAACAATTTTGTAAGTGTGCAAATGCAAACAATTGAAAATAATGATTATCTCATCTTTAAAGATAAAGATGGGCTTTTGTATACTTTGGGTGAGGAGACTTTGGTCTTAGGCACAAATAATACAAGATACAATTTCATTGAAGTGACTAAAAATGAAGAAGGTTTTTCATTTGATATTGCAAAAGCAACTACAGTAAGTTTTGGTGATAAATTCACTTTTATGGCAAAATATTTCAACAGTCAAACTGAAGAAAGTGAAGGCAATGGCAATATTTTCTGTGAAAGGGATTTTCAAGTTTTGAAAGATATCACATCTCAAGATTTTTCACATGAATATGGTTATAAAATCGAGGGCGTAAATTTTGTTTCAGGAAATGAAAATACTTTATATAAAATTGATTCACTTAAAGATGGAAACATAACACTTATTCCTCAATATACAACAACAATTTTGGATAATCCATTCTTAATAGGCAAAACTGCCAATTACTTGACTGCATATTTGCAACTTGAAATTCCTAGTAATGACTTATTAAACTTTGATTTTAATACTCGAGATAAAGACTTTGTAAACACAAAACTTTTAAATGTTTTAAAGTATGACGATAAAACCATTTACTATTTTGAGGTGAATTGTAGTATAGGTAATGCAAGAAAAACAGTTGTTGATTTCAATTTTTGGTATGATGGATTTGAAAACAGTGAGGACGAAAATGTCAATTTTACTTATAGTCTTCCAGTAGACATTCGTATTATTCCAGTCACACTGCTTATAAATAATATCGATTTTGCTCAAATGAACAAAGTTTACAAATTCTATGATAGTTATGCTTCAGAAAATTCTGGCTGGCAGGCATTCAATTTCTCAGTTGTGCCAGAAGGGGCAGAATTTGATGTGTTGAAACTTGACCTTACAGGGGCAGACCTTCAAATAAAATATAAAAATATCATTTATTCAAAACAGGTAGTTGAAATTGATGATATAAAAGAGCCTGTTTTTGTTAGAGGCGGTGAAAATGCCGAACTGACAACAGAAATTCAGAATTTGCCTGTGCAAATGGATTTTAATATAATTCAACCAGACAGCCTTGAAACTAATATTCAATACGAAATTTTAAAAGGCGTTCGTAATTTAGATTTCAATACCGAGAAATTTAAAGAAGTTGTTTCACTCGAGCGATATGCTGGGGAGGTGTTGTTTGATGACATTTTTGCTGATGCAGAATTTAATGGCTTGACTTTCTCTCTTGAATCTGGAAAGGATGTTGTAAGATTTGCTTATGATGAGTCAAACATTTTCAGAAGAGAGGGTGAAAAGTATTTCTTAAATTTAAATCTTCTTCCTCGTGATGTTGGCTCTGGGACTTATTTAATCACTTTAGATAATGGCATAAGCACACTGCTTACTGTTGAAGTGAGAGAGGGACTTAAATCATTAACTTTAGAAACTTTAAATGAAGACAATTCCGTTAAACTCAAAAATGATACCGAAAATAATTCACTTATCTATCTTTTATATCGCAATTCTCAAGTTTATTTTGATGCAAAACTTATTGCAAATGGCGATGTAAATTCAACTGCGATAATAGATATTGATATTATAAATGACTCTTCTTCAGTTTTGACGAGATTGCAAGAAGATGGAAGATATTTTATTTACTCAACTTTAAGTGGGCAAAACCAACTCACATTTAAGGTTCGAGGATATAAAATTGACAACTTTGTTAAGGATGAAATATATATTGAATATATTGTAGACCTTGTCACTTATGAACTTGCGCAAGATTTGTTTGTTTACAAATTGTCTGATGCTTTCAATCCAAATTATGAGGCAAGAACAAGGGCAAGTTATGTAAATGTTTATGCTGGCACAAACAACAATGATATCAAACAGGCTAAGTTTGAAGTTGTATTAAAAAATCCAAATGCATTTCTTTTCCAAAGCCAAAGTCACAGTGAGGCAACAAGGACTTTTGTTGCAGAAAGATTTATGCAACAATTTGTGTATTTTGAAAGTGATACAGCAATTTTTAAAGATGGAAAGAATGTGGATAGAATTTTCTATTCACCATATCAAAACAATATTTACACAATCGGAAATGTCGGCACATTTGATGCTGAAAGAATGATCTTTACTGCTATGGGCAGTGGAGAGGTAAAACTTATCGCTCATGTGATGCAATACAACAAACTTTATTCAGAGACTATTAATATAAAAATTCATAAGTATGAAGAGGTGCAAAGAGTAACACTTCTTGAGACTTTGAAAGAACTTGAATTTTCAGCATTTAAACAAGAGAGAAGTGTAATTGCATATCCAACAAATTCGACTGCAACAAGCAGTGAACTTGCAGTTCTTGTTGAAGGCGGTCAGATTACAAGAGGCGGTCAGATTTTTAAAGTCCTCAATAAAAATTCAATAACCTTTATTGAAAGTGATGGCAAAACACATATCACTTTTAAGGTTGATGAAGACTTTTTGAAAAAAGTTGTTGAAAAAGAAGAAAATTATGATAGTGAAGTAATTACTGGAAAAATCAAGATTGTCGCTAAAGACTGGCTTGATTCAAATGGTGATTTAAGACCTGGATATAACGAATATGTATCCATTGACTTCTCTTTTGCTAAGGGGACAGAAAACAGCAGATATACCATTGAAAGTTCTGATGATTTAGCAATGCTTAAAGATAATCTTTCAGCACACTTCAAAATAAAAACTGCCATTGACGCATCAAGTATAACAAAATCGTTGGGAGAACTTACTGGTTCGATAATCGGTGAAGGTGAATATGCCGAAATTAGTGGCATAGGAAGTCATATTGATGTTGATGGACAATATTATTTTGGTCTCTTTACCAAAATTTCTTCTGGTGCATACATAAAAAATGTTCAGTTCAGTGGAAGTTTTCAAATAATTAGTGATAAAGCATCTTATATCGGTTTGGTCGCAGGTATAAATGAAGGAACGCTTACAAATGTCGGTGCTTCTATATTTGCTTCAAAAATCATGATAACAAGTGATGTCAATGTATTATTTGGAGGACTTGTCGGAGAAAACAAAGGGACAATAGTTCAAGATTTTACGGCATTAGAGAAAAATGCAACCCCTAAAGTTGTTATGATGAACGATGTTGTTGATATTAAATATACTATACATGAAAATTCAACATTTGTTTTTGAGAAAAATTTTGGTGGTATAGCCGGTGTTAATAATGGAACAATACAAAAAATAGACGGCACAACTCAATTTAATGGTTATGCAAACTATATGGTCTACTCAAAAATAAAGACATCTTTCATAGAAAAACCAGATTCTCGAACAGATTATCAAATCTTCGTAGGTGGTCTTGTTGGGAAAAATACTGCAGAAGCAAAAGTTTTGGGTGGCTATAAAGATGAAGATGGCAAATTTGGCTTTTATACTAATAATAGCAAAAATGAATTTAAAGCAGGCAAAGGATTGATTGTTGGTGGTGAAGTTTGGGGACATGGCTTTACTGGTGGTGTTGCTGGAATAAATGAAAATGATAATTTACATGATTTCACAGGAATTACCACAAGGACATTTGTCCGTGCTTATAAACCTTTTGGCGACAACTCTCAAATTTCATTAATTTCATATTTAAACGCTGATTTTAGTTCTAATGAAGAACACTATGATGAAAATAAAACATATGCAATTCAAGCGGTTGATGATGGTAAGATATTAGAAGAAAGTGCAATGGCAGTTTTATATGATGGCAAATTTTCTGATGAAGATAAGAAAAAATATGAAACTGAAAATGGCTTATCATACAACGCTCTCGGTTTTGGAACTAAAAATGGAGCAAATGTATCATCTCTTACTGAAAATAATGTTTTATCATATTTAAATAGACATTATTTGGAAAAGACTGAAACTGAAAATAATTTTATAGTATCCGATTCAAATAGAGCAAATTATTATGGAGAATTTATAGTAGTTGGGCAAAATCAACTTCAGCAAAACATTCTTTTATATCAAAAACAATTTGCTAAAGGCAGTGCGGATGACCTATCAATAGGTGAAAATTTTAATAATGCTTTGTTGAGCGAAAATGGAAAATCTCAAGTTTTCTATACCTATTATTTCAACATTGCCTCAGTGATTGACGGCGATATTGCAGAACTGCAAAATGATATTGATTTAGATTTAAATAGGCACACATCTTTAAGTGAATTTTATCCTATTGTCGCAAAAGGTGAGATGACATTCATTTCAAAGAGTCCTGACATCTTGACTTTTGACCAAATGGGGAAAGTCACAATCAAGGGCACTGGTCTTGCTTTGGTGACAGCGTCAAGCATTTTAAATTCAAACGAGTCTTTGAATTTCTATATCTATGTGGTGAATTATTTCAATTCTCAAGCACTTGAAGATGATAATAATAAAATTTCGGTGATTTATCCAACGCCAACATCATCTGACCCTATTAATCAATCTACAATTACACTTCGTGGCAATAATTCTGCAATGCTTTATGTGATTCCAGATTATCAGGCTGAAATTGCAATTGATAAATATAATTTTATATCTGATTCTAGAGGCTTTGCAAGTTATGGAAATGTAAGTTTCTATTTGGCACAAAATACAGACCTTACTGCAAGTGTAAGAGTGTTTGATGATAGAAATACAAGTAGTGTTTTATATAAAACAAAATCTGATTCTGAAAATTATGAACAAAATCAAAAATTCTACGATGAAAGTGAAAACCCACTTGACATAAGTGTTGTAGGTCAGATTATCACTATCAGAAGAAAAGATAATTCTTTGGAAGGTGATTATAGACTTCAAATTAAGCCTATTTTAAAACAGGTTATTGATGGAAATATTTATACTACTTCAACAAACAAGACCCTTGAAGAAGCGGTTGTAGATTATAAATTTGGGGCAATAAGTTTAAACAACAAGAATTATAACGGTGTTTCTATTGTCACAAGTGGGAAAATTTATGATGAAATTACGATAATTTCAACAGATGAAAAAGAAGATTTGCCAAAATATTATATGTTGGGTCTTAACGATAAACCTTTGCAGGGTGATATCATTAATGATAAAATCAATTATGAAATTTCAAATAAAGCAGAATTTTTGTTTATCCTTAAATTTAATAAAATTTCTACTCAGCCTACATCTAATTCTTCAACAAATGGAACTTTCAAACATATATTTAGTTTGGAAATTATAATAAATACAAATTGTGAGTTATATCAAGAAAGATATATTAAAGATATATATGGTAGTTATTTGCTTCATTTAGAGTCTTCAAGCAATTCAACTGTTTCAAGAAATATTGAAATAAATTTTGAAAAAACTGGTGTTCAGTCTATTGTTATTGACAATTATACAAATTTGAATGACAATCAAGATGGTCTGACAAGCACATCTGATTTGGCTTATCCAGGCGAGGCTGGACTTCTTGTCTTGACGGTGAAACCATCTGATAGTGACTTTGATTATATTTTAATTGAAAATGACGAACAAAACCTTGCAAATAATAGGGCAATTGCTTTATTTAGTTTGCTTGCAAGAAATGACTTGTCTACAGATAGTGAATTAAACAAAAATAATCCTATGTTTGATGACAATATTATCGCAGGTTCAATCGTTGGAAATGGTTTTAAAATAACATTAAATGACCTTATCGCTATCTATGCTAGGAAAGGCTATAAAAATTATGATGGTGTAATTTATATCAAATACAACCTCAGTTCTTCAGGTGTAAGCGATTTAAGTAAGTCAAAAATAAATGTTTCTGTTTGGAAGGATGGAAATTCTTATTATTCGTCAAGTAAAGAATTGACAGTAAAACTACAAAATTATGTAGCAGTTGAGGTTGACGGAAAAGAACCTGTTTCAACAAATCAAAATGGAATTTATCATACATATGAAGTGGCTCGTGGCTTAAAATATAAACTTAATATAAATTCTTATGGATTTAGACAGGATAGCATAAGCATAACTTCGGATAATTCTATAGGTAAAGTCACATTTGAAAATGGAAATTATTATTTAAATATTTCCGAAAGTGCTATTGATTTTAATGGCAACAAAAATGAAATTATTTTGACTACAAAAGCCACACAAAAAGATGGCGAAACTGTCAGAACAGCAGAAAGTAAAACTAAGATTGTTGTTTTTGAATATGTTTTAAATTATAATAACAATTTTGATAAAAATTCTGATATTGTAAAGGGAATGAGTAATGGTGTAATAAATGTTCAAGTGGGGACAAAAAGCACATTAGGCTTAGACATTTATGACTACATTGAATATAATCCTTCAATAAGTGGTGTGAAAAACAAGATTGAAGAATTTATATCTTCTCTTGAAAAAGAGGGAAGATGGGAGACCATAACAAACCTTATTTCAGATGATCAACCTGATTATAAAATGGCAGACCCAACAAACGAAGATAGAAAGAGATATTTGTTGGGATACAATTCAGTTGAAAATAGACAACATGATAATTATTATTTCACATCAGACGGATTGAGTTTGATTCCAAAGAGGACTCATCAACCTGTTGAAAAGTTCTATTATATAGACTATTGTGCATATTTCGACTCTGAAAATGGTGTTTATGTAGTAAAAGATGAAGGTGCTGAAGATACTGCAAGAAAGATTGAGACAACCTTTGTTTTCAGTGTTTATTCTTCAAGCAGTGAAGAAAGTCCTATTCCTATTTACACTTATTCAGATCTTACAAATATGCAAAGTGGTGGCTATTATATCTTGCTTAATGACATAACTCTTCCTTCAACATCAGAAGAGAGTGGTGCGAGTGCATTTACTCCTTTAAATGGAGATTTTGCATCATTTGATGGAAATGGCCATGCAATTAATTTTGCTGGAATTTATGATATGGGTGCATTGACTGATATCGGTTTGTTCCATACTTTAAATGCTGGCTCTATTATTAAAAACCTTATTGTAAATTACACAACCTTAAATAATGGTTCTGACCTTAATACAGACATAAATGATTCTGTTTATGGTTGGTATGGTCTAAAGACTGTCAAATTTATCACAACAGCAGAAAACTTTGTTTTTGGAAGCATTGTTGCCCAAAATATGGGAATAATCACAAACTGCCGAGTTTATTCAGATGTATTGTCTGAAGACAAATATTATTTGGCTGTAAAAGCCGACAATGCAATTACTAATAATAGTTATGTTGGTGGTCTATGTGGTTATAACAGTGGTTACATCACAAATAGTGGAGTAAGCATAAATGCAAAAGTGCCTTTCAATTTGGCTGGTCTTGTTGCTCAAAATAATGGCAAGATTGCAGGATGCTATTTTGAAAAAGGTATTCTCATCAATAACTCTCAGTATGATCAACATATAGGCGGTCTTGCGATAACAAATTCTAAGGATGCTCAAATTATCACAAGTTATGTTTCAGGAAAACAAATAAACACAAATCTATTCAGTAAAGATAGTCAAAGTGAAATATCGTCTACTCTTGCTGGTGCAGGTTTTGTTTATAATAATGCGGGGACAATTAAAGATTGTTATACTGATATAAACCTTTCGAAAACTTCTTCTGATATGGCTGGCTTTGTTTATAGAAATGGTGGAACTATAAGAAATTCCTTCTCATTGTCAATTTTAAGAAATAATACAACTGCTTCAGCAGGCTTTGTAAAGGAAAATAGTTTTGATGGTGGCAATGGTCAATTTGAAAATTGTTATTATCTTTACAACTTGCAGGCGCCTAGCAATGATCAGGATAGAATTGAACAACTGAGAAAAGAAGGGCATTATGTCACTGGAGAAAACAATATTGACATCAATGTTTCACTTTATGATGTGACAATTGAAGGCGTTCAAAGATTGACTCAGGGGCAGTTTGCTGATATTGAAAAATATTTTAACAGTTATTCTTATGATGAAAATGTAAGTGCAAGATCTGTTTGGTTCTTCTCGCAAGGTTATCAATCAGAATACTTTGTTGATTATATTCCAACAACAGAAAAAATTGTTCTACCTGGTGATGAAGGAAATAATCAAAGTAATACTGTTTACAACAGAGAACTTATGATGTTTGGTAAAAATAGACTTTCTCTTGTTGCGCCAAATACTAGAGTGCTTTCACTTAGAAACTTTGATCGTTCTGAAATTGATGAAGCAACAGATGAAATCACATATTTCTATACTGATGATATGTCCGCTCCAGAGAGGGGCTCATTGCATAATCCTAGATTGATTTATGATGCTCAGTCAATGGAAAATGAAATTCTCAATCAAACCGCTTCAAACAATATTAATACAACAGATTACAGAATGATAAGCAATGTAAATTATGTTGATTTTAAAGGTCATTCAAATCTTTATAAAGTAATTTATGCTGGAAATTTTGAAGGCAATGGAATGGAAATTTCAAGCATAGGACTTGTTTATATGAATACTCGCACAAATGGTGGTCTATTCTCTCAGATAGGTTATTCAGCAAGTAAGACAGGTTCAGTAAAAAATCTTAAAATATCTCCAAAAGAGGTGATTTTCAACAATACAAACAATGTTGGAACTCTTGCTGGAACGCTTAGACATGGTTATATCTATGATATTACTGTGGATGCTTACAGCAACAACTTGTCTGCTGTTTCAGGACTAAACTTTGTTGGTGGAATTATAGGAAAGGCAGACACGGCTTTTGAAGCAAAAGATATTTATAGCGATGCTGACATTTGGTCTGTTTATACTCCTGTTGTTGACGAACAATATATAGAAAATGTTTCACAGGAAAATAGACATTCTTATGCTGGTGGCCTGATAGGATTTGTAGGCAAAGGTAAAGTTCAAAATGCTCATGTCAAGAAAATAACATCTGTCACAGGAAGCAAAGCAGGTATCCTCTTTGGTGGAATAGGAAATGGTGCAAATGTAGATTATGCTTTTGCAGATGTTACAAAAGGAATGAAAATAAGATCAAATTTCTATGCTGGTTATATTGTTGGTGAAAATTCTGGTAATTTAAATCATGCATATGTTTCAAATAATGGTTCTACTGAATTTTCATTTGTAGGTTCTCCAAAAGTGCCTATGGCTGTCGGCGGAATTGCTGGTAAATTCTGTGGCGGAAAAATCTCAAATGTCTTAAATGAACAAAGTTTTGAACTTTATAATGAACAAAATCAGACAATAGTTGAAAACGTAGGTGGTTTGATAGGTTACGTCCATGCTTCAGATGGAAGAATATCTATGCTTGAAGATAGTGTTATAAATGCCGATATTACTGGTACAGTCAATGTCGGTGGCGCTGTTGGAACGGTAAATTCAGCACTCGTTATTGATGGCGTTGCAGTAAAGTCAGACAAACTCACTGTTAAAGGTAGACAAGAAAAACCAAAACTAGGCGGAGTTGTAGGTTACGTTCGAGACGAACTTTACTCTTCTCTTGAAATGAAAAATAGTTATTGTATTTCAAATCTTTATATTGATACTCATACTATGGGTATAGGTTCGGCCGCTCAAGCCGGTGGATTGATAGGTTATTCTACAAAAGAGCCTGTTCTTTCTTATTGCTATACAACCTCTATTATAGATGCAAGAGTTTATGACATTAAAGCACTGGGTACAAACAAAGAATTTGATGAAATTGAAATAAATTCTTCAAATAATGGGTTGTTTGAATATGTTCATAAAGTTGTAAACAACGATTCTTACAATAATGTATATTATTTGGGTGCAGGCAAGGTAAAAGATGGTAGTGGAAATAAATCATTTACAGAAAGCGATAACCCTAAATTTACAAATCCTGAAGAAATGAATGATGAAATATGGAAGTTGGAAAATTATCAAGTTTACAAAGCAAACAATGAATATGCAAAATTTTATAGCAGGGCAAAAAACAACTTAATGAATTTTACTTTAAATAATTATGGCGTTTCTGCTATGGAATATGTAAACAAACTATCACAAGAAGTATCTGGAGTTTCTGCAGATAGACTTAGAAATCTTTATGGAAATATATATCAAATCAAGGATGATTTTGATTATAAAGGTAGAGAGGTAAGTGGTGATGATGGTAACACATGGAACTTGTTGGATAGCGAACCTAATCCTCTTCCAACAAATGAGTTGATGGTTGGAACAGAACTTTATTATAATACTTCAAAAGACTGGTTTACAAATGGCAATATAAAAATTGTCAGAAACAATAATGAAACTGAACAATATGTTTATTATCAAAAAGCAGAACCTGATGAAGATGCTTCAGAAGAAGAGAAGAAAAAAGATTATCGTGACAAATGGTCTATGACAATCACCGAAAATCTGCAACAAATTATTTTATATAAGGGCAGTGATGGAGAAAGTTATAGAAATGTTGTCAATGTTGAAGGCGAGGGTGATAGGCAAATTGTTACATTTGGATATGAAAGAATCAAAGATGGTATTTTTATAGCCAAAGTAGATTTTGATAATATGAATATATATTTAAATGAGGTATGGAAAACAAGTTTCAATTCGTTGTCAACTTTGTATATTGAAGACAATTTTAAATGGATCAATATGACTTAATTTGAAAAAGACGCTGGGGAGACCTAGCGTTTTTTTTTTTTTTGTTCACAAAAATAGTGAAAATAAGACATTTTTTAGAAATACTATGATAAAAGGAATATGAGATATTTTAAGTGTAAAAGAATAATAAGAATGTTGTAAGTGTTTTAATATCATATGTTTAGACTTGACAATTTTGATATTTTTGATATAATAAAAATATAAAGATTATGCTCACGATTTTTGCAGAGGTGTGAAATTATGAAAGTTGAAAATGGCATTCTTGTCAGTGTGAATGATTCTGATGTTGCTGAAATAAACAAGAATAAAAAAATATGGGATGGAATCACAGCAATAGGTGACCGTGCATTTCATAATTGTGAAAATTTAACAAACATAACAATTCCAGACTCAGTAACGGAAATAAAAAAAGGTGTATTCGATGGCTGCACAAATTTAAAAAATATTACGATTCCAAATTCAGTGAAAGTAATAGGTGAATATGCATTTTATAATTGTGAAAGTTTAACAAACATAACAATTCCAGACTCAGTAACGGAAATAGGAATACAGGCATTTGATGGCTGCACAAATTTAAAAAATATTACGATTCCAAATTCAGTGAAAGTAATAGGTGACGGTGCATTTTATAAGTGTGAAAATTTAACAAAAATTACAATTCCGAATTCAGTGAAAGTAATAGGTGAAGATGCATTTTATAAGTGTGAAAGTTTAACAAATATTATAATTCCTGATTCAGTAACGGAAATAAAAAAAGGTGTATTCTGGAGATGCACAAATTTAACAAACATAACAATTCCGAATTCAGTGAAAGTAATAGGTGAATATGCATTTGGTGATTGTAAAAATTTAATAAACATAACAATTCCAGACTCAGTAACGGAAATAGGAATACAGGCATTTGATGGCTGCACAAATTTAAAAAATATTACGATTCCAAATTCAGTGAAAGTAATAGGTGAATATGCATTTTATAATTGTGAAAGTTTAACAAATATTATAATTCCTGATTCAATATTATCAATAGGAAGAAATTTGTATAATGGTGTCAATACAATTATTTGCAATGGAAAAAGTTTGGATTTGCATTGTGAAGTATTGAGAAGCATGGTCAGTCAAGGAAGAATTAAAAAAATCTTTGAAAATATTACGCAAAAGCAGATAAACAAAATAATCAAACTCATTGAATCAAATAATTCGGTAGATATGGCAATAAACCTCTACGACTATTGCAATTTGTGTTCTGTTTTAGGTGCATTTGAGGACAAAGACAAAACCATAAAATTAAGTGGTAAAGAAATTACAGTTAAAGATGTGGCTTACACATTCTTGCAAGGGCTTCAAAACAGAGGTGAATTAGATTTTAAGTCAATGCATAGAAATTTTCAAGGATTGCAATTTCAAGGATTTAATGAAGAATTTTTAAAATTTTGTTTAAATAAAACCAACTGGAATGATGTTTGTCAGGAGCCAGAATTGTTGCCTAGAATATATGAGTGGTATCTCGAGCGAGAGAAAATAGACCTGCAAGAAGAATTATCAAATGACGAGTTGCCACATACTGAAGAGAATAGATATAGACTACTCGTCTACAAAACAATGCAGAATGGTGTTGACAAGATAAAGTGGCTTAGACCAACAGTAGAACTTTTTAAGAAAGAATTTGCAAACAAAAAGTTTTCAGGCTTGACGACAGCAAGAGATCATGAAATTGCACAGGAGATAGATAAACACAATATCTATGAACAGAAACATTTTGATAAAGCCAAAGAGATTGATGAAGAAAGAGAGGCCAAAGGCATAGAAAATGTGCTGAAAACAAAGGTTTCTCAGGGGCGAATTGCGAGTTTGGATGAATATCGAGAAAAGACACAATCCTTAAGCAACCACATACTTGACACATCAAAAGAAATTTTGGCACAAGAGAAAGAAGACACATCACACATCTTCACCTATGAAGTCCTTGACAAAAGTGACCCAGTCAACTTTGCAATCGGATGTTACACAAGTTGTTGTGCAAGACTATATGGAGCGGGAGCGGGAGCAATGAGGGCAATGATAATACATCCAGATATACAACCGCTTGCAATAAAAGATTTTAATGGGAATATAGTAAGTTTTGGAATAATCTATGTCAATAGAGAAGAGGGTTATGCAGTTGTCAATGATTTTGAGGTCAATATATCATATGACGAAAGCGACTCTCAGAGAAGGTCAATATATGAAAAGGCAGTTGAGGGAGTTGAGGCATTTGTAAAAGAGTATAACATAGAGAACTCTGCCAAGCCTATAAGAAAAGTCACTTGTGGATGCTCACCAAACTGGACGGCAATCAATGATTATATAAGGGAAAATCCAAAGAGTGAGATATTGAAAGCGCCAAACTTTGATGACTATAAATATGCAGGCAGTGGAAGTTGGAGCGGTGACTGGCATAAAGAACAATATGTTTTATGGGAGGAGGAAGAAGATGAGTTCTCAAGATAATAAAACTTTAGAAGAATACACAAAAATCAACGCAAGACTTACAGAAGCATTAGACCTTTTGACTTTGTTAAATGAGGAGAGAGAAAAAATCATCAAACTTGCGGAGGGTGGAATTACGCCTGAAATACAAGAATTAATGGAAACCAGTTTAAAATCTTTCGAGACATTATCAAAATATGTTGATAGTCTTAAAAAGCAGGCGGAAGAGTTGAAAAAGTAGAATTTGAGTATGATTTGTTTTTCTGACATATTCAAAATAAAACATTTTAGAAATTTTGTGAAATTTAAGTATGATAAAAAAGTATATCAAAAGATATGCTTTTTTTATATAAAGTATCATTAAATATATTTATAATTTTTTAATAGTGATAAATAAAAAATTATTGTTTAAGAAAAATATCAATACAATATCAACCTGAGAAATTAAGTATTTTATAAAAAAACAAAATTGAAGTTGGTGATTATAATTTTTAGAGTCAAAAGGTTGTATTGAAAAATAAGATACATCTTTCTACAATAAAAGGCAAAACTTGCAAAGTTGTTTCAAAAAAAATGTATAAAGTTTAAAAAATTGTAAAAAAATTATTGACATACAATAAAAAAGTTTGTTATAATTATACATATTCGTGACAGTGAAACAAAAAAATAGTAATTAATTGAATAGATTATGGGCTATTATGGGCTTTTTTGTGCCATAAAGGCCTTTTTTGTGTATAGAGTCACTTAGTAAGGAGAGATAAATGTCTGTTAATGTTAGAAAAGTTAAGCAAGGCAAAGTAGAGAGAATGACCTTTGGTCAATGTGAAGAACTTATCAAAGTCCCACCACTTCTCGAAATTCAGAAAAAATCTTATAAGGATTTTTTGAGTAAAGGAATCAAGAAAACTCTTGAAGAGTTTTTCCCTGTGACAGATTATTCTGGTAAGGCAAAATTGTATATTACCGAAATTTTACCTTTTCAAGAGCCAAACTATGATGTGAAGGAATGCAAAAGAAGAGGAGCAACTTATTCTTCACCTTTAAAAGTAAAGGCTCGTTTTGTCGTTGAAGAAACTGGACAGGCTGTTGAACAAGAAGTTTTTATGGGTGATGTGCCTATGATGACTGATCAAGGCTCTTTTGTCTTTAATGGTATTGAAAGAGTTGTTATCAATCAGATTGTGAGAGCACCTAGCGTTTATCTTACAAGAGAAAAAGAAAACAATGCAACCCTCAAAGCACAAATGATTCCTGTTCATGGAACTTGGATTGAAATCAAACAGGGTGCAAATGAAAACTTAAAAATTGTTTTAGAGCGTAAGAGTGTAATAAGTCTTGGTGTATTTTTGAAATGCTTTGGTTTCTCTAATGAAGAAATCATCAGACTTTTTGGTGACAATCGTTATATCAAATATGTTATTGAAAAAGAGACTCAAACAACTCAAGATGAATGTTTGCTTGAATTTTCAAGAAAAACAAGACCAACTGATGTCCCATCAGTTGAAAGCACAAGAAGTTTCTTAAATGCTTCTTTCTTCACAGATGCATACTATAATCTTTCAAAGGTTGGAAGATATAAAGTAAACAAAAAACTTGCTTTAAAAGAGCGTCTTCCTGGTCTTATCAACGCTGACAACATCGTTTCTGAAGGTGAAATCCTTGTTAAAGCGGGTGAGGAGTTTACTGCACAAAGTGCAGAACTTGTTCAAAATGCAGGAATCAATGAAGTTTGGATTCAATTTAATGGCAAACGTCACCTTATTAGAGGAAACAATCGTGTTACTCTTTCAAAAGTGCTTGATTGCAATCAAGAAGAACTGGGAATTTTTGAAGATGTATACTATCCAGTGCTTAAACAAATCTTGAGTGAATCTGCTTCTAAAGAAGAGGCACTTAAAACTATTAAAGAAAATGCCAAAGACCTTATAATTACAACTCTTACTATGGATGATATTTTGGCAACAGTTTCTGCTTATCTTGATGTTCTTGAAGGATTTGCTGGAATTGATAAAATCGAACACCTTTCAAACAAGCGTGTTGCTACTGTTGGAGAACTTACCTGCAATGCTTTCAGAAGTGGTGTTACAAAACTTTCTGTAAATGTAAAAGAAACATTGCAAGGTCGTGAATTTGTTGAAGTTACACCTTCTCAAATCATGAATCCTAAAGCAGTAAATAAAGCACTTCGTGATTTCTTCTCTCAATCACAGTTGTCTCAAATTATGGATCAAAAGAATCCTCTTTCTGGTATCACTCAGAAACGCCGTGTTTCTGCTATCGGACCTGGAGGTATTAAAAAGGAGAGAGCAGACCCTGAAATCCGTGATATTCACTATACACATTATGGAAGAATTTGTCCTATCGAAACTCCTGAAGGTCAATCAATCGGTCTTTTAAACACTCTTGCAACTTATGTTCGTGTAAATGACTATGGTTTCTTAGAGACTCCTTATAGAGTTGTTGACAAGGAAAGAGGTGTTGTGACAAATGATGTCGTTTTCAAAATGGCTGATGTGGAAAACGAAAGTTATATCGCTCAGGCTATTGAACCTTTAGATGAAGAAGGACATTTCATCAACTCTCATATTATCTGCCGTCATGGTTCAACAAATATAGATGTTCCAGCAAGCAAAGTTGATTATATGGATGTATCTCCAAAACAACTTGTTTCTGTTGCTACAAGTTTGATTCCTTTTGTAGGCAGTGACGAAGCAAACCGTGCCCTCATGGGTGCAAATATGCAACGTCAGGCTGTGCCTGTTATAAAACCAGAGGCTCCTATTGTAGGAACTGGTATGGAAGCAGTTGCTGCACATGACAGTGGATGTGTAATCCTTGCTAAGCGTGCCGGAAAAGTGACATATGTTTCAGCCGATGAAATCAGAGTTCTTACCGAAAAAGGTGATGAAGATATCTATACACTCACTAAATTTGCAAAAGCGAACGATGATGTTTGCTTCAACCAAAGACCTTGTGTTGTGAAAGGCGAAAGGGTAAGCGAAGGAGATGTTTTGACTGATGGATATTCAACTGACAGAGGTGAACTTGCCGTTGGTAAAAACGTTCTTATCGGTTATATGAACTGGGAAGGACAAAACTTCGAAGACGCTATCTTAATTAATGAAAGACTTGTAAAAGAAGATGTTTATACTTCTATTACACTTTATGACCATGAAATTAAGTGCAGAACTACAAAACTCGGTGATGAGGCTATCACTCGTGATATTCCAAACCTCGGTGAAGATGCACTTAAAGACCTTGATGAAAATGGTATCATCAGAATCGGTGCTGAAGTTCATCCAAATGATATTTTGGTTGGAAAAGTTACACCTAAGGGTGAAACAGACCTCACTCCAGAAGAGAGACTTCTTCGTGCCATCTTTGGTGATAAGGCAAGAGACGTAAGAGATACATCTCTTCGTGTTCAACATGGTAAGGGTGGTGTTGTTGTTGATGTTCAAGTGTTCTCAAAGAAAAATAAAGATGACCTTGAACCTGGCGTAAACATGATGGTTCGTGTCACTGTTGCTCAAAAGCGTAAAATTTCTGTCGGTGATAAGATGTCAGGTCGTCACGGAAACAAGGGTGTAGTTTCAATCGTTCTTCCTGAAGCAGATATGCCATTCATGGCAAATGGTCAACCTATTGATATCGTGCTTAGCCCACTCGGTATTCCATCTCGTATGAATATCGGTCAGGTTATGGAAGTGCATCTCGGTCTTGTTGCTAAGACTTTGGGCTGGAAGGTTGCAACTCCTGCCTTTGATGGTGCGACAATGCAAGATATTAAAGAACTTCTTGTTGAAAACAACTTCCGTGAAGATGGAAAAATTCAACTTTACGATGGTAGAACTGGTGAACCTTTTGATAACCTTTCTACTGTTGGTGTGAAATATATGCTTAAACTTGAACACATGGTTGACTCAAAAATCCATGCTCGTTCAATCGGGCCATATGCACTTATTACTCAACAACCACTCGGTGGTAAATCACTCTTCGGTGGTCAGAGATTTGGTGAAATGGAAGTTTGGGCTCTTGAAGCATATGGTGCAAGCCATATCTTACAAGAAATGCTTACTGTAAAATCTGATGACCTCAATGGTCGTCTTAGGACTTATGAGTCTATTATTAAAGGTCTGCCTATTGCTGAACCTGGAATTCCAGAATCATTTAAGGTTCTTGTGAAAGAATTGCAGGCTCTGGGACTTGATGTCAAGATTTTGGCAGAAGGTGAAAAGGAAATTTCACTTTCAGAACTTAGTCAGGACGAACAAGATCAACCAAATAATGCAATGGCTCAAGATACAGAAAAAGACCTTGCTGAAAGTATATTTGACTTTGATGAACATATGAACAGCGTTTCAGATGAAGAATCGGAAGAAGTCAAAGAAGTTTATGAAGAAACAACTAAAAACGATCTTGACAATCTTGATTTGTTTGATGACTTCGGCGACTTTGATGATTAATAAAAAGGGGATTTGATATGTTTGAATTAAACAATTTTGATTCTATTAAAATAGGAATTGCCTCACCAGAGAAGATCAGAGAATGGTCTCATGGTGAGGTCACCAAACCTGAAACTATCAATTACAGAACTCAAAAGCCTGAAAGGGATGGTCTTTTTTGCGAAAAGATTTTTGGACCTAGAAAGGACTGGGAATGTCAATGCGGAAGATACAAAAGAGTTCGCTATAAGGGCGTTGTTTGTGACAAGTGTGGTGTTGAAGTAACCAGAGCAAAGGTGAGACGTGAAAGAATGGGTCATATTGAACTTGCTGCTCCTTGCACTCATATTTGGTTTTTCAGAAATGTGCCTTCAAAAATAGGTACTCTTCTTGAAATGACTCCAAAGGTGCTTGAACAGGTTGTTTATTATGTTTGCTATGTTGTCCTTGATCCAAAACGCACTGACCTTGCTTATAAACAAGTTATCACTGACAAAGAATATCATGAGGCTTGTGACAAATATGGCTATGATGCTTTTGAAGTTGGAATGGGTGCTTCTGCAATCAAGAGACTTCTTGATGAGGTAGACCTTGAAAAAGAGGCAGTGACTCTTAAAGAGGCACTTGTGACTATGAAAGGTCAAAGAAGAATCAAGGCTATCAAAAAACTAGATGTTGTTGAATCTTTCTTGAAAAGTGGAAACAATCCAACATGGATGGTTCTTGATGTAATTCCAGTGCTTCCACCAGATCTTAGACCTATGGTTCCTATTGATGGTGGCAGATATGCTACAAGTGACTTGAATGACCTCTATAGACGAGTTATAAACAGAAACAATCGTCTTAAAAAACTTATGGAACTGGGTGCTCCTGATGTAATTGTAAGAAATGAAAAGAGAATGCTTCAAGAGGCTGTTGACAACCTTATTGATAATGGTAAGAGGGGAAAAGCCGTTCAAAGTTCTAAACAAAGAGACCTCAAATCTCTTACTGCTATGTTGGGAGGAAAACAGGGTCGTTTCAGACTCAACCTTCTCGGTAAGCGTGTTGACTATTCTGGTCGTTCGGTTATCGTTGTTGGCCCAGAACTTAAAATGTATCAGTGTGGTGTGCCAAAAGAAATGGCGCTCGAACTTTTCAAACCTTTCATTATGAACAGACTTGTAGACCTCAATAAGTCTCATAATATCAAGTCTGCAAAGAGAATGATTGAAAAGGAAAAAGCTGTTGTTTGGGATATTCTTGCTGAGGTCATAAAAGACCATCCAGTATTCTTAAACCGTGCTCCAACTCTTCATAGACTTTCTGTTCAAGCGTTTGAACCTGTCCTCGTAGAAGGAAGGGCAATCAAACTTCACCCATCAGTCTGCGCTGCTTTCAATGCCGACTTCGACGGTGACCAGATGTCTATCCATGTTCCACTTTCTCTTGATGCAAGAACAGAGGCAAGAACTCTTATGCTTGCGTCAAACAACATCTTAAAACCATCTGATGGTGACCCTATCGTTACACCATCTCAAGATATTATTTTGGGTTGTGCTTATATGACAATTCAAAAGGATGGCGTTTTAGGTGAGGGCGGAATATTTGCTTCTAAAGAAGAGGCAATAATTGCATATCAGACTCAAAAACTTCATCTTCAAGCAAAAATCAAAGTTAGACTTGAAAAAGAAGTTGATGGCAAAAAATATTCTAAGATTGTTGAAACAACAGTTGGAAGAATTTTATTCAATGAACAAATTCCACAAGATTTAGGATATGTTGATAGAACAAATCCTGAAAATTATTGTGAACTTGAACTTAATCGTGCCATTGTGAAGAAAGATTTAGGAAACATCTTAGCAAAGGCTTACGATATTCATGGAACAAGCGAATGTGCAAAACTTGTTGACAGAATCAAAGCAACAGGTTATAAATATGCCACACTCGGTGCTCTTACAGTGAATGCTTTTGATATTTCCGAGCCAAAAGAGAAATATGATATCATTGCAGAAGCAGAAGATAAGGTAAGAGAAAATGAGAAACTCTTTAGAAGAGGTCTCATTACAAACGAAGAAAAAATCAAAATCAACAATGAATACTGGGCAGATACAAAATCTAAGGTTGTTGAAGCAGTTGTTGCAAGCATGGCTGATGACAATCCTTTCAAAATCATGTATGTATCTGGTGCCCGTGGTGATACAAACCAGATCAACTCTCTTTGCGGTATGATCGGATTGAAAACAACCGCTTCTGGTGAAATGGTTGGACCTATTAAGTCATCATTCGTTAAAGGCTTGACTCCTATCGAATATTTCATTACCGCCCGTGGTATTAGAAAATCACTTTCAGATACCGCTCTTAAAACAGCCGACTCAGGTTATTTGACTCGTCGTCTTGTAGATATCTCTCAAGATGTTGTTGTGACCACTGAAGACTGTTTTGCTGACCTTGATGAAAAGGTGAAGGGTGTTTGGGTAAGCGACCTTGTTGTTGATGGCGCTGTTCAAGAGACTCTCGCAGAGAGAATCTATGGCAGAGTAAGTGTCGATGATATTATTGATCCTACAACTCATGAACTTATTGTTCCTGCAAATACTATGATTACAACAGATCAGGCAAGCAAGGTGACTAAGGCTGGTATAACTAAAGTACAAATTAGATCACTCTTTACCTGCCGTTGCAAACATGGTGTTTGTGCAAAATGTTATGGAAGAGATTTAAGTAATAAGAGCATGGTAAATATCGGTGAAGCAGTTGGTATTGTCGCTGCTCAATCAATCGGTGAACCTGGTACCCAACTTACAATGAGAACCTTCCACTCTGGTGGTGTTGCTTCCGCTCTTGATATTACTCAAGGTCTTCCTCGTGTTGAAGAAATCTTTGAAGCAAGAAAGCCAAAAGGTGAAGCACTTATTTCTGAAGTTGCTGGAAAAATCACAATTAAACAAGATGCAAAATATTATTATTTCACTGTTACTTCTCGTGAGGGTGATATTGAATATGAAGCAAAGAAACCTGTCGTTTTACTTGTTAAAAATGGTGATACTGTTGAACCAGGAACTCAAATTACAGCCGGTGCTATCAATCCTGCAGACCTTCTCAGAATGAGAGGTGTGAAGGGACTTCAAGATTATCTGTTATCTCAAGTTATTGACACATATAGAGGTCAAGGCGTTAAGGTAAACGATAAACACGTAGAACTTATTATCAGACAAATGCTTAAAAAAGTTAAGGTAGAATCTTCTGGAGACACATCTCTCCTTCCTGGCGAAATCGTTGATGTATTCAAATGTGATGAAGAAAATGAACGTATTTTACAAGAAGGTGGAGTTCCTGCAACTGTTAAGAGAGTATTGCTGGGTATTACAAAGGCATCTCTTTCAACAGAAAGTTTCCTTTCTGCAGCATCATTCCAGGAGACTTCAAGGACTCTTACAGATGCTTCTGTTAAAGGAAAAGTCGACAATCTTTTGGGACTTAAAGAAAATGTTATCATCGGAAAACTTATTCCAGCCGGAACTGGACTTAAAAATTATAGATCAGTTATGCCAGTTGTGATTAAAGATGAAGATGATGCAATTGCAGAATAATAAAGAAAACACTTAATTTATTTGAGATTTTTCTAAGAAAAACCATACTTATGTATGGTTTTTTATTTGCAATAATTCAGTAAATTGATTTTAATTTTATAAAATGTCGTTTTATTTTTTAGTTTATAATTTTTAAAATATATTTATTGTAAAATAATTTACTTTTTTGTCAAAAATTGTTATAATTATGTATATGAATAAAAGAATTATTACAATCGTTGTAAGTCTATTAGTTTTAGCAATGTCTGTCACTTTGTTGCTTGTATTTATGCTAGGCAAAAATAAAAATGACGATTCTGAATATTATAAACCTCTAAACTGCATAGTAAGAGATTTAAAAATAAGCGTAGGGCAAAGAGTTGATGATTTTTATCAAATAAATGATAAAACTGCAAAAGTTTCAATTAAAGTTGATAATAAAGATGTTATTGAAATAAATGAAAGTTATTTAGAAGGTAAGAAATCGGGCAGGGTAAATGTAACTCTTGAAATTGAAAATACAAAGGAAAAATTGACAAAAACTTTTGTTGTTGAAGTTTTTGAAATAGGCCATAAATTTAAGATTAATACAATAGAATTTTGTGACTTTGATTATAATTCTTCTAGTTTGACTATTTTTGATAATAGTGCATTATTTGAAATAGAAATTTTTGATTTGATGAATAATAAAATTGAGAATTTAAATCTTTCATATGATTATGATAAAAATAGTTTTAATGTTCTTTATGAATTTGGACAATTTCATGTTTTCGACATAAAAAATGCTGATAATATCACTTTTAATTGTCCAACTATAAATTATTCTTTTTCTATCAATATAATTTTTAAACCAAATTTTGATTAATTTTAAAACTACATATAAAAGTGTTTTGTTTCAGTGAGTTTTTTTGATAAAAAATATCTTTTTATATTAATGATTTTTGCAAAAAATATTTATAATTCTAATTTGTAATGAATTAAAAAAGACCTTAAAAATTTAAGGTCTCCCAGACAGCCATTTACTTAGGAGAAAACCGTCTGTATGTACCTGATTTTCATCAGTTACTATAATATAACAAATCATCTTGTAAGTAAAGCAAATTGAACAATTTTTACAAATATTATAATTTTTCATACAAAAATATTGTCGAAAAATGTTGTATTTTGTTTTTTGGTAAATTTTGCCTAAAAATTTAGAAAAAAATTGCGAGTTAATGAAGGGTAAAATTGAAAAAAATCACTATTATTATATTGTTATTTATTAAAATTAAAAAGGGAATTTATATTTTAAAATCATTTAATTTTTGTTTGGAAATAAGTGAAATTTATAAAAAACAATAAACTGCTTTTAATCAACATATTCGCTTTTGTCTAAGATAAATATTGAAATCATTTTAAATAGAAAGTAGTATAAAAGTTGAAATTTATTAATAAAAAAACAAGTAGAATAAATTTAAATGTATTAAAATAATAAAAACCACATAATAATGTGGTTTTTAAATGTGGTAGCCTCAAGGAGAATCGAACTCCTGATTCCGCCGTGAGAGGGCGGCGTCTTAACCGCTTGACCATGAGGCCTTATTAAATTCTTTTATAGTATAACAAAGGTTTTTACAAAAATCAAGCATTTTATTGAAATTTTATTTTTATTTTATTTTGTTTTTATATCTTTTTGGGCTATACTAATTAGGTGATTAATTTTGAGGTGATGATATGTTTGGACGCAAAGTAAAAATAGGAGTCGCATTTGGCGGTGGTGGTGCAAGAGGATTTTGTCATCTAGGTGCAATTAAAGCATTTGAAGAATTTGGTCTCAAATTTGATTTTGTGGCAGGAACAAGTGCTGGAAGTATTGCTGGTGCATTTTACTCTGCTGGCTATACTTACAAGCAAATGTATGATATAATCAAAAACCTAAAAGAGAAAGACATCAGAAAAAATATTATTCCATTTACGCCTTCAAAGATTGATGGTGTTGGTGAAATTGTGACAGGTTGGCTGGGAGATATCAATATCGAAGATTTGTCTACTCCTTTTGCTGCGGTTGCAGTTGATATAAAGTCGACTAAAGAAGTTTGTTTTGCAAAAGGGAATTTAGCAAAAGCGGTTATGGGCAGTTGTGCAGTTCCAGGCGTCTTTCAACCTGTTGTTTATAATGATATGATTCTTTGTGATGGCGGATTACAAAACACCATTCCTGCCGATATTCCTAGATATTTTGGTTGTGACTATGTCATTTCTGTGGATGTAAATAAATCTAGGTCTTATGGGACGGACAGCACAAAGTTTATAGATGTCATAAGTTGTTCTATTAGAATACTTATGAAGAGCAATGCTGTGAGAGGTTATGTAAATTCTGATCTTGTCATAGCACCTGAAACCAAAAGATTTAAGTCGACAAAGACAGATGGAATGGAAGAGATGATTGAAGAAGGTTATAAAGCAACGATAGATATCATGCCTCAAATTATGGAACTTTTTAAAAAGAAAAGAACAAATAAAATTAAAAATATAAATAAAGATATTATTTTTATAAGATAAAATATGATTAAAAAACAAAAGACTTTTAAAGAAAAATTTAGTGAAACAATATTTGCAAAGGGAGAATTTTATATCAAACTTTCCCTTACTTTGTTTTTTATTGCAGTATATTTGATTTTGTTTATTTGTTTTGATGGTATAACATTTTTTGAAAGAGAAAATTATACAACTGCATTTAAAAATGATCCTTTTCAAGTTCATGTTATTGATGTTGAAAATGGTGACTCTATTCTTATAAGATTGCCAGATGGCAGGACTATGCTTATTGATACTGGGGAAGAGAGATATTATGAAAGGGTTGCTTCATACATAAGGCAATTTAATCATTATGAGAAAAACAAAGGTATTGATTATTTAGTTTTGACTCATGAAGATTCTGATCATATAGGAAGTGGCAAAAAGATAATCGAGAATTTTGGTGTGAAAAGAATATTTAGGCCAAAGTTGTATTCTTTATTTGAAAAAGACAATTTGTTGAATGAAAATGATTATCGTGTTTCGACAAGTTTGACTTATGATAACATAATTAAATCGGCATATAAAAATAAATGTGAATTGAATTTCTCTCAAAATGGAATAATAATAAATGCCAGTGATTGCACTATAGAATTTTTATCGCCTTTTGACGACCTTTTCAACGATTCAAATAATGATAGTGCTGTTTTAATGATTTCCTATCAGAATAAAAAGTTTCTTTTCGCAGGTGATGCCGAAAAAGAAGCAGAGGAGAAACTGGTTGAAAAGTATGGAAGCAAATTGAAGGCAGATGTTTTGAAAGTTGGTCATCATGGCTCTTATACATCTTCTTCGCAATTGTTTTTAAATTATGTAAAACCTGAGAAGGCGATTATTTCATCAAGTGGAACTTCATCTTCTTTGCCAAACTTTGAAGTTGTTGAAAGATTAAAAGAAAACAATATTGAAATTTATGCCACTGGCAATATGGGGCATTTTGCCTTTTCAGTTAAGGACCAACAAATAAAATTTTCAAAAGCCGAAAAAAACGATAATTTTCTTGCTTTAGTATTTGGAATATTTATAATTTTGATTCTAATGATATGGCATTATCCAATCAAAAAAATAAATATTGCATCATTTAAAATAAAAAAGCAATAATTTATTGAACAATATAAAATTTTATGATAATATATAATTATGAACGTGAATTGTGACAAGATAAATATTTTAATAATTTCACTTAATGATAAATTTAGCAAGAATGTTGCTACGCTTTTGGCGGACAGGCTAGATATGTTTGTCGCTGATTGTCATCAAATGATTGTTTATGATTTAATAAATCCTAAACAGGTGCTTGAAACTTGCGGACTTGATTATCTTAAGAAAAGAGAAAAAAGCGTTTTAAAAAGATGTGCTGAATTTAATAATACCATTCTTACCATCAACTTTGACCTTTTTAAAGAAAACTTTGCTTTGTTTAATAAATCAATAATTGTATTCTTGAATTTGCCTATAGAGAAGATTTCAAAGATTACAAACAAAATCGATTATGAAAATCGCAATAATTTTATTACTAAAAATGTGAATCTGGTCATCTATCAGGATAAATGTATGGTTTCACAATCGGTAAAAAAAATAATGTTAAAACTAGGAGAAATATATGAAAATTGCTGACAAAACTTTAAATTATGTTAAATCATTGACTGCACAATCAATTTCAAATGCTGGTAGCGGCCATACTGGTTCTTCTTTGGGTGTGAGTGCAATGATGCTTGCTTTATTTAAAAACCATTACAATTTCGATATATCTGATACCGACTATTTAAATAGGGATAGATTTGTTTTGTCGGCTGGTCATGCCTGTCCTGTTTATTATACACTTCTTTCTCTGTTTGGATTTGATGTTTCTTTGCAAGATTTAAAATCATTGCGTGCTATGGGCTCTAAAACACCAGGCCATCCTGAAACTAAAACTACGAATGGTGTTGAGGTGTCAACTGGGCTTTCAGGTCAAGGTGTGGCAAATGCTGTAGGAATGGCTATAGCACAGACAATTATGGCAGAAAGGTTTAATAGTGTAGGTTTTTCTATTATAAATCATTATACCTATTGTCTTGCTGGTGATGGTTGTCTAATGGAAGGTGTGGCACAAGAGGCCTGCTCGCTTGCTGGAACTTTAAATTTAAACAAGTTAATTTTGCTTTATGATGCAAACGATGTGACTATGGATGGAAGCATAACACTTGTCAATCGTGAAAATGTTGCAAAGAAGTTTAAAGCAATGGGATGGAAGGTTGTTCATTGTTATAAAGGAAATGATTTCAATGCTTGTTCTAGAGCAATTGCTAAAGCGAAATCATCAAATAAACCTTGTATAATTATTTTCAAAACCACAAGTGGAATAGGAACGGCAAAAGAGGGGACATCATCTATCCATGGAATTGCATTGTCTCAAGAAGAACTTAAAATTTTCAATAAAAAGATGGGTGTCTATGAAAATTTCTATGTGCCAAACGATGTCAGAGACTGGTGTATGGCAAGTTCTAGAATAGGCAAATTAAATCATGAAAAGTGGAATCAAGATTTGGCTGTCTATGCAACTTCAAATCCAGATTTATATCGTCAATTTACCACCTTTTTTGATAAAAAGAAACTTGATATTGACAAACTTTCAAGAAATGCTTACAAGTGGGAAGGTCTGTCTGGAAAAGATATCAATAAAATAGTCTTAAATGAAATTTGTGAAAAACTTTATCAGGTTGTAGGTGGCACAGCAGATGTTACACAACAAAGTTCAACCATAATTGAAAATGCAGGAAACTACAATGTCGGCAACAGACGAGGTAGAAATATTCATTTTGGAGTGAGAGAACACGCAATGGGTGCGATAGTCAATGGAATTAGTTTGTATGAAGATTTTATTCCTTTCTGTGCCACTTTCTTAAGTTTTTCTTCTTATATGTTGCCTTCTATCAGAATGGCATCACTTATGAACTGCAATTCACTTTTTATATTTACTCATGACAGCATTCATGTGGGAAAAGATGGTCCAACACATCAACCTATAGAAGAACTGGGACAATTAAGGTCTATAGTCGGACTTACAACCTTTAGACCATGTGATGGAAATGAACTTTTGGCCGGATATAAATACTTCTTGAGAGAAGGCGGTCCTTTCGCATTTGTCTTGTCAAAACAAAATATGGAAGTTGTTGATGGCAGATATAAAGATGCAGAAATGGGCGGGTATATTTTAAAACCTGCACGAAAAGATGCCGATGTGGTAATTTATGCTACTGGAAGTGAGGTCGCTTTGGCACTTAATGTTGCAAAAGAACTTGAAAAGAAATATGATGTAAGTGTAGTTTCAATGCCTAGTATGGAAATATTTGAAAAGCAATCAACCCTTTACAAAAATAAAGTGTTGCAAAAAAATGCATCTCTTAGAGTGGCGATAGAGGCTTCAAATGACTCAAACTGGTATAAATATATAGGTGAGAATGGTTTATTTATAGGAGTCGAAGATTATCAATCAAGCGGAGAGGGAAAAGAAGTATATTCTAAAGCAGGTTTCAATGTAAGAGATATAGTCAGAAAAATTTCAAAAAAGTTGTATTAATGTAGTTTTTAGTTGAAAATATTTTTGATTTGTAATCTAATACATCTCATAATAAAATTTCGATTTTTTTAGACAAAAAAATCTCTTTCACGACATAATAATAAATTCATCAAAAATCATCTCTTAGTATAATATATTAAGAGGTGATTTTTATGTTTAGTAAGAAAAATATTGTGCTTAGTGGTGTCAATAATAGTTCACAAAAGGCGGTGCTGACTTTAGAATGTGACGGGAAAATGGCAAAAGGAAGGCTTAGACTCTACAACTTTGGAGTTGAGCCAAAAGGTATTATAAGTTTAGGTTTATATTATGGAGGAAATGTTGTAAAAGCAGGTCTGATAAGAAGTTCTCAAATGCTTTATACTTTTGCTTGTCAGTCAGATAACATAACTGATGATTTTTCATGTGCAGTGATTAATTTTGTTAATGGCGAGCCTAGTCCTATACTCTATGGTAAAGGTGATGGTTATTCTGACAAAGAGGAAATTTTTAATCAGGTGATTGAGGATTTGAAAGAATCAAAAAATGTAGAAGAAGTTGAATCTACACTCGATAAGTTTGGTGTCGACTTTGATGATGAACTTAAAAGTGAGATTGAAACGGAAATTGACAAATGTATGGCAAGCGAAGAGAGAAATGAATGTGGAGATTGTGAAAACTGCGTTTATAAAAAGTTTTATTTAGAAAACTCTCAAACACAAAAATTAGAATTGTCATCAAAGGAACATCAAAATCTTGTTGATTCACTTGAAGATAATGAGGAAGAGCAGGAAACAGAAATTAATTTTTATGAACAACTTAAGCCACAAATAGACAAACTTTTTGCAAGCAATCCGAGCGAAGAATATTTGGAAAAACTTTTGCCAAATTCCAAATTTGTTAAGGTAAGCATTGATGACAATGGAAACTTCTATGTTTTGGGGCTTATTTATGATGAAGACAAACTTCTTTATATTTGTTATGGAGTGCCAGGTGTTTATCAAAAAAATGCACCTAGAGAACTTTCTGGCTATCCAGTTTGGTTTCCGCTAGATGAAGAAAAATCTCAAGGATTTGGCTACTGGCTTTCATATCAAGATGCAGACAGCGGAGAAAGTGTAAAAGCGGTTATGATTTAAAAGGATTGCTCATGAATGTTTTTTTGTATATTTGTTTATCCCTATTAATATTTATGTTGTTAGGTCTTGCTCTTTATCTAATAATCGGAAATACACTTTATAGGTTGATCCTGACAAGAAAGGGAAGAATGCTTAAAAAAATAGTTAAATATTTTGATTGCGATGAAGAATGTAAGATTTTTGAACAAGATTTTCAAAAAATTAATATAAAAAGTGAAGATGATTTAAATCTCTGTGGTTTTTATAAAGACAATAATTGTGGCAGGCTTGCGATTTTACTGCACGGTTATGGTGGAAACCATACTCATGTAAAAAAATATGCTAAATATTTTATTAAAAGAGGTTATGATATTCTTGCTATTGACCAGCGTAGTCATGGTGACAGTGATGGACGAGATATCACTATGGGCAAAAAAGAATGCCAGGATTTGCTTCTTTGGATAAACAAAATGCTTGAAATAAAGCCAAATTATAAGATTCTTTTATTTGGCGTTTCAATGGGGGCAAGCACTGTTTGTTATGCCTGCGGTGAAAATCTGCCAAATAATGTCGTCATTGCTGTTGAGGACAGCGGTTATGACAATGCAGATAAAGAACTTCGATATATGTTTTTGCAACATAAAATATTGTCAAAATTATTTTATCAAATCTTTTACAACTACACAAAGAAAACACAGGAGTTGGATCTGAAAAAAATTGATATAATTGCGAAGGTAAAGTCTTCAAAAATTCCTATGATGTTTATTCATGGTGACAGCGATGGGGTGGTGCCAACTGAAATGGTTTACAATCTTTCCTCACAAGTTCCAGAAATGCGTAGAAGTGTTTATATAGGCAGTGGTTCTGGTCATGTTGGCTCTTATAGAGAAAATGAGAGGGAATATGAAATGGTACTCGGCGGATTTTTATCAAAATTTAATATGTAATGAAAGCACATTTTCTTTAGACACTAGAGGAATAACACAAATGTAAAGAGTGTTGTTCTTATGTGTCTTTTTTTTAAGGTAAAAAAGAATGGAATATTATCTCTTTTGTTGTGTGAATTAGCATTTGTTTTTTAAATTGCAACGTTTTGATATTTTAATATTGACTATAATTAATGATTATGATAAAATATAAGTGGAGAAAAATATGAAATTTGATTTAAAGCCAGAACAGTTTGAAGAGTTTAAAGAATATATGGCAAAAAAGATGTCATCAGAGACTGGTAAAGTTTTCCTGCCTGAAGATATTTTTATCACTGAAAAAGGTTTTTACATGAATCTCAAAGATGAAGATAAATATAAATTTATTTTTGGTAATGTTAGGATTGATGGATGGCCTGGAGAACAGGTGCTTTTTAAAAAGAATGTTATAGAACATTTAGAGTATATAATCGGTGATCTTGTCACTAATAATCATAGCAATCTTACACTTGAATCACTGGGAAGTATAAAGTATATTGATCAAAATTTAATTATAACAGGTTTTAATTCAAAATTGAAAGATTTTGGTGATTTAAGAGAGGTTGGTGTAAATTTGAATATAGAGCAAGACCATTCTATAAAAACGTTAGGGACTAAATTAAAAAAAATAGGAGAAGACTTACTTATTGATAATTCAGATGTTGAAAGTTTGGGAAGTTTGGAGTATATCGGTGGAAGTATAAGTTTGCGAGGATGTAATTTGAAAGATATAGGAAACCTTAAGTATGTTGGCGGATTTATCATCATGTCTGATGAACAGGCAGAGATATTTGGAGACAAAGTTTATAAAGACGGACAGCATTATTATTTCAGAAATGAAATTGCTAAAGATCAAGAATTTGAAATATAGTTGTTTATTTTGCTGACAACAAATGGTGTTGATTATTTTAATTTCAATACAGGAGAAAGTATGAAGCATAACATAAAACAAGAAAAATTTAATGAATTCAAAGAATATTTGTCAGAAAAAGTGACGAAAGAGACAGGGATTCCTTGTTATCCTAATCAAATTTTTGTTGCAGATGAAGATAAGATACAATATGAAATTCTGCTAACAAATGAAGAAGAATATAAGTTTATTTTTGGCGATGTATCAATAGGCGATAGAGGCGATTCTGAAAAATATATTTACACTAAAAAAGATATAGAGAATCTTCAATATATAAGTGGTGATTTTAAAAATTTTAACAATCAAAATCTTGAATCGTTGGGAAGTTTAAATTATATAGGTGGTCGTCTATTAATTAAATCCTCAAAATTGAAAAATTTTGGTGAATTAAAAGAAATAGGAGAAAATCTTATAATTAAAAAAAATCATTCTTTGAAATATTTAGGAAATAATTTGAAAAAAATTAAGAAAAATTTGCTCATTGAGTATTCTGATGTTGAAAGTTTAGGAAGTATTGAATATGTCGGCGGAGGAATAAATTTGAAAGGTTGCAAGTTGAAAGATATAGGAAACCTTAAGTATGTTGGCGGATTTATCATCATGTCTGATGAACAGGCAGAGATATTTGGAGACAAAGTTTATAAAGACGGACAGCATTATTATTTCAGAAATGAAATTGCTAAAGATCAAGAATTTGAAATATAGTTGTTTATTTTAACTGAAAACAAATGGTATTGATTATTTTAATTTTTAGACAGGAGAAAGCATGAAGCATAACATAGATTCAGCAAAATATGAAGAGTTTAAAGAGTATATGGCAAATAAATTGACCTATGAAACTGGCAAGACATATAAGCCTGAAGATATTTTTGTTGGTAAAGAGATTTCTTTGAATGAAATTATGCAATATAAATTTGTTTTTGGGGATGTAAATATCAATTCTCTTTATGAAAATTCTATTATAAGAAGTGTATTTGACTTAGAATTTGTTTATGGCAAGTTTATTATATTTTATAATAACTCATTGCAATCTTTAGGCGGGCTTAAATATGTAAAAGGAAATTTCTCATTGGCTGGTTCAAAGTTGTCTGATTTAGGGGAATTAAAAGAGGTGGAGAATTGCTCTGTTTTGCATAACGAATCATTAAGGTCTTTAAAGAATTTAAAAAGAATAAATGGCAATTTAGAAATTCGCAATTCAGATATTGAATCTTTAGGCGATCTTGAATTCGTGCATGGAGATTTGATAATAAAAGATTGTCCAAAATTGAAAGATATAGGCAAACTTAAATTTGTCGGTGGGAAGATTGAAATTGATGAATCTTTGCGACAACTCTTTGGTGATAAATTTTATGCTGGAAAAGTTGATGGTTATTATTTCAGAAATGAATTCGAATTTGGTTTTGAACAAATTGAAAACATAATGTAGTTTTAAATTATTTATAAATAGAGGAAAAGAAGAAAATAGATATAGACGAAACAAAATATGATGATTTTAAAATATATATGGCTAAAAAATTGTCAAATAAAACTCAAAAAAATTACCAGTCTGAAGATACTTTTATAAGCAATAATCCATTAATTCTTGAATATAAATATGCCTATAAATATATTTTTGCAGATGTAACTTTTTCAAACTATCATAATTCTATAATTAAAAATATCGAATATATTTCTGGCGAAACAAATTTATCTTATAATAATAAAATTTAAAGTTTAGGGTCAATAAAATATATAGGCGACGATTTGTTTCTTTTAAAATTGAGTATTGTTGATTTAGGAGAATTGAAAGCGGTTGGCGGAAGTCTTGTCGCTTTTCTATGTGATACTATAGAATCTTTAGGAAACAATCTCAAAAAAGTTTCAGGGCATTTAGACTTAAGAAGTTCTGCCATTAAAAGTTTAGGCTCGCTTGAATATATAGGCGGAAATTTGATTTTGGATAAAAATTCAAAATTAGAAGACTTAGGCAATCTTAAGTATGTTGGTGGAGAAATTGCGATTGCAACAGAAGAACAATACGAAATGTTTGGTGATACAATCCGTCGTCTATATTCCAATAAGTATATTTTAAAAATTAAAGATTTAAAGGATTATGAGAATTTTGATATAGAAATATAAAAAATTAATAATTAAATTAAAAAATAATAAAAAATATTATTAAAATTAATTAAAAAATATCTTTAAAATATAAAAATCAATAAAAAATAAAGATAAAATAGATAAATAAAGTCATTAAAAAATAATAATGATTGATTAAATTAATTAAAAAAATAAAAAAATCCATATTAATTATGGATTTTTTTTTAGAAAAATTATTATTTATTATTTTTTGATTTATTTTCAAGTCTTTCATATTCATAAATGGCTTGATTTTTTTGTTTGTCTAATAATTCTTGTTTGCCTTTTTCCATGGTTATTTGAAATCTTCTTTCGCCTTTAAGGAAATCAAAATAAATGTCACTGTTCATGTTGCTTGAAAGTTCTAGTTTGTCAAGGGCAGGGTCATATTTATATAATGGCCAGAATCCACAATCAACTGCCTTTTTGGTCTCTTGCATCATGTCAGAAAGTTCAAAGCCTTGATTTATGCATGGTGCATAGGCAATTACAATGCTTACGCCTTCATATTCTTGTGCTTCGTTTAAAGTTTTGATTGCGTGGTTCATGTTTCCACCTAGGGCGATTTGACCAACAAAAACATCTCTATACGAAAGTGCGATTTGACCTAGATTTTTCTTTGCGACTTTCTTTCCGCTGTCTGCAAACTTAACGCTTGCTCCGGTTGGAGTAGCCTTGCTTGCCTGACCGCCAGTGTTTGAATAACTTTGATTGTCAAGCACCAAAATATTTACATTTTCGCCACTTGCAAGCACATGGTCAAGACCGCCAAATCCGATATCATCAGCCCAGCCATCTCCACCAACAATCCAGACTTTTTTGCCTTTATTTTTTTCATTAAACTGGCTTCCCAGTTTTATACCCAGTCCAAATTCAGCGTTGTCTTCAAAGAGGCTGTTTGCCCAGAAAATTCCACCATTATCATCTTTTCCATAAGGGCAGGCACCAAAAGTTCCGCCATAGATTGAAGAGCAACCAGTTGCATTTGCAATCATCATATTGCTTCCATTAAGCATGGTCAAAATTTTGATATAAGGTGTTTCTCCGCAACCAGCACAGGCTCCAGAGAATTCAAACAAACTATCATTAAATTGCAGTCCTTTTGTCATGTTAGGAGAGAAGAGAGTCTGTTTTTCTCTTTTTAATTTTATTTCTTCATTATATTTTTGTGCTTTGTCATTATAAACTTCTTCAGTGCCAACCATTTCGAGAGCCTTATTAATTGCAGGGCAGGTTTTCGCACAAACACCACAGCCTGTGCAGTCATCTGGAGATAGTAAGATTTTATACAACTTATCATTAAGACCGATTGCTTTGACAAAATCTTCTTTTTCCATTTTATTGTCGATAAGCATGGCCTTTAAAGCAGAATGAGGACAGGCGATTACGCATTGACCACACTGAATACAATTTTCTTTAATCCAGTTTGGAAGTCTTGATGCAATGCCTCTCTTTTCATACTGGCTTGTTGCGAGTGGTGTTGAACCATCAGGTTCAAACTTTGATACTTTGATAGAATTTCCTTGTAAATTTTTGATAGGAAGCATGATATCATTATAGAATTTGTCATCTATTTGATTGCTTTCTTTTTTATATTCTTTTCCTATTAACGATTTTACATCAACTTCTTCTGCACCTTGCAAAGCGTCTTTCATTGCTTTGATATTTTTTTCAATCACTTCTTTGCCTTTTATTGCAAAAGTGTTTTCAATAGATTTTGAAATATTTTTAATTATTTCTTCGTTGCTTAACAAATTAGAACATTTAAAGAGGGCAGTTTGCATGATTATATTTATTTTACTTCCCAGATTATTATCTCTTGCGATTTTTTGTCCGTCAATGACGAAAAGTTTTGAATTTGTTTTTTGAAGTTTTTCGACATAATTCTTTGGCAAAACTCTTGATATTTCTTCTTTATTAAATATTGTATTTAATAATACAACACCATTTTCTTTTAGTCCGTCAAGACAATCATATCTTGTGACGAAAGAGAAGTTGTTGATAGAGATAAGATTTGAATGTTTTACAAGATATTCACTTCTTATAGTTTTATCTGAAAGTCTAAGGTGAGAAATCGTCAAACTTCCCGATTTTTTAGAGTCATATTCAAAATAGCCTTGCACATATTTGTCATAATTTTCGCCCAAAATTTTTATTGTTGATTTGCTTGCTGAAACTGAGCCGTCAGAACCTAGCCCAAAAATCTTTATTGCAAAACTTTCATCTTGATAAGGTTCGCTTTCTACGATAAGAGAGGAATTAAACATGTCGTCTTCTATTCCGACAGTGAAATCATCTTTTGAAGATTCCTTTCCTATATTGTCAAAAACTGCTTTTACGCAAGCAGGTGTGAAATCCTTTCCGCCTAAGCCATATCGACCTGATAGAGTATTGACAGAAATTTTGTTGTTATTTAAAGCAGATACTATATCAAGATAGAGTGGTGGCTTTGAGCCGTTTTCTTTTGTTCTATCAAGTACTGTAATATTTTTAACGCTTTTTGGCAATGCTTCAATAAATAAATGAGAAAGGAAAGGTCTATAAAGTCTTACTTTTATTAATCCGATTTTTTTATCTTTGTTTTTGTCAATAAATTCAGAAATTGTTTCACATGAAGAGCCCATGGCAACTATGATATTTTCGGCGTCAGGTGAGCCAACATATTCAAATGCTTTATAGTTTGAATTTGTGAGTTTGTTTATTTGGCTTAATATTTCATTTAAATTTTCTTCAACACTATTATAGTTTCCGCTACTACGCTCTCTATTTTGGAAGAAAACATCAGGATTTTGTGCAGTTCCAAATTGTTTGTCTTGATATGATGAAATGAAATCTTGTGGAAGTGACTTTACCAAATCTTTAATTTCTTCATCTTCAAAGACTTTGATTTTTTGATATTCATGACTTGTTCTGAATCCGTCAAAATGGTGAAGGACTGGAAGAGAACACTTTAGTGCAAGCATATGTGATGCAAGTGCCATATGGACTGATTCTTGAACTGAAAATGAACCCAGCATAATGAATCCTGTGCTTCTTACTGCCATAATATCTGAGTGGTCACAAAAGATAGAAAGGGCGTGCGATGCGACCGTTCTTGAAGCAACATGAATGACAGCAGGTAGACATTCACCAGCCAGTTTAAACATGTTTGGAATCATAAGAAGAAGTCCCTGGCTTGATGTGAAAGTGCTGGAAAGAGAATGTGAAGAAAGAGCACCATGCAAAAGACCTGCAACTCCACCTTCAGATTGCATTTCTATTATTTTGACATCTTGACCAAATATATTTTTATGTCCCTTACTACTAAGCGCCGAAGCGTGTTCTGCCATAGGGCTTGATGGTGTGATAGGGTAGATAGGAATGACTTGAGATAATTTGTATGCGACACTGCCAACTGCAGAGCAAGAATCAGTAATAATTGTTTTCATAAAATAAACTCCTAGATTTAATTATATATATTTTATATATATAAGTCAAATAAATTTTGTAAATGATGTTTGATTTTAAATATGTTTTAAATTATAGTATTTTATTTTTTAATTTATCTAAAAGTTTTTTATTTATTTAATGCCTATTTTTTTTAAACAAATTTGATTTGATACATTTTATTTTTTATTTCAAATAATTTGACATAATTGACTTTATAAATTAAAATATCATTATGAAAAGAATTTTAATTACAATAGAATATGATGGGACGGCTTATTCTGGCTGGCAAAGACAACCAAATCAAAAGACTGTCCAGGGCGAGATAGAAGAGGCGATATTTCGAAGCATCGGAGAAAGGGTGGAAATCTTTGGAAGTGGCAGAACTGATGCTGGCGTGCACGCATTTCATCAAACAGCACATTTTGATTTGAAAGCGCCAGTTCCTATTTCAAAACTTGCGGAGGTGTTAAATAATGCCTTGCCTTATGACATAGCAATCAAAAACGCAGTTGAGGTTGAAAGCGACTTTCATGCAAGGTTTTCAATAAAGAAAAAGCAATATCAGTATAAAATATACAATTCGCCTACAAAAGATGTCTTTTTGGCAAATAGAATGGGGTGGATAAAAAAAACACTTGATATAGAAAAAATGCAAGAGGTGGGAAAAATGTTGGTTGGGACCCATGACTTTCATGGGTTTTGCTCGGCGAATACATCTGTTGAAGATTTTGTAAGGACGATATATGATATTACAGTAGAGAAAAATGAAGACTTTATTTATGTGACTATCACTGGAAGTGGATTTTTATATAATATGGTGCGAATAATCGTCGGGACGCTTGTCGATTATAGCCTAGGGAAACTCACTAAAGATGATATTGAAAAAGCATTGAATCAAGGTTTGCGTTCTCATTCTGGTCAGACAATGCCTGCACATGGACTTTATCTAAAAGATACTTTTTATTGATTTTATTATTTTAAATATTATAAATTTATTTCAAATTGAATTTGCGGATTTTTATATCAATAAAACATCAATCATTCTATGAAAACAAGATTGCTAGAAAAACAGGCTTTTATATTTATTATTTAATTGTAAATTAATATTTTTTTGATTATCTTTTGATTGATTTTTTATATTTTATATGTTAAAATACACATTATGGAGAAAATTATGTTGACTGATGACTATTTAAAAGAATTATGGTTTAAATTTTTTACTAAACATGGATTTAAAAAGATTGACGGATATTCAATTATTCCTGAAAATGACCCAACGGTGCTTTTTACGACTGCTGGTATGCATCCGCTTGTACCTTATCTTTTGGGTGAACCACATCCTTCAGGAAATCGAATATGTGATGTGCAAAGATGTATAAGAACAAATGACATCGACAGTGTTGGTGATGACTGGCATTTGACTTGTTTTGAAATGCTGGGAAACTGGTTTTTAGGTGATTGTCCAAAGGAAGAAATGATAAAATTATCATTTGAATTTTTGACAAGCGATGAATATTTGGGACTAAAAAAAGAGAATCTTGCAACAACTGTTTTTGCAGGTGACGAAACTGCGCCTCGTGATGAGGTTGCTTTTGACACATGGAAAAAATGTGGAATAAAGGATGTTTTCTTTTTTGATAAAGAGTGCAACTGGTGGGCACTTGGTGGCGGTGTAGGCCCATGTGGTCCAGATAGCGAGATGTTTCTTGACACTGGCAAGCCAAAATGCAGTGAAAATTGTTCGCCAGCCTGTGATTGCGGAAAATATGTAGAGATTTGGAATGATGTTTTCATGCAATACAATGTTAAGAACATGGGCGAAAAAGCAGAAAAACTTGAAAGACCAAATATAGATACAGGTATGGGACTTGAAAGAACAATTGCAATATTAAACAACGCCAAAAGTGTTTATGACACTGGATGTCTTAAAGATGTAATAGACTTTATTTCAAAGTACGCTGAAAAAGGTTATAAAGAAGACGAAAAATCAACTAGATATTATAGAATTATCACCGATCATATTCGCTCGGCAGTCTTTATTTTGGGTGATGCAAGGGGAGTGACTCCTTCAAATGTAGGTCAGGGATATATTTTGAGAAGATTCATAAGAAGGGCAATAAATTGTGCAAGATTTATAAATCTTGACTGCAAATATTTTTCTGATATAGCAGACCTTTATGTTGATAAATATGGAAAGTATTATTATGATATTTCTTCAAAAAGGGATTTTATCAAGGAAGAACTTGCAAAGGAAATTGAAAAATTTTCAAAGGCATTAGAAGAAGGTCATAAAGAGTTTGAAAAGGTAATTAATGGCATAGAAAAACATAAGTTATATGCAAAAGAAGGGGAAATTGTTGAAAATAAAATAAGCGGAAAATCTGCTTTTAGACTTTATGACACGTTTGGTTTCCCTTTTGAACTCACTAAAGAACTGGCAGAGGAAAGAGGCTATAGCGTTGATCAAAAAGAATTTGAAGAAAGGTTTAAAGAGCATCAGGAAAAGTCTCGCCAGGCATCTGTAGGACAATTTAAAGGCGGACTTGCTGATAGTTCAAAACAAAGTGCATATCTTCATACAGCAACACACTTGCTCTTAGCAGGTCTTCAAAAGAAATATGGCTTTGATGTAAAACAAAGAGGGTCAAACATAACTCCAGAGAGACTGCGCTTTGATTTTAATCTTGACCATAAAATGAGCAAGGAAGAACTTGATGAAATTGAAAATTTTGTCAATGATGCAATTGCAAAATCAATTCCTGTTATTTGCGAAATAATGACTTTAGAAGAGGCAAAAAACAGCGGAGCAGAGGGAATTTTTGCAAGTAAATATGGTCAAGAGGTGAAAGTTTATACCATAGGTGAAATCAGCAAAGAAATTTGTGGTGGACCTCATGCTGACAACACAAGCGATCTTCACCATTTTAAAATAATTAAAGAAGAATCTTCTTCAAGTGGAATAAGAAGAATTAAGGCTATTCTTGACTAGAATATTATAATTTTATTGTGATTTTATATTTTATTACAATATTTATTGTAATTTAACAAAAATTATGCTACAATGATAAATATAAGGGGAGGAAAAATGGCAAAGAAAGGAAATGTTAAAAAGGGATTTGCAAATTATTTACTCATATTATTTATTGCAATTATTGCCGCATTCTTTATACTTGTGACGGTTATGCTTTTCTCTCCATTTAAAAGCATATTAGGCTTTAAATATTTTGTTTACAACAAAGAACCTGCAAACATCGCATATATTAAAAAAGATGGTCAGAATGTCAACATTGATTTTTCAAGAATTGAAAATGTTGATATAGATTGTGGATTTAGTGATGTTGCGATAAAAAGAGCAAAATCAAAAATAGATCAAGGAAAAATTGTAATTGAGAATAATTGTTCTGGCTTTGCTCGAGAAGATCATGACACTGACTTTGAATATGAAGTTCTTTTTACAGACAATGAAAATAAAAACTTACAAATAAAAATCAAAGAACCAGAAGGTTTTGTATATTTCAAAAAAGATATAACAATTACTCTTTTGACAACTGTTTATCAAAGTCAATCTTTTGATAATACAAACATAAATATCAACAGCACAAAAGGAAATGTGTTTGTTGGGAATGATGATGTTTTAAACATTGAGGCAAGCAATACAACAACTATAAAATCATTAAATGTTAAAAATACAGATGGAGATATTATTTTCTTCAGTCAAACAGAAAAAATTTCAAATTTATCTGTCAAAACAAATAATGGACGAATTGATGCCAGAAATAATTTTAAAATAGACAATTTAAATATCAATGCTTCAAAATCAAAAATCAATTTTAAAAGTTTAACTACAGAAAAGGCTAAATTAAACTTAAACAACTCAGAATTTAGCACCAACAACTTTTCAGTAAAAAATAAGGCAGACCTTAATATAAAAAATGGCAGACTTAGTATAAATGAATTAAATGGCACTCTTACATCATATTCGATGTTGAATGATATGGGCAGTGCAAATATTGCAATCAACAGTTTAGTCAATGGATATTTAGCAATTCCAAATGCAAACAGTTCTTCAATAAATATAGGCAGTGTAAATGAAAATTCACAGATATATATTAGAGGGAAAAACAGCAATGTTAAGTTAAATAAATTCTCAGGTCTTGCTATAGTTGAAACAACAAAAGGCAGTGTCAATATTTCAACTGATGAAAGTAAAAATGTTTCTCCTCGTATTGATGTGAAAACAACATCTGGGAATATTAGTTTAAACTATAAAAATAATGAATTTGGAGATAATTATTTGAATCTTAAAACATCTTCAGGTACTATTGACCTTGATGTTAGAGATGAACTTGCTTTTATTCTTAATATACTTAATACTAAGAATGAAATTAGAACAAATAAGAATATTTTTGTTGAAGGATATGGCAATGAATTTGCTATTCCACTTAAAAGAAATGAAGGGACAAAAAATATCAATTTTGTTACAGATGGTAAGGTGACAGTCGATTTCATTAAATAATAAGAAATTTTAAACAAAAAAACAAGAGTACTTCTCTTGTTTTTTTTTCTTATAAAACAACAAATAAATTAGTCTTGTTTGTTTTTATTGTCATTTATTATTACTTTTTGTTTTCCGTTTAAAAATATTTTTTTGATACTCATTTAAATGACTTGTCAAATTGTTTGTTGAAACTTATTTTTAATCTTTTGTGAGATTTATCTTTTAAGAGTGGCAGATATTTATCATTTGTTTTTCGCACTAAAAAACCATCAACATTGATTTTATAATTTTTGTATCTTATAATCATAAATAACACAAGTCCTAGGAGTCCACATGATATTTGTGCAATATTAGTATTGAATGGCGTTGCGAGAAATGTTGATAAAATTGTTCTTAATCCTTTAGAAATTAGAGTGATTGTAGTAGTTTTTGTAGGGGAATATTCTAGTTGAAGATATGCTTGAATGTTTGATTTGAAAATATTTACTATAAAATCAGCAACTTCTATACTTAAATAGATTAATCCTATTTTTAATATTACATTATAAACCTTAAAAAGTGAAAAGTATAAGATAATTCCTATTGCGATATAAAATAATGTTATAATAGTAGAATTTTTTAGTGCTTTTTTATAATTATAATTTGATTGTGAGATTTTGATTTTTGCAATTTTATCTATTACCGAAAGTGCATCCCAGAGTGGGTCAGTTATAAGGTTTAGAAAACTTATGGCTATATAATATTCTTCGCCAAAACTGAAAGCCTTTCGAAATCCGAATAGGTAAATGAGAAGCATAAATAAACTGCCAACTATATTTAAAGATTCATATTTAAAGTTTAAAATTACCTTAAAGTCAAATTTGAATCTGCTTAAATTAAGTATAAACCAAACACAAACATAAATGAAAAGAATAATTAAATTTGTAAGTAATATGGCAATCTGATTTTTTGTGATTAAGGCAGCAATGGTTACTGTCAAAAGATTTAAAATTATAAAACCTATACTGCAAAGATTGCCTTTTTTATCTTTGTTTTCAAAATATAGTTTATCGGCTATAATATTGTTTACAAAACCTAAAAATAGTTGTCCTATTGCCATCAAAGTGAAAGTTCTATAAATTTTTGCATCCATTTGCATAAAAGTTATATAATTATCGACAAATATTGCAACAATTCCAAATGTTAAAAGCCCAAAAATGATTCCTAAAATCATCCCAGTGTTTACGCAATTTTTATTTCCTTCTTTATTTGCTCTAATATTAGAAGCAGAAGAGAAAAAACTGAGAAGCATACTTGCTACAAATTGAAGGGGATATGTAATTGAAAAAATACCTGATAATGCTGTATTGCCTGTTATTAACCCCAACAAAAAATATGTCATTACATTAAGAATTGAAAATACAAATGATGTCAAAGACATTGTAAAATATCGTTTCATAATGTTTATAATATCATAAATTTATATATTAGTCAATAATTATAGATTTTTGCTAATTACAAGATGTTAGAAACTGTTTTTTTAATGAAGATTCAAACCAAAATAAAAACAAATTTCGACTTTTATAGTATTATTTGAAAGTTAAGATTTTAAAAATACATATTTAAAGACAAGCAAAAAATCAACAAACTTCGACTTTTGATGGTTTAATTATAAACTTAAACAAATTTCGACTTTAAAACATTGATGTTTTAAAAGAAAAAATAAAAGATTTATAAAGAAAAAAGCCTATAAGTTTTAATCTTATAGGCATTTTTTTGGTGCCGGTGGTGGGAGTCGAACCCACACGGTGTTGCCACCTCGGGATTTTAAGTCTTACAAGGCTAGTTTTATGCTGTTTTATAAAGTTGTATTAATTAATTTTTGCGTATTAATATATATAATATAATCTGTAAATATAAATATTTAAAAATACTATATAATTTACTATAAAAATGTTGAGGTTGATTAAAGCAAAATTACATATATTTTATGAAATTTGCTCAATTTTTTATATTCATATAATTATATATAGAATATGAAACTCATTGTAAATAAAAAATAAATTCACACCTCAAAAGTGTGAATAGGCTATTCAATTTCTAATTTATCCATATCAAAAAACGGACTATTTAAAAATTCAATAAGTGAAATATTAAAACCTTGAGCAATAAGCATTACCGTTGATAAAGTTACAGTTTTATTCTTTTCTTTTAAAATGCAACCGAGTCTACTATGAGATATTCCGCTATTTTGTTCAAGTCTATATTGTGTCATATGCTTTTCATTCAATAATTGACAAGTTCGCATTGCTACTGCCTTGTTTACATTCATAATCACCTCTAACTATAAAAATTTTAATCAATATATAAATAAATTTACGCAAGTATACTTGCTTATTTATAAATGATATATTATAATTAGATATGACTAGGAGGTGGAAAAGATGTCTAAAGGACAAATAATAGGAATTGTTTTAGTGATAGTTGTTATAAGCAGTTTTTTAAAGATAATGATTGAAAGAATGGGGTGGTATAGTATACTTGTTGTTTTACTTTTGATTATTCCTGTTATTTTATTTATAGTTTATAAAGTAAGAGAAAGTAAACAAACTGCTAAATCATTTTCTTCAATGTGTGGAATTTTTAACAGAAAAAATATTGAGAGAAGTTTAGACGATGCATTAAAAACCTTAAATAATGAATTGAATGCTATAAAAAATGATTTCAAATTAGATATTCAGGTAAAAGTATACGATAATATTTTTACTAGAGATGATGAATATCGATTATTTACGCTTGTTAATAAAACTAAAATGATAGTGATAAATTTTAATGATTTTATAAATTATTCAATTTTTGTAAATGATGTTTGTGTTTTTGAGATTATAACTAATAAGAGTGTTGTTCTAGAGGAAATAATAGATAACTTTATAGAAACTGATACAAAATTTAAAATAATTTTAAGATTATCCTATCGAAATAAGGATGAGTATTTTGTTTTGTCTAATCAAGATGTAATCATACATGAAAGTAGTTATGATGATGATTTTGCACTTTCATATTTAGTAGAGGCTTTATATGGTCTTAAATCTGTATGTCAATTATTTGATAACATATTCAATAAAACAAATCAATTGATTATCAATCCAAATAAATATTTAGGTTTTAAATCAGATATTGTTAAAACTATAAAAATTGGCAAAATGGCTAGTATATTAAACTTTGTTTACAAAAGAAATTTTGTGTATAATATAATTCAAAGATTGTCAGAATTCATGGAAGATGATAATCTAACAAAAATTTGTTTAAATTTTATTTATCAACAAAAAGGCTTAATATATATTGATTACCTTGTAAATATAGATGATAGCAAGTTGTTTGCTCTATTTCTTGATAAAACAACATATTTCAATTTTCCAGAAGCGAGATTCGAAAATAATATGTTAAACGTACCTATAAACATTTCTAATTATGTCTTTGAAAATGATACTTTAATATGGAATTTGATTAAAAAGAAAAAAGATTGTTATAATTTAGAAATAAATTATGACGATGATGATGAATTTGATTATACTGATGATGAATTTGATTATACTGATGATGACGATGAGGAAATAGATGATTTTAAGATAATTCCTATTTTAGAGTTTGTTCATTTATTAGTAGAAAGTCAGAAGATAAAAGATAATCTGATTGATTTGCAGTCCATATATTTCTTATTATGGGAGTTGAATAAAGTTTATTTAAAAAATTTAGTGCAATCTATTTTTGATGAGTATGATTTATCGTGGTCAATGTCTATAGAAGAGATGTTGAGAAAGATGTATAATGATAGTTCTGAAAATTTAATATCAAAATTATCAATGATTTTTTATACAAAAAGTCTTGAAAAACCATTATTACTTTACGCAAAAGAAATGGAAACGAATATTAAACCTTTATTAAAGAAAATTGAAAACGAAAATAAACTTCAAAGATTGGAACAATTTGATTATAACAAAAATAATTTAATTACAATGAATGAAATAGACCTTATGAGTGGAAAAGAGTTTGAAGAATTTATTGCTAAATTATTTGACAAAATGGGTTATCAAACAGAAGTGACAAAGGTCAGTGGAGACCAGGGGGTTGATGTGTTGGCATTTAAAAATGGATATAAAATTGCAATTCAGGCAAAGTGTTATAGCGCAATTGTGGGAAATCATGCAATTATGGAGGCGGTTGCAGGCAAAGGATTTTATAAAGCCGATAAATGTATGGTCATTTCTAATAATTTCTTTACTAAAAGTGCAAAAGAATTAGCAAGTTCAAACAATGTAGAGTTGTGGGACCGAAATGTTTTAAAAGAAAAAATAAAAGATTTATAAAGAAAAAAGCCTATAAGTTTTAATCTTATAGGCATTTTTTTGGTGCCGGTGGTGGGAGTCGAACCCACACGGTGTTGCCACCTCGGGATTTTAAGTCCCGTGCGTCTGCCATTCCGCCACACCGGCATATTTTTGTGTTGATTTTTTGCGACCATTTGTTTATTTTGGCTATATCTATATAAGTATTTTAAATATTAAAGTTTAATATCTAAAAAATACCTCAATATTTAAAAACGACCGTCTCAGGTGGTCGCTTTGGTCATATGGAGGTACCACCCGGATTTGAACCGGGGAATAAAGGTTTTGCAGACCTTTGCCTTACCGCTTGGCGATGGTACCATTATGGAGCGGAAGACGGGATTCGAACCCGCGACATTTGCCTTGGCAAGGCAACGCTCTACCACTGAGCCACTCCCGCATAACAATATATATGCACCAGTCAAGGTTTGCTCTATTACTATAGCAAATTTTTTTATAAAAATCAACTATTTTTTCAAACTTTTTTAAATTTTCTCATATTCTATAATGTTTGGCACATTATTTTGCAGTTTTAAAATATGTTTATTGCAATATTTTTGGAATCATTATTTTTTATTAAAAAAATTCAATAATAAAATAATGAAATTTATTGACATATAAATTTTAAAGTGATAAAATTTATTTTGTAAAAAGGAGGGGGATATTTTGGAAACAATGTTTTGGGTTTGGCTGGCAATTATTGTTGTTGCAGTCATAGTTGAAATAGCAACCCTTGACTTAGTTTCAGTGTGGTTTGCAATAGGTGCGATTATTCCATTTATTTTAGCCGCTATCGGAGGAATCGCTATTGAAATTCAAGTTGTTGTGTTTGTTGTTGTTTCGGCACTTCTTATCATTTTCTTAAGAAAGTATGCTCAGAAGTGGCTGTTTAAGAATATGAATTATAAGACCAACTTAGATGTTCAGATAGGAAGAGTCTACAGGCTTTTGGAAAACGCTGATTTTGAAAAGAATGGTTCAGTCAAAATTAATGATGTTGTTTGGACAGCAGTAAGTGAAAATGGAGCACTTATTGAAAAAGGGCAACTTGTTGAGATTGTAAGAGTTGACGGAAACAAGATGATTGTCAAGCACGCTGAAGATAAAACTGAAGTAAATGTGCTGGAAGAGGAATCTGAGAGTGGTAGAAATACTTTAAACAATGAAAAGATTTCAAAAAAATCTAAAAATAAAAAAGAAGAAAAAAATATTGAAAAAGATTTTAATGATTCATCTAAAAAAGAATTAGAAATCAACGAAATTAAAAATGAGGAGGAAGTAAAATAATGAGACCTTGGGCTATAGTATTAATAATTTTAGGTGTTTTACTTTTGGTTACACTTTGTTTGTCTATAAGAATTGTAAGACAGGCAACTGCGGTAATAGTTGAAAGATTAGGGAAATATAGAAAAACTTTAGAAACTGGTGTGCATATGGTTATACCATTCTTTGATAGAACCAGCAAAGCAATATCTTTAAAAGAAATTGTTGCCGATTTTAAACCACAACCAGTTATTACAAAAGATAACGTAACAATGCAGATAGACACAGTTGTTTACTTTCAAATAACTGATGCTAAACTATTTACTTATGGTGTTGATGCACCTATTAAGGCGATTGAAAACCTTACAGCAACAACTCTTAGAAATATTGTAGGTGAACTTGAACTTGATGAAACACTTACTTCTAGAGACACAGTAAATACTAAAATGAGAGTTATTCTTGATGAAGCAACAGACCCATGGGGTATTAAAATTAATCGTGTAGAACTTAAGAATATTTTGCCTCCAAAGGATATTCAAGAAGCCATGGAAAAACAAATGAGGGCTGAAAGAGAACGTCGTGAACAAATTTTACGTGCAGAAGGTGAAAAGAAATCAAGTATTTTGGTTGCAGAAGGTGAGAAACAAGCTCAAATATTAAAAGCGGAGGCTGATAAACAATCAAAAATCATGGAAGCGGAAGCGCAAAAAGCCGCTCTTATTGCCATAGCAGAAGGTGAAAGCGCAGCAATCAACCTTATAAATGAGGCTAAACCAAATGCTGCTTATATTACTTTGCAAGGATATGAAGCATTAAAAGCGTTGGCAGATGGAAAATCAACAAAAATTATTGTTCCTAGTGAGATTCAAAATGTTGCTGGTCTGTTTTCAAGTGTAAGTGAGGTAATTAAAAAAGATACAGACCTTTTACAACAAGAAAATGTAAAGTCAAACAAGCAAGAAAAAAGCAAAAGCGAAACTAAGAAAGACTAGTTTTAAAATATGATTATTATCTTTTATGTGTTTTTCTATGTAAAAACTATATCATTTAGGCATCATTAGATAAAATTTTATGCCATCAGAAGACGAACTTGCTCGCAAGAATGAATCTAATGGTTAATATAATAAGTGGTAGACTGTAAAGCGGGCGAATTCGCAGAATATGTAAAAGTTTTATGTTGATAAAATTTTTACATCACTTAGTTTACAATTTAATGTGAAAATTTTGTCTATTTTGCATATAACTAAAAAAGGAGGGAAACATGAAAAAGTTTGGCAATCTTATTACAAACATTGCAATGCTTGTGCTGGGTGCTTTGGCATTTATATTCTTATCTCAAGCATATATGTCAGCAAGTGTAACAGTTTTAGGACACACTACAACAAACTCAACTTCTGGATTTGAAATGATTGAATTCAATTCAAACAATTCAGATAAAGCAAATTTAGTTGCAGTTTCAAATTTATTTGTTTGTATATTTGTGGCTTTGATTATGGCAATAGCAATTGTAAATCTGCTCTGTAATTTTGGCATTATTAAAAATGCAAAAATTTCTAAAATTTTAGCAGTTGTAAATTCAGTTTTGTCTGTTCTTACAGTTATATTTGCAATCTGTGCTGTTGGTGCAATTGCAAGCATAGCATCTGATTTAAATAAACTTGTAGGAACGTCAGTTGCTAGTGTTGGTTGGGCTGCAATATTAAACATAATAGTGCCTGTAGCAATGCTTATAGTATCACTTGTAGGTTTTATGTTTGCAAGAAAATCAAAATAATTTCAATAAAAGAAGGTGGAATGATTCCATCTTTTTTTTGTTTATAAATTGCAGGCGAGTTGGATGGCAAAAATAAAGAGATTTTATTTTTAGTCTTAAGTATGAGTTTTATTAAAAGTTATATTTTATTTTCTAATTTTAATAAACTGGTTTTATTATAAAAAATTGCTTTGTTTATTAATCATAAAAATTTCATAAAAAAAAGAATTAAATAAAAAAGTTGACAAATCAACAAAAAAATTGTTGACAAATCAACATAATTGTGATATATTATACATATCTTAACAAAAGGAGGGAAAAATGAAAAACATTAAGTCTTTAATTGCAAATGGATTTATGATTTTAATGAGTGTGCTTGCTTTTGTGATGATGTCACAACCTTATTCAGTTGTAAATTTGCCTGCTCAAATGGGTGGAAAGCAAGTTTCTAATGGGTTTGATTTTATCAAGCATCTTGACCTGTTGCAAAACAATAATGATAAATTGATTGCAGCATCAATAATACTCATTTTAATTTTGGCTTCTATTTTGATAATTAGTGCAATATTGAATATACTTGTTGATTTTGATATAATAAAAAATCAAAAACTTGCAAAGATTTTAGGAATTGTAAATATTGTTTCATCAGTTCTTATCTTAGTATTCTTTATTTGCATAATCGGAGCACTTGCTGATCAACAAAAAGATGCAGTTGCTTTGATGCCTATGTTGAAAGGTTTGACAAGTTTGGGCTGGGGAATAATAGTAAATATTGTTTTATCTGTTCTTTCTTTGGCTGCTGCTGTTGTAGATTTTTTTGTATTTTCAAAACAAAAATAAGTTTTAGGAGAACTGACACGAATATTATTTGAATTTTGAAAGACAACAAAAATTTGCTTTAAAAACAGTATTATTAATATAATTGTTGTTTTTACCTTAGTGCATTAATTAAGAGACATAATAAAATTATGTCTTTTTTTATAGACGATAAGAACAACAGGAAAGAAAGAATATTTTCTTTAGAAACGAGAGGAATAACACGAATGAAATGGGTGTTTTCTTTAGGGACGCAAGAATATCTTATAACATTTTTTAGTTATAATATTTTTATAATTATCTGTTCATAAATGAATTTAAAATTAAAAACAAAAACCAAATAGTTTTTTTACTAAAAGAACTGTTGAAATATAAACAATCTTATCTTATTCGCTTGATTTTAAATAGGAATTAATATATAATAAAATGGTATAAAATAGGAGAAAAACATGGAAAAAAGTTATTCGCCAGAAATTTTTGAAAAGAATATCTATGAAAACTGGATGAAAAAAAATTATTTTACAACAAATCCTGATAAAAGAGAGCATTATAGCATTGTTATGCCTCCTTGTAATGTGACAGGTAAGGCTCATATAGGTCATGCCCTTGATAATACAATTCAGGATGTGCTTATAAGAAGAAAGAGAATGCAGGGATTCAATACTCTTTGGGTGCCAGGGACTGATCATGCGGCAATAGCAACTGAGCAGGTTCTTGTAAAGCATCTTAAGGGCGAAGGTTTGACAAAAGAGGGCGTAGGAAGAGAGGAATTCTTAAAAAGAGGTTGGGACTGGTATAGGCAATATACTCATGTTATTTGCGACCAACTTAAAATGATGGGGGTTTCTTGTGACTGGTCTAGGCTTGCATTTACTATGGATGACAATCTCAATCATGCTGTCCGTCATGTTTTTTGTCAGTATTATAATGAGGGCTTGATTTATAAAGGTAAGAGAGTTGTAAATTATTGTCCTAGTTGTAAAACTACAATTTCAGATAATGAAAATGTCCATATCGATCAAAATACTTTTCTTTGGTATATTCGTTATCCTTTTGCAGATGGAAGTGGAGATGTTGTTGTTGCGACAACTAGACCAGAAACTATCTTTGGGGATACTGCGGTTGCTGTCAATCCTCACGATGAAAGGTTTAAGGGCCAGATAGGCAAAGACCTGATACTTCCGCTTATGAACAAAAGAATAAAACTTATCGGTGACGACTATTGCGAAATAGGTTTTGGGACTGGTGCTGTTAAAATTACACCAGCACATGACCCAAATGACTATGAAGTTGGTCTTCGTCATAATTTGGAAGTTGTAAATTGCATTGATGATGAAGGTAAACTGACAGAAATTACTGGCAAGTTTGCTGGAATGGATAGGATAGAGGCAAGAAAACTTATTGAAGAAGCCTTAGAAGAGGGTGGTTTCTTAGTCAAAAAAGAGAAATACAAAAATCAAGTTGGGACTTGTGAGAGATGTGGTGCAATAACAGAACCTAGAATTTCAACTCAGTGGTTTGTAAAAATGCAAGAACTTGCAAAACCTGCCATTGAGGCTGTAAAAAGCGGTAAACTTAAGTTTCATCCAAAACGTTATGAAAAAACATATTTAAACTGGCTTGAGAATATTCAAGACTGGTGTATTTCAAGACAAATTTGGCTAGGTCATAGAATTCCTGTGTTTACTTGCCAGCATAATCACACTTTCGCCTGCGAACATGACCCTATGGAATGTCCAGAATGTCATAGCAAGAATTTGACTCAAGACAATGATGTGCTTGATACATGGTTCTCTTCTGCTTTGTGGCCTTTCTCAACTTTAGGTTATCCTAATAAAACAGAAGACCTCAAATATTATTATCCTACATCAGCACTCGTGACAGGTTATGATATTATCACATTCTGGGTTTCAAAAATGGTTTTCTCGGGGCTTAAGTTTATGGGCGATATTCCATTCAATGATGTAGTTATTCATGGGCTGGTGCGTGATATAAAAGGCGTAAAGATGTCAAAGCATTTAGGCAATGGTATTGACCCTATTGATATGATTGAAAAATATGGTGCAGATGCTTTAAGATTAAGTTTGATTAATGGCATGAGTATGGGGACAGACGTCAAATATGGTGAAGAAAAAGCGAAAGAATCTAAAGTGTTTATAAATAAACTTTATAATGCAAGCAAGTTTGTTCTTCAAAACTTAGAGGGTATAACTCTTAAAGATTTGAAAAAATTGAATCTTCAAGAAAAAGATAGGTGGATATTAAATGAACTTGACAATCTTATCAAATCTGTAAACAAAAATATTGATAGATATTCATTAGGCGTTGCAACTTCAAATCTTATAAATTTCACTGTATCAAAATTCTGTGACTGGTATATAGAACTCAGTAAGGTTGACTTATACAGCGAAAACGAAGAGAGAAAGATTGTGACTCAAAATGTCTTATATTATGTATTTGATGTGCTTTTAAAATTGTTCCATCCATTTATTCCTTTTGTGACCGAGTATATTTATCAAGAACTTCCTTTCCATGAAGAGACTTTAATGATGGCTTTATATCCAACAAAGATGAGCGTTAGGGCGGGAAAGAATGATTTTGAAAAGGTTATCGAACTTATCAAATCAATCAGAAATGCAAGGGCAGAATTTAATGTCCCTGACAATAAAAGAACTTCACTTAATATTATGACAGAAATTGAAAGAACTCTCATAGCGGAAAATTTGGGAGAAATTTCAAAACTTGCTTTTGGGAATAGTGCCGAACTTGTCAATTCAGAACCAGAGGAAAAGTGTGTCAAAATTATATGTGGAGACATAAAAGTATTTATACCTATGGGCGAACTTATTGATAGTGATAAAGAAAAGGAAAGGCTTAATAAAGAAATTAAATCGCTAGAATTTGAGATTGAGCGCTCGACAAAAATGCTGTCAAATCCAGGTTTCGCAAATAAGGCGCCAAAGCAAATGGTTGAAAGTGAAAGAGTAAAACTTGAGAATAATAAGTCAAGACTTTTAAAACTTAAAACAGAATTGCAATCATTATAATTTTTATCAATACATTATATTGTAGCAATTCTTTTAGACATAATACTATATATTGAGGTTCTTGCAACATGGAGGTGGCTTTATGAAAAAATATAGAAACTGGATTAAATTTAAAGATTTGCAAAAAAAAGACAAAATTTTCAGAATTATAAATTTGACTTTAATGCTTGCAATGCTTATCGCTACAATCGGACTTCTTATTTATTATTTAAAAACGGGTGACAAAAATAATAGAATGTTTGCTTGTGTTGCGATGAGCGTAGTCTATCTTATTCCTTTCATTTTAGAACTTATAATAGGAAGGCGAATACAAAACCTTGTGACTTTTTATTTTCTGATTTATGCTTTAGTGGCTGGATTGATAGGAAGTGGTTTAAATTTATATAAGTCGCATCCATGGTTTGACATTCCAGTTCATATTCTTGCAGGTTATACATTTTCTTTCTTTGGAATCTTTATTCTTTCAAGACTTGAAAAATATCATACTTTCAAACCTATCACAATCATTATCTTTTGTTTTTTCTGCACTCTCTCTGTTGAACTTGTCTGGGAACTTGTTGAATGGTTTTCAGATCTTGTATTGCATCAAACAGCACAAGGGGAAATCGTGCCTGGATATGGTGCTCCTCTTGTGACTGATACAAACCTTGATATGCTTTGCAATTTTGTAGGTGGAATTATCTTTGCAATTCAGTTTATAATAGGAAAATACACAAAAGTTTCTCTAGGCGTGAAATTTTTTGAAGAAGAGTTATGTCCGAAAGATAATAAAAAAGAAAATAAAATTGTTGAAGATAAAATTGAAGAGAAACAAAATTTGAATAATGAAAAAGAAACTAAATAATTATTTTCTTTTTTAATAGTAATTTTGTTTTGATAAGTTTAAAAAATAATAACAACTATTAAGGATTGTATAGTTCTTTTATAAAAATGATAATTGTTTAATTATAAATAAAAAACCGCAGAAGTTTGCGGTTTTTTTGTTTAGGCACGCAAGGATAATAGTATCAAAGCGAATCTTTTCTTTAGGTACACAAGAATCTTTTCTTTAGGTACGCAAGAATCTTTTCTAATAATTTTGTTTATATTTTTAAATTGTTTTTTGCTCAATTAAGGCAATATAAACAAATTTAATATAAAATAAATTTTTATTCTTGTCTTTATGATTATTTTTTCTAATCAAGGCACAATGATTCATCATGTTTATTATTTATACATTATGATTTATCAAGAATATTGTTTGTTATACAATGTTAAATTGTATTTTATTCATGTCGCAAGGATTCTATAGGGTCAAGTCTTCCGGCCTTTGCTGAAGGATAGAGTCCTGCAAGCACACTTATTACAATGCTTATTGCAAGCGCTTCAACAAAGTAATACCACATCATTCTGATAGGTGCAAAACCTATTAATGCATTGAAAGTCAGAATGAGGATTCCTCCGATAATCAAAGTAAAGATAATTCCCATTAAGCCAGAAAATAGTCCTACAAGGAAACTTTCTGTTGAGAAAATCAGTTTTATATCTTTTTTTCTTGCTCCTATACTTTTGAGAACGCCTATTTCTTTAGTTCTTTCAGAGACGCTTATGTAAAGAACAACTAAAATCATGATAAGTGCTACAGCAAGTGAAATTCCTGCAATTATTGTAAGTGCTATTGAGAAGGTATCAAGCATTTCATCAAACATTCTTACAAGTTTTTCTTCAACTGAGTCGGAAAGGTCGTTTCGAGTAGAAATATAATCTTTGATTAAAGATGTGGTTTTTTTGTTGTTTGTTGTGATATAAAGAGTGGTTGGTGAAAGTCCTTTTGAATCATTGTTGGCTTTTACTCTTGAATTTAAATAGTCATAATCGACATACATTACAAGCATTCCTGAGAAAAGTGAAACATCTACAATTCCTGAAATTTCAACCTCTGTTTCGATAGGGGTTTTAAGTTCTGGCAGATTTATTGAAAGGGTGACTTTTTTGCCAACGACATCCTCAATTTTTTCTATGCCCATAGCCTTAGCAGAGGCAGATGAAAGCATTATTTGACCATCACCACAAATTTTGCTGTTTTCTGTCAGTAGGTGCTTTTCACTATAATATGGTGGGGTGGTGTATGAGTAGAAGATAGGGCATTCTTTTGGTTTGACCTCTTCGTCATTTTCTGATTGCTCTGGCTGATAAATAATCTTTGCAAGTGCAGAACCGCCACTGCCAAACCCTGTCAACATATTAAATCCATAGGAAAGGTTGTTCTCATACTCGTCTTCTTCTTTGCTGACAACTCTAAAATCGCTATTATTTTTTTCAAGATAATCATTTATATCTATTGATATATTTTCAATTTCCTCTTGTGAAAAAGATTGTGGCGCTATAATAGATGTGGCACCTTTTTTGGATATTGAAACCACATTTGGTGAAGAATAATTTAGTGCTTGATCTGAAATATATCCAGTAAGTCCTGCACCAAATGAAAGCATGAGGATGAGACTTATCAGTGAAATTGAAACACCTATAGACATAAGTATGTTTTTCACTTTGCTTGCCCACATATTATGTAAGGAAAGTTTTAAAGCAGAGATAAGCGACAGATGTCCTTCCTTCCTTTTTGTTTTCTTTTGTGGCAAGTCTTGTTTGGCGTTCAACTTGTTGTTTGAGTCATCTTTTTCTGATAGTGTATGTAAACTTTCTGTTGATATTTCGCTTTCAAAATTTTTAAAATCAACACTTTTATCTTTTGCAATTAAATCATTGTTTTGATAGTTTGAAATATAATCTTTGTTTTTTTCGTCTCGGACAAGCCTTCCGTCAGAAATTTCAATTATTCTTGATGAAATTTTGGCGACTTTTTCAGAGTGTGTGACCATAATGACAAGTTTTCCGCTGTCGGCGATGTCCTTTAAAATATCAAGAATTTGCTGGGTTGTTGTGCTGTCAAGAGCGCCAGTCGGTTCATCTGCAAGAATTATGTCAGGGTCATTAATTAATGCTCTTGCAATGGCAACTCTTTGTTTTTGACCACCTGAAAGTTGGGTTGGCTTCTTTTTGATATGATTTAAAAGACCTAATTTGTCAAGCAAAATTTTTGCTTTTTCTTGTTTTTTAGACTCTTTTACATTTGAAAGGGTAAGTCCGATTGTGACATTGTCCATCACGTTTAAATGAGGAATGAGGTTGAAAGATTGAAATACAAATCCTATCTTCTTTTTGCGATAATCATCAAGTTCTGATTGCTTGAAACTTTTTAGGTCTTGCTCTCCTATGATTATCTGGCCTATATAATCTGAATCAAGCCCACCTATAAGATTCATTAAGGTGCTTTTTCCACTTCCACTTTCTCCAACAATAGAGACCAGTTCGCCTTTTTCAAACGACATATTCATGTCCTGCAATGCTGTGAATTTTTCTTTGTTATCAAGTCTATATTCTTTGTAGACATTTTTAAGTTGAAGAACCATAATTACTCCTTAAAAAGCAAAATAATTTATTCTTTGAATATATTTAATTATATCATTTTTTTATGATTACGTCAATTGATTTATCAATTATAAAAATTTAAAAGATATATATTTAATAATTTTTAAGAAAATCAAATTTTCTCATTTTTTTTCCAAAGATAAATTCATAATACAAAAAAAATCAAAAAATTGCATTTTTTTATAAATTTTTTAAAAAATGATTGCATACTTATAGTTTATATGTTATCATATTTGAAAAGTATCCTATTATTATGATAAATTTTGAGTTTTTGTTACTTGAAAAGATTTTTGTACTGTAAAAATTAAAAACTCATTTAATTATAGATATTTTCAAGATATGTTATTTGGAGGAATTATGAAACTTTTTAAACATAAAGAAAAGGTTATTGACCCTATCATTCATGATGAGGAGGCAAATTTTACTTTGTCAAATGGGGTGCATATTTTGAATAAATGTCAAAATGTTACTTTGACAGGAAGTGCCATTGTTTTGGAAAGTTTTAATTGCAGTTTTAAAGAAATCTCAGGTAAGGCAAAAGTCCAAATGATGGAAGAGGGTGAAGTTGATTTACTTACTGGAAAGGCAAAAATCGGCCTTTTCAAAAGTGGTAAAATTACTACAATAAGCGATAAAGCGTCTATCACAACAATCAACACTTGCGTCATTGATTATGTAAAAGGCAAGGCTTCAATAGGCACTATGAATGGTGGCTTTATTCGTTTTGTTGATGACAAGGCAGAACTTGCGACTATGACAAGTGGCAGTGTTATGTTTGTCAGAGGTAAGGCAAGGATTGTGACTATGATTGAAGGTAGTATTATAGGCATTTTAAATGATGCTCATCTTGTAAGTATGCTTAATGGAAGCATTACTTATCTTTTGAATGACAGTAAAGTCGGGACTATGAACAATGGCTCAATAGGTCTTTTTGCCGATGGTAGCGAAGTTTCTACTTTCAATAATGGAAAAATTGATGAAATGATAGGAAAGTCTCTCATTTCTGCTAATATGAATGGGGAAATAGGATATCAAGATAAGCAGACAATTATTTTGTATTCTCCACAAGAAAGTGCAAAACGCATGAGTGAGTATAGACAGGACAAGGCTGAAGAACAAAATGATGCAGAGGCTTTTGCTTCAGATAATCAGGATTCTTCAGAAGTTGAATCAAATGAAGATGAAATGATAGAAAAAGTCGAAGAAATAAAAGTTTCAGTGACATCTAAAAAATCAAGAAAGAAAAAGGCGATTGAGCAACAACAACTTAAACTTGATTTGATAGAGTCAAATAAAAATGATTAGACTTTTGTTTAAATTTAAGGGTAACGTTGAATGCAAATTTTTTTAGATTCTTTATGGGATGCATTAAAAGACACATTGATAATTCTTCCTTTTTTGTATTTGACTTATCTTTTAGTAAGTTATTTTTCTCACAACGATAATGAAAAATATTCAAAGATACTTCATAAAACCAACAAGGCAGGCCCTGTAATAGGCTCTTTTTTGGGAAGTATTCCTCAATGTGGCTTTTCTTCAGTCATGAGCAATCTTTATTCAAGAAAGATTGTCACTCTGGGTACTCTTATTGCAGTTTTTGTTGCAACAAGTGATGAAGCATTGCCTTTAATGATTTCAAAACCAGAATTTATTCCAAAACTTTTGTTATTGATGGCAATAAAGATTATTTATGCAATAATTGTAGGCTATATCATTGATGGGATGATTCATCTTTTTTCAAAAAAGAAACAGGTTTTACATGAATATCATGATCGTCATTGTCATGAAGGGAAAGAGGTTTCATGCGAGGGTGGTGAAATCCTTGACAGTTTAAATGAAAATATATTAAATGATTGTAAAGGGCATGAACAAGACCATGACCATGAGCAAGAACACAATCATGATCATGCTCATGAGCATAAATGTTGTCACCCAGATGAAGCAGAAGGTGGGCATAATCATACTCATTCACATTGCTGTGCAACAAACATCTTTTTAGATGCTTTAAAACATACATTAATAATATTGATTTATGTGTTTATTGCCACACTTTTGATAAATTTGATTAAAGGTTATTGCGGTGGTCTTGATCCTTTAAAAAAGATATTCACTTCAAATATTTATCTGCAAATTTTAATGGCTTGTCTTATAGGGCTGATACCAAATTGTGCTTCAAGTGTATTTTTGGTTGAAATGTTTATGGAGGGCGTAATTATGTTCCCAGCCCTGGTTGCTGGGCTGAGTGCAGGTGCTGGAGTAGGACTGATTGTGCTTTATACTTGCAACTTTAAAAAGATAGGTCAGAATATTTTTATTACTTGTTTAATGCTCATACTTGCTATTATTTTAGGAATAATTACTAATTTTTTACCGATTTGGTGAAAATGGTTGACAAAATAGGGTATACTAATTTAAAATTAATATGTAATTAGATTTATTAATTGACTTAGGAGAGCGTATGATAAACGAAATTAATATTATTGAAAAACAAAAAGAAGAAATGATTAAAGCATTAGGGGTCTTTGAACTTAGAGGACTCGCTAGACAGTTGGGGGTTTCATCTCCAACAACCAAACGTAGAGATGAACTGATTGCTCTTATTCTTGAAGCATCAAGAAATGGCAAATCATTCGATGATGGAATGCCAAAGAGAGGTCGTCCTTATAAAAGATTAAATATTCTTGATAGTATAACAAATAAGATTACACCTGATGTAACTGGTGAAAGGATGGACTTTGTAAATTTAGTAAGATTTTCTCAAGAAGTTGCACCTGTGCATGAAGAAACTGTAGATGACGAAATCTATGTATTTGATGGTGTGCTAAGAAGATTTGATGATAATGCTGTCATTAATGACATGAAAACAAATACCATTGTCTATGTTTTTAATGATACACAATATTATGAAAAATTTGAATCAGGTGATAGAGTAAAAGTTGAGGCTAAAAAACTTGTTGGTCAATCTCAGTATGTTGCAAGCAAGATTTTAGAAATCAATGACACTCAGGCTGAAGAATATCAACCTATTGCTTTTGAACAGTGTGAAGAAATAATCGAAAATGAAACTTTGGTTTTTGGCGATGGGAAAATGGGCTTAGGCAGACGCAATATCTATAAGATAGAAAATGACTTGTTTGAAAATGCTGACTTTGATAAATTTTATAAAGAATGCAATGATAAGAATATTCATTTTATTATGCTTGCTATCAATACTTCTTATGAAAATCAAATCAAATTTAAGAGCCTTAATATAAAAGACAATTTTACAACAGTTTATGGGACAAACAATGACATAAATTTCAACAAGATTGTTGACGTTGTTTTCTATGCAATGAATCTTGTTGCTCGTGGTGAAAAGGTGGTTGTTTTTGTATCTGATATTGTGGAAACAATAAGAAGTCTTGATGCTTGCTTTGAAAACAGAAAAAATGAAGAACACTCTCCAAAGGCAAAAATTGTTATGCAAAAATTATTATCATTTGCAAGAGCATATTCAAGTGGCGTAAGTGGAACTTTATTTATGTGTTATAATGAAAGCGACTTAAATGATAAATTCCTTACAAATGAAGTGTTGAAAATAAGCAAAAAGGTAAATTAATTTGTTTTGTTATGTATAAAATAACAAAAATGAAAGATAATAATAAAGTAAAGTGGTTTTAAATTACCCTTTATTAAAAACAAATCGCAAGTGTGAGTAATATGCTCTAGTTTAGGCGATTTGTTTTTTTGTAAACTAAAAAAATAAGAGAATGTTGCTTTTAGGCAGAAAATTAGCAGGTGGGTTTGTTTTAAAAATAAAAGTAGTAATTAAAAAATTGTTGTATACTCGATTTTTGTGGCGTCGTCACTCTGGGGAGTTTTCCATGTCTTTTTTGTTTGATAAAATTTGCAAATTTTCTTTATCTTAAAAAAAATTCTTTGTAAACCGTAGACAAACTTGAACTTATATAATAGATATATATAATGAAGCAACAATGTTGATTATGTTGTTGAAATAAATAAATTGAATGAAAAGTTTGACAAAAATAAATTTGAAATGATATTATAATAATATGTTTGGTTTTTATGAAAAATCTTTTACCATATTTGGTCTAAATATCGCCTATTACGGCCTTTTGATTGCAATCGGAATGGGAATAGGTGTCTTTTTAGCATGCAAGAACGCAAAGTTTAGAGGACTTAAAACTGATGATATAATTATTATAGCCTGTTATGTCCTTCCTCTTTCAATCATAGGTGCAAGAATTTATTATGTACTTTTCAGTCTTGATAGTTTTGACAATTTTTGGCAGGTCTTTGAAATTTGGAATGGTGGAATGGCAATCTATGGTGGAGTCATCGGTGGTGCGATAGGTGTCACTCTTTATTGTCTTATTCATAAGAAAAACTTTTTAGATATTGCAGACATCGTTGTGCCTAGTTTGATTCTAGGGCAGGCGATAGGTAGATGGGGCAACTTTATTAATCAAGAGGCATATGGGGCGGTTATAACAAACCCAAATGCACAATGGTTTCCTCTAGGAGTTTTTATTGAGGAATGTTATATGAAGGGATGTCATTGTGGTGGCTCGGGCTGGCATATGGCAACTTTCTTTTATGAAAGTATGTGGAATTTGGCAGTTTTTGCAGTCCTTATGGTGCTTTTACGGAAAAACAAATTAAAGTTACGTGGTTCGATGATGTGTTTTTATATGATACTTTATGGAATCGGAAGATCATGGATTGAAGGTTTTAGAACTGATAGTTTATATTTAGGAAGTATTCGTGTATCTCAATTTTTATCAATCTTAATGATTATATTTGGTGTTGGTTTTATTTTAGTAAGTTATTTATTAAACAAAAAGGGTAAAATAAAATCTCTTGCTCAACTTTCTCCATATTATCAGTTTTCATTGCTTGAAAAACAAAAAGAAGATAAAAATAAGAAGAAAAGTTTATTTAAAAATAAAAAAGAAATAAGCAAAAAAGATAGAATTGAAAGTTTAGATAATAGAAAAAATGATGAACAAAATATAAATGATAAAGACAATCAAAAAATAAATGAATTGCCAAATGAAAATCAATCGGAAAAAGATAAAGGATTCATTTCGACGGATAGTGAAAAAAATGAAGATGAAGAAACTAATAATAAATAATGATTCTATGTTTAATTGCAAAAATCGACATTGTTAAAAGAATAAAACATCTTTAGTTATGAAATAATATTTTTATGAGAAGCCGTATTTTTTCAATAAAAAAATCATCATTATTAATGTTTTCTGCTGTAATTAATGGAGCGTTATTTATAGGCGGAAGTTTAGTTTCTGCATTAGTGTTTAATTTGTATAATGCATGGTTTTTTATTTTTTGTCTTTCAGTTGGTTTACATTTGATAATAAAAAGTTTGCTCTTTAAATATGATTCTTCCTGTTATTTTGGTATAATTTTATTTTTAATAGGCAATTTCTATTTTTATTGTTTATTGTTTGATATTTTATTTTTATTTCCAGTCTTCATTTTGCTTGCTTTTGCAGGTGCTTCAGTTGTTACTTTTTATTTTTTTAAACAACCTTATCATCTTTTTCTTGCTTTATCGCTATTTTTCGTGATAATTGCTCTTTTATTTTTTCTATTAAATAAAATTTCAATTTGGATTTTTCTTGCAATTGTAGGTTTAAGTGTGTTATTATTAATAGTAAGGTATTTTACATTAAAGTAGGAGTTTTTATATGTTTTCTTCAGATATTTATGGCTATAACAAAAATGAAGTTGATAAATTTATTTCAAGTATTAAGGCAGAACATGAAAAGGCTTTAATGGAAGAGAAATTGAAAGTTTTAGAGGCTGAAAGAAAGGTTCTAGAGGTAAAAAATAAGGCTCAAGAAGTTGAAAATAGAGAAAAGAATATCTTGTCAGTTTTAGAATCTTATCGCAAGGCTCAGGCAGAAGGCTCTAGAAATATAGACGTTTTAAGAGGGGAGCAGTTGAGGGTTGTTTATAGCCACTTACAAAGTTTTTTAGTTGAATTAAATAATAAATGCCCAGGCGTTTTAGTAAATAGTTCTTATAAAAAACTTATTATGGAAATTGAAACAATTCTTGCAAGCACTCAAGCAAAAAAAGATGAAATCATCAGCACTGGCACTGAAAATGATCCTATGCGTGCATTGTTGAGCAAAATGCAGGGGAAAAAGATTCAAGAGCCTCCAAAAGAAGTCAAGATAGAGAGAATTAGCAGTTTAAAAGAAGTTAAAGAAAGAGAGCATCCTTCGCTTATAAAACCGGTTGTTGATATGCAACTTAATGAAGATGATAATTTTGATAATTTAGTAGATAAATTTTTAAGCACAAAGCCTCCAGAACAACAACCAAAATCGTTGAAGATTCAATCAAATGGTTTTGATTTGAAGGAAGCAATAAATCCAAAGGAAGATTTAAGCGAAATTATGAAAGCATTTGATTTTTATTCTGATAGCAATAATAACGATGAGTTTTAACAATTTGTCATGATTTTGCATAAAATATTTATGCTTTACTTTAACTAAAAACGCCAAAAAAGGTCTAAAGTCAAGGCAAAATATGTGTTTTATGTATAGTTTCAAAAAAAAATGATATTTTTAGAAAAAAATTTTGATATTTTTCTTGACATTGTCGTAAAAATATATTAAAATATCAATGCAAACTTGTTAAGCGGGGTGTAGCGCAGTTGGTAGCGCGCGTGGTTTGGGACCATGAGGTCGGGAGTTCGAGCCTCTCCACCCCGACCACTAAAATTTAGCAAGTTCGTCAATGGGCCTTTAGCTCAGTTGGTTAGAGCAACCGGCTCATAACCGGTCGGTCCGGGGTTCGAGTCCCTGAAGGCCCACCATCTTCTTATTGACACAGAGGATGAAAATTAAAACACATATTAATTATGTGGCTCGGTAGTTCAGTTGGTTAGAACGCCAGCCTGTCACGCTGGAGGTCGTGGGTTCGAGCCCCATTCGAGTCGCCATAACCCTATGGGTTAAATTAAACTAAATAATTTCAATATTATTTTTTTTGTAAATTTTTTAGTTATAAGCCCTGATAGCTCAGTCGGTAGAGCAAAGGACTGAAAATCCTTGTGTCGGTGGTTCGATTCCACCTTAGGGCACCAATGTGCAATAAGAAACACTTAAGTTTCAAATTGCGCCAGTGACCTATGTGGAAAATTTCATATTGTCACTATGCTGGTGTGGCTCAATGGTAGAGCAGCTGACTTGTAATCAGCAGGTTGAAGGTTCGATTCCTTTCACCAGCTCCAAAAAAAGCACCTTATAAGGGTGCTTTAAATTTATGGGTAGGTTGCAGAGTGGCCAAATGCAACGGACTGTAAATCCGTCGTCTCCGACTTCGATGGTTCGAATCCATCCCTGCCCACCAAAATCTTTAAAGTTTGAACATTGTTTGATGTTCAAACTTTTTTAATATCAAGCACTCACCACAATACCTTTTATTATACACTTGCTAAATATGTTCGATTGAAATATTATAAATTTGCTTAATAAAAGCGACAAACAATATTTTAGTGAAAATATTAAAATTATACAAAAAACAAAAAGATAAAGCATGGTATTATAGGGCTCGAAAGGCGTATAGAAAAGGGAAATTGCCAGCCCTATATGCTGCTTTTTGATTATTAATCGTTTATGTATAAAAAACGATTATCGGGTGGTAGAGGTTTTTTGACTTTTTTTGCTCGCAAAATTTGATGAATGGCTTGATGATAAAGTAAAAAGACCCACGTTCCATTCTTTCCGAAGGATTTCTTGAAAATTTTAATGCTGCATACGATAGATATTTTTCTTGTAGAAAACTTTGAAAGTGATACAATAATAGAAATTTTAACGAATTTGACAAGTATGTATTTGATTGTTATGAGCAGTTAAAAACAATATTTAAATTATTAATCACATAAATGATAGAAAAACATTGTTTATAAATTTTAATTTTGCATAGAAATTCGCTTTAGGTTGTTTGTGCTTCATTAAATAAAAACACATCATATTTTATGGTGTGTTTTTTTTGCAATATAAAATTATTCAGTTTTCTATATTTCATTTTAATAATAGAATATAGGGGAGAGTGAGTTTTTTGCAAGAAAAAAGACAATGCCGGATAACTCGAAAAAAAGCATTGTCTTTATGGAGCAAACGCTATATTCAAAAGCGTTCTACAATTATTATAATTATATCTTTGTTTAAAATCAAGTATTTTTATTAAATTATATATAATATATAAAAATTTTATATTATATGCAAAATTCTTATAAGAAACACTCATTTCATTCGTGTTATTCTTGCGTCCCTAAAAAAAAGACTTTGCCCATGTCTTTCAAGCAAAGTCTTATACTTAGGAGAACCGATCAATTTATTGACCAGTCTTTATTAGTATAGTATAAATAAAATCATATGTCAACTATTTTTGTAAAATATTTTACAAAAATATCAAATTTTTATAAATTTTTTATAAAGAAAAGGTTGTGCTTGTTTTTAATAAAATAATGGCAATAAAAAAATTGACTTTGAATGGTTTTGGTGGAAAAGTCAATTTTTAACTGCTTTTTAAGCAGTCTTCTTTATTATAATTCATTATAATAATAAAGTCAACTAAAATATTGTATTTTTTACAAAAATATTGGATTATTTAAAAAAACTAATTTAAATGGGTGATTTGTTAAGGATTTAAGGTGATAGATTAAAAGAATGGCAATTAATAATTTAATCTTGATTAAATATTTGATTTTATAATTATAAAGTATTAAAATAAAAGGAAAGGAGCAATTATGATAAGAAAAACAGCATTAGTTGTAGGTGCTACTTCAGGAATAGGGCTGGAGGTAGTAAAAAAATTTGTAAATAATGGATATGATGTTTTTGCAACCTATAATAAAGGTGATTTATGTGATTTGGAAGATATTTTTGTAGGTTTGGATTCTAAACTATATACCTGCAAAGTTGATGTAAAAAATGCGCAAGATATAAAAAATCTTTTTAAAAAGATTGAAAAAGATGTCGATTTCCTTGATTGTGTTGTTTATTGTCCTGGAATATCTTATGATGAAAAGATGCTTATAGATGTTGATGATGAAGAAATTGAAGAAATTTTGAATGTAAATTTAAAGGGTGCAATTATTGCAGGAAGGGAGGCTATGAGATTTTTTGTTAAGCGTAAACATGGCTCAATAATTTTCATTTCATCAATATATGGCATCTATGGAGGTGCGTGCGAAAGTGTTTATTCTGCTTCTAAGGGAGGAATGATTGCACTATCAAAAGCAATGGCTCAGGAATGTGGGGCTTTTAATGTTAGAGTAAATTGTGTCGCACCTGGTTTTATTGATACAAAGATGACAGCAAAATTTAACGAGGAAGAAAGAGAGCGTATTATAGAAAGCACCCCTTTAAAAAGGTTGGGAAGGGTTGATGATGTTGCAAATGCAGTTGGCTTTCTTGCAAGTGAAGAATCATCATTTATTACGGGACAGGTGATAGAAGTTGCTGGAGGGGCAGTTAAATTTTGATTGTTCGATAAAAATAAGGATTATAAATTAATATAAAACAATTCTTAATATAAAAACATAATTTAATTTTTTTTGTAAAGGAAAGGTGTTCGCCTTTTCTTTTTTATTTGCTTTTTTTCGTCTAAATCTTCTATTTTTTGCAAATTTGGTTATGCTATCATAAATCTATCAAGAAGTTTTTTTTAAGGAGGAGAATATGCACATTAAAAGTAAAGTGTATAATGGCACATTGTATGTTGTGCTTTGTGGTGAACTAGACGAGCATTCTGCCAGTCATACAAGAATAACTTTAGATGATATTTTTGCTGGTGGAGACTTTAGTCAAATAATTATTGATTTGTCTGAACTTGATTTTATGGACAGCACAGGAATAGGCGTGCTTATAGGAAGATATAAAAAGATGAAAACAAGAAATATACCGATATTTATTTGCAATCCATCAAAGCACGCAGAAAAAATATTTAAGATGACAGGGCTGTATGAAATTATGCCTAAGATAGTATGAAAAGGAGTTTAAGATGTATAATTCAAATTTTATGGAAGTGAGTTTTAAGGCGTTGTCAATCAATGAAGGGTTTGCTCGAATATGTGTTGCTGGTTTTTGTGTGCAATTAAATCCTTCTATTGATGAGATAAATGATATTAAGACTGCAGTGTCAGAGGCGGTCACTAATTGCGTTGTTCATGCATATCCAAATCAAAATGGTGTGATTTTTCTTAGGTGTGAAATTGATGGTGAGAGCATAAAGATTGTTGTCCGTGATAATGGTGTTGGAATAAGCGATATAGATCGTGCGAGAGAGCCATTCTTTACAACCAAACCTAGCGAAGAGCGTAGTGGAATGGGCTTTGCTGTTATGGAAAGTTTTATGGACAAAGTGGAAGTTGAGAAAAATGAAAAGGGAGGCACAACTGTCACAATGTATAAGCAAGTTAGTTCTGCCTTGCAGGTGGGCAATGCTTGATAACACCATAATTTTGCAACTGGTCGAAAAGGCTCAACAGGGTGACCAGAATGCGAAATCGGTGCTTATAGAAGAAAATTCACCGCTCATAAAAAGTGTGATAAAACGCTTTAGAGATAAGGGTGTTGAGTATGATGATTTATATCAAATAGGATGTATGGGATTTTTAAAGGCTATAAAAAACTTTAATCCAGAATTTGGTGTAAAGTTCTCAACTTATGTTGTGCCTATGGTGATTGGAGAAGTCAAAAGATTTATGCGTGATGATGGCTCTATAAAGGTTTCAAGGGCTTTAAAATCTTTAAATTTGCAGATAAACCGCTTTATAGAAAGTTTTTGTCATGACAATCAGCGGTCTCCGACAATAGAGGAGATATCAAATCATTTTAAGATTGAACAGCAAGAAATAATTCTTGCCATGGATTCGGCTAAGATGCCACTATCTTTATATACGCCTATTGAGGATGAATCAGAAAGTTTGTCTCTAATAGACCGAATAGAGTCTCAAGAAGATGAAAATGGAAAGATGATTGACAACATCGCCCTCAATGAAATTGTGAAAAAACTTGATATTCGTGATAGAAAGATAATCATGCTGAGATATTATTTTGATAAAACACAGAGTGAAATAGCGAAAGAATTGAATATTTCTCAGGTGCAAGTTTCAAGGCTTGAAAATAAAATTTTAAATAATCTGCGAAATAAATTGAGTATATGAGTTTTATTTGCAAATACATTTAAATAAAAATATCCACTTATTTTGAGTGGATATTATTTTTTTAGGCATGCAGGGGCGTGGTAAGTGATTTCTTGTTTTTATATGAATTAGTTGTATTGTGTAAGTAGTAATTTGAAAATTAATCAATGTTTTCATTTTCAAGATTTATAACATTGTTAGGTTTTAATTTTTTAGTGTTTTCTTTTATCTCTTCAATGCTGTTTTCATTGAAAGTTTCTTGTTCTTCGCTTATTTCAGCCTGAGCAGTTGCTGGAATCTCATTTGCAACGACATTATTAAATATGCCATTGTTGTAGGCATTTGGGCAGAACCTGTAGGTATCAATGTTTTTATTGAAAGCATAGAAGGTGTCTGTGTTTCGGTTTGGATTAAAAGTATTCGGCATACCTCCAAAAGGATATCCATAATTATTAAAACCATTTCCAAACATTCCGCCATTATAATAGCCATTTCCAAACATTCCATTGTTAAATCCATATCCATAAGGCATTGTGTATGGATAAGAATAATTATTGAATGGTGTATTATATTTATTATTTGCAAAGAAAGGAGGGTGATTGTAAGTGTTTATATTGTTGTTTGGATTTTGATTGTTGTAATTATAGTTAAAATTATTATTTTTGTTGTTATAATTTGGCTCATTTGCATAATTATCATTAATAACATCATTTCTTTGATAACTGTCGATATTTTTTTTGAAGGTTTTCTCGGTTTTTGTTTCGGTTTCCTTTGTTTCTATCTTTGTATTTTGATTTGGAATTTTAATTTCTTCTCTATTTTCTATCTGATTATTTATGTTTGAATTGTTTTCATCAGCAATATAGCAGTTGTCACAATCTTTATACAAAAGAATATAAACCTGTTCTAGATTATTGTATAAATTGCAAAGGTAAACATATCTTTGGTTCATACAATTATTTAGCGACAAATATGATGTTTCGGCAACCTCAAAATTTGAAGAAGATTTTTTAGTATTTTTTTTGATATTATCAACAGAAGATTTTAGTTCTGATTTGGTGTTTTTGAGTTGTTGATTATATTTTTTTATGTCTTTTGTCAAGGTTTGAATGGCTGATATCTTGCTTTTGCTAAGTTTTAAATTTTCATTATTAAATGATTTTATATAAGAGTTTAATGTAAGAACTTTTTGCCTTATTTCTTCTTCTCTTGACATGTTTATACTGGATAATGCCTTGAAGTCATCAAGTTGTGAATTTGAAGTTTTATAAATCGCCAAAGGGCTTACGCTTGAAATTTCGCTTGAATTTGTAGAACTTACCACATTAGAAATGTTCTCAAGTTCTTCATTTAGTGTCTCCATAGCCTTTGTATTTGCGTTTGAACAGCCTATCATGATTACAGATATAAAAACAATAATTATAGATAAAAAAATTTTTTTTAAATTAAATGCTGATGATTTCATTTTGCCTCCTAAAAATTATCAATTTATTGTGTGAAAAATCATCCTTTTTATTCTTAAATGTTTATTTTTTGTTTTATTGTCAATAATCATGCAGGAGAATATTATGGACGACAAAAAACGAAATGAAGCGTATAACAAGTATGTCAAGGCAAAACTGCCCAAAACAAGGCCATGGCCCAGCCTTTTTAATTCATTTTTGGTGGGCGGAATAATCTGTTGTTTGGGGCAGGGAATAAATGATTTGATTTTGTTATGGTTTCCAAATATGGCAGAACAAACTGCATGGGCTTATACTTTGATAGTCCTGATTTTTATTGCTTCCTTTTTGACTGGAATAGGGGTTTATGATAAGATAGGTAAATTTGCTGGAGGCGGTTCAATAGTTCCGATAACAGGTTTTTCAAACTCTATCACTTCACCTGCGATAGAATTTAAGCATGAAGGTATTATATATGGAATTTGTGTAAAGATGTTTACCATTGCTGGGCCGGTAATTGTTGTTGGTATTGTGTCAAGCATTTTGGTGGGCATAGTGTATCTCTTTATTTAGTGAGGCTGAAATGGGAAAAAGTCAGACTATAGTTTTTAAAAATAAACCAGTAATAATAGGCAGTTATTCAATAGTAGGTCCAAAGGAAGGAAAGGGTAATTTTGGTCCTTATTTTGACTATGTGATGAAAGATGACTGCTTTGGCGAAAAATCATATGAAAAAGCAGAGAAGAAGATGCTTGAAAGTGCGATTGTGGGTGCAATAGAAAATGCTAAAATAAAGCCAAAAGACGTTCAACTTATACTTGCAGGTGACCTTTTGAATCAGATTATATCTTCATCCTATGCTGCAAGAAATTTTGATGTATCTTTTTTAGGGCTTTTTGGTGCCTGCTCAACTATGGCTGAAAGTTTGGCTGTTGGGTCTTCTTTTATAGATTCAAAACACTTTCAAAAGGTAGTTTGTGCGACTGGCTCTCACTTCTCTTCGGCAGAAAGGCAGTTTCGATTTCCTTTGGAACTGGGCAATCAGCGTCCGCCAACATCTCAATGGACGGTGACAGGTGCAGGTGCAACAGTGCTTTCGTCAACAGGAAAAGGCCCGAAAATATCAATGGCAACAATAGGAAAAGTTGTAGATTATGGTATCAGTGATGTGAATGATATGGGTGCTGCAATGGCACCTTCTGCAATGGATACAATGCTTGCTCATTTTAGAGATACAGGCACTGTTCCAGATGATTATGACCTTATTGTCACAGGTGATTTAGGAAAACTGGGAAGTGAAATTTTGATTGACCTTATGGAACATAATGGAATAAAACTGGGGTTAAATTACAATGATTGTGGTCAGATGTACTTTACGAGAAATCAAAACACTCTTTCTGGTGGCAGTGGATGTGGATGCAGTGCAACAGTGTTGAATTCTTTTATTATTGAAAAATTAAGAAGGGGAGAACTTAAAAAAGTTTTATTTATGCCAACTGGTGCTTTGATGTCGACAACTGCTGCTCAGCAAGGGGAAACCATACCAGGTGTGTGCCATGCGATAGTGATTGAAAGTGATGTTGGTAAGGAAAATAAGAAATATTTTAAAAGCACAGGGATAAATGGTGAAAAATTAAACTTTGAAAATGAATCTAAAGATAAAGAAAATATTGAAAATGATATTTTAAATATAGACAAAAATAATAATAGCGAAAATAATAAAAATGATAAAAAAGGCCAGACAAAAATTAAAAGTCAAGAAAATAAATCAATCTTAAAAAATAAAAATATAAACAAGAATAAAAGTGTGAAAAATGGACTTGATCAAGATTCAGATGAAGATATTGAAAAAGAAAATAAATATAAGAAATCTAAATTAAGTTCAAAAAAGGAGGGATAGATAGGTGTATTATTTGTGGGTATTTTTAATAGGCGGTTTTATATGTATGCTCGGTCAAGTTTTGATTATTTATACAAATATAACCTCTGCAAGAATCTTAGTGACTTTTGTTTTAATAGGTGTTTTACTTGAAGCGTTTGGAATATTTGATCCTATATCTTCTTTTGCTAGGGCAGGAATAAATGTGCCTATTATAGGATTTGGTGCATCTCTTGCAAAAGGGGCTATCGGGGCTGTAAGAGCAAAAGGGCTTTTAGGTGCGTTTACTGGTGGACTTGAAGCAACGGCGGGTGGTATTGCTGCGGCTGTCATATTTGCCTTCATATTTGCTCTTATTTTCAAATCTAAAACTAAAAACTGATTAATATAAATTTTTGATTTGTTTATAAAATTATTTGTAAGATTTCATATTTTATTTTGTTGATAAAATTGTGAAGAATCCGCATAATAGCACAATACTTTGTATTATGTATATCATTCAACATACTATACCTTGTTTTTGTCAAGTTTTTAATAGTTTATGCATATATCTATTGTATGCAAAGATGTCAGTCGAAAAAAACGAAAGCAAAGTGGTCAGCCAAAAGGAAATTTAGGGTGACCCTTTTTGTAATTTGTGTTTTGATTTTTTTATGTATATTTTATTATTTTAAAGTTGTCTGTCCAGTGATTGTAAGTTTAAGCGAAGAAAGAGTGCGTTCTATTGCAACATCAGTAATAAGTGAAGTTGTTGGAGATACTCTTATTAGCGATGAAATCACATACAGCGAACTTGCGAAAATAAAATATTCAAGTGAAAACACGGTTGATTCCATTGAAGTTGATACTGTTCAGGCAAATATTCTTATAAGAAAAATTACGCAGGGAGTTCAAGCGAAGTTTAACAATTTAGGTGATGAAAGTCTTGAAATTGCATTAGGGACTTTTACAGGAATTCCATTTTTATATGGACTGGGCTCTAATATTTCAATTCAACTAATTCCAGTTGGCACTGTCAATACAAAAATAAATTCAAAATTCACTTCAGCAGGAATCAATCAAACATTACATCAATTATATTTTGTAGTAAACGCAGGAATAGGAATGATTTTGCCAGGAAAGACAGAAAATTTTAACACAGAACTTGAAGTATTGTTGTGTGAAAATATAATTGTAGGCAAAGTTCCTGAAATTTATTTTAGCGGTGGAGGGATTAAACCTGTTATTTAGTTTGTGCTTGTGAATTATTGTGTAATTAAAGCAAGTCCCAGAAAAAGTTTATATGAATAAGCAAAAATTATATAAAAAATATTTACGATTCTGCTGTTTTAAAAGAGGCTAAACTTTTAATTTTAATTTTTTGGTTGTATTATATTGTATAAAAAAGAATGAAAAAGTTTTCAAAAGATAACTATAAATTTGTCAAATTCAAGAACAATTTAATTATTTTTAAATAAAAAAAGGAATTTTTAGTTTTTTGCAGTATATAAGAAATGTAAGTATTTTAAGATTAAGGATTTTATTGACGAGTGCAGAATAAAGGTTATCAAACTGACTGGCTTTATGAATTGAAGCAAAAAAACAATATTGTATCTATAATAAGCAAATATATTCATCTTGAAAGAAAAGGTGGGCGTTACTGGGCTTGTTGTCCGTTCCATCATGAAAAGACGCCTTCTTTTAGTGTTTCTGAAGATGAAGGTATTTTTTATTGCTTTGGTTGTAAGGAAAGTGGGGATGTCATTTCTTTTGTTCAAAAATATGAATCTTGCGATTTTTTTGAGGCTATAAGTTTGCTTGCCAAAAATGCTAATATGCAGATGCCTGAATTTAAGGGGGATAGTGGAGCGGTTGAGCGAAAACAACTTAAAGAACGGGTTTTAAAACTTTTGGATTTGACCTATAAGCACTATCAAGAAAATTTGTTGTTGCCAGAGGCAAAGCCAGCACAAGATTATATAAAGACAAGAGGTTTTACTAAAAGAGAACTTGAGGATTTTAAACTGGGTTATTCTTTAAATAGTTTTGAACTTGTCGAGTTTTTAAGAAGGCAGGGTTTTACATATAAAGAAATGATGGATGCTGGAGTTGTAAACAAAGGCACAAAGCAGGAAGGAGATGGAGAAAAGGAATATTATTATGATGTAATGTCAAAGCGTCTTGTATTTCCTATTTTCAATGCTTTTAATGAATGTGTGGGGTTCAGTGCAAGAATTCTTGTAAAATCTGATATGGCAAAATATAAAAATACCTGCGAGACTATAGTATTTCAAAAGGGAAAGGTTGTTTTTGGAATCAACCTTGTAAAAGCAATGAAACAACAGGGGCACCTTGATAAGATTGTCATTGTTGAAGGGCAGATTGATGTCATTGCGATGCATAGAGCCGGGTTTAAGTCGACTGTCGCTTGTATGGGGACTGCGCTTACAAAGGAGAATGCAAAAGAACTTAAAAAACTTTCGCCAAATGTTGTGCTTTGTTTTGATGGTGATGAGGCTGGAATCCTTGCAACAATCAAAAGTATCAACATCTTAAAGGAAGAGGGATTTAATGTGCTTGTAGCGTCCATGCCAGAAAAGCGAGATCCTGATGAAATTATCAAACAGCAAGGCGTGGAAGAGATGCAAAAAATTATAAACAACGCACTTCCTATCACCGATTTTTTGATCAACAATCAACTTAAAAAATATGACCTATCAAAGGCTGATGAAAAGGGCAAATTTGCAAAAGCATCGATTGAAATAATATCAAGGCTAGGCTCAAGCAGTGAAGAAGAGGTGTATCTAGAAAAGTTGTGTGAAATCACATCAATTCCTATTGATATTCTTCGTAGGGATTTGGCACAGATTACCAAAGGAAACATTCAAAAAAGTCAGGAAAAAGTTGCCGATAATGTTTTAATTTCAAGGGAAAATGGCAATATTAGGGCTATAAGGTTTATAATAGGTTCACTTATTTTCAAGAAAGATTTTGTTGATAAAAAGATTGATTATAAAAAAATTTTGCCTAGACATACCCAGATTATTGAAGTGGCAGAAAAAGGCATTCCTATTTCATCTTATTATGACTATTTTGATGTTGATGAAATGCCAGTTTTGAAAGATTGTTTGGGAATCAATTTTTCAGAATATGACAATGCGGATAAACGTTATTTTGATGAATGTGTTTGGCTTATTGCAAGTCAAGAATTGACAAAAAGGCAGACCGAACTTGCCGAAAAGTTTAAAACTTCTCAAGATAGAGAGGAAAGAAAAAATATTGCTGAAGAATTAAATAAACTTAGCAAAACAATACGAGAGAAAAATTTGGAGGATTTTTATGTCAGATATTAAAGTTGAAGCCGAGATGAAAAAGATCTTTGATATGGCCAGTAAAAAGGGGTCTATCAATGATGAAGAAGTGTATTATCGACTTTTAAAATATGACCTGTCAGCACAGGAAATTCAAAAATTTATCAAGAAAATGGAATCAAGTGATATCAAAATCTTGAAGTCCAGTGAAGAAAATGAAAGTGAGACAGATGAACTAGAGTTTACTGGTTTTATGGCTGTTGATGACCCAGTCAAGATGTATCTTAAAGATATAGGCAAAGTCCCACTTCTTACAGCAGATGAAGAAGTTGAACTTGCTAAAAAAATCTTAGATGGTGATGAGGGCGCAAAAGCAAGACTTTGTCAAGCAAACCTTAGACTTGTTGTTTCAATCGCAAAAAGGTGGGCAAGCACCAACGCTTTATCTTTTCTTGACCTTATTCAAGAGGGAAATATGGGACTTCTTCGTGCAGTAGAAAAATTTGATTACACAAAAGGTTTCAGATTTTCAACTTATGCAACATGGTGGATTAAACAGGCAATTACAAGGGCTATTGCTGATCAGTCGAGGACTATAAGGCTTCCTGTTCATATGGTTGAAACTATCAATCGTTATTCAAGAACGGTTCGTCAACTTACACAACAACTTTCAAGAGAGCCTTCTATTGAAGAGGTTGCAAATGCAATGGGCATAAGTGAAGCAAAAGTTGTTGAAATTAAGAAAAGCGCACTGGATCCTATTTCGCTTGAAACTCCTATCGGAGAGGAAGAAGACAGCAAGATGAGTGATTTCATTGAAGATGAATCAGCAAAAAGTCCGATGGAAATTGCAACTCAGAAATTGTTGCATGAGCAACTTCTTTCTGTCATTGACACTCTTACACCACGTGAGCAACAGGTTATTCGTGAAAGATATGGTCTTATTGACGGAAAAAGTAAGACTCTTGAAGAGGTTGGTCGTGAATTTAGTGTCACTCGTGAACGCATAAGACAAATCGAGGCAAAGGCTTTGAGAAAGTTGAAACATCCAAATAGAAGCAAAAAACTTGTCGATTTTATTTAATTAAATAACTTTGACAGTTGCTCTAAAAAATAAAAGGAGAAAAATATGAAAGTAGATATGATTTTGAAATATCAATCACTTGATAGAGAAATGTTTAAAATAGAAAAAGGTTTGAAAGACAATCAAAACAAGAAAATGGCGGATACCCTTCGTGACAATATCAAAAATGCTCAAGAGCGTTCTGTTAAACTTGAGGAAAATGCTGGAAAACTTTTAAACGATATTGAGAAAGTGAAATCTCAAATTAAAACGCAAGAACAAAAAATGCAGGAATTTTTGAATAAAGACATCGAAAAAATGACAAAAGGCGAGGTCGAAAAACTTGCGTCATTAAAAGACAAGTTGAATCAAAATTTGGTCATTCTTGAAAAAAACTTGACTGCGCTTGCTGAGAATATGAATGCTATACTTGCCGATTTTAATAAAACTAAAAAGATTTTCAATAGTGCTAAAGATGAATATGCAAAGAGAAAAGAAGCATATGAAAATGATGTCAAGTCAATAGAAAATCAGAAAAGTGAGATTGCAGGTAAACTCAAAGAACTTTCAAAATCTATTGATTCGAATATTATGCAAGTATATCAAAAACGCCGTAATGAGAATGTTTTTCCAGTGCTTGTGCCTTTGAATGGAAATTCTTGTGGAGGCTGTCATATGGAACTTCCATTTGCAAACATCACAAAACTCAATGAAGAAGGTGTCATCACCTGTGAGCATTGCAGAAGAATTGTTTATAAACATTAAAAAATCGTCCATTTTATGGACTTTTTTTATTGTATTAGGATACAAAATAAAGAGTGGAAATAAATAAATGATTATATAATTTTAGCAATTATAAAATTGATTGAACAAGCCGATAATCAATTTATAAGATTTTATCAAAAAGACAATTTAATTATAAATAATTAATTTTTTAATTAATTGTCTTTTTTGCTGTCATTTTGCTTGCCTAAAAGATAAATTTTAGTTATACTTATTTCATAGGTTGTTGCTTGATTTTTAAAGCAACGAAAAAGGCGAAGTTTATGATATTTAAAAAATTTTTTAATGTAAACGCCGATAAAGTTCAATATTTTGCAGACAAGTTTAATCTATCACTTCCTATTTGCGACCTCATTTTGTCAAGAGGCATCAATTCTGAGGAAGAATTTGAAGAATATCTCAATCCAAAGGCTTTGCATGACCCTTTTCTTTTGAAGGGAATGGACAGGCTTGTTGATAGAGTTAAACTTGCTAGAGAACTTAAAGATAAAGTTCTTATCTTTGGCGATTATGATGTGGATGGTGTCAGTGCAACGGCAATTATGATTCAGGCACTGGCAAAGTTTGGAATAAAAGCAAACTATTATCTTCCAAACAGATATGTTGATGGTTATGGGCTGACAAATGCTGTCATAGATAAAGTCTATGAACTTTTTGAGCCAAATTTAATTATCACTGTTGATTGCGGTGTGTCTTGTGCAAATGAAATAGAATACGCAAAAACTAAGGGGATTGAAGTGATTGTGACTGATCATCATGAAATACCTGATATTTTGCCGGATACTGTTGTTGTCAATGCAAAGCAAGAAGATCAGGCATATCCTTTTAAAGAGTTGTGTGGGACAGGTGTTGCATATAAGTTTGCAGAGGCTCTTTTAGGCAAAACTATAGCAGAGGAATTTCTGCCTATTGCAAGTATAGCAACGATTGTTGATATTGTGCCTCTAAAAGGTGAAAATAGAACTATTGTATCCAAAGGTTTTGAGTTGTGTGAAAAATATCTTCCTGTTGGTTTGAAAATGATGTTTAAAGAATACGGGCTAAACATCAAAAAGCCAAATTCAACAGCGATATCTTTTAAAATAGGACCAAAACTTAATGCTTCTGGCAGAATGGGTGATGCATCTGATTCTCTTAAATTATACCTTGAAAGTGATATTGTAAAAATCAAAAAATATCTTGATAAAATCAAAAAACATAATTTAAAAAGACAAGATATTTGCAATAAAATTTTTGATGATTGTGAAAAAGTATTGAAAAAAGTTGATATGAAAAACCAAAGAGTTATCACGCTTGCTTCAAAGCACTGGGATAAAGGTGTGCTGGGAATTGTATGTTCTAGGCTTGTTGAAAAATATCATAAGCCAGTGTTTTTGTTTGTTCAAGAGGGAGACCTTTTGTCGGGCTCTGGTAGAAGTATTGATGACATCAATATTCATGAACTTTTATCTTCATTAAAAGATATTCTTGTTACTTTCGGTGGGCATTCAATGGCTGCAGGTCTATCTTTAAAACTTGAAAATTATAAACTGTTCTCACAAAAGATCAATTCTTTCGCTCTCACAAAGATAAATGATACTGTATTTATGCCGATAAAATATTATGACCTTGAGGTGGAAGAGGATGATATAACAGATGAATTTATAAAACAACTTTCACTGTTGGAGCCAGTTGGCTGTTCAAATCCTAGACCTAGATTTAAAATAACCTCTCAAAATGTTGAAATAGTCCCTATGAAAAGGACTCCTCAACACGCAAATATAAAAATAGGCAAGTTAAAATTTGTTTATTTTAATTATGTTGACAACCTGATAAAAATAAATTTCTCTCGCCAAAAATCATTTATATTTGAACTTGAAACAGGTTTAAAAGATGGCAATATTGTGGCTTTTGATGGCGGAAGTTTTATAGTCGAAAATGCTTATAAAAAATTGAATGCGATAGAACTTAATCAACTCGCAATAAAAGATAAAGGTGACGCTAAATTTAAATTGTATCCAAAGAGTGAACTGTTAAACTTTGTCAGTGCAACTTCAAACTCTGTTTTTGGGACCTGTTTTGTCACATATTCCTGTTTTGATTATGTTGATTTTTGTAAAGATTACAACACAACAAGCATATATCATTTTGGTATTTATGATGATAGGTTGATCGGCTATAATACTTTGTTATTGTCGCCAAAGGGAATTGCATGGGCTAAAAATTTTTCAAGAATTGTCTTCCTTTCTCCAGTTGTTGACAACAACTTTTTGGCAGCATTAAATAAGGTGACTGATGCAGAAATTTTCTTGCCGATAGAAAAATCGGGTGGAGATGGACGTAAATTTTCTGGAATTGACCTTTCTAGAAACACTTTTGGAAAAATCTATAAAGAACTTATGAAATTTAACAGAAAATCTATTGTGAATTATTTTGATTTATTTGATGCAATAAATCTATCAGAAAATATTTCTTTCTTCACATTCTATTCAGCACTTCTAGTTTTTGAAGAACTGGGTATAATCTCAATTTGCGAAGAGAAGAATTTTCAAATCAAAATCAATGAGGGGGTAAAGGTAGAACTTTCACATTCAAAAATTTATAATAAATTATTGCTATTGAAAGAGACTCAAAAAGGAGAATCAGAAAATGGAAGATATGGAAAGGCAGATTATAAGTCTGCTAAAAAATAATTTCAACTTCGATGAAAATGAATTAAATATTGTTGAAAAAATTTTAACATTTGATTTAAATTATTCTAGAATTTCAGTAATTGTAGAACTTATTGTAAAAACAAAACTTGATAAATCATCAGTTTTATCTTTTTTGACATATCAATTGTATAAAGTTTTGCCAGATGAAGCAGATAAAATTTCTTCAAAAATGTCAAAAGAAGTGCAGGATATGATTAATAATTTTAAGACGATTAAGGATATAAATCGTCTTACAGCCAGTGATGAAATTGAAGATATCAAAAGAATTTTTCTTGTAATGGGCAAGGATTTGAGGGTTGTTATAATAAAACTTTTTGGCATTTATTATGATATCTCTATTTTAAATAATCCTTTGAATGAAAGTCAAAAACTTTTTGTAAGGCAGGTTCGTGATATTCATGTTCCGCTTTCTGAGCGTTTAGGACTTGATAAACTTAAACAAATTTTGTATGACAATGTCATAAGGCTTGAATATCCTGATGAATATTTAAGACTTAAAAGTGCTATTGAAAGCAAGGAAGAGGAAAACAGAAAACAACTTGAACTTACTAAAGATAAACTACAAGAAATTTTGAATGATTTAAAAATTAATGGCACTATCATGAGCCGAATCAAGCATATTTCATCTATTTTTAATAAATTACACAATAAAAACCTCGAATTAAGTCAAATTTATGATATTTTGGCTATGAGGGTCATAGTTGGGTCGGTGGAAGAATGCTATGCAGTTTTAGGGCGTATTCACGGAATTTATAAACCTATGCAGGGAAGGGTAAAGGATTATATTGCAAATCCAAAGCCAAATGGTTATCAATCTCTTCATACAACTATAATAGTAGAAAATCAACATCCACTTGAGGTGCAAATCAGGACTGAAGAGATGAATAGAGAGTCTGAATATGGAGTTTACTCGCACTGGCTTTATAAAGAAAAAAAGACAAAACAGGACGCTTTTGACCAACGAATGACATGGTTCAGACAGACAATTGACAATGCCGAAAAAATGTCAAATGAAGACTTTATTGAGACATTAAAAAGCGACCTCTATGAGGGGATTTTGGTTGTTCAGACACCAAAGGGAAGAGTTCTTGAATTTCCTCAGGGTTCTACTGTTATTGACTTTGCATATGCTATACATTCAGACATCGGAAACAAATGCGTTGGAGCAAAGATAAACAATCAATTAAAGCCTTTCACAACCCCTTTACATAATGGAGATATTGTTGAAATTATCACAAATCCACATTCAAAGGGTCCTTCTCGTGACTGGTTGAAAGTTGTAAAAACTGCAAGTGCGAGAAGCAAAATTAAGGCATTTTTTAAGAATGAACTTAAAGATGAGAATATCAAACTGGGCAAAACTATGTTTACACAGGCAATGCAGGATCGAGGCTTTAATTCGTCTCAACTTCTCACCGAAAATTATACTTCTCAGATGTTAAAAAAATATAATTTAGACAGCATGGATGAACTTTATGCTTCCATAGGCTCTGGCTCACTTTCAGCAACAGGATTATTAAGTCGTTTTGTCTCACTTTACAACAATGAGAAGAAACAGGTTCCTGCATTTGAAAATGTTGTGCATTTAAAAAGAAACAAAGACGGAGTTTTGATTGATGGTGATAGTGGTATGCTTGTCAGATTTGCAAGATGTTGCAATCCTATCGAGGGAGATGACATTATCGGTTATATTTCAAGAGGTAGAGGTGTGACCATTCACAGAAGCACCTGTCAAAATCTTCCATATCTAGAAAATGATAGATTGATTGACGCTAAGTGGCAAAATAAGGAAGATGCGACATTTATCGCAAGTATAATGATTGTTGCATCGAAGACTGACAATAATATAGGAAAACTTACAAATGCCATTACAAGTTTGAAAATAACAATTAAGGGACTAACTGCCAAAGATAATGATGATAATTTTCTGTTTAATGTAGTTGTTGAAGTCAAAAATAAGGCAGAACTTGAAAGGGTGATAAATTCCATTAAAAACATAAAAAATGTGATAAGCGTTTACAGGAGTGAAAGATGATAATAAATACAAATGTCGAAGATTATGTCACCGAGTTTCAAGACCTAATAAAACTATTTGGGCTAAACGAACTTGAAGATAAAATTGACCACGAAGAGAATGAAGAAGCGGGGCTTGTTCATAACAAATTTTTGCTTTTTATAGACGGAAAACAAAAAGAATTTTTATATGATTACAGTCTCGATAATTCATTGACTGCTCTTAGAAAAAAATCTTATAAAAAGAGAATGGTGAAAAATTATTTATATAAAATTATATCAAATGAATACAATCTATCTCTGTCGTGGGGTTCTCTGACAGGGGTAAGACCAACCAAATTTGCAAGAGACCTTGTTTTGCATGGTGAAGCAAAAGAACATATCATACCTGAAATTTTAATGCGTGATTATTTTGTTGACTCGCAAAAGGCCAGACTCGTTGGACAAATTTTAAAAAATCAAAAGGGAATAATCAGAAATGATAACTTAATTGACCTTTATATAAACATTCCTATCTGTCCGTCACGATGCCTTTACTGCTCTTTTATTTCAAGCGAGTTAAAGAGGGTTGAAAATAGGGTTGATGAATATATTGATTGTATTTTAAAAGAGATTGATTGTGTAATTGAAATCATCAATAAAAAGGCATATATCGTCAGAAATATCTATATCGGTGGAGGGACTCCATCAGTGCTGTCTGCAAAGCAACTTGATAGGCTTTTAAGTAAACTGAGATTTCCTGTCAACGAGTTTACTGTTGAGTGTGGCAGGCCTGATACGGTGACTGCCGAAAAACTTGATGTCTTAAAAAAATATGGTGTTACAAGAATTTCTATAAATCCTCAGACATTCTGTGAGGCGACTTTAAAAAGAATAGGCAGAAGACAGAAAAATAGTCAGGTGCTTGAGGCTTATACAATGGCACTTGAACGTGATTTTGTGGTCAATATGGATGTCATTGCTGGACTTCCTGGCGAAAAACTGGGTATATTCAAAAGGACAGTCAAGACTCTCCTTGAACTTGCTCCGCATAATCTGACAGTGCATACATTGTCTATCAAAAATGGCGCACTTTTAAGAGATAACAAAACTATGGTAGATGACAAAGATGTTGATAAGATGATAGACTTTGCTGAAGAAGAATTTGCTAAAAATGGATATAAACCATATTACCTTTATAGACAAAAAAATCAACTTAAAGGTCTTGAAAATGTGGGCTATTTCCGTGATGAACATCTTTGTATGTTTAATATTGAAAGCATGGAAGAGACAAATACGATAATCGGCATAGGTGCAGGTGCAATAAGTAAAAGAGTATTTAATATAGAAAACCGAATTGAAAGACTTGCAAATGTGAAATTTATTGAAGATTATATTTTAAGAATTGATGAAATGCTTAATAAGAAAAGAGAATTTTATAAATAATCCTTGTTTAAGATTTCTGATTTTACTTAAGTAAAAGTTTATTTTTATAAAAAAATTAACATTTATAATTAAAATAATTCATATTAAAAAAATAAATTATTTAATTTTAATTATTTTTTTAAAATTACTAGACATTTTTATGCTTGTGTGATATAATAGTTAAGTCGATTGACCTATTGCACAGTAATTAGACACCTTCTGACTTTTTGCTTTGCTTTAGGAGTATAAAAATTAAAATAGGAGGCAATAAAATGGAAAAGAAAGAAATTATTGAGAAATTCAAACTTTCTGAGAATGATACAGGTTCAGTTCAAGTTCAGGTTGCTCTTTTGACTGAAAGAATCAATCACTTAAATGAACACTTGAAGTTAAACAAAAAAGATAATCATTCACGTCGTGGACTTCTTCAAATGGTTGGTAAAAGAAAAGGTTTCTTGCTTTATCTTAAAGATAAAGATATCGAAGCATACAGAGCACTCATTAAAGAACTCGGCATAAGAGAGGTAAAATAATTGAATTTTTTGGGGGAGATTTTTATTGCTCCCTTTTTTAAGTAAAGTTTAAGGAGAATATATGAAAGAAGACGCTAAAATTTATAATATAGAAATAGGTGGAAAAACTGTTACTTTTGAGACTGGCAGACTTTGTGAACAAGCAAATGGCTCATGTCTTGTAAAATGTGGTGAAACAGTTGTTATGGTCAATGTAACAATGTCAAAAGAGCCTAGACCAGGCATTGATTTCTTCCCACTCTCAGTTGATTTTGAAGAAAAAATGTATTCAGTGGGCAAAATTCCTGGTGGATTTAAAAAGCGTGAGGGCAGACCTGCTGATAAGGCAATCTTGACATCAAGACTTATTGACAGACCTCTCAGACCACTTTTCCCAAAAGGTTTTTATCATGATGTTTGTGTTGTCGCCACAGCACTCTCAGTTGATCCAGATGTTGCACCAGAGCCACTTGCAATGCTCGGTTCAAGTTTTGCTTTGACTATATCTGATATTCCTTTTATGGGACCAACAGGGTCAGTTCAGGTTGGACTTGTTGATGACAAATTAATTATAAATCCAAACTCAGAAGAAAGAGAAAAATCACTTATGAGTCTTACTGTATCTGGAACTGATGAAGCCGTTTTAATGGTTGAAGCAGGTGCAAAAGAAGTCCCAGAAGAAACAATGCTTGATGCAATCATGTTTGCTCATGAAGAAATCAAGAAAATTGTTGCATTCCAAAGAAAAGTAAAAGAAGAAATCGGAAAGCCACTTTGTCAAAATCTTGTATATGACATTGTTGCTGATGATATAAACGAGCAGGTAAGGGCATATGCTGACAAAAAACTTGACCATGCTTTTGATACTTTTGACAGACAGGAAAGATCGGCTCGTCAAGAAGAAGTTGATAGAGATGTAAAAGAGCATTTTGCTGAAATTTTCCCAGAATGTGAAAAAGCAATCGGACAAGTTTTATATAAAATGACAAAAGAAAAGGTAAGAGCAAAAATTCTTGATAAAGGAATTAGACCTGATGGAAGAAAACTTACAGAAATCAGACCTATTTGGTGTGACGCTGGAGTTTTACCTAGAACTCATGGCAGTGCAATCTTTACTCGTGGACAGACACAGGTGCTTACAACTTTGACTTTGGGCACTGTCTCTGATATGCAAAAATTAGAGGGAATTGATGAAGAAGAGGTAAATCGTTATGTTCATCATTACAATATGCCTGCTTATGCAACAGGTGAAGCAAGGGGAATAAAGAGTCCAGGCAGAAGAGAAATCGGTCATGGTGCTCTTGCGGAGAGGGCTTTAGAGCCAGTAATTCCTAGTGAGGCAGAATTCCCATACGCTCTTAGACTTGTTTCTGAAGTGTTGTCTTCAAATGGTTCTTCTTCAATGGCGTCAGTTTGTGGCTCGACACTTGCGCTCATGGATGGAGGCGTGCCTATCACAAGACCAGTTGCAGGAATTGCTATGGGTCTTATCAAAGATGAAAATTCAAATAAAGTAGCAGTGCTTTCTGATATTCAAGGTCTTGAAGATTTCCTCGGTGATATGGACTTTAAAGTTACAGGAACAAGTGTAGGTGTTACAGCAATTCAAATGGATATCAAAATTAAAGGAATTGATAAGCAGATATTGACAACAGCACTTAAACAGGCAAAAGAGGGAAGAATGTTTATTATGAATAAACTTCTTGAAGAAATTGCACAGCCTAGAAAAGAACTTTCTAAATATGCTCCTAAAATTATATCTTTCAATATCAACCCTGATAAGATTAAAGATGTTATCGGTTCTGGCGGAAAGATGATAAACAAAATCATCGATGAGACAGGTGTTAAGATTGATATTGATGACAACGGGCTTGTATTTATTGCATCTCAAGACAGTGTAATGGCAGAAAAAGCAAAAACTATTATTTTAGGTATTGTTGAAGATGTTGAAGTTGGTGATGTGTATGATGGCAAAGTTGTCAGAATTATGAACTTTGGTGCTTTTGTAGAATTTGCAGGCAACAAAGAGGGTATGATTCATATCTCAAAACTTTCTAATAAGAGAGTTGAAAAGGTTGAAGATGTAGTTAAAGTTGGTGATGAAGTTGAAATTGAAGTCATCAAGATTGATGAAAAGGGAAGAATTGACCTTAAAAGAATAATCCCAAAAACAGAAAAAGAAGAGGAAAATAAATAATAATTCGCATAGTTCTTGTGTATAAAAATCTCATAATTTTATGAGATTTTTTTTACTTAATTTAAGAATCATTTTTATAACTATAATTTTATTATTGTCATTAATAAAATAATAGAAATATTATTCAATATCACTATTATGCAACTGTTATTAAATAATAACATAATAGACTATAAATGAGGTCTTATCAAGTCAATTCATAACATTTTTTGCTATATGTTTAATTGCATACACTAGTCTTTGTACTTCTGTGAAAGTGTTGAAATAAGATATAGATACCCTTACTGCTCCTTGGGAAAGAGTGCCTAAAGCCTTATGTTTTATAGGTGCACAGTGAAACCCGCCTCGAGTGCAAATATCATATTTTTCACTTAATATACTTGCGACTTCGCTTGAATCTAAATCAGAAATATTGAATGCCAAAACTCCAAACGAGTTTTCAGGGTCGGTATAACTTTTGATGTTTAGTTTTGCAAGTTCGTAATTAAGATAGGTAGTCAGGTCATCAAGTTTGCAAGAGATTTCCTTAAAATTATTTTCTACAAATTCAAGTCCGGCACCTAGACCTAGAATTAGAGGTGATGACACTGTTCCGCTTTCAAGTCTTTCGGGATAGATTTCTGGTTGAAAAAGTTCAAGAGAGTTTGTGCCAGTTCCTCCAAAAACTATCGGCTCAGGCCTATATTTGTCATTCAAGATAAGACATCCTATGCTTTGAGGAGCATAAAATCCTTTATGTCCGGCTACAGTTAGATAATCAATGTTGTCATCTTTGATATCTATTTTTAAATGACCACAACTTTGAGCACCATCTACCAAAAAAATAAGATTGTTTTCTTTGCAAAATTTTCCTATACTTTGCACATCACAAACAGCACCATTTACATTTGAAATATGATTGCAAATTATCATATATGTGTTTGGCTTTATTTCTTTTTTTATGTCATCTAAAGTTATACCTTTGATATTTGATTGAAAGGCGATTGAATAATCTATAATACCTAGAGATTTTAAATGCTCTAGAGGTCTTAAAACTGAATTATGTTCATTTTCAGTGCAAACGACATGACCGCCTTGTTTTGCACTTCCTAAAATTGCAAGGTTTAGAGCCTGGGTGCAGTTGTGGGTGAAAATGACATTTTGACCGCTTTCAGCATTGAAATGTTGGGCAAGTCTTTCTCGAACCTGTTCAACTTTAAAAGCGGTTTTAATGCTTGCTTTATGACCACTTCTGCCGGGATTTGCTGAAAAGTGAATTAAGGCATCATTTACTGCTCTGATGACTTCTTTGGGCTTAATTAAAGTTGAAGCGCTATTATCTAAATATATCATTTTGTAACTTTCCTTTATATTTACAATATAGTGTAATTGAGGGGAAATTGTGCAAAAAAAGGAGGAGATATGCATTTTTGTTTAGCAGTTTTCCGTTCTCGAAATGAAACTTTGTATTTGGCTAATATGCTTAATATGGCGGGATTTAGGGTTGCAGTCATAAATACTCCAAAAGATGCGGGCTTAGGTTGTGGAATTTCTGTTCGATTTGACGAGCGAATATTTGAAAAGGTTAAGAATTGTGTATTTTCAAAACCTTTTAGGTCTTTTGGTGGATTTTATAGGGTTGTAACAGATGGAAATCGAAACACCTATCAAAAACTAGGATGATTTAAAGATGCTTATAAAAGAATTTTATAAAAGATAAATGTTATGAGCGGATCTAGCAAAATAATCCAGAATCTAAAAAGAAAATGTTTAAAAAACAAACAAATAAAATAAATATTTTGTCGAAATAGATGTATTTTTATTTCACAACTAAATAAAATAAATACATGAAAACATCTTTTGTTATAATAAGTCTTTCTATTTGTGCAATCCTATTATCATTTTTGATAGGTTCTTTTTATGCTTATTATTATCCTATGAAATATAAAGAGGAAATTGTATTATATTCTAAACAATTCTCTGTGGAAGGAGCGCTTGTGGCTTCAGTAGCAAATGTCGAAAGTAATTTTGACGAAGACGCAATGTCTAATAAGGGCGCTGTTGGTTTAATGCAGATTTTGCCATCTACCGCAGAATGGATTGCTGGGCAAATAGGTGAAGATTACTTAGAAGAAAAACTAAAAGAGGGTGATTACAACATCAAGTTGGGCAGTTTTTATCTTTCATATCTATTAAAGTATTTTGGAGACTGGAAACTCGCAATCTGCGCATATAATGCTGGGCAAGGAAATGTAAAATCATGGCTAAAAGATGAAAGATATTCAAAGGATGGACTCTCTCTTAATAAAATACCTTTTAAAGAAACTGAAAATTATCTCAACAAAGTATTAAAAAACTATAAATATTACAAAAATAGATACAAATAAATTGACATATAAGCCATTTTGTGATAACTTATTTTACAAGGAGATTACAAATGGCAGATACACAAATTTTATCAAATGAAGTTGATATAAGAAAGAAAAAAATTGATGATTTAAGAGAAATGGGAGAAATTCCTTATAAAGATAAGTTTGAAAGAACTTGCACCATTGCTGAGGCTAGAGAAAAAGTTGGTGAAAGAGTAAAAGTTGCAGGAAGAATTATCTTTAAACGAGTTATGGGTAAATTTGGATTTATTCAAATCAGAGATATCAATGCAAAGATTCAAATTTCTGTTGGCAGAAATGAACTTGATGAACAGGCGTATGATTTCTATAAAAAAATGATTGACATTGCCGATTTTGTAGGAGTAGAAGGTGAAGTTTATCTCACTCAAACTGGAGAGGTTACAGTCAAAGCAGAAAAGATAACCTTGCTTTCAAAGACGCTTAGACCATTGCCAGAAAAATTCCATGGTTTAAGTGATACCGAAACAAAATATAGACAAAGATATCTTGATATGATTTCAAATGAAATATCTAGAAAGGTGTTTTTGACAAGAAGCAAACTTATTTCAAGTGTGCGTCGTTATCTTGAAGATAATGGTTTTATTGAAGTTGAAACTCCTATTTTGCAGACAAGTGTTTCTGGTGCAAGTGCGAAACCTTTTTTCACACATCATAACGCACTCGATATTGATTGCAATTTAAGAATTGCTAAGGAAACATGGCTTAAGCAATGTATTTCGGCGGGCTTTGATAGGGTGTTTGAGTTTGGTAAAGACTTTAGAAATGAAGGAATGGACCCATATCATCTTCAAGAATTTACACAAGTCGAATGGTATGCTTCTTACTGGGATTTTGAAGACAATCTCAAGTTCTATCGTGAAATGATTCTTACTGTTTTGAAAGAATGTTTAGGCACTACAAAAATTGAATATCAAGGTCAGGAAATAGAATTTGATTGTCAGTGGCCTAGAATAAATTATATCGAAAAATTAAGAGAAATTTTAGGTTTTGATTTTCTTGAAATAAAAGATATTGATTTGCTTAAAAAGAAGGTCGTTGAGACTGGACTTTATAGCGAAAAAGAACTTGAAGAGTGCAAAACTGTGCGAACTTTAGTTGATTTTATTTATAAGAGAAAGATAAGGGCTGATATTGTTTCGCCTACTATTATTTACAATTATCCTGCAGAACTTATGCCTCTTGCAAGAAGAAATGATAAGGATGAAAGGGTAATTGATGTGTTCCAGTTTGTTGCTGGTGGTGCAGAACTTGTAAAGGCTTATTCAGAACTTGTTGATCCTATTATTCAACGCAAACTACTCGAAGATCAACTTAAAGAAAAAGCACTCGGCGATGAAGAAACTATGGATATCGATGAAGATTTCTTGCTTTCAATGGAACATGGTATGCCTCCTATTTCAGGTTTAGGATTTGGAATTGACAGATTCATTCAGTTCATCTTTGATTTACCAAATATCAGAGATACAGTTTTATTCCCACTGATGAGGTAAAAATGGAAGAAAATAAAATCTTAGAGAAATTAGATCAACTTTTTCCTGATCCAAAATGTGAACTTAATTATAAAAACAATTATGAATTGCTTGTTGCGGTTATACTTTCGGCACAATGCACCGATAAGCGGGTGAATGTTGTGGCTGAAGAATTGTTTAAGGAATACAACACTCCAGAAAAAATGCTTCTACTTTCGCAAGAAGAACTTGAAAATAAAATCCACTCATGTGGATTTTATCATAATAAAGCAAAAAATATTCTTGCAATGAGTAAAAGTTTGATTGAAAATTTTGATGGCGAAGTCCCAAATGATTTAAATGCTCTTCAAACTTTAGCGGGTGTAGGTCGTAAAACTGCAAATGTAGTTTATTCTGAAGCATTCAAAGGTGATGCAATTGCAGTTGATACTCATGTTCTTAGAGTTTCAAATAGGTTGGGACTTGTGAAAACGGACAACCCTTTTGAATGTGAAAAAGGCTTAATGAATGTTTTTGATAAATCAACATGGGGAAAATTGCACTTGCAACTTGTTCATTTTGGGCGTTATGTTTGTAAGGCTCAAAAGCCAGATTGTGAAAATTGTCCATTTATTGAAAGGTGTGTAAAGCAAAGGTAAAATTCTTTATATTAAATCAATCGCTTTCAAGCAGAATAAATTGATTGAAATAAATGAAATATCATTTTAAGATAAATAATCTAAAAAAGAAGAAAAACACAATATATAGTGTTATGTATGCGCATAATATATACTAAATAAAGGAGAAGAGATGTTTTTAGACAGAACTAAAATAATTATTAAGGCTGGCAATGGTGGAAATGGCTCTACCTCCTTTTTGCATACAGCCCAAACTGCAAATGGTGGCCCTGATGGCGGTGAAGGCGGAAAAGGTGGAGATGTCATTTTTGAAGCAACCAAAAATTTAAATACACTTTATGATTTTAGATTTCATAAAAAGTTTTTTGCTGAAAATGGGCTTAATGGTTCGCAGAGGCTTAAAACTGGTGCAAATGGTGCCAACAAAATAATCAAAGTGCCATGCGGAACTGTCATTATAGATAGCCAAACTGGTAAAATAATCGCAGATTTATATGAGGATGGAATGAAATTCACCGCACTTAAAGGTGGTGAAGGTGGGCATGGAAATGCATATTATAAATCATCTATAAAGCAGGCACCTCATTTTTCACAGACTGGTGAGGAAACCAAATCAAGAGAGGTGATTTTAGAACTTAAAACCATTGCTGATGTTGGACTTATAGGTTTTCCTAACGCAGGAAAATCAACACTTTTGTCTTGTATATCAAATGCAAACCCTAAAATTGCAAATTATCCATTTACAACATTATATCCCAATTTAGGGGTTTGTCAGGTAAAAGATCAAACTTTTGTTGTTGCTGATATTCCTGGTCTTATAAAAGGTGCCAGTGATGGACAAGGTCTCGGACATTATTTCTTAAAACACGTTGAAAGAGTAAGATTGCTTCTTCACTTAGTCGATATTTCTCAGAGTGATGGTAGAGATTTTATTGAAGATTTTAAGGTGATAAACAATGAACTTTCTCTTTATAGTGAAGAATTATCTAAAACTCCACAAATCATATTGCTTTCTAAAGTAGATTTAGTTGATGATGAGATTTTGCTGGAAAGAATAGAAAGATTTAAGAAAGAGATAGGAGAAGATTTTATATTACTATCAGGTGCGACTTATAAGGGTGTCGAGGAAATAAAACTTAAGGTACTTGAAAAACTTAGTAAACTTCCTAAAAAACCTCCTCTTGAGATTGAAAAATTTGATTTTGATACAAGAGATAAAGAAAGCATTGTTATCACTAGAGATGATGAAGGTGCTTTTATTGTAAGTGGTGGAAAGATTGATAATTTTACTAGAGGAATTGTGCTTTCAGATACTCGCTCATTTGCTTATTTTCAAAAGAGACTTGAAAGTATGGGCATAATTGCCATGCTTAAAGAAAGAGGACTGAAAAATGGCAGTGTAATAAAGATTAAAGATGCTGTTTTTGAATATACTGATTAAAAATATGTAATTTTCAATTTTTTTATTTTTGATATTAATAAGAGTTGTAAAAATGATATTAAAAAGTGATGAGAATTATTAAGAGGAGATAATATGATTACAACAAAACAAAGAGCCTTTTTAAGAGGGCTGGGGAATGCTCTTGAACCTGTTATGCAGATAGGAAAAGATGGATTCAGTGAAAATTCACTTGAAACTGTAAATGGATTACTAGAGGCAAGGGAACTTATAAAAATCAAGGTTTTAAACAATAGTTCTGTTTCTCCAAAAGAAATGATGCAAATTATTTGTGAAAAAACTGGTGCAGAACCTGTACAAGTTATCGGAAATAAATTAATTGTTTATAGAAAATCATTAAAGAAAGATATAAAACACATAGAACTTATTTAAAAGGCTAGTATGTTATTAAAACATAACAATCCGAGTGCTGAATGCGGTGGTATGTGCTAATGAAATTATAAAGATACAAGTTCATAAAAGATTTAAAAAATTAAGATATGAAAGTTATTTTCAATTTACAAAAGAGAGGTGCAATTGATGTTGGAACAAAATAATTATAAAAGACAAAGGGTTGGAAAGTATATAATTAAGGCCCTTCAGAATTTGGGAGGCAGTGCACCAAAACAGGTTATAAAACAAGAAATTGTTGCTGATAAAGATAACAAAATATCTTATGAAGATGTTTTTATTCCGGTCACCTCTACAAGTGGAAATAAATATATTCCTTTTGATTTTGATTTTAATTTTTCTCTTAAAGAACTTTTAATTCTAGGATACATAGAGAAATATAATAGAATTACTGAAATTGTTTTGACAGAAGAAGGTAGAAAATTAAATTATAGCACTTTTCCAAACAACGATGAACTAGATAAAATCAATAAATTTTGGAAAGAGACTCATAGAGATTACATAACAAAAAAGAATAAAAACAATGCTGTATCTATTGAAAACGATGACTTGAATATAGAAGTTGAAGAAGAAAAGAAAGAAGATGATTTGATTGATAGAGAGTCATTAAGTATAAAACTTATTGATTTAATTAAAAAGTTCACTCCTAAAAAATTTGAAAGTTTTTCGAGAAAATTACTTTCAAAAATGGGTATAATTTTTGACAAAGAAAAAGGTGTCATAATGTCTAATGATCATGGCATTGATGGATACGGAATCTTTGAGTCTGATGATTTTAGGACAAATAAGGTTGTAATTCAATGCAAAAGATATACTGATGGATCAATAGGTGAACCTGAAATTGATAAGTTTAGAGGTGTTATATCAAAGTTTTCAGCCGATTATGGAATATTTATAACAACAAGTTATTTTTCAGAGAAGGCAAAAATGGCAGCATATCAATTTAATCCTACAATAACTTTAATTGACGGACAACGCCTTATCGAACTTATTATCAAATATGGACTTGAAATAAAAGAAATTCCAGTCCCTTATTACAATATTTCTAATTATTACTATGAAGAAAATTAGAATAAAAAAAGACTTTTTTAAATGAAGTCTTTTTTTGTCTAAAATCAATTCGTCAAAATAATGTTAAATTATCTCATCTTTAATTTTAATATTATATTTTGGGTTGATATAGGAAATAAGTGCAAAGATAAGCAAAAGTGATGAAACAATGCAATAATAAATGTTAAGTCTTACAAAAAATGATGTTGCAAAGAGTAGAAGAGATGCAAAAATATAACCTTTTGTTCTTGATTTATTAAAAGAAAATGCAATCAAGTCTTTGAAGCCTAATTTCCCATCTTTTTTATATTTCATTGTCATTTCTGGATAAAAATCATATTCTTTGTATAGATGTGAGTAGGTCTCAAATCTGTCTAAGATGATTATTTCATATCCAAAATTTCTGACAAATGGAATGACTTCTTTTTCATATTCAAAACAGGTAATTACCAGTTTGTCTGGGGATTCTTTGTTTACAAGAGAAGTTAGGGTGAGCACATCATTTAAAGTCAGTTTTTTTAATTGTAGAAAGGGTTGTAAAATTACCTTTGTTTGGTCACGATGATTAATTTGAATGCAACCCTTTTTTTTAATAGAGTTTGGATGTCGAGTAAGAACAAGGTTTAAAAAGAAATCTAGGCTTGATGGGTTTGTGGATAGAGATAAAAACATATTTTCGGCGTTTTCTTTTTCTTTAATTTTTAAAGATGCTTTAAATTTGGTCTTGTTAGAAAAAATAAACGTGATAATTTCAATTATGGTAGTTGCAATAGTGGAAATAAAAATAGATAGCCATAATGATTTTGTGAAAAATCTAAGCCAAATAAAGAAAATAAAAAATATTAAACTAAGTTTTAAAAATTTTTGCAAAACAAATAGTATTAATTTCATACTCTAATTATAGACAATTTAAAAATATTTAGACAATTATTTGACAATTTAAATTTTTATAACTATACTAATAAAAAGTGAGGAACCGTGAAAGAACATTTAAACGAACTTTACAATTATCTTAAAGAAAAAAAATTTAAAGATATTATAATATATGACTTATCTAATGAAGAGCAGACTTTTGATTATGGTATTATTGTTTCAACACCTTCAACCACATATAACAAAAAACTTGCTGTTCAACTGATGCAAGATTTTGAAATAGAAAAATATCCTGAAGGATTTAACAAGGGTGAATGGATAGTATTTGATTTTGACAAAATTGTCATCCATTCTTTTGTAGTGCAGGTGCGAGAAAAGTATAATTTAGATAAATTATGGCAATCAAAAAAAATGAATTTTTAATTTCATTTTTACTTTTTTGTCGTAGTTGTAAAAAATTGTTTAAAGGAAAAGTTGGTTCTTACTATAGAACTATGCAATTACAAAAACAAGGAGAGTTATGATTAAGATTTGTTTTGTTTGCACTGGCAATACCTGTCGCTCAATTATGGCAGAACGACTTATGAAAAAATTGCTTAAAGATAAAAAAATTGTTGATGTGAAAATCAGTTCAAGGGGACTGAGAGCATGTGGTGAAAATATAACGGAAAATGCAAAAACTACACTTAAAAAATTTAAAGCATCATCTGGCAATCGTAAGTCTGTAAAACTGGGTAAAATTGATAAAGAGACGCTTTATGTTGTGATGAGTCAGAATATGAAAGATGAAATTAAGACAAACAAGATTATTACCATGAAAAGTTTAATAGGACATGACATTATAGATCCATTTGGTGGAGATGAAAATGTTTATTATGAAACAGCACAAGATATAAAAAAGGCTAATGAAATTTTATTAGATAAAATCAATATGTGGAGAGAGATATGATTATTTTAGCAAGCGACCACGCAGGTTATCCTTTAAAAGAGGAAATAAAAAAGTTTTTCAATAGAGAAAATATAATTGCTATTGACGTTGGATGTTATTCAAAAGAGCAACTTGATGATTATCCAGATTTTGCAAAAGCGGCAAACAATAAAGTAGTTGAAGACCCTAGAAATGTGGGAATTTATATTTGCGGAACAGGAATCGGAATGAGTATTGTTGCAAATAGAAATCCAAAAATCAGGGCGGCTCTTTGTCATAATGAAAAATTTGCCTCTCTTTCTAGAAGGCATAATGATGCAAATGTTTTATGTTTATCTGGTCGTTTTACAAGTTCTAGAAAGGCAATAAAGATAATTAAAGTGTTTTTGACGACTGAGTTTGAAGGTGGCAGACATTCACGAAGAATAAAAAAATATTGAGGTAAAATATGGTAAATATAATTGTCCCTATTATAGATAAGACAAAGAAATTTGACAATATTCTTATTAAATTATCAGAGGTTTCAGACTTGAATATCTTAGTTGGGGTAAATGAAGACTTATATTCTGATATAGTTTCTAGAGTGGGCGAGAATGAAAACATAACTTTCGTTAAGTTTGCAAAAGGTTCTAAGAGAGAGGCGATTATAAATTCTCTTCAAAATCTCTTAAAGTCAGGTTCTATCTTAGTAATGAGAAAGCCTCTTACTATGGATGAAGTAAATAAATTTATTTATTCGAAAAGAGATATTGCAACTTGCAAAAGAGAGCATAATGGTTTAAAATCTTTAATTTTTGGGATATGGCAAAAAATATTAAAGTTTATCTTAGGTTTAAAACTTTATAGTGGTGATACATCTGCCATTTTTCTGGGAGAAGATATCTCGGCTGTAGTGGCTGCGTCTGGGAATTTAAGTTTTTCCAGCAGGGTAAATAGGTGGCGAGGCATTGAGGAGACGACTTTTCACACGAAAGGAGAGGCGGTCAAGTCTGAATTTGACAAGAAAGATATAATAAAATTCTCTGTCACATCTATTTTATCTTTATTGATTGCAATAATTGTGACAACTTGTATTGCTATATTTGCTGAAATAGGAATTGTCGCTGGACTTTTGCTTATATGTTTAGATTTGATATGTCTTGCAATATCACTTATAATGATTGTCCTTCTTATTTTCAACATTACTGTTGGAAAGAAAAATATTCCAAATGCAATGGAGATAGATGAGAATTTCCTTATAGTAGATGACGATGAGAGTTCTGTTGATAAAGAACTGGAAAATTTAAATGAAGACATTGATGAAGAATAATAATTTAAGAATTTAAAAATGATAACTATATTCAAATAAAAAGGGGTGAATGATGAAAAAAATCAAAGTTGGAATAAATGGATTTGGAAGAATAGGCAGGCTTGTTGCAAGGGTATGTGCAGGCAGAGAAGATATTGATTTGGTGGCGGTAAATGACCCATTTATCGATCTTGAATATGCAAAATATATGTTTACTTTTGATAGTGTGCATGGAAAATTCAAAGGCAGTTGTGAAATAGATGATAAGTATCTTGTTATCAATGGTGATAAGGTTGTTTTTTATTCAGAAAGAGAACCTGAACTTATACCATGGGGAGATGTAGATGTTGTAATTGAAGCAACTGGCAAATTTACCAACTATGATGATGCTGTAAAACACTTAAAGGGTGGTGCAAAAAAGGTGATTGTATCAGCACCAGGGAAAAATATGCCTATGTTTGTTATGGGTGTAAATGAAAAGAGTTACTCAAAAGATATGCTGGTAGTTTCAAATGCTTCTTGCACAACAAACTGCCTTGCTCCTCTTGCAAAAGTCATTCATGACAATTTTGGAATAGAAGAGGGACTTATGACAACTGTCCATGCAATGACAGCAACTCAACTTACAGTTGATGGCCCATCAAAGAAAGACTGGAGAGGTGGAAGGTCTGCTTCTTGCAACATCATTCCTTCTTCAACAGGTGCTGCTAAAGCGGTGGGAGAAGTTATACCTTCGCTTAAAGGCAAACTTACTGGCATGAGTTTTAGAGTGCCAACAACCGATGTTTCTGTTGTGGATTTGACAGTTAGACTTTCAAAACCTACGACCTATGAAGAAATTGTAAATGTTGTCAAAAAGGCTTCGGATGGAGAACTTAAAGGAATTTTAAGTTGGACAGAAGATGCAAATGTTTCATCAGATTTTATCGGAGAAACTCATACTTCTGTTTTTGATGTCAACGCAGGTATAATGATAAGTCCAACATTTGTAAAACTCGTGTCATGGTATGATAATGAGTGGGGTTATTCAAATAAAACTGTAGACCTTGCAAGTCACATCTGCAGGTAAAGGAGGGCATTTATGGAAGAAAACAGAGAAGAAGTGAATGTTTATCCAGAAGATAAAGAAAAAGCAAAGAAAAAGAAAGGTGTGGTAAAAAACGAAAAGAAATATGGAATAAATGCTGTTCTTGCTTTTATTGCCTATATCGGAATAGGATGCATTGCGATAGCACTGCTTTTGACTGTTATTTTAAAGGGCAATACAAAACTATCTGATGCTTTCAATTCTGTTGGTGAAGTGATTGCATATGTCATTTGCATATGTCTTGCCTTTTCATGGGTAAAAACTCACCGAAAAATTGCATGGATAGTTTGTTATGTAATTTTCGTTGTGACCATTGTAGTTTTGTTTATTCTAAATATTTAATATGATTGATATGATTAAAAAATTTTTATTAAAAAGATGGCTAATTTCAGCCATCTTAATTGCTTTTACAATCTTATTTATTGCTTTAAAGTCGGTTTGGTCGGGCTTTGTTTTTATTGCTCTTCCATTTCTGACTTTATTTTGTATTTACTGGATTGTTATATTGATTATCGATTATATTAATGATTATCATAAGCATTTTGACGATGAGTTTATTAGATATAGGACTGAAATGATTAATTTTAAAAATGTAACGCCAGAAGAATTTGAACAAAATTTGCAGTTACATATAAAAAAGTTTAAGAAAAGTCTTAGGTTTGATAAGTTTATCGATATTTGCAAAATTTTATTTGTGATAAGTGTTTTTATATTGATTGTTGCGGTGCTATTTAAACTATGATTTTTTATAGAAATATATATATTTTAAATAATAATTAAAAACAAAGTTGTGCCAAAAACAAACATTGATTAAATTTGCTTGCCTAAATTTTAAAATTATGATAAAATTTAATGGTAAATTCATGTAAGAAAAAGGAGAAAATTATGTTTACATTTGAAAAACAAGATAAAAAAGGTGTTTTGAATATTAAAGTTTCAAAAGAAGAATGGGAAAATGCAATAAATCGTGCATACGAAAAGAATAAAGGCAAATACAACATTCAAGGATTTAGAAAGGGAAAGGCACCTAGAAGGGTTATTGAACAAAACTTTGGTGATTCAGTATTTTTTGATGAGGCTTTTGACGAAGTTATATCTTCAGAATATTCTAAGTTTTTAGAGGCAAATACAAATATTGTTCCTGCTGGACAACCTCATGTTGATTTAAATAAATTTACAATTGAAACTGGACTTGAAGCGACATTAAAGTTTGATCTCATGCCTGAATTTAAACTTCCTAAACTTGAAGGTTTGGGTGTGAAAAAGGCGAAAGCGAAAGTTGAAGAAAGCCAAATTGAAAATGAACTTGCAAGAGTAAAATCTTCTCATGCAAGATTTGTAGAAGAAGATAAAACTGCAGAAATGGGTGATTTTGCCACAATAGATTTTGTAGGATTCCTCAACGGAGAAAAATTTGAAGGAGGAGAATCTCAAGATTATAGATTAGAACTGGGATCTCATACTTTTATTGAAGGCTTTGAAGAAGGCGTAGTTGGAATGAAAAAGGGTGAAGTAAAAGACCTTAATGTTACTTTCCCAGAGAATTATGGTGCTGAAAACTTAAAGGGCAAGCCTGTTGTATTTAAAGTGACTTTAAAGAAAGTTGAAAAGAAAGTTTTACCTGAAATAGATGACAAATTTGTTGCTGATACAACAGAATTTGAATCTCTTGAAGAATATAAAAAATCAATTAGGGAAAACTTATTAAAGGCTAATGAAGAAAAGATTGAAAGAGAATATGAAGTTGCGCTTTTGGATGCAGTTGCTGAAAAGAGTGGAATTGAACTTTCTGACTCTATGATTGACTTCGAAGTAAATAGTATGATTCATGATTTTGAGCATAGACTTTCTCATCAAGGCATGACTTTGGAAGGTTATCTCGGTTATATCAATAAAACTGTAGATGAATTTAAGGCAGAAAGAAGAGAAGATGCAGAGAAGAATATTAAGACAAGACTCGTTCTTCAAAGAATAATTTCTGAATACAAACTTACTGTTTCTGCCGAAGAACTTGATGAAAAAATTGCAGAGTATGCAGGCAAATATCAGATGAATGTTGATGATTTTAAGAAGGCTATGTCATCTGATGACTATCTTTTCTTCCAAAACAACGCAATTATGACAAAAGTCTTGAATTTTATCAAATCAAAAAATGAAAATAAATAATAGTTTTGGCATATAATTAATTTGTTTGAAGATATTAAACTTAAAAATGGAGGCTCAAAATTATGTTGATACCTATGGTGGTTGACCAAACCGGCAACAGCGAAAGATCTTATGATATTTATTCAAGATTGCTTGAAGATAGAATTATCTTCCTTAATGGTGAGATTGATGACAATATTGCAAACATCATTGTTGCACAACTTATTTATCTTGAAGGTAAAAATCCTAATAAAGATATTTCTATTTATATAAACAGTCCTGGTGGGAGTGTTAGTGCAGGTCTTGCAATTTATGACACAATGAAATATATCAAATGTGATGTTTCTACTATTTGTGTTGGGCGTGCTGCTTCAATGGGGGCATTCTTGCTTGCAGGAGGTACAAAAGGCAAAAGATTTGCTTTGCCAAACAGTGAAATAATGATTCATCAACCTTTAGGTGGTGCGCAAGGTCAGGTTAGTGACATTCAAATACAGGCAAATCATATACAATATATAAAAGAACGTATGAATCAAATGTTAAGCCAAAACACTGGCAAACCACTTGAAATTGTTGAAAAAGATACTGATAGAGACAACTATATGACTGCACAGGAGGCAAAGGAGTACGGAATAATTGATGAAATTTTCGTATCTAGAGATTGTAAAGTAAATTAGGAGATTTCGAAATGAGTGAAGAATATAAGTGTAGTTTTTGTGGAAAAAGTCAACGTGATGCAAAGAAGATGATTGCCAGTCCAAATGGTGAATCATATATTTGTGATGAATGTATTGATATCTGCAAAGATATAATTGTTGATGTTGCTAAAAAGACAAAATTTGAAAAAATTGAGTTGCCAACTCCTAGTGAAATTAAAGATAAACTTGATGAATATATTATAGGTCAAGATGAAGCAAAAAAAGTGCTTTCAGTTGCTGTTTATAATCATTATAAAAGACTTAATTACATTTATGATAATGACCTTCGTAAGGAAGCGGAGGATGTTGAACTTGAAAAAAGCAATATACTCTTATTTGGTGCTTCTGGTTCTGGCAAGACACTGCTTGCAAAGACTCTTGCAAAGGTTTTAAAAGTTCCTTTCGCAACCGCTGACGCAACAACATTGACTGAAGCAGGATATGTTGGTGATGATGTAGAGAATATTTTATTAAAACTTATTCAAAATGCTGATTATGATATTGAAAAGGCTCAGCGTGGAATTATTTATATTGATGAAATAGATAAGATAGCAAGAAAGACCCAAAATGTTTCAATTACAAGAGATGTTGCAGGTGAAGGTGTTCAGCAGGCTCTTCTTAAAATTTTAGAAAGCACTGTTGCAAATGTTCCACCTCAGGGCGGAAGAAAGCATCCTCATCAAGAGATGATTCAAATTGATACAACAAACATTTTGTTTATCTGCGGTGGTGCTTTTGTTGGACTTGATAAGATAGTTGAAAGTCGAAAGAATGATACTTCTTTGGGATTTAATGCAAATATCAAGAATGATGTTATGACTTCAAATTATGTAAAAGATATTCAACCAAACGATTTTATCAAATTTGGTTTAATACCAGAATTTATAGGCAGACTTCCTATTGTAGTTGGTCTTGATGAACTTGATGAAAAAGCACTTGTAAGAATTTTGAAAGAACCTAAAAATTCTCTTATAAAGCAATATAATCTTATGTTTAAAATAGATAATATGAAAATCGAGTTTACTGATGATGCTGTTTCTGCAATTGCTAAAAAAGCAATAGAATTAAAAACGGGTGCAAGAGGGCTTAGGACTATTATTGAGTCAAAAATGACAAAACTTATGTATGAAGCACCTAGTTATAAAGATGTGGAAAAGATTATTGTCACTTCAAAATTTATAGAATTTGATAATGAACAACCAGAAATTATTAAAAAGGTAGATGATAAAAAAGAGGTATGTTAAAATATCTCTTTTTTTCTTAAATAATAAACTTTTAAAGAAGCGATTCTTATCGACAACAAGTTTTTTATTTGTTTAACGATTATATTACAGCAAAAAAATAAAACATTTTTCTGTTTGGTTGAATATATAAACAAGGAGGGAAAAATGAAAGGAATTTTTAATATTATGGATCATAATTCAAATAATAATATCTATACCATGACTCAGAATGCAAGAATAGATATAATGGGAGAACTTGAGGCAATAATAGGCTATGAGACGCATTTAATGCAAGCAACAATGCCGTCTGCTCAAAAGACTATAAAAGATATTGCAAAAGAGGAGAAACTGCATATAGGTCAATTATTTGGACTGCTTTTTAAACTTGATCCTGAAAGTAAAACTCAATTTGAAAAAGGCTTGAAAGAATTTCAAGAGACAGATGAAAATTAATTGCCGTATGGCAATTTTTTAAAATTGTAAGCACATCTATAGATGGATTGAAGTTTTTAAATTTAATTTTTATTGATACAAATCAAAATGGATGATTTTTGTTTTTTTAAAAAAGATAAATAAATTTAACATTATTTTTAATAAAATTTGCAAAAATAGTTGACAAAATATAATTTTATAGATATAATAATAAAGCATAATAAATATGAATGGTTTTGCGGGCGTGGCGGAATGGCAGACGCGCTTGTTTAAGGGGCAAGTCCGAAAGGGTGTGGGTTCGACTCCCACCGCCCGCACCAGAATGATTAAAACACCGTAAGGTGTTTTTTTTAAGGTTATACAAGATTAAAAAGATGTATCAGATATTTTGTGAAGTAATAAAATAAAAGAGATGAGTTTTGCTTATATTTTGGGAAATAACTATATAAAATATAAAGTGATTTTTTTAAAAGATATTGACTATTTTGGTGATTTATTATATCATAAAACCAATAAAAAATGAGTCAGAAATGAATATTTTTAAGAAAAGAAATAAAAAATCAGAAAAAATAATTCTAGATGAAAATTCTGTTGAATATAAGTTGTAATGCTTAAGAGATAAAAAAAGTGAACTTGAAAAAATAATTTCATCGATTAGAAAGGCTAAGGATTAATTTATTGATGATTTAACTTGTGGAAGATTGATTGAGTATACTTATACAAGTTTTTTAGATCGTACAGATAGAGATATAAAAAATGTGAAAATGAAATAGATGAAATTTTAAATCAAATTAAAGAATTAAAAACGAAACAGGACGAAGAAGAATTATCTATATAAAAATAATGCTTGAGAAGATGTGCAGTCTTAAATGAATAATTGAAATTTATTTTAAAATGTCAAAAGATGTCGTTTTATATAATATAATCACGAAAAATATAGTTTTTTATTTTGTTGCTTTTCATAATTATGATATACTTTATACATAAGATGAGGTTTGTTATGAAAAGGTTGTCGAAAGTTTTTGTTTTATTGTTTGTGATTTTATGTATACCGATGTTGATGTCTTGTGGCGAAAACTCGGACAGTGATAATAAAATTAAAAATTATAAAATAACTTTTGATTTAAATTCTGAATATGGAAAACTCAATACGCCTGTTTTAGTAAAAGATATGTATAAGATTGATTTAGATGGTATTGAAATTGCTAAAATAGATTCTCATGGAACAAATATTTTAGGAAATATTAAAGAAAATACCATAGTAGGATTGTCAATTTATATTTCAATAAATTCATATGATGTAGAGATTAAATTGAATGATGAGGTTGTTGAGTATACAACTTCTGAACGAGAAAATTATCAAATTTTAAATATTTCATTTGTTATAAATTCAAATATCAATATTTATATGAATGGAAGTCTTGAGGCGTTGGTATAACTTGTTAAACTCTATTGAAAAGATAGAGTTTTTTTGTAGATTGAATTGTCACTTTGTTTGTTTATTTATTTATTTATTTATTTTTATAAAAGATGTTTTTAATTTAAATCGTTAAAGAATTAAATTTGCAAAAAATTAGGTGTTTTGATTTGACAACTTTATCTAATGTGTTATAATAGAATATATTATAAAACTACTAAAAGGAGAAATGATGGTTAAGGAAGATGTTAAATCCATTTATGATAGAATGGATGATTTTGAAAGCAAAGAAATTGTTGTTGCTGGTTGGGTAAAGAGTTGTAGAACAAATGGGAAATTTGGTTTTATTGAACTTGCAGATGGCACTTGTTTTAAAACTCTTCAAATATTTTTTGAAAAAGAAAAAATATCAAATTTTGATATAATAGAAAAATTAAATACAGGTTCATCTATAAAATGTAAGGGTAACATTGTGTTGACGCCTGAAAATAAGCAACCTTTTGAATTGAGAGCAGATGTAATAGATGTTATTAATGCTACTGATAATGAATATCCTTTACAAAAGAAAAGGCATTCGCTTGAATTTTTGAGAGAAATTGCATATTTAAGACCTAGAGCAAACTTATTTAATGCGGTTTTTAGAGTGAGAAGTAAACTTGCTTTTATTTTGCATGAATTTTTTGAGCAAAAAGGCTTTGTTCATGTTCATACTCCATTATTGACATCTTCTGATTGCGAGGGTGGAAGTGATTTGTTTAGAGTTACAACTCAAAATATTTATGATGAAAGCAAGAAATTTGAGCCTGAAGATGAATTGTTTGGGAAAAAGGTTTATTTAAGTCCAACAGGACAACTTGAAGGTGAGGCTTGTGCCTTTGCTTTTGGAAAGATTTATACTTTTGGACCTTCTTTCAGAGCGGAAAATAGCAACACAACACGCCATGTAAATGAGTTTTGGCATCTTGAACCAGAAGTATGTTTTATGGATCTTGAAGGACTTATGGACCTTGAAGAAGAGATGATGAAATTTATTATGACCAAAATTCTTGAAAGATGTCCTGACGAAATGAAATTTTTTAATGAGTTTGTCGATAAAAGTTTGCTTGAAAGACTTAATAATGTTATCAGCAGTGATTTTGGTAAGATTACTTATACTGAAGCCATTGAAATCTTAAAGAAAAACAATGATAAATTTGATTTCCCAGTTGAATGGGGATGTGATATTCAAACAGAACATGAAAGATATCTTTCAGAAGTTGTTTTCAAAAGACCTGTTTTTGTGACGGATTATCCAAAAGAAATTAAGGCTTTCTATATGAAACAAAATGAAGATGGTAAAACGGTAAGAGCGTGTGATTTGCTTTTCCCAGGAATAGGTGAAGTGACTGGAGGAAGTGAAAGAGAAACTGATTATGATAAATTATTGAACCATATGAAAACTCTGAATTTGAAAGAAGAGGATTACTGGTGGTATTTGAATTTGCGTAAATTTGGATCTGTTGAACATAGTGGCTTTGGCTTAGGATTTGAAAGAATACTTATGTATATAACAGGTGTTTCAAATATTAGGGATGTAATTTTATTCCCTAGAACTCCAAATAATTGCGAATTTTAATATACAATATAATTGTTTAATGAATGCAAAAAACAGTGTTTGGTCATTCAATTTTGAAACTAACATATTAATTATGCATCTTATGATAATTCTATATTGTTTTAATCAGATGTCATGAAAAATATTTTAGAAAACTATAAAACACTCTTAGAATATGAATTTTAAAATAATAATTTAAAGAATGTTTTTTAAAGTAAAAAATAGAGTAATAAGGAAATTGAAATAATTGCAAATTATAAAATTTATCAAAAAATTATAATTATTTTTGCTAATTTTAAAATTTGTGTCCTTATGACTCTATTTTTTTATATTCAAAAAAATATTCAAATGAAGTGTATGCATTTTGTTTAAGTGAAAAATAAAATAATTGAATGATGATAATGAATTAATATTATTTAAGAAGTATGATTTAGTTTAAATCAAATTTTGCTAAAAGATTTTTAAAATCCTCTGAAAAATCAATTTCAAATTTTAATTCTTTTTTCTTTATGTAATGATAAAAATTGACTTCTTTACATATCAGCGCAGTATGGTCTATAAATTCACTTTTTTCACCATAAATTTCGTCTCCAGTTAAAGGGTGGTTGATTGATGAAAGGTGAACTCTTATTTGATGTGTTCGACCATGCGTAAGTTTTATTTTGATTAGTGAATGGTGAGAATTTGATTTGATAGGGTAAATACGTGTAATTGCTTCCTGTCCATCATCTGATATAATACGCTTTTGCTCATTTATTCCATTTTCTGTGATTGTTTTTATGCGAGAATTTATTTCAATCTCTTTATCAATATTTCCTTCACAAATTGCAAAATAGGTTTTGTCTATATCATTAATCTTGTTTTGTGAAATACTATCTTTTGCAACTATTATTATTCCTGCAGTGTCTTTGTCGAGACGGTTGATAATTCTAAGCACAAAATTTTTATCTTTTTCTTTCATGTAATAACATATTCCGCCAGCAAGATTCTTAGTGTAATGGCTTTTGTTGGGCATACATGAAATACCGCTAGGTTTGTTGATTAGTATGTAGTATTTATCTTCATATACAATATCTAGTGGTAGTATGCATTGCATAATAGTGGTTTTGTTGTTTGGATTATTGTTTACTTTTAAAATATCACCACTTTTTAAAGGAGTTCTAATAGTCACAGGAGTTTCGTTCAGCAAAAAATTCCCCATATCTTTTCTGAGGTTTGTGATAAAATTTTCTGAGAATCCTTCATCTTTTAGAAAATAATAAATTGAGTTGTAATCTTTTTCAATAATAAATTTATGGTATTTCATAATGTTATTATATCAAATAAAATTTAAAATTCAAAACATTATTAAATTTGCTTGACAATTTTGTTTGCAATTTTTATAATAATTAAATATAAAAGCAATGATAAAAGATTAGTAACAAGATTTCTTAGTCTCAGAGAGCCTGCTGAATGCTGAAATGTGGGTGATTTAAGTGCTTGCGAATTCACTTTTTAGCCGTAATTATGAAAAATTGAAATTCTATTTTGATTGATTAGTTTTTGCCGTAAATCTGCGTAAAAGATGATAATAAGAATAAGGAAATCCCTTATTGAATTTAGGTGGTACCACGAAAAAGTCTTCTTTCGTCCTAAAGCGAAGAGGACTTTTTTCTCTTTTTGTGATTTTTAATTTTTATTTTCAAATTTTGTTTTATAAATTTAATATTTAGACGAGGAGTCAAATTTTATCGAGTGTAAATAAAAATTAAAATTTTATTTAAAGAGATGTATGAAATCGGGAGGAATAATGTTGATAGAAGAACTTGATAAATTAAAAATTGAAACATTGAAAGAAATTGAATACGTGCAGTATGATTCACGAAAAGATTTGGCTGAAATAAAGGTGAAAATATTTGGGAAAAATGGTGCATTAACTGTTCTTTCAAAAGGAATGAAAGATGTTGATCCTCAAGAAAGGCCTCGTGTGGGTGCTTTAATCAATGATGTGAGAAAAAGTATTGAGGAAAAATTCAGCGATAAAGAGAATGAATTTAAAGCAAGAGAGTTGAATGAAAAACTTGAGAATGAAAAGGTGGATATCACTGAGCCTTCAAAGGGGCAGAAAAAGGGTGCAATTCATCCTATTTCTGATGTAATTGATAAAATGATTGATATTTGTGTAAAAATGGGTTTTTCGGTTGTTGAGGGGCCTGAAGTTGAGAGTGATTATTACAATTTTGAAGCGATGAATATTCCAAAGAATCATCCATCTCGTGATATGCAGGATACATTTTTTATAAATGAAAATATTTTACTTCGTTCTCAAACTTCGGCAGTTCAGGCAAGAGAAATGGAAATGCGTAAGCCACCATTTAAAATTATTTGCCCTGGCAAGACTTATAGAAATGATAGTGACTCAACTCATAGTCCTATCTTCCATCAATTAGAAGGGTTGGTAATTGATGAAAATGTATCTATGGCTGACCTTAAGTCTATGCTTACAATTTTAATGAAACGTTTGTTTGGTGAAGATACATCTATAAGATTTAGACCTTCTTTCTTTCCTTTTACTGAGCCTAGCATTGAAGTTGACGTATCTTGTCCAACTTGCCATGGAAAAGGCTGTGGTTTGTGTAAAGGGACAGGAATGCTTGAACTTTTAGGTGCGGGAATCGTCAATCCAAAAGTACTTGAAATGGCTGGAATTGACAGTAAAAAGTATCGAGGATTTGCATTCGGTTTTGGTCTTGATAGGACAGCGATGATTTTGAATAGTATAGGAAATATTAAATACCTATACAAAAATGATATTAGATTTTTAGAGCAAATGAAATAATATTACATTTTTTATTTGAACTAAACTTGCGTGTTTAAAAACAATTGCTTCGTTGGTGATATATATCAAATGTTTAAAAATACCTGCTATCTCATTTTGTTTTTATAGTGGCCAACTTAATAAATGGAAAATGGATTTTGAGTTGTTTAAGAGGTGTCTTAAAAATGCATATCTATCGAAGCGGAAATTGTTTTAATTAAGAGTTTTGAAAATACAGAAAAAACGAAATATGTAGAAATGTGTTGAAATAAGGAGAAAAAATGAAAATAACTTATAACTGGCTGAAAGAAATGGTTGATATAAATGTTTCACCTGAAGAGTTGGCTGAAAAATTGACTGGTGCAGGAATGGAGGTTGAAGATATTGTATATCAAAATAAGCATCTTCATCATGTTGTAGTCGGTAAGATAATAAAGATTGAAAAGCATCCAGAGGCTGATAGGCTTGTTGTTTGCAAGGTTGATATAGGTCAAGGACAGGTTACGCAAATTATAACTGCGGCTACAAATGTTTTTGAAGGTGCTGTTGTTCCTGTAAGTCTAGAGGGGGCGGACCTTGTCAATGGAATAAAGATATCAAAAACTAAAATGAGAGGTGTTGAGTCTTTTGGTATGTTCTGTTCTGGTGAAGAACTGGGAATTGATGAGAATTATTTTGAAGGGGCAGGAGTAAATGGTATATTAATTTTGCCTAATGATTTAAAATCAGGAACACCTGTTGAAGATGCTCTTATGCTTAATGATGTTGTTTTTGATGTGAATATAACTCCAAATAGAGCCGATTGTATGAGTGTTATCGGCATTGCGAGAGAAGTTTGTGCGCTTCTAGGCAAAGATTTAAAGAAACTTAATTTAAGTTATGATATAGACGTATATTCAAAAGATGTTATACGAAATTTTGTAAATGTTGAAATAAATACTCCAAATTGTTTTAGATATATGGCAGGTGCAATTACAAATTTAAATATTCAGCGTTCTCCTTTATGGATGAGGGCGAGACTTAATGCTGTAGGAATAAAACCTATCAATAATATGGTTGATATTACAAATTATGTGCTTATTGAAATAGGCCAACCTTTGCACGCTTTTGATAAAGATAATATAGGTGGTGGACAAATTAATGTAAGGCAGGCAAAAGAAGGTGAGAAGATTTTGGCGTTAGATCATAGTGAGTATGACCTCAATGAAGATATAATGGTCATTGCTGACGATTCTAGACCTATGGTTATTGCTGGGGTAATAGGTGGAATGGATTCATGTATTACTGATAAAACAACTACCTGTGTGTTGGAAAGTGCTGTGTTTGATTTGAAATCTGTAAGAATAACAAGTCGAAATATAGGTGTCAGAACTGACTCTTCTGCAAGATATGAAAAAGGTGTCAATGTGGCAAATGCAGAAATGGGTATTGCAAGGGCATTGCATTTGGTTTGTAAATTAAAATGTGGAAAAGTTGTCAGAGGTGTCATTGATATCTGCAATAAAAAGAATGATGTAAGAGATATAGTTTGTTCGGTTAAACTTATAAATGACATTCTCGGAATTGAAGTCCCTACAACTGAAATGGTGAGAATATTAAACAGTTTGGGTATAGAAACAAAGGCTCTCGGCGATAAACTTAATTGCAAGGTTCCTCCTTATAGAGAAGATATTGAAAATGATTATGATTTAGCGGAAGAGATAATACGTCTTTATGGCTATAATCATTATGACAGTATAGAGTATAAGTTGTTTGACAAGGCGTCTGTGACTGAAGGACAAAATCATCCTAGATTGTCGCTTGAAAGAGAATTTAGAAAATCTTTAATTGAGCAAGGGTTTTATGAAAATATTTCCTATTCTCTTGTGCCAGGAGATATAAACAAAAAATTGATGCTTGATGAAGATGAAAATAAACTTGTAAAGATAGCAAATCCTTTAAGCGAAGATATTTCTTGCATGAGAACTTCTCTTGCTCATAGTTTGCTTGAGAATATCAATTATAACATCAGTGTGGGAAATAAAGAACTCAGGATTTTTGAATGTGGTCGCACATATAAAGCAAAAACAATACCTTTGAATGAGTTGCCTATAGAAAAAAATGTGCTTGCAATTGCTGTTTGTGAAAACGGTTTTGATTTCTTTAATATGAAAGGAGTTGTGGAAAAATTGTTGGCGTTTACCTCTGTGCAATATTCGTTGGAGCGTTCTAAAAAATCTTTCTTGCATCCTGGTGTGTCAGCGGATGTGGTTGTAGACGGGCAAGTTGTTTGTTCGTTTGGAAAAATTCATCCTGTTGTTGCTAAAAATTATGACAATCCTGAAAATATTATATATGCAGAAATTGATACAGAATATTTGGCAGAACTTCCTGTGAAGGTAAGAAATGTTAAGGCTATTTCTAAATTCCCTATAGTTGAAAGAGATTTGGCGGTAATTGTCAATGAAGATGTCACTGTTGAGCAAATGCTGAGTTCAATTAAATCATCTTGTGGTAAATTGTATTTTAGCGTAGCACTATTTGATATTTATAGAAGTCAGTCTTTAGGAGATGATAAAAAGAGTTTGGCATTTAAGATAAAACTATCAGATATGGAAAAAACATTAACGGACGAAGAAGTCAATGCTGTTATGAAAAAGGTGCTTAAAGCGTTGACGTTTAAACATGGAGCGGTGCTTAGATGATTTATCTTGATAATGCAGCGACTACTAAAATGTTTGAAGAAGGGGTGGACTTATATAAAAAATATGCCTGCCATTCTTTTTTCAATCCTTCTGCAGGTTATGGTGAGGCGGGTGAAATTAAAAAAGACATTGCTTCTGTTCGAAGAAGCATAATGAAAAAACTTGATGTTTTGCAAGGAGATATAATATTTACTGGCGGAGCAACAGAGAGTAATAATCTTGCTATAATGGGAAGCAGGAGAAATGGTAAAACTGAATATGTTTTTTCGATGGGAGGTCATCCTAGTGTTTATAATGTTGCTAAAGAACTGGAAAGAATGGGTTTTGTTGTTCATTTTGTAAATTTACAAGAAAATGGCCAGATTGACTATAAACATCTTGAAAGTTTGCTTAACGATAAAACTCGTTTGATATCGGTTGAGCACATAAGCAATGAGACTGGGGCGGTAAATGACTTAAAACAAATTGAAAATTTAAGAGATAAACTTTCTCCAAAGGCACTATTGCACGTTGATGGCGTTCAATCATTTTGCAAATTGAATGTTTCGCTGAGCAAGGTTCACGCAGACTTTTATACTTTTTCAGCGCATAAATTCCATGGGCCAAAGGGAGTTGGCGGGTTATATGTCCGAAATATCAACAATCTAAAGTCTATTGTTTTTGGTGGCGGTCAAGAAGAGGGTTTTCGCTCTGGGACAGAAAATGTGGGCGGAATTATGGCTATGGGGTTGGCAGTTGAAAAGATTGATGTTGAAAAAAATCTTAAATATGTTAAATCTTTAAAAGAGAAAATGGTTTCAATCCTGTCGCAGGATAATCATGTTCATGTCAATGATTTTGAAGGCAGTCCTTATATTTTCAGTGTTTGGTTTGAAGATGTAAATGCTGAAACACTTATGAGGGCTGTTGCGGGTAAAGGTGTTATAGTTGGGACTGGCAGTGCTTGCTCGTCAAAGAAAGCCGGAAATCGTGTGCTTGAAAATATGGGGTTTAATAAACAACAAATCAAGTCTCACATTAGGATTTCTTTTTGTGCTGACTTGAATATTGAAGAAGTTGAAAAGGCTGGCAGAATTTTGCTTGAAACTTATAACGAAATTAGGGAGAAGGTGTTATGAAAGTTTTATTGTTGAGATTTGGTGAATTGTATTTAAAAGGCAATAATAGAAATGTCTTTGAAAATATGCTTATTTCAAATATAAAGAAAAAGTTGGTTGGAGAAGAGTTTAAATTTTCAAATACCTTTGGTCGTTATGTAATATCTAATTATAAAGAAGAAGACGAAGAAAAAATCATTTCACTTTTAAAAGAGGTCTTTGGGCTTTATAGTTTGAGTAAGGCGATTGAAGTGGAAGCGACTCCAGAAAATATTTATAGAGAGGCAAAAGCGGTTGTATTAGGTGAAAAAACTTTTAAAGCCATTGTAAAGCGTGCTGATAAAAATTTTCCTATCCCGTCAATGGAACTAGCAAAAGAACTGGGCGGAGTGATTTTGGAAGGCAATCCAAATGCAACTGTAGATTTGTATAATCCGCAGTTTGTATTTAATGTTGATATAAGAATGAATGGAAAGGCATATATTTTTACTGATACAATCAAGTGTCAGTGCGGTTTACCTTTGGGGTCGGCTGGAAAAGGACTTCTTCTTTTGTCAGGTGGAATAGATAGTCCTGTTGCCGGATATCTGATGGCAAAAAGAGGAATGGAACTTGATGCTTTGCATTTTCATAGTTATCCTTATACATCAGAACTTGCAAAAGAAAAAGTTATTTCACTTGCGAGAGAGATTTCTCCATATGTAGGAAAAATAAGACTTCATGTTGTTTCGTTCACAAAGGTGCAAGAGGCGATTCATATGAATTGCTCGCCAGAGTATATGATAACATTGATGAGAAGAATTATGATGAGGGTCGCAGAGAGGATTTGTGAAGAAAATTCTTTGGGTGCGATTATTACTGGAGAAAGTCTGGGGCAAGTTGCAAGTCAGACAATGCAAAGTATGACAGTGACTGGAGAAGTGGTGAAAAGAAAACCTATTTTTAGGCCATGTGTTGCAATGGATAAAGAAGATATTATGCAAATAGCAAATAGCATAGGAACTTACAAAACTTCAATATTGCCTTATGAAGATTGTTGCACAGTTTTTCTTCCAAAGAATCCTATAATAAAGCCTACAATAGAGCGATGTGAAAAAGAGGAAAGGCGTCTCAATATAGATCTGCTTGTTGATGAATGTTTGCAGTCGGAAGAAATAATAGAAATAGATTAAAATTAAATATATGTGAGATTGAATGGGAATGGCGGATTAGTCATTCTCTTTTTTTAATTGTTTTAGGAGTGGTGGTGTGGCTTAATGGTTTTCTTGATTTATGTAATTTTGTTTATATAAAAAATGTTGTGTCAAACTTTGATGTTGTGTCATATTTTATCAAAGAAGAAAGTTATTGAAAAAAAGATATATATGCATATTATTCAAAATTTTAGTTTTTTATAAATTTCGTATTTATATTCTTGCATATTATTCAATAAATATCAAAAATGAATGAATAAATATGCAAAAAACGCTTGCATAATTATAAATTTTGATGTATAATAATCAAAAATGAATGAATATTCATGAATACATAATTATGCATAATCGCTATAGAGCCTTATTTTAGGGAGATATAGCGTTTAAGGAGAAAAAAATGGCAAGAAGTGCAAGACAGTCGAAAATCTTAGAAATTATTTCAACCAAAGAAATTGAAACGCAAGATGAACTGGCTAGAGAACTTAAAAATGCAAATTTTGAGATTACGCAGGCAACAATTTCAAGAGATATTAAGGAGTTGGGGCTTACAAAAATATTGTCAAGTTCTGGGAAATATAAGTATTGTTTTGTTGGTTCTGATGAACAAGTAATTTCAAATAAGTACATAACTATTTTTAAAGAATCGGTAATATCTGTTAAACTTGCCATGAATCTTGTTGTTGTCAAAACGATGAAAGGTTTGGGTGGTGCTATTGCTAGTTTTGTGGATAAACTCAACATCAGCGAACTTTTGGGTGCAGTCAATGGTGATGATACAGTTATGCTTATTTTTCCAACAACCACTTTTGCAAGTCAGGCTGTTGTAACTTTAAATGATATGCTTATATAAGGAGAAAGAATGTTACAATCATTATCAATAAAAAATGTGGCACTTATTACACACCTTGATATTGAATTTGGTGAGAGATTTAATGTTCTTTTAGGTGAAACAGGTGCTGGCAAAAGTATTATATTTGACGCTTTAAATTTTGTTTTAGGTGCTAAGGCGGACAAGTCTTTAATCAGATATGGCGAAGAAGAAATGAGAGTTGATGCTGTCTTTACAAATTTGTCAAAACAAATAAAAGATAATTTGGCAGAACTAGGCTATGAAGATGATGAACTGGGAATTTCAAGAACTCTTAATAATGAAGGCCGTTCTAGCATTAGAATAAATGGTATGCCAGTGACTTTGTCGGTGCTGAAGGAAGTTGGTGGATATTTGGTAGATATCTATTCACAACATGAAAGCGTAGAACTATTGAAAGTAAAAAATCATCTTTCTATGATTGATAAGTTTGGTGGGGAAGAAATATCAAAAGTCAAGAATGAAGTAAAAGACAACTTTTTAAAATTAAGTGAAATAATCAATAAAATTGACAAACTGGGTGGAGATAGTTTTGAAAGAGAAAGAAAGTTATCCCTTCTTGAATATCAGGTAAATGAAATAGAAGATGCAAATTTAAAGTTGGATGAAGAGGAAGAACTTAAAGAAAAAATTAATTTTTATCAAAGTTCAGAAAAAATTAATGAGGCAATTTCGATTTGTGAAAGTTTGTTAAATGATGGAGTAAACTCCTGCATTGATCAACTTCAGCAGTCATCAAGTGCTTTGGCTGGTTTTGGGGAATTTGATGAAATTGAAGATTGTAGAACTAGGCTTGAGAGTGCAAGATATGAAATTGAAGATGTGTGTGAAACTTTGGTCGATATTAAGTCTTCAACCGATTTTGATGAACGTGAATTTGAACGTTTAGATAGAAGACGGGATCAGATTCGTTCTATAATAAAGAAATATGGCGGTTCAATAGAAAAAACTCTTGAATATTTAGAAAAGGCAAAAGAAGAATATTCAGAAATTGTTGATAGCGAGGTCATACTTGCAAAACTTGAAAAAGAAAAGGAAGGTTTAAACAAAAGTTTGTTGACTATGTGTGAAAAACTTTCTATTTTAAGGCATGAAATTGCTTCTGTTATTAAAGATAAAGTTATGTCAGAACTTGTGCAGTTGGGCATGAAATCAAGTAGATTTGATATTGTGTTCAACAGGTTTGATAAGCCTTCTTCGAATGGTTTTGATAATGTTGAATTTGTATTTTCTGCAAATAAAGGTCAAGATGTGAAATCTTTATCAAAAACTGCATCAGGTGGTGAACTTAGCCGTTTTATGCTTGCGTTTAAAAATATTTTTGCGTCAATAGGCGGTGCTCAAACTTTGGTTTTTGATGAAATTGATTCTGGAATAAGTGGTGAGACTGGCAACATAGTTGGTGTAAAACTTGCCAACATTACACAAAATGCACAAGTTATATGTATTACACATCTTCCTCAAGTTGCAAGTTTTGGCGATGATTTCTATTATGTTTCAAAAAAAGAAGAGTCGGAAAAGACTGTGACTGAAATGAGACATCTTAAAGATGAAGAAATTTGTATAAATTTAGCAAGAATGGTTGTTGGCGATGATATAACTGATACAGCATTAAAACAGGCAGAAGAGATGAGGGGTAAGGCAGGTAAATGCATAAAAAAATAGAATTTGAAGAGACTACAATTTAAGTAGTCTTTTTTTTGATTGCTGGTTTAATTTTTATATTCTTTAAATTTTTGATAGAGTTTAAGGTGATGTTATTAAGAGAAATCATAATAATTGATGGAGGAAATATGAGAAATGGATTAAGCAAAAAGAAAAGTTTTGTCTTGCTTATTGCGGTGCTAGTTCTTTTTATAATTTTAAACAATCTTCAATTGATAAATATCTTCAAAATTACTGATAATTTTTATGTTAGTTATGATGAAATAGCAGAAGTAAATGAAAATAAAATATTTGGTCAAATGGTTGATGTGAAATTGCAAGAAAATGAGGTTAAAACTGGACAGGAAAAATCAAATGAAGCAGAAGTTGTTTTTAAACTGTTTGGTTTTATTCCTGTAAAAAAAGTTAAGGTCAAATTGTTGCCAGAAGAGGAAGTATATGTTGGTGGTGTGCCGGTTGGTTTGACTATGCAAACAGAAGGTGCTGTTGTTGTAAGTGATACTATTGTTGATGCTCAAACGGCTACAGTCACAAAAAATAAATTTTTTAAGAATGGCGATTTAATAAAAGAAATAAATGGTGTAAAAATAGAAAATTTAGATGATATCGATGTTGCTTTGCAAAATTGTAAGGAAAGGGTTAATGTTAAATATCAAAGAAACAACAATGATAAATCAATAGATGTAGAACTTATAAAAGATAAGTCTGGAAATAATAAGTTGGGGCTATGGGTAAGAGATGATGTCTCAGGAGTTGGGACGCTTACCTTTGTTAAAAAAGAAAATGGGCAATTTGGAGCGCTAGGTCATGCCGTAACAAACAATCAAAATGAAAATATATTGCCGGTGATTGAAGGGGAACTTTATAGTTGTAATTTGGTAAATATTGAAAAAGGCGAAAAAAACAATCCTGGCGAACTGAGATGTGTGTTTGTTCAGAAAAATAAACAGGGAAAGATTATTAAAAATACAAAAGTGGGAATATATGGCGTTTTAGATGAAAATGAGAATTTGGTAGATCAAAATAGGCTTGCGAAGTTGGGTGGAAGATTGAGTGTAAAGCCTGGTAAGGCAAAGATAATTTCTTCTGTTAGCGGAATAATTGAAGAATATGATATCGAAATTGTCAAGGCGAATTTTCAATCAAAATGTGATGATAAGAGTTTTGTTATAAAGGTTGTTGATAAGAGACTTTTGCAGTTGACTGGAGGCATTGTTCAAGGTATGAGTGGATCACCTATAATGCAGAATGGTAAGATTGTTGGTGCGGTTACTCATGTGTTTGTTTCCGATCCAACGAAAGGGTATGGTGTTTATAGTGACTGGATGCTTGAGCAGTTGGCGTCATAATATTATTTAAAATTATTAGTTTAATCATTTTTAAAAGCATTGATATTGATCAATGCTTTTTATTTAAATTAGTAAGAATGTTGTTTTGAAGTTATGCAAATTTTTATATAACTATTATGTATTAATTATATATTCATAACATAATAGATTTGTTCATGAACTATTATGTTATATTTTTATAACGAATTGAATACAAAACAAAAAGAAGCGCTATATAACAATTTTATATACGTGCTTCTTCTCGTAAACGTGAAGCATATCTCCTTCACATTATTATCTTATGCAGGTTGAGAAATATTATACACAAATAATTAAAAATTTTTTAAAAAACTTTAAGCAATTCTTAATTGTATAGATTGACATTTTTAGCAACAGATTTTCTCATATCTTCGCTTATGGCGGCATAATGTTTTTTTGTTGTGTTGACATCTTTGTGTCCTAAGATATCTGCAACAATATAAATATCATTTGTTTGCTTATATAAATTTGTGCCAAATGTGCTTCTTAATTTATGAGGTGATATTTTTTTTAAAGGTGAGGCAATCAAAGCAAATTTTTTTACCACATCTTCAACTGCTCTTAAAGAAATTCTCTTGTTTTGCAAAGAAACAAACATTGCTTTTTCTTCTGCAGGCAGATTTAAAGTTGCTCTTTTTTCTAACCATGTTTTTAATGCCATTGCAACATCGTTTGCAAAGTATAAAGTTGATTGATTTCCACCTTTTCTTGTTACAAGAAAGGCATTTTGTGAAAAGTCAAAACTTTCTAAATTTAAGCCAACAAGTTCTGAAATTCTTATTCCTGTCCCTAAAAATAGGGTGATTATGGCGTTGTCTCGTTCAAAAGTGTTTTTGTTGTAAATTTGTTGTCGTTTTGAAAATTCTATGGGATTTTCTACTACATTTAAAAGAGTTTTTACTTCTTCTGCTTCAAGTCTTACAATCTCTTTGTTATGTAATTTTGGGGTGGAGATTTTGCTTACAACGTTTGCTGATATTAGATTATGATTGAAAAGATATTTGAATAATGATCTGAGAGAGGCAAGTTTTCTTGCTTTTGCTCTTTCATTATTTTGAAAAGTTTTTTCTTCAATAACATAATATGATAAATATGACATAAATCTTTCAATATGCTGGGTTGTGAGTTTTTCTAAATCGTCTAAAGTAATTTGATTTTCGTCCTTATGAAATATATGTTGTGACATAAAATTAAAGAAGATAAAAATGTCCATAGAATAATTATATCTTGTCAAAATAGAAGTGTTGTTTTCAATTCCTATGAAAAAATCATAGCAGTAATCTGGAAGTTTTTCTGTATACTTCGACATTTTCATTCTAGTTTGAAGTTCTCTTTTTTGGTAATAATCATTATTCATAATTTTTATTTTAGCATAACTTTATTTCTTTTGCAAGCATTTATCTATGCGTAAAACATTTTTTTGTTTAATATTGCTAACAAAAATGGATAAAATGTGACAAAAGTAATTCAAGGGGAAGAATAATTAAAATAAACCTTATTTTATTAAGAATAAATTATGTAGATTTGTTTTATGAAAAATATAATTGAAATTAATACATATTAAAAATAATAAGTAATAAAAATAATATGTATTTATATTTATTGAAATAATTGACTAAAATTGATAAAAAGGTTATAATATTCTCATATAGGAGGATTAAAATGTTAGACATAAATTTAATAAGGACTAATCCAGGACTGGTTAAAGAAAACATAAAGAAGAAATTTCAAGACCATAAACTTGAATATGTTGATCAAGTATTAGAATTAGACCAAAAAATTCGTAATTTGAAAAAAGAAGGTGACAATCTTCGATCTATGCGAAACACTTTAAGTGCAAAGATAGGTGCTTTAATGCGTGAAAAAAAGGTTGATGAAGCACAAGAAATCAAATCGGAAGTTGTGAAAAACAACGAGAGAATTGTTGAGTTGGAAAAAGAAGAGGCAATACTTTCTGAAAATCTTAAAAAATTGATGTATTTGTTGCCAAATATTATTGCTGATGATGTTCCTATTGGCAAAGATGATAGTGAAAATGTTCAAAGATTGACAATAGGAGAGGCTGTAGTTCCAAATTATGAAGTGCCTTATCATGCGGATATTTTGGAAAATTTAAATGGGCTAGACCTTGAAAGCGCAAGAAGAACAAGTGGCAATGGCTTTTATTATCTTACTGGAGATATTGCAAGATTGCATTCTGCGATATTGTCCTATGCAAGAGATTTTATGATAGATAGAGGCTTTACCTATGTTATACCTCCATTTATGATAAGAAGTGATGTTGTAAATGGCGTCATGAGTTTTGAAGAAATGGAAAATATGATGTATAAAATTGAGGGCGAAGATTTGTTTTTGATAGGAACAAGTGAACATTCAATGATAGGCAGATTTAAAGAAACTATTCTTAAAGAAGAAGATTTGCCATTATGTTTGACATCCTATTCTCCATGTTTTAGAAAAGAAGTTGGAGCCCACGGAATAGAAGAAAGGGGAATTTATAGAGTTCATCAGTTTGAAAAACAGGAAATGATTGTTATCTGCAAGCCAGAAGAATCTATGCAATGGTATAATAAAATGTGGCAGATTTCATCTGATTTCTTTAAAAGTCTTGATATCCCACATGAAGTTATGGAATGTTGCAGTGGTGATTTAGCAGATTTAAAGGTTAAATCTTGTGATATCAATGCATGGAGTCCTCGTCAAAAGAAATATTTTGGTGAGTTGGGTTCTTGTTCAAATCTTTCTGACGCTCAAGCAAGAAGATTAGGAATAAAATTTAAATCAGCAGAAGGCACAAAACTTGCTCATACATTAAATAATACTGTTGTTGCACCTCCACGTATGCTTATTGCTTTTCTTGAGAATAATTTAAATGAAGATGGAAGTGTGAATATTCCTGTTGCACTGAGAAATTATATGGGTGGAAAAGAAAAAATATATCCTAAAAAAGGGAAATAAATGGCAAAAATTAAAATAACTAAAGAACTTATAAATTCTATAGTTCGACAAGACCACAAAAAATATATAAATAAACTTAATAAAAAAGTCAATCAAGTGTTGGCTACTTCTATCAATCTTCTCTCAAACAAAGTAAGTTATATAAATTTAAAAAATGTAGTTTTACAGCCTATGAATGAAATTTTAAATGGTTCTTTTGTAGACAATTCAAAATTTATCTATTTTTTAGGTATAGATAATGCTCAACTTGAATTAAATTCAACAAAATCTACAAATTTCTGGCGTAATTTTAAGGAAAGATTGAAGTTTGCGTGGGAAAATCGAAAAACTTTTAAGAAAAAAAAGCGTAGACAAAGACGTAGACGTAAAGAAGAACAAAAAATGACTACAATTAATTTTGACCCTAGTAAATATAATATGTATGCTTTGAGTGAAGATTTGCAAAATAGTTTATGCAGTATTTTGACTGAATCTACAATAATAAGTTTAAAAGATTGTAAATTGAGTATTATAGGAAGAGAAGATTTTGAATGTAATACAGAAATTGTAATTTATTTGGTCAGCAATAATAGTGAATCATTTAAATTTTATTCATCTAATAAGAAAGGGTTTACAGAAATAAATTTAAATTCAAGAATAGATAAGTTTAATGAAAAATTGCAGGAAACTGGCGAAAACTTGATTAAAATTATGAAGATTTTTAATACATTATATTATAATGTAAATGGCAAAATGCCAAATCAGGTTTATCTAGAAAGTGTTTTATATTTTGTTCCTAGTCAATTATATCAAGGTGATGATATCTATAAAGCATTTCTTAAAGTAGTAAATTATTTAAAATTAAAATCTATAAGAAATATAAATTCAGTAAATGATATGTCAAAGAATATCAACAATGATGTTATTTGTGGAAATTGTGGTCTTGAATTTAATAAAGTTTTAAATTTGTTATAATAAAATCCAAATAAATAAAATTTGTATAAAAGAAAATCAATTAAACAAATGATTAATTCAACATATATGCAAAAAACAATATTTATATAAATATAACAAAATACCTTATGAAATAATGCTAGTATGCGTATATCTCTGCGTAAAACCTGTCTTTTACGCAGAGATATGAATGTCGCCCTAACGTTAAATTATCAACTATAATGTGAATTTTGACAAAATTTATTGCTTAAAATTTGAGTTTTATAAAAGAATAAATTTTATCACCCTATAAAATTATTTATAAAAATGAAAAAATTTATTTTTATTACTCTTTTCCCTATATAAATTCAAGTTTTAGTGATTAATTTATAATTAATAATCATGGTAGTATGCAAGACATACTACCTATTTTATTTTTATTTAAAAAACTGTTGACTTACGAGATAAGTTGTTTTATAATTTAATAGAGGTAAAAATGGAATTTTATGCAAAAGGACAACTTTCTTATTTGATACTAACCTGTCTTCAGGACAGAGATTTTTATGGTCTTGATATCATAAGTGAAATTTCTGCTCGTAGTAATGGTAAAATTAATTTAAAAAAACCTAGTGTTTATTCAAATTTAAACCGAATGGAGAAACAAGGTTACATATCATCATATTTACAGAATAGCGATTTTGGTCCAAATAGAAAATATTATTCTTTAACTGACAAAGGTCGTGGCTTTTATCAAGAATTGAAGGCATATTTTGATTACAACAACATTGATGTATTTAGAGATTTTGTTGATTTGAATGTTAAGCCTGAAAATTTCTTAAACGATATCTCAAACGAGAATAAAGTTTTTGAAGATTCCCATGCTGAAAATATTGAAAAACTTGAAAATGTAAATGAAGAAAGTGATTTTAATGAAGAAAATGACTTTTTTGATTTTTCGTCATTAGAGGAAAGTGATTCGCCCCCTATTATGAAAGAATCAAATCAAGAAATTGAAATCCAAAAAGATATTGAGCAAGTTGAGTTAATTGAAGAAAATCAAAGTTTACATACAGAAACGATAATGTCTGAAGAAGAAAATAAAGATGACGCTAGGTTTTTAGTCAGAGAAAATACTGAAGAATCAGAAGAATTATCTGAAACTTCAAATGACTTAATTGAACAAGATGTGCAAGATGATGAACAGACAGAAACTCAAGAGGATACAAATAAAGATGATGCAGTTTTTCTCTCAAATGCAGAAGATTACAACAAAAGATTGTTTGATATTTCAAAAGATATCAATAAAATAAAGAGAAAAAGAAGTTTTGCTGAAGATCAAATTGCGATAACTACAACAGATGCCCTTATGGTTTCAAACGAAAAGAAAAAGGCAAATATTGAGGAATTTAAAAATTCATTACTTCAAAGCAAAGAAAAGTATGTATACCCTCCTGTTAATTATGAAACAAAGAGCAAAACATTAAATAATGCGTTTAATGTTTATGATAAGAATCGTGAAGTATTGCGAGAAATCGAGGAAAAATCATCAGATAAGAAAACTGAAGTGAAAGATGATGCGATTTTAATTACCGGTCATCTTACTCCAAATGATGTAGGCAAAGCAAAGAAGATTGAACCTCCAAAGATCAAAATAGTATCTGAAAATACCAAAGATACTCGCCTGCCTGCACCAAAGAGAGATTCGAATGTTGATCCTTCTCATCGTGAGATTTTAAATAGATTGTATTCTAAGACTAAAGATAATGCAACTGCTCAAGTTCGAGATGATGCTATATATGATTATAGTGATTTAAAAGATTATTATGATAGTCAAAATATTTCTTTCAGTGTTTATGAAAAATCTATGGAAAAAACAAAGCATAATACAAACTTGATTTATATGTCAGTAAGTATTGCTACTTTATTGATGTGTTTACTTTCGTCAACTTTGTTATATGTAATATTTCTTAAAACAGGAATGCTTAATAGTAAAACTAATTTCTTATTTATTTTGCTTCCTTCCCTACTACTTATAGACGTTGCTTTAAAAATATATAACTATAAAGTTTATTCTAGTTGGATGCCAACACAATTGAGTCCATTTTGGAAGATAATGTGCTTTTATTTACTTTCTTCTTGTATTATTGTAGGTTTAAATTTGATTTTTGGAATTGCTACTAAAGACTTTAGTTTGTTTGCAACAACTTTGATTTTACCATTAATTCTTGCATTTATTGTTATACCTGTAAGATATTTCTTAAAGAGAATATTGTTGGTAAAATTTTGGAGATAAATAAAAATTGATAGTTTTACAAAATCATTGATAAATTAAAAAGTAAACAAGAAAATCTATTTCCTTAGACAAAATACTCTTAGTAATTGCATTAAAAAGATAGATAAAAAAATACTGCGTTTTATCACAGTATTTTTTATTTAAATTTAAATTGCAATTTTGGAATAAGAATAAACTTAGTTCATTCTATTTTTTGGTTTCTTATATTTTTTAACAATAGATATAAAGAGGTCTATAAAAAGAAATGCAATGATTATAATTAAAGAAATTATTAAGATATATGATATTGAGTTTTCAAATAAGACACATAATAAAGTTATTGCAGAAGTTGAAATTAAAGTACCTATGGCAATAGTCAAAAAAGAAAATTTTATATCGAGATTACTTAAGCCGGCAATTAAACTGCCCGTCCATACTCCAGTAAGTGGTAAAGGAACAGCGACAAAACCAGCAAGTGCCAAATATTTCTTTATATTAGAATGTTTACTTTCAATATAAGCACTCTTAGTTGTATATCGATGCAAAAACTTCGAACTAATAAATCCTGTTGTCTTTCCTTTCAACTTTCTAGAAAGAATTATAATTAAAATGCTAGGCAACATAGCCCCTATAAAAGAAATGAATAAAGCACTCAAAGGAGATAAGGCACTATTGCCCCAAATTGCACTATTCATAGCAAAAGGAATGGCAATCTTGCTTTCTAAAGTTGGGCAAAGAGCGATTAGCAATACTGCCAGCCATACACAATTTTCAAAATGTTCTGCAAAAAAATCAACTATAAAATCCATATTGTATAATATTAATTGTTTATTAAAATTATTCTTTAAAATTAAAAAATGTAAAAGAATGTATGAATTTACTATTTAATTTTCCTCTAATTTCTAATTATATTTATAAAAAAGACTGAAAATTTAAATCAGTCTTTTTTTTGTAATAGAAACATTTAAAAAATTTAATTATTATTTTGCAGTTTCGGTAAAGCGTTTTTCACGAATCACAACAACTTTTATTTGTCCTGGATATTGCATTTCTTGCTCTATCTTTTTAGAGATATCTTTGGCAAGGAACAATGCATTATTGTCATTTATTTGGTCAGGTTTTACAATTATTCTGACTTCCCTTCCTGCTTGAATAGCGTATGATTTTTCAACACCATTAAAACCATTGCAAATTTCTTCTAATTGTTGTAAACGCTTTATATAATTCTCAAGACTTTCTCTTCTTGCTCCAGGTCTTGAACTAGAGATAGCATCTGCAACTTGAACAAGAATTGCTTCAATGGAATTGTAAGGAACATCTCCATGATGGGCATGAATACAATGAATTACCTCTTCAGATTCTTTATATTTTTTGGCAAGATCTATACCTATTGAAACATGAGTTCCGTCAATTTCATGGTCAAGTGCTTTACCTATGTCATGTAATAGTCCACCTCTTTTTGCGACAAGGACATTTGCACCCAGTTCTGTTGCCAAAAGTCCAGCGATAATAGAAGTCTCAATACTATGAGTAAGACAATTTTGACCATAACTTGTCCTATATTTTAAACGTCCTAAAATCTTAACAAGTTCTGGATTTAAGTTGAAAATTCCAACTTGATTGCAAGCGTTTTCGCCTGCTTCTTTAATAATTTTTTCAACATCCTTTGATGCTTTTTCAACTATTTCTTCAATTCTTGTAGGATGAATTCTGCCATCTACTATCAATTTTTCAAGACTCATTCTTGCGATTTCTCGCCTTACAGGGTCAAAACTTGAGATGGTAATTGTTTCAGGAGTATCATCAACTATAAGTTCAACACCTGTGACGCTTTCAATGGCTCGAATGTTTCTGCCTTCGCGTCCGATTATTCTTCCTTTCATATCATCATTTGGAAGAGCCACTGAAGTAACTGTAAATTCTGAAGATAAATCTGTTGCACATTTTTGAATTGCTCCAACAACGATATTTTTTGCAATATCTTCTGCTTTTTCTCGAGCATTATCTTCAATTTGTTTAACAAGAATTCCAGCATCTTTTTTCGCTTCTTCTGAAATACTTTCAATTAATATGTCTTTTGCTTCTTTTTTAGACAAGCCAGAAATTTTTTCAAGTTTTTCAGTCATTTGAGATTTTATTTCATCTTGTTCTTTAATTTTTTCTGCCAAAACAGATTTTTCGTTTTCGAGTGCAGACTTTTCAGTCTCTAACTGCTGACTTTTATTGTCCAAAGTGGTCTCTTTTTTAGTAAGATATTCCTCTCTTTGGTCAAGCCTCTCCTCTTGTTTTTGGATTTCTCCTCTTCTCTCTTTGGCCTCTGTATTTGCTTCATCTCTAATTTTTTGAGCCTCTTCTTTGGCCTCTAAAAGAGATTCTTTTTTTATGCTCTTTGCTTCTGCATACGCCTCTTCAATTATTTTTACAGCATTAGATTTACTTTTACCTATTTTTTTACTTGCTAGTAGATTGTAAACTAAAATTCCAACAACTGCACCTACTATGAGTGCAATTATTCCGCTAACAACTCCGGCGGTTACAGCAGCATTGCATAATATGCTTAAACTGCTCATATTTTCCCCTTTTTTAGATAGACAAATTCTATCAATTTAAATTATAGTATAATAATAAAATAAAGTCAAATAATTTGAACATTAAATTTTTGACTTTATTTTTATTTTTATATTTGATTTGGTAAGAAGAAATTATAATTTGATTATATGGAAAAAATCATTGAACAATTTTTAATTTAAAATTAATCTTATTATATTATTCAATAATAAAGTCTGTTTAAAAATAGATTTTTTATTAATTATAATATAAAACGATTTAAAATCTTGATTTAGATAGATCATAATTTGCCATATATTCTTCTTTAAAATCTTTGAAATAGTCACCCAGTATTGCATTTCTGCAGTCTTTAGCAAGTTTTATTAGATTTCTTAAATTATGAATAGATAATAATTCTGCCCCCAGCATTTCACCTGCATTGATTAAATGGCGAATGTATGCTCGAGAGAAGTGTTTGCAAGTATAACAATCACAATCATCTTCAATAGGACGAAAATCATTTTTATAAATAGCATTTTTGACCACCATTTTTCCCTTTTTTGTAAATGCAGTGCCATTTCTTGCGATTCGTGTAGGTAAAACACAATCCATCATATCAACGCCTCTTGCATAGCCTTCTATTAAACAGTCTGGAGAGCCTACACCCATAAGATAGCGAGGTTGTTCTTTTGGTAAAAGTGGATTTAAAAAATCTAGTATTTCATACATAACACTTTTTTCTTCGCCTACTGATAGTCCTCCGATTGCAATTCCACATTTTGCATAAGGTAAACAATCATTTACACATTGTTCTCTTAAAGATTTAAAAACATTACCCTGAACTATAGGGAAAAGCATCTGATTATCATTTTTATGGGCTTTATAGCATCTTTCAAGCCATAACTTTGTAATTCTTCGTGCTTCTATCGCCTCCTGCATACTGCAATTTGCGGGTGTGCATTGATCAAATGCCATGATAATATCTGCACCGAGCGCCTCCTGAATTTCCATGTCTCGCTCTGGTGATATAAAGTGTTTTTCGCCATTTATATGAGATCTAAATTCGACACCCTCATCAGATATTTTTCTAAGTTTTGAGAGAGAAAAAACCTGAAATCCGCCACTATCAGTCAAAATGGGTCTATCCCAGTTCATAAATTTATGCAATCCGCCCGCCTGTTTTACAAGTTCGTGACCAGGTCTTAAAAATAAATGGTATGTGTTTGACAAAATAATTTGTGCACCTATTTCTTTAAGTTCTTCTGGTTTTAAGCCTTTTACAGTCGCTTGAGTCCCTACAGGCATAAATATAGGTGTTTCAATATCTCCGTGAGGAGTATGAAATACTCCGGCTCTTGCTCCTGTTTTAGGACATTCTTTAATTATTTCATAACTAAATTTTGACATAACAATCCCTTTTATGTTGATAGTATTTTTATATATTTTTGTAATTTTTGTTTGTAATTGTATTGCTTAAATTTATTAATGCAAACTACATATTGTATCATGTATGACATACAAAATACTTTATGTTGTATATTTGCGATTATAATAGCAACATTGCATCTCCAAAAGAGAAAAATCTATATCTTTCTGAAACTGCTGTTTTGTATATCTTCATTGTGTTTTCATAACCTGCAAACGCTGAGATAAGCATAATCAAAGTGCTTTCAGGAAGATGAAAGTTTGTAATGACTGCGTCAACTATTTTAAATTTATATGGAGGATATATAAAGATATTTGTTTCACATTTCTTTGTTTCAACCTCACCCTTTTCATTAGCACAAGATTCTAAGACTCTTATAGATGTGGTCCCTACAGCAATTATACGCCTTTTTTCTTTCTTTGCAGTATTTATTTTTAAAGCATTTTCTTCGTTCATTTCGATATATTCGCTGTGCATTTCATGATCAAGAATATTATCTTCTTTAACAGGTCTAAAAGTCCCTAATCCCACATGAAGTAAAACTTCAACAACTTCGACACCCTTCGCTTTGATTTTTTCAAGTAATTCTGGTGTAAAATGCAACCCAGCGGTAGGTGCAGCAGAAGAGCCTTCCACTTTTGAATAGACAGTTTGATATCGTTCTTTGTTATTAAGTTTGTTGTGAATATATGGTGGCAGTGGGACTTGCCCTACTTCGCTTAATCTTTGCTCAAAGACTCCATTAAAATTAAATCTAATTTTAAAACTACCATACTCACCTTTTTCAAGTATTTTTGCTGAAAGATTTTCACTGAAAGTGATTTTAATACCTTCTGAGAGTCTTTTTGCAGGCTTTGCTATTATTTCCCAGTCGGTAAGATTGATTCTTTTTTGCAACAAGCATTCAATTTTTGCCCCTGTATCTTTATATCCAAATAATCTAGCAGGCAAAACTCGAGTATTGTTTAATACCAAAACATCACCTTGTTTGAGAAAATCAATTATATCTCTGAATATTTTGTGTTTTATATCTCCATTTTTTCTATCAAATACTAAAAGTCGAGAACTATCTCTAGGTTCGACAGGAGTTTGAGCAATGAGTTCTTCAGGTAAATTATAATAGTAACTGCTTTTTAATAATAGGTTTTTATTATTTCCGTTTTCATCACTTACGAATAAACTATTATCTTTCTTTTGTTTAGTTTTATTATAAACTAAATCTGCACATTTATTTGTATTGTTCAAAATTGAATTCTTTTCTTCTTCATTTTGATTTAATCGCATTTTAACTCCTTTTTACTCCTTAGTTGGCATAGTAAGGCCAAAATGTTTATAGGCAGACTCAAGTGCTATTCTACCTCGTGGGGTTCTGGAAATAAAGCCTAATTGAAGAAGATAAGGCTCATATACATCCTCAATAGTTGTTGAATCTTCGCTGATAGTAGCAGATAAGGTGTCAAGTCCAACAGGTCCACCTTTAAATTTATTTATTATTGTAAGCATTATTTTTCTATCAATAGTGTCGAGGCCTAAATCATCAATTTCCATTATTTGGAGAGTTTTTATTGCAATATTTTTTGTGACATGACCCTCTCCGATGACTTGAGCGTAGTCTCTTACCCTTTTTAGCAAGCGGTTTGCAATTCGAGGAGTTCCTCTTGAGCGCTTTGCTATTTCGATGCAAGCATCATCATCAATCTTTACCCCTAAAATTTTCGCTGAACGTTCTATAATGACTTTCAACTCATCAGTTCCGTAAAGTTCCAGTCTACAAATTACACCAAATCTATCACGAAGAGGATTTGTAAGCATACCAGCCCTTGTGGTTGCGCCTATTAAAGTAAAAGGTTTTATTTTTAAACGCATATTTCTTGCAGAAGGTCCTTTTCCTACAATGAAATCAAGTGCAAAATCTTCCATTGCTGGATAAAGAATTTCCTCTACTGTCTTATTTAATCTGTGGATTTCGTCAATAAAAAGGACATCATTTTGGTTAAGATTTGTAAGTATGGCTGCAAGGTCTGCTGCGTGCTCTATTGCAGGACCAGATGTCACCTTAAATTGAGAGCCGAGTTCATTTGCAATAATATGAGAAAGAGTTGTTTTTCCCAGGCCTGGAGGACCATATAACAAAACATGATCAAGACTTTCCTTTCTTGATTTGGCGGCTTGAATATAAATTTTTAATGCCTCTTTAGATTTGTTTTGACCTATATACTCATCAAAAGATGTAGGTCTTAATGAATTTTCTATTTCAGCATCAGTAAGATTTTTTGTGCTTGTAATAAATCTATCACTTTCTTCCATTAACCTTTATACCCCCTTAATGCTTTGGAAATAATTTCTTCTGCAGTTGCATTGTTTGCTGAATATGAGCGTGCCAACATATATGCATCATTTTTGTTGATTCCTAGACTGATTAATGTGTCTGTAGCCATTTGAACAGCATCTTCATCGAAGTCAAAAGATTCTTCATTTGAAACCATATTTGAAGATAAAGGACTTAGTTTGTCCTTAAGTTCTAAGCAAAGTCTTTCAGCAGTCTTTTTTCCTAAACCCTTAATTTTTGAAAGCAGTTTGTCATCACCTTTTATAATTGCAATTGTAAGGTCACTTAGTGGCATACCTGATAAAATTGATATAGCCATTTTAGGGCCGATTCCACTGACAGTAATGAGTTTAAAGAACAATTCTTTCTCTTCTTGAGTCGAAAAACCATAAAGGCTAATATCATCTTCTCTGACAGCCATGTATGTAAAAATTTTTATATTATTTCCTTCTAAAGGAAGGCTTGATAAAGTGTTGTTTGAAACGCAAAGTTCAAAACCAACACCTCCTACATTGAGCACTAATATATTTTCTCTTTTTTCTTCTATTGTGCCTATTAAAAATGAAATCATGATATCTCCTTGTTTTCGACAAAATTTGCAAATATAAATGCGTTTATTATGCCCTATTATTGTTCAGCACTGGGCTTGTTTGACTATGGCATATTGCGACTGCCAAAGCATCGGCTGTATCATCTGGTTTTGGCACTGAACTTAGTCCTAAAATTGCTTTGACCATATACTGGATTTGTGCTTTTTCTGCCCTTCCATTGCCAGTAAGAGCCTGCTTTATTTGAAGTGGTGTGTATTCATAAATATTCCCACAATATTTTTGACAAGCAAGAACAATGACTCCTCTTGCTTGAGCCACCTGAATAACAGTTTTTTGGTTTTTAAAATAAAATAACTCTTCTATTGCAACTACATCGATTTTATATTTTTCAAACAAATATTTTAAACTTGAGTCTATCGCTTCAAGTCTTACTGGCATTGTATCCTCTTTTGGTGTTGTGATTGCACCATAATCTACTACCATATCGCTTTTGCTTGTATCAATTATTCCATATCCGATAATTGCATAACCTGGGTCTATTCCTAAAATAATCATATTTAAATTTTACTATATTTGTCTTTTTAAGTCAATCAATATCTAATTGAAATATAAAGAAAATTTAGTGTCTTTAAAGAAGTGTTAATAACATTGAATAAATCCTCTTTTTTGGAATTAGTGAAAGATGAGAAAAATCAAATTCAATTGTTTTTTATACTTGAAAAAAAGCATAATTAATTATGCTTTCTTTATATTTTAATTAAATTTACAAAAAATCTTAAAATGTTAAATGTACTTTTACATTTCTCTTTCATCTTCTAAATTTTCAAGATATTGTTTATAATCAAGTCCATAAACTTTTCTATAGCAAGAATCTCTATCATCTAAAAGTGAATATAATTTGTGCCCTTCAAATTCGACAACCACGTTTACACGGAATTTTTCTTCGCCAGCACACATTAATTCAAGATATGAAATTACATCATCAAGAGATTTATCTTTAAATGTCTCTGCTGGCACTGGGAAAGCAGAATTTATAATTTCATTTTCTTTCAATAAATATTCGGAAATCTTTTTTAATGAAGATTTTCTTCCTAGATTACAATTTTTTTCAGTTTTAATAATTCCATCAGGAAAAATGTCAAAATAATCTATTTGATGTATTGTTTCTTCATTAGAATGTTGTTGGTTTTTATCAGCAACATTATTAAGTTCAAATTTTTCTTTTTCATGTTTAACTTCTTGATTGTTTTCTGGCAATTCCTTATTTTGCTCTTCTTTTTCCTTTCTTTGAAGTTCTTGTCTATCTAAATAACTTTGACGTCTTTCTTCCTCTTTCTTTTCTTCCCAGTTTTGATAATTCCAAAATTTTGGATATCTTCTAGCCATGGAAACCTCCTATATAGTTAGTATAACACAATGAATCGCAAAAAGCAATACTAAAATGTTATTCTTCTTCAGGAAGATTTACATTATGATATACTTCTTGAACATCATCCAAATCTTCAAGCATTTCTATCATTCTATTAAATTTGACAAGTTTATCATTTTCTAAAGTGACAAAGTTGTCAGGAACAAGAGTTGTTTCAGCATTTAATACTGTAAAACCTGCTTTTGTAAGTTCTTCACTTACATTTGAGTGATTGTTTGCTTCAGTTATTACTTCAAAAGAATCATCATATTCAACGATATCAATTGCGCCAAATTCAAGTGCACTCATCATAAACTCATCACTATCAATGCTGTCAGTTTTTTCAACTTCAACAATTCCCTTTCTTTGGAAAAGATAACTTACGCAACCAGTTGCCCCTAAGGAACCACCAAATTTGTCAAAAGCGTGTCTAACATCGCCTGCTGTTCTGTTTTTGTTGTCTGTCAAGCATTCTACAATGACAGCAGAACCGCCAGTGCCATAACCTTCATAAGTGCAACTTTCATAGTTGACGCCACTAAGTTCACCTGATGCCTTTTTGATACTACGCTCAATAGAATCGTTTGGCATATTGTTTTGTTTTGCTTTGGCAATAACATCACGGAGTTTTGGGTTTGATTGAGGGTCAGAGCCTCCTTGTTTAACAACAACGGCAATTTCTCTGCCTATTTTTGTGAAAATTTTACCTCTTTGAGCATCACTTTTGCCCTTTCTTGCTTGTATGTTGTGCCATTTTGAATGTCCTGACATATTAATCTCCTTTTAGTATAAAAAGTTTTTATATTTACAACTTTTATTATTTTTACTCAAATTATTTTATCATATTAAATAAAAAATGTCAAAAAAATTGATAGATAAATTGACATTTTTTATTATAAAATTAAGTTTAAAAGTTTTATTTTTATATATCTTCTAAAACTAGTTTATTTTATCTTTGTTTATTTGATACATAATGATTGAGCCAGATACAGAAGCGTTTAGACTTTCTAGTCCTTCTCTCATCGGAATTTTGACAGTTTTATATGATAAATTAGCCATTTCATCAGATATACCCTGTCCTTCATTGCCTATAATAATACCTATTTGTTTATCAGTTTTAAAATTAAAAATATTTTCACCATCCATGTCGGTCGCAATTAAATTTAGTTTCCATTCTTTTGCTTTTTCAATAAAGTCTTGCTGAGATATTGATATAACTTTACTTTTAAAAATTGCCCCAACACTGCTTCTAATCAGTTTTGAGTTTGTTGGCTTGACACTGGATAAAAGATAAACATATTCAAAACCACAAGCATAGGCAGTCCTAATCAGGCTTCCCACATTACCAGGGTCTTGAAGACCATCCAAAACTAAAAAATTAGTTTTAGGTTTTTCTACTATATGTGGTATGTATTCTGTCACACATACTACACCCTGTGGTGTTTTGCTGTCTGATAAAGATTCTATTGTTGAATTATCTACTTTATATATAGGACATAAACTTTCATCAAATAAATCAAATTTATCTTGAATTGTCAAAATATATTTACATTTAAGACCACTAGAAATAGCATCTTTTATTATTTTGATATTATCTAAAAAAAGCAAACAACTATTTTCTCGTTTTTGCTTTTTTAGTAATTTTATAAAATTATTGCTTGCTTTTTGCATTATTTTACTTGTCCTACAAGTGCAGAAAATGCTTCTGGCTCTCTTACAGCCATATCAGCGAGAACTTTTCTATTGAGTTCAATTCCCTTGCTCTTAAGTCCAGCAATGAATTTTGAATAAGAAATTCCGTTCTGTCTGCATCCTGCATTGATTCTTGTAATCCAAAGTGCTCTGAAGTTTCTTTTCTTCAATTTACGGCCGATGTAAGCATATTGTCCGCTCTTCATCACCTGTTCTCTTGCAGTTCTGTAAAGTTTTGATTTTGCTCCTCTATAACCTTTCGCACTTTTTAAAATTGAACGACGCTTTTTGAGTGCGTTTACTGATCTTTTTATTCTCATGTTGCCTCCTATTTAGCCAAAAGGGACTTGATGTTTGCTACATTCTTTCCAGAAATGTAAGAGCCCTTTCTAAGTTTTCTTTTATTTGCTTTTGATTTTTTAGTAAGGAAGTGTCCTTTTCCAGGTCTAGCAAATTTAACCTGTCCGCTTGCTGTCAAACGGAAACGCTTTTTACATCCACTATGTGTTTTTTGTTTTGGCATAATTCTTCTCCTTTATTTAGTCTTTTTTGGGGATATAATCACAAATACATTTCGTCCTAGAAGTTCTGGTGCTTTTTCAGTTGTGCCAACTTCACTTAATCTATCGCAAAAGTCTTTTACAATTTCAATTGCTTTTTTGACATAGGCTTGTTCACGCCCCTTCATTCTAAGAGATACTTTGACTTTGTTTCCTTCCTGAAGAAATTTTGTTGTGCTTGAAACTCTGTATGCAATATCATGCTCATCAATTGTCATAGAAAGTCGAACTTCCTTTGTCTCGATGATTTTTTGTGCCTTTTTGATTTCTTTGTCTTTTTTAAGTGCGTCATACTTAAATTTGCCATAATCTAAAATCTTGCAAACAGGAGGCACAGTTCCGCCTGACATAAGCACTAAATCAAGATTTGATTCTTCTGCCTTTGCTAAGGCTTCTGCCCTTGATACTATACCGAGTTGTTCTCCATTTTCACCTATTAAACGAACTTGATTTGCTGAGATTTGTTCGTTTATCAATAATTCCTTAAAAATAGTTTTAATCCCCTTTTAAATAAAAATTTGGTGGAAGCATAAAATTCCACCAAAAAACTAATATTAAAATTAAGTTTTTAAACCAAATCTGACGATTTTGTCGACTGGTGAGAAGTGGAACTTCTACTTTCAATAGCAATAATATCATATTTTGCTTTTATTGTCAACACTTTTTTAATTATTTTTTTCTTTTTTCCTTTTTTTCGTGATAAAGAGTTTTTTCAAGTATCAAACTTAGTTTTAAGATGATTTTATTTGACTTTTTTAATGCCATTTCTTTCATTATTGCTTTGAAAAATATTGTTACGCCTGCAATAACTGCTGATACCATTATTGAAACAAAAATTATAAAATTTTTATTTATTGATGAAGATGTAATAGTTGCAACAACACAGGCTCCACCTGCTCCACAAAGTGTACTGCAGATATCACCAACAACGTCAGCACAAAAAGAACACATTTTCTCAGAGTTTTTACATAAATTTAAACCGACAGTTGCCCCTTTTACACCTTCCTTGTCCCATCGCTCAAAAACTTCACTATCGGCGGATGCGACTGCAATGCCTAGCATATCAAAAAGGACATTAAAAAAAATAAAGATGCAAATGCAAATTGATGCTATTATGACTCCCATACTTGACAAAAGTGTTTGACTGATAAAACCAAAAAACAGAGACATACAAATGGCTATAACAAACATTTTAATTGCCCACCTATATTTTTTTGCACCATTATAACTTGCTATTGAAACTTTATTGTATCTTTTCATGTAATAATATATTATTTTTGTAGTCGAATTATGTCAAAATATCTATGAAATAGATAGACTTAAATTTTATAATGAATTAAAAAATATTAAAGCACTTGTTTATATTATATTTTTTTGCAATAAAAAAGACAACTATTACAAGTTGTCTGTTTATTTAGGGGCACGCAAGAATAATACGAATAAATTGAGTGTTTTCTTATTCTTCTTCAAGAGAATCATTTGTCTCTTTTATTTGGGTAAGTTTGCCTTTAGCATTATCAAGACTTTTATAACATATTTTGATGAGTTCTTGCCCTCTTTCAAAAAGTTCTACTGCATTTGAAAGTGTCACTTTGTCTTCTTCTAACTTTTCAATTATATTATTAAGTTCTTTTGAGGCTTCTTCATAACTTATATTTTCCATACTTATTCTCCTAATCTATCATAGTCAATTTTGCAAGAGTTTCATTTAAGTTTGCAAGATCAACCATAATTTTTTCACCACTTTCTCTTATTGTTATTTCTGCCTGTGATTGACTAAGTGATCGTGGACTTATTACAACTCTTACAGGTATTCCCATAAGTTCGCTATCAGTAAGTTTAATACCAGCAGATATTTTTCTATCATCATAAAGGACTTCAAAATTTTGTGATAATTCATTATAAAGTTTTTCTGAAATTTCTTCAACTTCAGCATTATCATTTCTAAGTGGGCAAAGATATACAAGCCATGGAGCAATTGCCTTAGGCCAAACAATACCTTTGTCATCAGAACTTTCTTCAACAATTCCAGCAAGACATCTTCCAACACCTATTCCATAACAACCCATTATAGGATTGATTTGGCTTCCATCAGGCATAGAAACTGTCATTTCCATTGCACTTGTATAATGAGTGCCGAGTTTGAAAATGTTTCCTACTTCAATTCCCTTTCTTATAATAAGAGGTTTTCCGCAAACTGGGCAAAGTTCACCCTCATTTACTTTTGCAATATCTACAAAATTATCTGCTTTGACATCTCTTAACATATTTACGCCACAATAATGATATTCTTCTTTGTTTGCACCGCAAATAAGCCCTTTTTGGTCTTTAAGTGACAAGTCAAATACTTTTATAATATTATCCATTTCAAGGTTTACACAACCGATATTTCCCTTAACAAGACCAGTGTCGGAAATGTCAGTAACATTAATATCATTTACACCTAAATATTTTTTAAGTTTGGCGTCATTGACTTCTTTATCACCTCTTATAAATGCTACAATAACTTTATCTTTTTCTCCTGAAATTGCATAACAAACAGCCTTTATGAATTGTTTTTTGTCTTTTTTAAGAAGCATGGCAAGTTCGTCAATAGTTTTGGCATTTTCAGTAAAAAGTTCTTCAAGTTTTTCATCATCAAAGTTTGCGTTGTCTAATTTAGAAGTTGCAATTTCCATGTTTGCTTTATAATCACAATTTTCACACAATATCAAATTGTCTTCCCCAGCCTCTACAAGCAGTTGGAATTCATGTGCTCCGTCACCGCCCATCATACCATTGTCAGAACTGATAGCAATAACATTTTTCATTCCTATGCGTTTATATATTCTCTCATAAGCCTTATAAACTCTGTTATAATACTCATTTAAGTCATCATTATTAGTGTGGAAAGAATATGCGTCTTTCATTGTAAATTCTCTTACACGCAAAAGACCTGCACGTGGGCGTGCTTCATCTCTGATTTTTGTTTGAATTTGATAGATCATGCAAGGCAACTGATCATAACTTTTTACGGTGTTTTGGCAAAGATGGACGCAGGCTTCTTCATGTGTCATCCCCAAAAGCATTTCATGGTTGTTTCTATCTTTAAAACGCACCATTTCTTGACCGATTGAAGTATATCTGCCACTTTTGTCCCAAATTTCTCTAGGCATCATTACTGGCATCAAGACTTCTTGCCCGTCGACTTTATTCATTTCTTCACGAATTATATTCTGTATTTTTAAACTAACTCTTTGTGCTGAAGGAAGAAGCGAATAAACTCCATTTGCCACCTGCTTTATATATCCTGCTCTAAGTAAAAGGCTATGACTTTTTGCAGATACACCAGCAGGAATATCTTTGAATCTTTCTCCAACAAGTTTACTTAATCTCATTTGTTATCTCCTTTTTTGTTGGTGATGCTGTTACCACCCCATCTTTAAATACTATATTTATATTTTCATTTAAGTCAAGCACTCTTGCTGAATTTATAGTTTGATTGTTTTGCTCGACTTTTGCATATCCTCGATTTAATATTTCTAAAGGATTTATTTTATTTAATGTGTTTTCTATAAGTCCTATTTCATAATATTTTTCATTTAAAAAATTGTTAAAGGCATTTATAAGTGAATTTTTATCATTGTTGAATTTAATATCAAAATTTAACAATTTTCTTTCAAATTTATGAGAAATAAGGCTTAATTGATTATTTAATAATGAAAATCTTTCATCAATAAATGATTTGCATATTCTATTAAACTTGTCAATCAATTCTATCATTTGCTGCTTTTTGTCATTTAAATTGAATGTGACAAGTTCTGCGGCGGCTGACGGCGTCGGTGCCCGCAGGTCACTTACAAAGTCTATGATTGTAAAATCAGTTTCATGTCCTACCGCTGAAATAATGGGCTTTGGACAGTTGTATGTCGCTCTGGCAACAATCTCTGTATTGTAAGCGGACAAATCTTCAAGACTTCCTCCACCTCTGGCAACAATTATAATATCGATATTTTCATAATCACCCATTCTCTCAATAGCATGAGCAATTTCATTTTCAGCATTGTTTCCTTGAACTTTTGTGTTGAATAAAACTATATCAACTCCAGGGTTTCGTCGCCATGTTACATTTTTTATATCTTGAATTACTGCACCCTCTTTTGAGGTGATAACGCCTATCCTTTTTATATTTTGAGGCAGTGGCTTTTTATGTGATTCATCAAACAACCCCTCACTCTTAAGTTTGTCTTTCATTTTCATAAATTGTTCATACAAGTCGCCCTGTCCAACATTTTCTATTTGAACAACATTAAAACTAAGTCTGCCCGCCTTTGTATAAAAATTTGGTGTTCCGGTTGCAGTTATTTTTGTTCCTTCAATAATTTTATCAACATAGTTTGGATAAAAGCAAACACATGGAAGAGTTGATTCTTCATCCTTAAGTGAAAAATATATTACATTTCTCGTTTTGCTTACACCAAAAACTTCTCCTACAACTGAAATGTTGTGTAGAAGTTCTTCCGAATCAAAAATCTGTTTTATATAATTGTTAAATTTTGAAACCGATATGGCTTTAATCATCATTCAATCCTTATCATTAATTTTTATTTTTTATTATTGATGATAAAACGCCATTAATGAATTTACTGCTCTTTAAAGTAGAATATTTTTTTGCAAGAGTGAGAGTCTCATTGATGGCTACTTGAATGGGCGTGCCTGCAAAATTTATCTCAGTCAAAGCAAGATATATAAGAGCAAGGTCGATTTTATAAACTCTGTCAATTTCATAACCTATTAAATTTGAAGATATAATTTTTGAAAGTTCTTCTTTATTTTCTTCAAATTTTACAACAATCTCTTTTGTAAAGTTTTTATCTTCTTCTTTCTTTAAAGACGAAAAAAACTCTTCGTCAAAAGAATAACTATTTTTGACGAAAAGTCTTTCAAATATAAGTTGAAATGCCAGTTCTCTTGCTTGTGTTCTCATTCGTTCGCCTCATCACAATTTACTCCACTTATGTGGACATTTATTTTCCCTGGTTTGATGCCTACCATAGAGTTGAGAGAATTTTTAATATTTTCTTGAACTCTATATGCAATATCAGGCACACTATAACCTATATGAACGATTATATAAACATCAACATTGAGTGTCCCATTGATATCAAATTTGATGTTTACACCCTCAGACTTTGTTTTTGATAATTTTCTAAAAATAGAAAGTTCGGCATTTGTGAGAGCGTCAACACCATTTATTTCTTTTGTGGCAAGATTGATAATTGATAAAAGAATGTCTCTATCAATATCAACCTTACCCTTTTTTATCATTGTATTTTCTTTGTTTTTCATAAATTCTCCCATTCATTAGTGTAGAATTTTGATATTTTCAAAATTTATCTATATTATTATAACACATCTTTATTACTTTTGCAATTATTCTACAGGCATTATTTTGATATTTTCAATACCTGTGCCCAGTTGAGATTGAATAATGGCAACAATTTGTGCTGTTTCTTGTTTTGTAAGTTCTTTTGACTTAACAACTGCATTTACATTTGCATCAGAAATTGAAATTATGCAATCAGAAAATCCTTTTGCTTTGATAAGTCCTTCAACGACAAGTTCTTTTTCCATTTGTTTGATAAGAGCAAGTTTTGATTGTTCTGCATTTTTTACTGCTTCTTCTGAAGATGTTTCATTTGAGATGATTGCATCGTAGTAAAGCATTTCTTGATCACGAGTTGATTCTCTGTTTGAGCGGTATGTTGAGAAATAACTTGCTGTTGTTGTAGTTTGTCCTTTGTCCTTTGAAACTGAATTGTTGAGCATAACATTGAGATATCCTGTTACACCTAAAAGTAATACCATGACTGTAATAATGATAATTTTGGTTCTATTTTTCATTTTTTACTCCTTTTTTAATTACCCGAATATATATTTATCTTTGAGTTGTCTATTTCTACCACTGTTTGTATAATTGAGAGTATGTCCATTTTTACTGAGATGTCTTTTGCACCGCTTGAAATGACTACAATTCCTTTTACAACTGGATAGATTTCTTCTATGATGACTGGTTTTCCATTAACTAAGACGATTGTCGATGTTGTAATGACAGTTCCATTTGATGTATTTCTAGTTTCTTCTTCAGTGAGATAGATGTATTCAAATCCTTTTTCTAATGTGACCACAACTTCAACATTTCCCGCACCCTTTACCTTAGTGATTACATTTTCAAGTTTATTCTCAAGATAGTCTATATATTCCCCTGAGGTTGAAAAATTTGAACTAATATTGTCGATTTTGTTGTTTTCGACTTTATTTTTAGGTTTCGAAGCAATGGAAGAGAAATAAATCACTGCAATTATTACTGCAAGAGCAACTGCAATATAAATTTCTATATGTTTAACTTTCTTAATTCTATCATATAACACTCGAAATTTATCTTTGATTTTACTGGTCATAAAGAATAGCCTCCTCGTTTATAATGACATATGATTTTATAATATTTGTTATGTCTTTCTTTATCTTTATAATATCATTATGCTCTGCATTTGCAGATATTACTAAACTGCTTAAATCGACATTTATAGACTTAAATTGCATTTTTGACTCAAAAATATTAGCACTTATATAAACCGAAACATTTTTATATCCCCGCTTGTAAATCTTGTCTTCTATGTCCTCTTTGACAACATTTATTTTATTTAGATTAAGTTGATATAAATAATCTTCGTCAACTTTGATATTTTGTCCATATTCAAACATATTGTCAAGATTGATTTCTGTTTTAAGAAGTTTGGGAAGTGGAAGAATAATTACAAGCACAATGATAAAAGAAAGAATGCCTTTAATGTATCTATTCATCTGTCCTTCTGGCATAACAAGTTCTATAATTACAGAAATACATATTATTCCAGCAATAGAAATGATCCAACCTGATAAAGTGCTTAACATTTTTCCCTCCTTTTAACTATTTTTAAAAAATATTTGCAGAACACATTACAAGACCTATCATGATAAAATAGATAAATGCTACAGCAATTAAAATTACTATAAGAAGTGTCATACTTTTTGAAATAGATGCAATGAAGTTTGAGATTTGCTTGCTTCCCAGTGGTTCAACAATTCCGGCAATAAGTTTTAAGGCAAGCATAAAAACAACAAGTTGAATAAGTGGTGAAAGTATTGTTGCAAGAAGCATGAAAAGTCCTGTTGCCCCAACAGCATTTTTGATGAGGTTTGATGAGGCAAGCATAATTCCCATTCCATCACTTAGATAAGAGCCTAAAAGTGGGACATAAGAACGAATGGCATATTTCATAGTTCTCATTGATACTCCGTCAACAGAGCCTGCTGTCAAGCCTTGAACAGATAGAAAAGCGGTAAAGATGGTAAAAACAAGTCCTGTAAGCCATTTGAATGTGCTGTCAAAGAATGATGTGAATTTGCTTAATTTTATATTGTTTGATAGGTTTGATACGACAGAAAAGACAATTGAGAAAATAAAAATCGGCAACAGAACATACGTGAATAGATTGATGATTACACCACTTAAAAGTGCCATTGCAGGCTGATATACTGATGTGGAAACTGTCCCTCCTATAGCAGTCAAAAAAGTCAAAAGTATAGGGAATATTGCGTCCATTTGTGACTTTATAGACATAATTGTGCCAGTTGTCATGGTTATCATTTTGGTTATTATGCTCAAAACCAAAATGACAATAAAGCCATAAGTTACAAATTGAATTAAATTTGATATTGATTTTCCATTTGATGACGGCTTAAGTCCTTGAAGCATATTCCCGAGAATTGCAATCGCAATTATTAGTGATATGATGGGTATAAGACCGAGTAAGTTGTCTAAAAAGATTGTGGCAAGGTTTGTCCAAAGACTTTTTCCATTGTCAAAATCACCTGCAATAAGTTTTTGGATTTTTTGCAAAAAACTTGTTCCGCCAAAAATTGCAAGTTGACCAGAAGTAAATCCTGAAAGGATTGAATCTAGAGATGAAAAATCTAAATCTTCGAGTTGGTCTTTTATCTCATCCTCTATCTCCTCTTTCGTGTCTTCAAAATCTTGAGAATCTGAGTTTGATGAAGAAGATGATTCACTATTGTTTAAACTTTGATTATATGATATGTTTGCAGAATTTTGTAATCTAAAATTATTTGCTAGACCTATAGTAGGAGTAAACATTAAAAATAAAACAACTATAACAAGAAGCATTGACTTTGAAACTAGAGCCCTTTTTATAAAATCAAATTTTCCTGTTTTTTTGATAGCAATATTTTTTTTATTTCTCATTTTGGCAAAAGTTCCATTATTATATTTAAGATATTAGTAACAATAGGAAGAGCCATAACCATTATTACCAACTTGCCGCCCAACATAATTTTGTCGCCTAATCCAGGATTTCCGGTTTCACAGCAAATTCCGGCAGAAAACTCAATTAAATATCCTATGCCTATTATTTTAAGTAAGATTGTATAAAGGCTTGAGTTGAGACCTGTCACGCCTATGATATCTTTTATAGACGATAAAATTCCGGTGAAATAATTGACTATCATAGCAATGATAATAAGTCCACCAGCAATACCAACTAAAATTGCAAAATCAGATCGCACAGGTTTAATGACCATAGAAGCGACGCAAGAAATCAAACCTATTGCAATTATCTTAAAAATTATATCCATAAGCCTCTTAATAAAATAAAAATTTTCTTCTTTTTATACGTTTTTAAATTTTTTTGTAATTTAGCAAAATTGTTTCTATTTAAAGTATCTAAAAATTAAATATAGTTTTCAAAGTCACAAATAAGTCACCTATAAGGTTTAAAACCATTACAAGAACAATGATTAGTCCTGCTAAAGTTGCAACAGTTGATATGTCTTCTCGACCTGTTTGCTTTAATATTTGACCTATAATCGCAGTAAGAATGCCTATTGCGGCAATCTTGAATATTATTTCGACATCCATTGCCCCTCCTAAATAAATAAAACAATAATGACAAGCCCGGCAACTATGCCGAGTTTGATAGAAAGAGAACCATACTTTTTGTTTTCAGAGTTTGCCGATGATGATAATGCTTCAAATCTTGTTTGATAATTTTTAATTTCCTTTGATTGACTGTCAACATCACTTCTGCCTAAACTTTTAAAAAACATAAAAATCACATCTTTTTCTTCATCTTTTAAAAACCTTATGTTTTTAAATAAAAATTCTCTTTCAAGTGGCGTTTCCTTGTTGATAAAGGAGATAAAATTGTTGTCAATTCCATGAAGATTTCGTTTCTGTTTTTCATCAAGATTGTTGAAAATATTTTTCAATCTTTCTCGAGAATAATTGATTTCGACATCAAATTTTTGACATAACATGACGAGAGCCTGAAAGAAATTTGACCTTATTTTGTATTTTCTTGAAAATATATAGCCTATATAAATAGTTACACAAGCCATAAAAGAGAGAAGTAAAATTTTCATAAAACCTCCTTAGATATAGATTCTTGAGAAATTTTCATTATAAACTCCTTCAAGAGTCCCAGGGCCATTGCGCATTGAAAGTAAAACATATCTTTTAAAAACTTTATTTTTTATAATTTCTTCAAAATAAGGCTTTTTAGCAAAACTTTCCATGCTATCACTATGCACCGAAGCCAAAATTGACACACCAGAGTTGACGGCATAAACTACTGCGTCAATGTCCTCTTTTTGACCTAATTCGTCAGTAACAATAAGATTTGGAGAGAGTGCTCTTATTCCATTTTCAAAACCTATAGATTTGCGTGCAAAACTAATTTTATCAGCAAAATTTCCTATGCTTCCATTTTCTCCCAAATCAAGTTCTCCTCTCTCATCCAAAATCAAGACATTATAGGCATAATTTCGTTCTGACAACTGACAGACAAAATCACGGAGAAAAGTTGTCTTTCCTGCACCTGGTGGAGATATGACCAAAGTATTGTAAATTCCATTTTCATTGATTAAATAATCAAATGCAGAAAGCGAACAATTTCTTACCTCATGAGGCAATCTGATGTTTATACTTGAAAAGTTGGTCATTGTCTTGACCTTTCCTGCTTCTTCAACAATGTCCCCGCCTATTCCGAGACGAATTCCACCTTTAGTGACAAGATAGCCTCTCTTTAATTGTTCATTTACAGAATATATCGAACATTCACTCGCACGAAAAATTATATCTTCAATCATTGTCTTTGAAGATAAAATTGCTTCGTTTAAGTTTCCAGTTACCCCTCTTTCACCCAAAAAAATACGCTGACTTCCGATTGAAAGAACGATAGGCTTGTCTTCACGCATACGAATTTCATTGATAGATTTGATATTGACACGAGATTTTAATATGTCAAATATCTCATTAGGAAGGATTTTTTCAAGCATAGTTAAACTCCTAAACTAATCTATGAACACCTTTCTTTTGCAATACGATAACGACAAATTAAGTCAAAAAAGAGCATAAGATTTTATTAGATACAACAATAGAAATACAATTTGAAACATGATTAACATTTATTAATCATCGTATTTTTTATTCATAAGCATAATTCTTGCCTTCCTAAAGAAAACACTCTCTTCGTTTATGATATTCCTTTCATTTCAAAACAAAAAAGCACATCTTTTACGATGTGCTTTTAATTTTTTTATTTTTTATAATTCATATGAATTTGAAAATGTATTGCTTCTTAACTTATAATTCAACAATTTATCAGAAAATGACCTACTTGCAAGTTGACTTAATATTTCATTGCCTTTAATTACTGCCTTATCATCATAATCTTTGAAAAAAATTAAATTTTTACCCAAAGCGTATGCTAATTCTGGTGAGTCTGGATTGTTTTCATACATTTTAGTAAGAGTTTTGCATAGTTTTCTTTGCTTTTTTGAAAATAGTTTATCGCCAGCCATTGTGCAAAGAATTTCACCAAATCTTTCAAGAACCAAAGGATTTTTAGAATTATTATATTGCACTAAACAATTACGAGCGGCTCTATCTCTAAGTTGCCAGGTTTGAGTGCGTTCTATTTGAATATTAAGTGCTTCTAATTCGTCATCATAATAGCCATTTCTTAAGAGATATTCTTTTTGTTTTATAAGATCACTATAACCTTTTTCATAGAAACCTGATTTGTGTGCTTTGGCAAGTATAAAATTAAAGTTTTCACCTCTTAAGTCATCAACAATATCATCTATGATAGTGTTTGGTATTTCATTTTTATCTAAAAATAGATAATATGACTGCACAGCATTGACTTGACCGAGTTCAGCAAGTTTTTCTAAATTATTTTTAATTAAATTGTAATCATGTGTTAAAATCCACTTTGACCACAAAGTAATAAAATCATTATCAAGTTCAGTAAAATTGAATTCTAGCATTTTTTCTCCTTTTATTATACGTCAATTATACATCGGGGGGGGATTAGTCAAGTCTTTTTTTTATTTTTTATAATTTAATATTATTAATTCAAAAAATATCATGATTAAATCAAATATATTTATAAAAATGTCAAATTTTTAAGATTCTTTTATTTAACCCTTTCCATATAACTGCCGTCACGAGTGTCAATTCTGATTTTGTCACCTATGTTTATGAAAAGTGGCACTTGAATTACATAACCTGTTTCTACTTTAGCAGGCTTTGTTGTTGATTTTGATGTATCCCCTTGAATTCCAGGTTCACAATCAATTACTTCAAGTTCAACAAAGTTTGGTGCATAAACTGAGAATGGATTTCCTTTATAGAAATACATTGTGCAGTTTTCATTTTCTTTTACAAAGTTGAGTGCTTCTTCAACACTGTCTTTATTAAGTGGAATTTGATCATAAGTTTCAGCGTCCATGAAATAATAAATTTCACCATCACTATAAAGATAAGTCATTTCCTTCTTTTCAATTACTGCAACTGGGAATTTATCAGATGGGTTGAAAGTTGTTTCTTTCACCTGACCAGTCATAACATTTTTAAGTTTTGCTCGAACGAATGGTGAGCCTTTACCTGGTTTAACATGTAAAAATTCAACAACTGAATATACAACTCCGTCCCATTCAAAAGTAGTTCCTTTTCTAAAATCTCCTGCAAATACCATTTTTTAATCTCCTTTTTTATTTTTTCTTTCGTATAATATAATATCACATAATATATTTTTTGTCTAGTAGATTTTTATAAATTTTTTTCATAAGCAAAGCATCATGAGGCATCATGTTCATTGATTCACATATCACTCGTGGTGAAAGTTTGTATTCAATAAGGGTCTCTGCAAGACCATCAAATTCAGGTCCATAGGTTAAATCATCATAATTTAGATGTCGAATTTCACCCTTTTCACCATATTGAATTTTTGAAAAGTGTATATGACTTTGATTAGTTTTTTCAAAACCTATAGTTTCAATGGAATAATCTAAGATTCTTTTATAGTCATCTTTAGTTTTAAGCGAGCCTTGTTCAAGGGAATTGATATGACCAAAATCGAAGGTAGGAATCAAATGTTTATTTATCGTGCAAAGGTCACAAACTTCTTTATAAGTCCCTATTTGCATGGTTTTACCCATAGTTTCTGGGCAAAGGAAAATTCCTTCCAACTGCCCCTCTTCTTCAAGTGTATCAAACAACTCTTTAAAACGATATTCTGTCAATTTTAAAGCCTCTTCCCTTTTCATTTTTCCACAAGAAGCAGAATGAAAAATCAATCTGTCTGCGCCAAAACTATTTAAAAACTTTATACCAGTGAAAATATAGCCTTTTGTTTTTGCATACATTTCTTCATCAGGGTTTGCAAAATTTATATAAAATGGAGCGTGCAATGACAATTTAATGTTGAATTCTTTGAATAGTTCGCCAGCCTTAACTGCCATTTCGCTGCTCATTTGATAGCCATGACCAAAAGAATATTCATATGCGTCAAGTCCGTATTCTTTAATCCATTTAGGGACCTCTAAAATTGTTTTGTGTCCTTCATTATAAAATTCATCGCCACATCCAGATGAACCAAATAAAACCATATTTCACCTCTAAATATATAAAAATTATTCAGTAGTTTTGAATAATTTTATTTTGTAATTTTTTTATTTGTTTTTATTTATAGATATTTACTATATCTTGAATAATATTTATATTTGCCACTATTTTATATTTAGATAAGTCTAAGTTTCAATTTTAAATTGTTGTTTTGGATATTTCCTATGCCTAAAAATGATTTATCAAAACCATAAATTTTAAGTTCACCATCAATTTGTTTATTATAATTTATTGTCATTCCATTTAAGATTTTTGCAGTTTCTATTTCATTTAGGATTATTTTTTCACCTTTAAATACATTTTCAATAGGAATTATATTATATTTTCCATTTTCAATATCTTTTATTGAAAATGATTCTTTAATATCAAAAATACCACATCTAGTACGTATTATGCTTTGCATAACACCATATGTGCCGAGTGCTTGTGCGATATCTCGACATATAGAGCGAATAAAAGTCCCACTACTGCACCATACTTCAAATTCAAAAGTGTTTGTTTCGATTTCTTTTAACAATTTAATTGAATATATTTCTATCTCTTTAGGTTTTAAATTTATCTCAATTCCCTCTCTAGCAAATTCATATGCTTTTTTTCCGTTTATCTTTTTGGCAGAAAATTGAGGTGGCATTTGATTAATCTTTCCTATAAAATTTGGCAAAATTTTTTCTAGGTCTTCTTTTTTTACAATGACATCATTCTTTTGTGAAATTTCACCCTCTAAATCTAAAGTTGGAGTTGTTTCACCAAATTTAAATATTGTTTTATAGACCTTATCTTTATTTAAAAAGTAATCAAATAATTTTGTAGCCTTTCCTAAAGCAACAGGCAAAAGTCCCTCTCCTAAAACATCGAGTGTTCCATAATGTCCTGCCTTGTCTGCCTTTAAAAGCCATTTTACCTTATTAACAACGCTATTTGAAGATATATTTCTCTCTTTATTTACAAGAACTATTCCATTTATAATCATTTATGCTCCGTTTATTCAAATTTGAGGATTAAGTCAATATTTCTATTAATTTTTATTAATAAGAATTTATAAAATTTAAATAGTCGCATTCTTCATTTCTTCTTTATTTTCGGTTATAGTGCTGAGAACTAAGTTGATTGCTTCATCAATGTTTTTGGCTTTTATAGTTGCACCTGCAGCACAAATATGTCCGCCTCCGCCCAACTTCTCAGCAATAATTCTTATGTTAAATCCGATTTTGGAACGCATAGACAAACTAAATGAGCCAGGTTCTTGTTCAATTAAACTAAAACTATAATTTATTTCTTTATAATTTGCAAGCATTTTACTAAAACCTGAGCAATCATTTTTTACACCATTTAATTCTTGTAAAGTTTTTAAATCAACCCCTATATAAGCACATTCCCCTTTTATTTGGAAATTGTTTAAAAGGTGCTTTTTAAAGACGACGCTTTTTAAAGATTTACTTTGATAAATTGCTTGATTTACTATTTGAATTTTTGCACCTGCAAGACAAAGTTTGCTTGCCACCAAAAATGAATTAGAATTTGTGTTTGAGTTTATAAATGAAGATGTATCGGTTGAAAGACCTGCATAAAGTTTTGTTGCAATATCACTGTCAATTTTGATTTTTAAAGCAGTGATAACTTTATAAACAATTTCACAGCAAGAACTACTTTCACTTTCAATATAATTATATTTTGCAATATAATTATTGCAAACATGGTGGTCAAGGACTAAAGTATTGTTTTCATCATTAAAACAATAAGCATAGTCGCCCAACCTTTCTATTGCAGAAGCGTCAAGACAAATAAAAAGATCAAAATCATTTACATTACATTCTCCTCTGTTTGCTTCATCTTCTTCAAATAGAATTTTCTGACCTTCAGTAAATTCTTCTTTTATAAAGATTTGAACCTTTTTACCCAACTTTTTTAATGCCAAACTAAGCCCGAATGTTGAGCCTAGAGCATCTGAGTCTGGTGAGATATGAGTAAATAATGCAACTGATTTTGATTTTTTTAAAACTTTTACAATTTCTTTGATTTTGTTCATAGGATTCTCTTTTAATCATCTATTGTATTTTATATTGTTTATTATTTTTCAATAACATAAATTTGATTCTTTTGTTTTTATCAAAAACAATAAATATTCTATTTATCTTTAATATTTAAATTTTTTAATATTTCATTAATTCGAACAGTGGCTTGTGTGCCCTTGTCAATTATGAATTGTAATTTTGGCATATGTGGCATATTCACCATGCCAGCAAGTTCTTTTTTAATAAAACCTTCAGATTTTTCCAAAACCTTTATTATCTCTTGTAGATTATTTTCATCTTGTGTGTCAAGAGCGACTTTAACTTTGCAATATCTAAAGTCTGGTGTTACATTTACTTCGCTGATATACAAAAGTGGATCTATTCTAGGATCATTCATTTTGTTTTGAATAATATCAGAAATACATCTTTGAAGTTCGCTGTTTGCTCTATCAAATCTTACTGACATAGTTTTTGCTCCTTTTATCTATTTACAACGACTTTAGCAAAGAATTCGATTGTATCTCCTTCTTTAAAGTCAATGTTATCTTTAAATTTAATACCACATTCAAAGCCTTTGACAACTTCGGCTTTTTCATCTTTGACAATTTTAAGTGATTCAACTGTTGTTTTTCCGATTTCTTCATTTCCTCGTTTTACTACAGCAATAGAATTTCTTGTCACCTTACCATCTTTGATATAACTTCCTGCAACTTTACCTGCAGTTGAAAGTTTGAATGCAACTCTAATTTCGGCATTTCCGATATATTGTTCTTCATATTTAATGCTAAGCATGCCAGTAATTGCTGATGTGATATCGTCAACAATTTCATAAATGACTTTATAATCTTTGAGTTCAACTTTCATAGAATCAGCCATAGATTTTGCTTTTGCAGAAGTTTTCGTATTGAAACATATAATTACTGAGCCAGTTGTTTGTGCTAAAACAATGTCACTTTCATTGACAGCACCAGCACCTGCATGGATTATGTTTACTTTTGCTTCTTCATTTCTTATATCTAGAAGAGTTGCTTTTATTGCTTCAATAGAGCCCATTGTATCTGCTTTTAAAATGATATTTAAATTTTTAAGATTGCCCTCTTGAACTCTATTCATAAAGTTGTCAAGAGTGACTCCTGAAGATTGAGATGCTCTTTCTTTCTTGATTTTTGTTATTCTTTCTTGAATTACCTGTTTAGATAATGTTTCTTCAACTGCATATACCTGATCTCCTGCAGATGGCACATCGTTGAAGCCTAAAACTGCAACTGGAGTTGAAGGTCCAGCAACTTTGACAGGCTTTCCTTTGTCGTCAAACATTGCTCTTACTTTTCCATAAGTAATACCTGACATAATAGAGTCGCCAACATGAAGAGTCCCGTTTTGAACAATAATTGAAGCAACAGGTCCTCTATTTTTATCAAGTTCTGCTTCTATTACAACGGCTGTCGCCATTTTGTCTGGATTTGCACGAAGTTCTTGCATTTCACTTACAAGAAGAATTGTTTGTTTTAAATCATCAAGTCCCATACCCATTTTTGCTGAAATAGGAACGCATATAGCATCTCCACCCCATTCTTCAGGCAATATCTCGTGGTCTGCGAGTTGTTGCTTAATCTTGTCTGGGTTGGCTTCAGGTTTATCCATTTTGTTAATGGCAACAATTATAGGAACCCCAGCGGCTTTGATATGGTCGATTGCTTCAATTGTTTGAGGCATAACTCCATCATCAGCGGCAACAACAAGGATTGCAATATCCGTTGCTTTTGCTCCTCTCGCTCTCATTTGTGTAAATGCAGCATGACCAGGAGTGTCGATAAATGTGATTCTTTCACCATTAAATTCTATCTGATAAGCACCGATGCTTTGAGTAATACCACCCGCTTCACCAGCAACTACATTTGTCTTTCTGAATGCGTCAAGGAGAGAAGTTTTACCATGGTCAACATGACCCATAACGGCAACAATAGGTGCTCTTTTGATGAGTTTTGCTTCATCATCTTCCATTTTGGCCTCATCCATAAGTTTTTCTTCAAAAGATTTGTCGGCTTTCAGTTCAAGAGTAATACCAAATTCACTTGCAATAAGTTCTGCTGTGTCATAATCAATATTAGAATTGATTGTTGCCATAATGCCTAATAGCATCAATTTTTTAACAATTTCAGTGACAGGTTTTCCTATTTTTTCACTAAATTCTTTGACTGTAATTTCTCTTGAAGTAAGAATTGCGTGCTGTATAACGGTAACTACCTTTTCTGCCTGTTCACGCTTTTTCTTTATGCCACTCTTTTTAGAACCAAAAGTGATTTCTTCAATTCCATTTTCATCTTCAAAAAGAAAACCACCACGTTTTTGTTCATCTTTTCTTCTGTTTTGATTTCTTTTTTCATCGTAATTGCTACTACTATGTTTTTGTGCAAATTTTGCTTTAGTGGCATAATTACGTTCATTTTTCAAATCAATTTCTGGCATATCGTTGTTGTTTGAAGCAAAATTACGGAAATTATTTCCCTTAGATGAAACAAAATTATTGTTTCTAGGCTTTTTATCTTGAAAGTTTGGTTTTCCATTGTTGTTAAATGGTCTATTTTCTCTGTTTCCGCCGTTAAAATTGTTTCTGCCTTCACCATTTTGTTGTCTAAAATTAGGTCGATCATTGCGATTGAATCCGTTTTGATTGTTGAATTTGCCAGAATTTTGCTTATTTCCATTATAACTATTGTTTGAACCATTAAATTGTCTATTGTTGTTTCTATAGTTATTATTTGGGTTGTTATTATAGTTATTATTGTTGGAGTTATTGTCAAATTTGCGGATTTTATTATTTTCAGCAGATTTTTCTGTTGACGAAAAAGACTCGACCTCTATTTTTTGAGGTTGAGATATAGTCTCTTTTATTTTTTCTTCTTTTTCTTTTTTAAGGTTTTCTATCTCAATCTCTTTCATTCTTTTAGAAATTCTACTGCTGAGATTCTCAACCTGCCCTTTGGATTCACGCAAAGTAAGAAGAATTTTTGAAATTTCTCCTTCCTTTTGTAAATCATGTATTTTTCTTAAATTTTCTAATGCTTGATTTGCCAATATAAACTCCTTAATCATTTAGTAATTTCAATATTAAATCACTTAAATTTTTATTTTTCAGTCCGATTATTTTACAATTTTTTATTGAGGTAAGTTCCTCTAAATTATCTACCTCTTTTATAGGTAAACTTTTTTCTTGAAAATAGTTTACTACTTTCAAGGTGTTTTTTAAAGCACTTTTGTCATAAATAATAGAATACAACTTTTTATCATAACCTTTTAATGCATCACTACCTATAATTAAATAGCCTGCTTTATGTGCGATATTTATATATCCCTTAATTTTACTTATTTCCAAGCAAAACCTCCTCAATTTGTCTATAAATATCTTCACTTATATTCATTTTAAAGGCTTTGTTAAGTGCTTTTTGTTTTTTCAATTTATTAAGACATTCAGTGTCTTTACAAATATATGCCCCTCTTCCATTCTGTTTGCCTGTCAGGTCAATCGAAATTTCATTTTCTTTATTTTTTACAATTCGAAGAAGAGATTTTTTGTCTTTCATTTGCCTGCAGGCAATACACATTCTTTCTCTTTCCATAATTCAAGTCCTTAGAAATTAGTTTTCCTCATCATCTAAAGGAGCAATTTCTTCAAGAGAGTCAAAATCATTAAGACCGCTGAATGCATCCTCATCGTTAAGTTCTGTAAGTTCATATTCAGGTTCTTTAATTTCTGTTGCATTGCTTATAGAACTCAAAGGCTTCACTTCAATTTTCCAACCTGTAAGTCTTGCAGCGAGACGAACATTTTGACCATTCTTGCCGATAGCAAGAGATAATTTATCATCAGGAACAATTACTCTAGATGAATGCAAACTTTCATTTGTTTCAACACTTATTACTTGTGCTGGACTCAAAGCCTTTGCAATAAATTCAAGTGGGTCTTCGCTAAACTCAATCAAATCAATTTTTTCACCATTAATTTCAGATGAAATTGTATCAATTCTTTGTCCATGGAAGCCTACACAAGTTCCGATAGGATCTATGTTTGCTTTTTCTGTATAAACTGCAACTTTAGTTCTATTTCCAGCATCTCTTGCAATGTTTTTGATTTTAACGTCACCATTTGCTACTTCTGGAATTTCAAGTTCAAATAATTTACGAACAAAACCTACATTGCTTCTAGTAACTTGAATTTGAGTGCCTTTAAAACTGTCTTTAATCTTTTTTACATAGACTTTTACTCTGTCACCGATGTTGAATTTTTCATTTGGAATTTGGTCTGAAGGAAGCATAACGCCTTCTGTATGAGTATTTGATAATTGAACATATATTGTTCCATTATCAATTCTTTTTACTATAGTTGTCAAAAGTTCATCTTCTTTTTCAGAAAGTTCTGACAATGCCATTGACCTTTCAAGTTCTTTAAGTTTTTGCATAACAACCTGTTTTGCTGTTTGTGCTGCAATTCTTCCAAATTCTTTTGTTGACTCTTCTGCCATGACAACATCACCCAGTTTATGTGATTTTTTTATAAGCCTTGCTTCAGCCAAAGAGATTTCTTTGTCTGGGTCTTCTACTTCGTTTACAACAGTTTTATAAGAGTAAATTCTTATAGTGGCCTTTTCAGGGTTCAATTTTACCATTGCAGACTTTGCTTCACCATACATTTTTTTGTATGCTGATGTCAATGCAGTTTCAAGAGTATTTATAAAAGTATCTTTATCAATCTTTTTTTCAGCCTCTAAATCTTCAAGTGCTTGAAAGAAATCTTTATTAATCATTTTTTTCTCCTTTATTTTGATTAAAATCAATTACTGGCACAATATGTGCAATTTTTTCTCTGTCAAAAGAAAGTTTTTTATCTTTTGTCTCAATAGTGACTTGTTGTTCACTATAATCAATAAGTTTGCCTTCAAAAATCTTTTTACCATCAACTTTTGCAAAAAGTGTTATTGAAATCATTTTACCTTCATTGCGTTTAAAATCTCGTTCAGTTTTTAGCGGTCTATCAATTCCAGGTGAACTTACATTTAAAATATAAGGTTGATCCTCAGTAGGATTGATTTCATCCAGTAAATCATTGATGGCTTTTGTGACTTTTTCACAATCTTCAATCTTTATTCCATTTTCATGATCAATGAAGAATGTAAGATTCATGCCATCACTTTTTTTAGCATATTCCACTTCAACGACTTCATAGCCGAGATTTTCAATAATAGGTGAAACTTTTTCTTCACATATTGATTTGACTTTACTTGCCAACTTTCTTTTCCCCCTTTTTTACGAAGTGAGGAGCGATGCAATTTTGCACGCTCCTCAAAACCTCAAGTATAGATATATTATAACAAATATATTATATTAAATCAAGTATTATTAATAAAAATATTAATTTTTTTAAAATTTTTATTTTTTATTGTAGATTTCATTTACAAACTTTATTTTAAATTTTGTATGCTTCATTACATAAAACAGCAAAAAGAAATTATTTTGCTTTGTTAAGTTCCATAAGCACCTGCGCTGTTGCATAAGCATCGTTATATGCACGATGTGCATCATTCAATGTCAGTCCCAGTGCTTTTACAACAGTGCCGAGTTTGAAATTTGTTGTCCTAAGCGAAGATTGTCTTGCAACAATATAAGCATCTATCACTTCATTGTCAAAATTTAAATCAATTTGTTTTGCAACTTTATTAATAAATTTCATATCAAAACCGATAATATTATATCCGCTTATTACACAGCCCCTGCTCCATTCATAAAAGTCATAGACAACATCTTCAATTCTAGGAGCATATCGAACCATATCATCAGTGATATTTGTAAGTCTTTGCACCTCTTCTGGAATAGGGAATTTAGGTTTTGCAAAACTTGAAAATTTTTCAGTTATTTCACCCTTTTCAATTTTTACAGCACCTAATTCAGTTATTTCGCAGTTTTCAGGGTCTAATCCTGTCGTTTCTATATCAAAAACCACAATATCATTTTTCATAATAAAATCATTATACCTTGCTTTAACTTCAAACAAGTTTGCCTGTTGTTTTCGAGTCAATGTCTCTGGGAAAACAACTTTGTTGTGAATAAATTTGGTTTCTTCTTGCTCAGAATAGGTTTGATTTATTAGTTCAACAGGTGTTGCTATTGAAATTTTTTGAATATAATAGGTAAGTTTGCCATTTATACCATGCTTAACATCACCTAAGCACAAAATCATAAATAGGTCGTCAAGTGCTTCCATATCTTTTTCGTGGGTTTTTGAACAAAAATATACACATTCGATACTGCCCGCCTCTTTATCTTTAAGAATGAAAGTATAAAGGGATTTTTCTTTGCCTGCGTTTTTACCTTTTTTTTGTATAAATGTTTTGCGATTTTTATTAGTAATAACACCAGCAAGTATAACAGATGACTTAGGTGATTTTATTTCAGAAATATATTCAGGTTTTGGTAATATATCACCGCCTATAATCTTCTTTTCTATCTTAACTTCATATCTCTTTGTTTTAGCAATTTTCTGTGCTGGAGGGTCAATAAAATCAATTTCTTCTGGCAATGTCTCTTCATTTTCTTTGATATCAATTTTTATATTTGCAATAAAGTTTTTTTCAAGATGTGCTTTCAATGAATTTGCAAGTTCGACTTCATCAAGCATTGATAAAATATCTTGATTTAAATTTAATGACACTACGACATCCAAACCTTCATATGATGATGAAATATTATCAATGTTAATATAAGGAAATATACCTTTTTTATTGTTTTTAAAATATTCTATCACTTCATCGATAATAAGCCTTGAATCTAAAAAACTCCTTTTGTATTTCAGTTTCAATTCACCTTTAAGCGACAAAAGTTCTTTAAAGAAATTGTAAATTTCCCCTCTGTCTTCCTTTGTGATTTCTTCAATTTGGTAAGGATATAAAAAAGTGATGGTAGTCAAAAGAGAATTCTCATCGAATACCACACTTAAAAGTTTAAGATAATTATATTTGCTATTATAGTTTTCGTTTAATTTTTCTAATGTGTTTATCATGCTTATATTTTATAACAGAAAATGAAGAATGTCAATTAAAATAACAGCACCAAATAAAACGAATAAACCTATTGTATGAATCATGTTTTCAGTTTCTCGTTTAATAGGTTTTTTCCTAATTGCTTCTATTGTTGTAAACACAATATGTGCTCCGTCAAGTGCTGGAATAGGCAACAAGTTGAAAACGGCTAAGTTTGCTGAAATTAAAGGTATTAAAATAAGCAAATTCATTGCACTCATTCTTGTGAAATTAGCAATAGTAGTAATAGTAGTCACCGGCCCACCTATTGCTGAAATAGGCAACTGGAATGTGATTAGAAGCCATAAACTTTTAAGAACGCTCCAACCTAGCCCCATTGTGAAAGGCACTGCTCGTTCTAATGCTTCCCCTACAGAGAAAATATATGCTTTAGCATCCATATTATTGCAATAAACATAATGGGTTCCGTCTATAGGATTATTGTTTTTATCAACATTTTTTACTTCAATTCGTGAGAAACTTAATTTTATATTTTCATATTTGTCACCACGCCTTACAACAGCATCAACGACTGCAATATCATTAAAAATATCTTTATTGTTATTAAAATATTCCACTTTTTCATCTAAATATTGTTGATAAGATATTCCATAAGCAAAATCAATTTTTTTGCCTTCTATAGAAATAATCACATCTTCAGGTTGTATTGTTTCATCAGGATTTAATACTGGTCCTTCAGGTCCAGAAACAACATTTTGAATCTGATATTCTTTAACTATGTTTTCTTGACTTACAACTGATCTGACCTGAGGAACATCATATCCAACAGTGCATAAAAGAATAAAAGAAAAAATTACTGCAAAGGCAAAATTAAAGGTTACACCAGCAAGAAATACCAAAATTCTCTTCCATGGTTTCTGATTTGTAAAAGCGTCTTTATTTTTCTCATCAACTTCTTCTTCGCCTGCAAAAGCACAATATCCGCCTAATGGAAATAGTCGTAATGAAATCAATTCTCCCCTTTTATTTTTACGAGAAAAGAGGGCTTTTCCAAACCCTACAGAAAATTCTGTTATCTTAAAGTTCAACATCCTTCCTACAACATAATGTCCGAATTCATGGACAAGCACCATTAAAAGTAAAATTAATATTGCAAGAAATAAATAGAGAATATACATTAAACCTCACATTTTTAGAAAAATAAAGCATAGTTGGGTGGCAAACAACTGAACACCACCCTAAAATCATCTCATGTTTATCTTTAAATAATATATTAAATTAAAGCAAAAATAATACTAAAAGCAATAAATATAATAGGTGCAACAAATGTATGAGAGTCAAATCTATCAAGCATACCGCCATGACCTGGCATAATTCTGCCTGAATCTTTCACGCCTGCCACCCTTTTTATATAACTTTCAAATAAATCTCCAACCTGTCCTATTATAGAACCTACAGCAGAAATTAATGCTATTCTCCAGGCATTTATACCTGTTTGTGCAAGAAGTTCTGAAATTGTAGGGATTGCATTAAAAATAAAGAATGTTGCAACAGAGAGTAATACGCACCACAAAAATCCACCAACCGCACCAGATATGGTCTTTTTAGGACTGATTTTTGGAGCAAGTTTTTTTCCACCGATAAGTCCACCCATAAGATAAGCAAAAGTATCTGTAAAAATAGGGACAAGAAAGGCAAATAAAAGAACAAATAAAGATATATAACCATTAAGATCGGTAAGATGTGTGAAAGTGAAAGTTAAATCTTCAAAATGATTAATAAGAGTCAAAAATCCAAGTAAAAATGCTGGGTAAATAAATGTCAACATTGTATTGAGTGCTTTAACAAAAGAATATTTTGCAAGATTTGTGTTTATTATTTTTCTTGTTTTAATTTCAAGTCTTGTCCTACTAAAGTTGAGAAGTTGAAAAATAAATGTAACAAATGCACAAATTATAATTACTGCGATAGCCAAAACAACAGTATAAATAAGCCCTATTTGTTTATCAAAATTAATGCCAAATAGCAGAGTCGCCATTAAAGCAAATGGAAAAATAACAGACATATATTTATCATTATATCTGCCCATTTTGGTAAAAATCTTTGATGCTTCATAACTTGCTATAACGCCTATTAAAAGAATAAGCACATCAAAAAAATAATTACTTACATAAAATTTTAAAACAAATGCGATTGCAATTATAAAAATGAATGCAATAGATGAAAGCAAACGAGTTTTCATCACACACCTCCATATCTTCTTTTTCTTTTTTCAAATACTTGAAGCGATTTTATAAAGTGTTTCTCATTAAAACTAGGCCAACAAATCTTAGGGAAATAAAATTCACTGTAAGCCATTTGATAAAGCATAAAATTTGACACTCTTTGTTCGCCACTGGTTCTAATTATAAAGTCTGGATCTGGCAAATCTTTTGTGTCAAGTATCGATGAAAATTGATTCTCATCAATTTGTTTTTGACCACTTTGTAATAAAGTGTTCACCCCCCTTATAATCTCATCACGACCACCGTAATTTAATGCAAAAGTTATTGTCAATTTATCAAATTTTTCAGTTTTGTTTTCAATATTAACAAGTGCCGATTTCAAATCATCAGGAAATGGCTCAATTACGCCTATATGTTTAAGTTTAACTTCTTTTTCAAGAAAAATATTGTCATTTATAGAAATGTACTCTCTAAGGAGTTGAAAAATGCCATCAATTTCTTCTTTACTGCGTTTCCAATTTTCAGTTGAAAAAGCGAAAAAGGTGCAATATTTAATATTATATTTTAGACAGGCTTCAATGGTGCGTTCTATAGCGTTTACACCCTCTTTATGTCCATAATTTCTAGGCATACCACGTTTGGTTGCCCATCTTCCGTTACCATCCATTATAATTGCAATATGTGTGGGTAATTTTTTGAATAACTTAGTCATAAAATTGTCCTTTTTTAGAATATTAGTTTATGGCTATATTTCCATAATCTCCTTTTCTTTAGATTTAGAATTTTCATCCACTTCTTGACAACCTTCATCAACAAGTTTTTGAATATCTGCTTCATAGCGAGCCTTTTCATCTTCAGATATTTGACCCTCTTTCTCAAGGTCTTTTATCATGTCCATTGCGTCTCTTCTTGCATTTCTGACAACGACTTTTGTCTCTTCTGCCATTTTTTTGATTGTCTTAACTATTTCTTTACGACGTTCTTCAGTAAGCATAGGAAAAACAAGTCTAATTGTTTTGCCGTCTTCATTTGGATTTACGCCTAAATCTGCCGCAGAAATTGCCTTTACTATATTTTTTACCTGACTTTGGTCCCAAACTGAGATTGCCAAAATTCTAGCCTCTGGAACAGAAATACTAGCCATATTTTTAATAGGTGTAGGCACTCCATAATAGTCTATCATAATTTTGTCAAGAATATGAGGGTTTGCACGACCTGCTCTTATTACAAGATATTCATTTACTTGATGTGCAATTGCTTTTTTGATATCTTCCTTACAAGATAATATTATATCTTCCACCATTTCATTCATAAAATAAATCTCCTTGAAGATATTTTACTATAAAAATAAAAAATTTGCAAATAAATTCGCCATAGTATTAGGTTTATATTTAAAATTATGCACAAAAAATTAAAAATGAAACAAAAAAGATGCCATTATGACATCTTTTTTTATTTTATTAAAGATTATTCACCTTTCATTTGCTTTGCAACTTCGCTTGCAAGGTCATCTTGACGCTTTTCAAGACCTTCACCCATTTCAAAACGAGCAAATCTTCTAATAGAAATTTTTTCTCCGATTTGAAGTATTTTTTCATTGATGTATTGAGTGATTGTCATGCTAGGATCTTTTACGAAAGATTGCTCAAGAAGACAAACATCTTGATAGTATTTTTTAACTCTTCCTTCAACCATTTTGTCAATGATTTGAGCAGGTTTTCCTTCGTTGAGTGCTTGATTTCTAAGGATTTCTTTTTCCTTTTCAAGTTCTTCAGCAGGAACTTCTTCAATTCTTACATATTTAGGTGCTGAAGCAGCAATTTGCAATGCTACATCATGTCCGATTTCCTGGAATGCATCTGTTTTTGCAACGAAATCTGTTTCACAGTTAATTTCAAGAAGAACACCGATTTTTCCACCCATGTGAATATAAGAAGTTACAATTCCTTCAGAGGCAATTCTCGATTGTTTCTTGCTTGCAGCAGCAATTCCTTTTTCTCTAAGCCATACAGTTGCTTTTTCAAAATCGCCATCACATTCAACAAGTGCTTTTTTGCAATCCATCATACCAGCATTAGTTTTTGCTCTAAGTTCGGCTACATCTTTAGCGGTAAAATTCATAATTACTCTCCTTCACTTTCAGATTTTGTTTCGTTTTTTTCTTCAACTTCGTTTTCTTTCTTTGATTCAGCCTTTTTCTTTAAAGGTCTTTTCTTAGCATTTTTTTTGTTTTGTCTTTCTTCAACGCCTTCAGCAATTTCGATATTAGGTTTGATTTCAGTCAATGCTTTTGCAAGGTCAATTTCCTCTTCTTCTGTTTCTTCTTTTTGCATTGAAACGCCCTCTTTTGCTTCAATAACAGCATCAGCAAGAGCAGCAATAATAAGTTTTACAGAACGAATTGCATCGTCATTTCCAGGAATAACACAATCAATTCCGTCTGGATTGCCGTTTGTATCAACAAGTCCAACAACAGGGATTGAAAGAAGTTTACATTCGTTTACACAAATATGTTCGCAATTAGGGTCAACAACCACAACTGCACCTGGAAGTTCTCTCATTTCTTTGATTCCGCCGAGGTTTTTCTCAAGTTTATCTCTTTCAGTTTTCAAGAGAGTAACTTCTTTTTTAGGAAGAAGGTCAAATTCTCCTACCTTTTCCATTTGATTTAATCTATTAAGTCTTTCGATTCTTGATTTAATAGTTTTGAAATTTGTAAGACATCCGCCAAGCCAACGAGTGTTGATAAAATACATTCCGCATCTTTCTGCTTCTTCTTTTACTGCCTCTTGTGCTTGTTTTTTAGTTCCTACAAAGAGAACTTTCTTTCCGCTTGCGACAACATCTCTTACAAAAGAGTATGCTTTATCAACTTGCTCAGAAGTTTTTTCAAGATTAATGATATGGATATCATTTCTTGCAGTGAAGATAAATTTCTTCATTTTTGGATTCCACTTTCTAGTCTGGTGACCAAAATGAACACCGGCTTCAAGTAGTTGTTTCATTGAAATAACTGACATTTTTAATTCCTCCTTTTGTTTTTGTCCTTCCCCTATGCTTTCAATCTCCATGTTGCGACCTCAGAAATAAATTCTTTTTATTCATAGCCAAAATTAAACTGTGTTTGCGGTTATGAAAGTTTTAGGCAACTGCAACTGAATATGCAATAAGGTGCTTATTGTCCAATGACTTAGTGAGTATATCAAATCTTAACAAAATTGTCAAGTAAAAATGATTAAAAAATTCTAGATTTGTCAAATATTTTTTAGTAAATTTTTTAATTTTTTTATTAAAATTTTCCCGTTTTTAGATTATTCAATTACAACTCTTTCTGTAATAAAGATTCTTCCATTTCTTTTTGATATTGTATATATTCTTCGCCTGTTAGTTCTTTTTCAAAATAATCAAGTTCTTCCTTCTCTGAAACAAAGTTTGTTTTAGAGGTTTTAAATCATTTAAAAGGTCTTCGTCTGTAAAATTGCAAACATTAATATTATAGCCAGACAAGACTAATTCTTTGAAGAGACCATCATTTATGGCTTCTTTGCCTTGAGAGAATTGTCTATAAAATATATAATTCTCTAAAAATTTATCCACTTCATTCATTATTTCATCCAAACTTATATCTTCATCCAATGTCCAAAACATAGGAGAAATAAATTGATTGCTTATAAAAATTCCTGTATTAAATTGTCTGTGATTTTTTAATTCTTTACTAAATTCTATAAATTGAGAAGCAATAAATTCTGAAACAGGTCTTATATTCTGAATAATTTGATTCCTAGGCATATAATGCATACATAAACCAGTTTCAAAAGCCATCATTCTTTCATTATATTTCCTTACTTCAATTAAATCTTTACAAAAAAGACACCAGAAGGATTAATGACATATCTATCTCTATAGCCAGTGTTGCTGTCAAGTTTTCTTTGAAGGCTTACGCAATAAAAAGGTGCATAATAACCACTAATACCGAATACATGACTAAAACAATTGAAATATTTTTTTGAATTGTATAGTTTTTCAAAATATTGAGCCAACGGAAATATAAGTTTATCGAAACATAAATCGTTAAATTCAGCCCCTTTGCCTTCATTATTATTTAATGAAAACTTTTCAACATTCATTTTAGAGACCCAAAAATTGTCACTGCTTTCAAAATTTTTTATTCCAGCATGTTCCGTAGATATATTCACATTTTCTCAATTATAAAATTTAGAATAATACTTCACAATCATACCCATGTTAGTTTTAAAGTCAATTGATTTTTTATTTGTTACACCATAAAACATATCCATGCAAGTTTTAGTGTCAAATATTTTCATATTTACCTCTTTTATTAAATTTAGAATAAATGATATTTTAATAGTTATCAATATTTTTTATTAGGCATGATTTTTTGAATTAATGACAATGTAAAAAAAGTTTTATAGTGTAATATTTTGTTCGATACAAAATTGAAGAAAAAGAAAACACTCACTTCATTCGAGTTATTCTTGAGTGTCTAAAAAAACAACCATTTCTATTCTGTTATTCTAAGAGTATTAAAAAAACCATATTGTTTAAAATATGGTTTTTGTTAATTTTAATTATGCATTTTTTTTGTCTTTTATAGATTTCTTTTTTGTTCGATATAATGTCGACCAAATTGCAGGCATAACAAAATTTGAAGTATAGAAAGTGACAATAAGCACAAGTAAGATTGAAATAGCAATTTCTCTTACTGCCGGAACTGATACTGCAATAAATAAAACAGAAATTAATGCAAGCGCGATATAAATCATACTCTTCTTGACAAACATTTCCTTTATCGAGATGTCCGCAATTTCATTATTGCTTAAATTGTCAAATTTACCAGTTTTATTTCCTGATTTAATTTTATCTAAGAATATAAAGCAGTTTATAATTGAAATTACAAACGAAAGTATAAATGCGATACCTATAGTCAAATTTACAACAGGTCTGCAGATAAGAATCATGCTCATAAGAAGCAATAAATCTAAAGCAACTTGCATAATCATCATAAATGTGAGACCACGATATTTTCTTATCAACATATAGATAATTACAAGTGCAAGACTGACTGCAATTCCTGCCAAAATTTCAACTGAATAATTAAATGCTTTATGCCACACTCTTTTGTCGACTGATGATATGGCATTTGAGTATTCTGTATAACCAAATTCTGTCAAAAGTTGATTTCTAATGCTGTCATTTTCAGACTGAATTTTATCTCCAGTAGCCTTATTTTCAAATATAATTTCTACAGCCTGACCATTAATAATTTTATAATCAGAAATATCCATTGTTGAAGTGCGATAAGATACTATTTTTAAACCATTTTTATTTAATATGGTTTTTACCTTATTATAAACTTCAGTATAATCTTCTTTATCATTTAAATTATAATCAGTTGCTTCTAAAACGCTTTCATTATTCACATAGATTTTAACTGTACTTCCACCAGTAAAATCTGTCCCGAGATTAAATCCAACTGTGCAAATTAAAATTATTCCGAGAATAAGAGCAATCAAAGGTGCAATTATATAATAAACAAAATTTTTGCTTATTTTCATTTTTGAATTTATTACTTTACCTTCTAATTTTTGGTCAAAAGGCATTTTACTTTTTTTAATCATTGCTTACCTCCTCTATTTTAGGTAAGTTTTCATCACTATTTAAGACATTTTCTTCTGATGATTGTGAATTTTCTGTTGCAATAACATCATTATTCAAATTTTCTACAATAGTTGTCTCTTGACTTTCCTCTTTTGCCTCTCCCACTATTTGAACATTTTCATCTTTGATTTCTACAATATTTTTATCTCTATAAAAACCTATTCTTTTTGGTTTTGAACTATTTATTGAAAGATAGATACTTACAAACCATCTAAGAAGAGCAAGCGAAATAAATATAGAAAGAAGAGAACCTAAAATAGTTGTGATTGCAAAGCATTTCATTGATACAGGCGCTATTACCCAAATAAATATTGATGCAAGAATCAACACTGCATTTAAATCTAAAATTGTCCAAAGTGATTTTTTGAAACCACCTTTGAAAGAAAGATGAATTTTCTTGCCTAATTTGTAATCTTCTTTCATCTTTTCATAAATGTGCATAATCATAAAAGTTGCAACAAGGAAAGAAAGAATTGATCCGATTACTCCTGACAAAGTCAAAGTTATAAATGGAATTGATTGCATAAAGAAAGCAAATAAAACAAGATAGAATACAAGAGCCAAACTGCCAACAAGTCCCAGTTCTTTATATCTTACACAAAGCAATATAAATGCCAAAGCGACAACTATTAAAAGGCATATTCCTAAATAAAGTTGAGTGTTTTTGCCAAAAACAGGACTTATGCGACTCACCTCTATAAGGTTAAGTTCTACATCAATCATTCCGCCAGTGATTGAATATGCAATTTTTCTCACATCTTCTGCTGTCCCTGTCTTGTAAGAACTGTTTGATGAAGCAGATAAAAATAATTTATTTTCCTTTACATCAATACTGCTTGAATTCACTTCTGCAAAAAGATTGCTTGAATTTAATTCACCCAAATATACATAAACAGTTTTACTTGAAGTTGAACTTGCAATTTTCTTTAAATTTTTAAGTTTTTCCCTGCTCTCTTTGGCAAATTCAACTCTTACACCATAAGAACCTGCATTATAGTCATAATCGGCTTTTACTGATTTGATATCAGATGAATCAACATAAACATCAGGATTTGTCAAATTTTCAGAAACTTGTGCTGAAGTGAAAGAAAGTTTTTTCCCATCTTCCATATAAGAAAAAGCCTTATTCATCTCAAAAGCATCAGAAGAAGCAAGAATATAAACTTTGTTTCCACCCTGTCTTTCAACATAAAGTTCAGAAAACTTTTCTTGAGCAAACATATTTTTAATTTTTATTAAAGAGTTGTCTATGGCGTCTGTCAAATTTCCATCACTTTCATCTGGCAAAGTGCAATTATAAATTGCAGAAACACCACCATCTAGGTCAACACCTTTATTGATGGCATGAATAAAACCATTATAATGATTTGATGTGTATGGAACGCCAAAAGGACATACACATAAGAGTATGCCCAAAACAGCAAGTATAGTAAGAAAAATAAATTTTACGATAGCATTTTTTTTCAACATTTAATTCCCTTTTAATTCGAATAATAATTGAAAGCAAAAATTTTTAACGCTTAAAAACCATTTCGATTTTTATATTTCTAAAATATTATAGAGAATTAAAAGCGAATTGTCAAATAAAATTATGTTTAATTAGCACTTTTTTTAATATTTACACAAATTATTCCGCATATAGCACCGATTATCGCCCCAAAGACAGTGTCAGTGAGCAAAGTTAAATCAAATGAGAAATTTCTACTTAAAATAGAAAACACCAAAAATGCAAGGAACGTGTAAATAAGACCTATGAGTAGACCACTAACAAGACCTAATTCTTTTGATTTTTTCAAACTTATAAATACCCCTATAAAGATGCTTATTCCCTTTATGACTTGATTAATAGGGAATATTATACTGTCAGGAATGTTTGTAAATTTGAGAAGAAATGCAAACACTAAAACAAGAACCAGAGATATGCAAAGTGCAATTAATGTGCCTTTTGTAATAAGCCCTATAAGGTTTGACCTGCCTGAAGCGTTTGTATTTTTCACCGCTTTTGATTTTGCTTTCAGTTTCATAATTGACTCCTTTTAACAAAAATATACTTAAAAGTAATATTCTAAAGTAAAATATGATTGAAAAACAAAAAAGATAACCATTTATTAGGTTATCTTTTTATCATTTTTTGTAAGAAAAAGTTTGTTAATTCTTATCAGTATCGTCATTTTCTGTTAAAACAACACTTTCAGATTCTTCAGTCTCAACAATTTGTTCATCATTTTCTTTGCCGTCTTTGTTTTTCTTGCCGAAAATGGTTTTGCCCTTTTTTGTTGGGTTGATTTGTTCTTCAACGTTCAACTGAGTGTCATTTGATTTAGGCTCTTCAACAGGTTCATCTTTAAAAATTTGATATATAGCATATGCATCAACTGAAATATATCCTTTTTTCTTATCTGTGCCAGTCTCGATAGTGACAATCTTTTTGTCTTCTTCAAGTTTCAAATCAACGATTGTGCCATAAACTCCACTTGTAGTAAGGACTTTATCCCCTCTTTTAAGTGAGTTTGTTTGCTCTTGCATACGCTGACCTTCTTTTTTGTTTTTTGAAAATACCATGATAGGATATGCAATCAATAATAAAACAATAAAGACTATTAAAATAATTTGTGTTACGTCCATTTATCCTCCTTAAACAATTTCAGTTTAGCATATTTTATTAATTTTACCAAACAAAAATGTTTATATTTTTTTTGTATTTATTTCATTTTGAAGTCTATCGATAAATTCCGACAAGTTTAGCCCAGATTTATTTTCATAACCTCTTCCACGAATTGAGATTGTATTTGTCTTTTCCTCTTCATCGCCCACAATGATAAGATAAGGCAATTTCATTGACATAGCCTCTCGTATTTTATAACCTATCTTCTCATTTCTTAAGTCTTCTTCAACGCGAAGTCCTTTTCTTTCAAGTTCTTCTTTGATAGAATGTGCATAATCATTATTTCTTTCAGTAAGAGAAAGCACCTTGACTTGTTCTGGAGCAAGCCAAAGAGGAAAGGCACCGGCGTATTTTTCAATAAGATAAGCAAGTGTTCTTTCATAACAGCCTATGCTTGTTCTATGAATTATATAAGGATTTTTTGTCGAGCCATCTCTATCAACATACTCCATTCCAAATTTTTCAGCAAGCATTTGGTCAATTTGGATTGTAATAAGAGTATCCTCTTTTCCAAATACATTTTTTATTTGAATATCAAGTTTTGGACCATAGAATGCAGCCTCACCTATACCTATTGTATAGTTTACATTGAGGTCATCAAGAATATTTTTCATTACATTTTGTGCTTCGTCCCATTGTTCTTTTGTGCCTATATATTTTTCACGATTGTTTTCATCCCATTGAGAAAATCTGTATGTTGCATCTTCATATAGTCCCAAAGTTTTAAGCATAAAGTTTGCAAGTTCAAGACAGCCCTTAAATTCCTCTTCAAGTTGCTCAGGTGTGCACATGAGGTGACCTTCAGAGATTGTGAATTGACGGACACGAATAAGTCCATGCATTTCGCCACTGGCTTCATTTCTAAAGAGAGTTGATGTTTCATCATAACGAAGTGGTAAATCTTTATAAGACCTCATCTTGTTTAAATATGCTTGATATTGAAATGGACAAGTCATAGGACGAAGAGCAAAAACTTCTTTGTCTTTATTTTCATCACCGAGAACAAACATACCATCTTTATAGTGATCCCAGTGCCCAGAGATTTTATATAAGTCACTCTTTGCCATAAAAGGAGTTTTTGTCAAAAGCCAGCCTCTTTTTGCCTCTTCATCTTCAACAAATCTTTGTAAGATTTGAATAACCTTTGCACCTCTAGGAAGCAAAATAGGAAGTCCCTGCCCTATATAATCGACAGTTGTAAAAAGTTCAAGTTCTCGACCTAATTTGTTATGGTCTCTTTTTCTTGCCTCTTCAAGCATTGCAACATATTCAGAGAGTTCTTTTTTAGTTTTGAAAGCATAACAATAAACTCTTTGAAGCATCTTGTTTTTTTCATTTCCACGCCAGTATGCCCCATTTACACTATGAATTTTGTATGCCATGTTTTGAAGTTGTCTTGTGCTTTCAACATGAGGCCCACGACATAGGTCAACAAAGTCATCGCCTGTGTAATATAAAGAAATTTCTTCGCTGTCATCAAGTTCATTTATAATTTCGCATTTAAAAGGATTTTCTGCGAAAAGTTTTAATGCTTCTTTTTTTGAAACAACTTTCTTAGTGAAATTTTCCCCTTTATTTATGATTTCTTTCATCTTCTTTTCTATTTGTTCATATTCATCTGCTGATATAGAATGTGGTAAATCAATATCATAATAAAAGCCATCCTCTATTGCAGGGCCGATTGTGAGTTTTGTCTCAGGATAAATGCTTACAATGGCCTTTGCCAAAATATGAGCCAAAGAATGTCTTAATTTTTCAAGTTCGTTGTCAATTTGATTTTTAATTTCCATAATTTCCTCCAAATTTTATATTTTTTAATAAGTTTTAAGGATAATTGATGATATTTTTATGATTTTATTAGATTCTTAAGATTTTTTTGTGAATTTTAAACAAACACTCACTATATGTTTTATTCCTCTCGTCCCTAAAGAAAACACCTGCTTTGTTCGTATATTCCTTTTTTCCTAAAAACACTCACTCCGCTTATGTTGTTTTTTCATTCATAAAAAAATCATCCTTAAAAACTTAAGGACGATTAAAAACAAAACCGTGGTTCCACCTTAATTGCATATTTTTATTATCTTGTCATTTTTAAATCTTGTCTAAAAATTTGCGATTCAATAATATGCCACTTATTTATCACTTATCATCACAACAGTGGTTTCAAATTTGTTTTATCTTAGGTCTTTCACCAACCGACCCTTCTCTGTGCGAAATCAAACAATTCTACTTGTCTATTGCTCCTAGTATGAAATTATTATAAGTCCTAAAAAAAATTTTGTCAACAATTTATTAAATTTAATTTTAAATATTTTTTTTAAAACTCAATAATTTCATCTGCAATAGAAGAAATGCGTTTATCATGAGAAATAATGATAGCAATTTTATTTTTCTCTTTGAGATTTTTTATCTCATTTATCACTTTCTCAACATTTGATTTATCAAGTTCGTTTGTTGGTTCATCAAATATATAAATGTCTGCATCTTTTGACATAGATCTTATAAAGTCAATTCTCTTCTTTTCTCCACCAGAAAGAGTGTCACTTGTATTCCCTGCAGTCTGTTCTCGCTCAACAATTTTTTCCATATTAAACAAGGATATCAGTCTTTTGTTTTCTTCGTTGAAGTCACTATTTGGATAGCAAATATTTTCTTTTACGCTTCTATCAAAAAGTATTGAATCTTGAAACATATAAGATATTTTTTGAGAATAATCAAAAAGCGAGGTCAGATGAAATTTATCATTGATTACAACTTCTCCCCCTTCTATTTCTCTCAATCCACATAAAGCATTTATAAAAGTTGTCTTACCCTTTCCACTTCGCCCAGACAACTGATAAATTTTTCCACTCTCGAAAGTTGCGTTGTAGTTTCCTTCAAATTTTCCTATTTTTACATTAAGATTTTTTATGTCAATTTTTTCAATACTATCACTATCAAGTTCTTCATGAAATTCAAGTCCCAGTGGTTTGAGTTTGCTTTCATCAGCATTAAGTTGCATAAGGTTGCAAAGTTTTATAGAAGCATTTAAGATATCACAAATTTGGAAGCCCCACCTTTCAATATAAGATTGAATACTTGTTGATAAAGTAAAAATCATTGTAACAGAAGAGACTATTGTTTGTGTATCATTTCTTACTACAAAAATTGAAACTGCACTTGCCAGTCCTATAAATTCAAATATCAATATTACAATCCAGTACCAAAAACCAACTTTTGCCCTTGTTTTATGATGCCTATAAAATATACGGTTTAAAATTCCCAAATGTCTTTTTTCTTCATTTTTTGATTTTAACATTGTGATAAGAGGAAGATTCTGAATTGATGTGAGAAATTGATTTCCTATCTTTGCATTTGTAGATTCAATATTCTCAACTATAGGATTTTGTATTTTAATTCTTATAAAAACGCCCAACAATATAAGCATAATCACAACAAGATTGCATATTCCAACCATATAATCAATTATAAATAAAGTTACGCTCATAAAAACAACAGCAATGCACCATGTTGCAACACTCCAACAGAAAGGTTCTAAAATTTGATAGATGCAGTCTGTTGCATTTTTTACAATGTAATTCACCTCACCATTTGTGCATCCATAGTCAAGATTCTTGCGTTCCAAAAGAAGCATATCCTGAGCCTTTAAATTTACCACACAAATCATCCTTCTTGCAAAAATATCAACTAAATAATAAACAAGCATTCCGATTATCCAAAGCACAATTTGAGAACCACATAATATAAAGACAAGAGGAATTGTTGATATACCGGTAAAATCAATAAAAAGAAATTTTACCTTCTCTCCAACAAGTTGTGCAAGAACCAGTGAAGGAATAATGTTTTGAAAGAGCATACAAAACGCAGATAAAATTGAAAAAGCAAAAATAGAACAAAAAGTAATTTTTTCCTTTTTGCCCATAAAAAACCATATAATTTTTAATGCTTGAAATATTCCTTTCTTAGTTTTTTTTGTTTTAATTTCTTTTTTTATGTCTGCATTATTGATTTCTATCTCATCTGCTATGAGATTTTTTTCGCTTTGCATGATATCCCCTTAAACTCATTATTAGTTTTCTTATTATAATACAATTATATTTAAAAGTCAACTTTAAAAATTTGACTATTTTGAAATATGTATTTAATTTATATAATATTTTTACTTTTTTAAATCAAATCATAGCATTTGTTATATTTAAATTTACTATCAACTAAAAAAGACACTGCCATAATGACAGTGTCTAAATATTAATTTATCTCAAATGTTTTTATATTTTGATTGCTTGATTCATTGATAATTATCCTTTCTTCAAATATGCGTTCAAGAAGACTTATTGCCCCTGTCATTTCATTAAAGTAAAGATTGATTTTTTGTGGTGAAAGGTCAATGACTGAAGAAACCATGACATCCTCACTTATGAGATTGTTTGTCAAGTTCTCGTTGTCATAAGTGTATATTCGATAGCCACCCTTTTCTTTTACAACACTGATCTCTTCTTCACATATATCAAGATTATCAACCAAAAATTTTAAGAGGTCAATAAAACTTTCTCTTGAAATAAGATATTCCTTGTTTTCGTTTGAAAGACTTACAAGTTCTTCCCATTTTGTTTGAAGTGATTTCAATCTAAAATAATAGAAAGACTCAACATAAAGATTCTTTTCAAGCACTAAGTTTTTCTTGATGATAAACCTATCTGTCTCCCTATCAAAATTTAATAATGCCTTTTTAAATGCACAAATACTAGCCTTGTCAAGTTCAGGTAATACAAGGTATTTATTCAAAAAATCAGATTTGAATTTTGTGCAAATAATTTCTGAGATAGTATTTGTCAATATTAATTTCAATTTTTCTTTAAATTTTTCTTTGACAGCAAGCAATACAAAGATTGTCCCATCCTCCTCATGCGATGTTACAACTCCGTCAATAGTTGATATATAATTTAAAAGTGTATTATGAACCTGCTTAGCAATTTCAAAATTTTCAGTCTTAAAGTTTAGAGAAAACTCCCACATACAAACTCCTTTTCATCAATATTCTATGCAAGGTTCTCAAAAATACACTAAGAAAATAAAAAATAAAAGAAATAATTTGACAAATTATAAGAAATGATGTTAATAATATAAGTAAGGTGGTAAAAATGAAGAAAATTTTGAATATTTTTATGCTGATTTTATGTCTATGTCCCGTTTTACTTATGACGGCTTGCAAGTCGCATGGCAAATTTCTTATCAAAGCAGGCACAAGCGATAGAGAACTGGGTTATTTTCAAGGTGCAATTAATGTCGAAATGGAAGAAGGGAAAAAGGTGACACTGGTGGCTAAAGAACTTTTGTCAGAATCTAATCCATTTATTTGCTGGGTAAAAGATTATAGTAAAGTTGTCTCAACTTCAAAATCAATGACACTCACCTATAATAAACGCACTGCTGGTCATTATACTGCGGTATTTGCAGATTCTAATGCCAAAATGAGATTCTCAGCACTTACAAGCATAAATTTTGAAAGTGAAAATTATTCATCTGTTGAATATCAAATTTCTTCTGCACTCACATCTGCTGGAAGTGATAATTTTACAACTTTTGTCAGTGGAAAAATCGAAACAAACACCGACTTTAAAACAGACAATAAAAATATTGTATATTTAGGCACTGCAAATTCAGATAATAATTATAATGAATATAAATATAAAGTGAAAGTAAAGATGATTACTTCACAAAATATTCAGACTGAATATGAATTCGAAGTTGGAAATCTATTAAGTTATAAGTCTTTTGATAATGAAGGAAAATGTGTGTTGACTCAAAATATCACTGCCATTGAAACAAATCTTTCGCTTACATTTACTAAACTCTCACCTGATATGTATGAAAAGGCAAAAGGTAAATAAACAGAAAATAAATGATTTACAATTACTAATTTTCATTAAAATAAAAAAATGTTAAAAAAATCCACAAGAGATTCTTGTGGACTTTTTTTAAGTTGAAAACTATTTGCAATTTTTTGCAGTAGAACTTGTTTTTGAACTAGTCTTAGAACTTGATTTAGAACTAGTTTTAGAACCATAGTTCTTTGTAGCCTCGTTTGATGCTTCTACATTTCTAGCAGAATTTGTAGCCTTTGCAGACTTTCCGCTCTTTTTAGAAGAAGCCTTTGAATTTTTACCAAACATAGTTTTCACCTCCTATATTTCAAGGCTGATTGCCTTGTAATATTATGTTGTCAAGAATTAAAGTTTTTATACTATAAAGTGTAAAATAAATTCAGTTTTTTAAAAGAATTTTCACATAGCATGTAAACTAATAAGATATAATTGATAAAAAGCAAAAAAGACAACATAAACTCTACACTTTTACAAGTGAAATGTTGTCTTTTTATAAAATAATATTTTAAATTACATGTTATTTTTTGCCAGCCTTCTTTTTACCAGTTTTTGGCGTTTTATCTTCTTCCTTGCTGTCTTTTCTAGCCTCTTCAAGAAGGTCATAGTATTTATCAAACACTGCAATAGCAACTTCTTCATCTTCTTCGATTTTGATGATAGAATTTCCTTCATCATCAGTATCAACTAAGAATACAATTGCTTCATCTTCACCGATTCCTTCGATTTTGTCAAGTGGTTTCAAAACGCAGTAAAGTCTTTTTTCTTTCTTTACTTCGAAAGGTATAACTGCCACTTGTTCGAAAGTGATTTGTTTTCCATTTTCATCCATAAGAACAATAGGTTCTTTATTTTCCTGATCAAGTAAAACATCAAGAAGATCTAATTGCACTTCTTCATTTTTATTATTTTCCATAATTTATCCCCTTTTATTGTTGATGTAAGTCTGCAAAATTATCTGAGCAGAAATTTTATCAATGAGTTCCTTTCGCTTTTCCCTTCGAACACCGCTTGCAATTAAAATGTCTTCAGCCTCTGCCGAGGTTAAGCGCTCATCAATATAAACAATTTTTACTCCAGAAAGAGACTCAAGTTTTGCACCAAATTGACGATGAATAATGGCTCTTTCACCTTCAGTGCCATCCATGTTTAATGGAAGCCCCATAGCAATTTCATCAACATCATATTCTTTTATAAGATTTATAATATGATTTATTGCATCTTCTTCACCGACATTTTTGTAAACTTCGAACGGACTTGAGATAATACATAAGGCATCTGTCATTGCAATTCCTATGCGTTTGTCTCCATAATCGATTCCCATCTTTCTTTTGTTTTGCATTACATCTCCATAATAATTATAACTTAATTAAATAAAATAAGTCAAACAAAAATAACTATTTTATTTATTTTTAAAGAAATTATTTACAATCATATAAAGTATTGCCTATTCCAACTGAAATATCGAGCAGGACTTTCAATTTGACTACCTTTTCCATTTCGTCTTTTAAAATCTCAACAATTTTATCTTCCTCGCCTGGGAAAGTGTCGATAATAAGTTCATCGTGGATTTGCAAAATCAGTTGACTTTTAAGTCCCTCTTTTTCTATTCTATTGTCTACCTTAAGCATTGCAATTTTAATAATGTCAGATGCAGTTCCTTGAAGTGGCATATTCATTGCCACCCTTTCTCCAAAAGTCCTTGTAATATATTTTGACGATGATAATTCTGGGATTTGTCTAATCCTTCCAAATATTGTAATTGCATATCCTTTTTCTATTGCAGTATCAATATTTTTATCCATAAAAATTTTTACCTTTGGATATTTATTGAAATATGCTTCAATAAAGTCTTTTGCCATTGCTCTTGATGATTTAATATTTTGAGAAAGACCATAGTCACTTATTCCATATATGATACCAAAATTTACTGCTTTTGCATCTCTCCTTTCCCTTTCGCTAACTTCGTTTAAAGGCTTTCTAAAAATAAGAGAGGCAGTAAGAGAATGAATGTCATCGCCATTGTTGAAAGCGTCAATAAGTTTTTCTTCTTCTGACATATCTGCCAAAAGTCTTAATTCTATTTGATTGTAATCTGCAGAAATAATTTTGCCATTATCAAATTTTGAAATGAAAATTTTTCTTAAGACCTTGCCTTCATCATCTCTTGTTGGAATATTTTGAAGGTTTGGTTCACTGCTTGAAAGTCTGCCAGTACTTGTCAATGTTTGATTAAATGTTGTATGAATAACTGCACCTTGATTTTTACAAATTTCCTTATAAACAGTAATATAAGTATTTAATAGTTTTGAATATTTGCGATAAAGCAAAATATTGCTAACAATAGGAATAAATTTAAGTTCTTCAAGAACTGTTGCACTTGTTGATTGTTTTTTGTTGTTATAAGCACTGATGCCCAGTTTTTCAAAGAGAATGTATGCAACTTGTTTTGGCGAATTTATATTAAACTCTTCTCCTGCTTCAATATAAATATCTTTTGTCAAGTTTTCTATCTTTTCTTCAAACTCTCTTTCAATTTCATCAAGTTTTGTTTCATTTATTTTAAATCCACGCTCTTCCATTTTATAAAGAAGTTCAATCAAAGGAAACTCAATCTCTTCATAGACATATTTCAATCCTTTAGTTTCTATAAGAGTCTCAAGTTCTTTCATTTTAGTGATATATTCATCTATATTCAAACTTTCTATATTACCTTTAAGACCGGCACAAACTAGATAATCTGCAAGAGATAAATCAAAATAATTATTCAAAGATATCTCTTGATTCTGAAGAAAGTGTTTATCGCTTTTAGAAAATTTTGTAATTTTTAAGATGTTTTTATCTTCAAAGGCATTTTTAAAATATTGACATATTTCATTGATAGATAAAGAATTTTCAAAAAGAGTATAATTTTTTTCTATAAAATATATTTTATCATCTATAAAAAATTCTAAATTTTTTAAGTCATAACAAAATATTTTATTTTTAAATTCAAGTTTTTTAATTTTTTCTTCATCAAGATTTATTCTTTCAGTTTTTGATTTTTTTTCAGCAAAATAAACTTTGTCAAAAATAACTTGATTTTTTAACAAAGATGTAAAATCCCATTGCTTGAAAAAATCATAAAGTTTTTCTCCAAAAGGAAGATTTATTTTTATTTTTTCATGATTTATTTCAATATCACAATCTCTCTTGATTGTTGCAAGTTGTCGTGACATAAAAGCGTCATCTTTGCCTATTTCTAGTTTTTCTTTAAGTTTTCCAGTAATTTCATTAATATTTTTATAAATATTGTCGATATTCTGATATTTCTCTAAAAGTGATAAGGCTGTTTTTTCACCAACTCCTTTCACGCCAGGGATGTTATCAGAACTATCCCCCATAAGTCCTTTGAGTTCTATAATTTGATTTGGTGATAAATTAAAAATTTCTTTTAGTCGTTTTTCATCAACTTTATCAACCTCTGAAACACCCTTTTTTGTCAGCCAAACACAGGTCTTTTCATCAATAAGTTGCAACAGGTCTCTGTCGCCTGATAGAATTATATTTTCTTCATCATACATCTTTGAAACAGTTCCGATAATGTCATCGGCTTCAATTCCTGCTGATTCCAAATATAAAATATCCATACAATCAAGCATCTCTTTTATAACTGGAAATTGCGAAATAAGTTCTGTTGGAGAAGGTTTTCTTTGCATCTTATATTCGCTATAAATTTCATTTCTGAAAGTTTTTCGAGCATGATCAAATGCAACAAGCACTTTTGATGGTTTTTCATCCTGCAAAAGTTTAATTAAAATATTTGCAAAACCAAATACAGCACCTGATGGATTTCCTTCATGATTTGAAAGATATGGCAGAGCATAAAATGCTCTGTTTGCAATGCTGTTTCCATCAATAATTAAAAGTTTAGCCATAACCCTGCTCCTCTAAAAAACATAAAAGACTTTAAAACCAAATTTAAACAATAAACAAAAAGAAATTTCAAAGAAATAATAATATAAATAAATTATTTAATAAAAGTCAAAAAAGGTGTTATCATAGTTTTGCCATCACCCGCAATTTTAAGAAGTTTTCTAAATACATCTGGCATTGCAATAGTAAGAATCAAAACTACAACCATAACAACTAAAAGAATAAAGAACACAATTTTAAGCGGATTTCCAAAAAAGTTTACGCCCGCATATAAAAGTGCAATTCCTAAGCCTCCATAGATTGAAATATAGTGAAATATCGGTGCAAGTGTATCTATGCCATAAATATTTACATAACATAAAAATCCGATATAAATAATTGTAAGCAAAGCAAGTATAAAATAAACAATAGATTTCATAATTATCCTCCTATTCTAAATTTTCCGAAACATCTTGTTGAATTTCATCTTGATTTTTCTTCTTTTTGCTGTAATGTTTGATTTTATTCAACAAAGGTTTAATTTTTTTAGGTTTATCTTTGGATTTCTTTTCTTTTGTTTTTTTCGTTTTTGTCTTTGACTTTTTTGCCTTCTTTTTTAAAAGTCTCTTTGGGATAGTGCCATCATCAGGCATCTTTTCAACAAGACTTTCTGGATTAGCCAGAAGGTCACGACATAATTTTAAAGTTCTTCCCATATAAAATCCGTCTGCGATTCTTTCATCTAATGAAAATTTTAATGTAAGGAATTTGCCAACTTTAAGTTCTTTGTTATTCTCCACATATGGTTTCATCGTTTCTTTTCCCAGTGAAACAAACATAGATGTAGTTCCAAAATTGTAAAGATGATGATAAATTGAAGGCAATTTAATTGATTTTAGGTTTGTCACAAAGCAACTTGTATGAAAAGGACTTGCTTTTATCAAACTTTTTGGCATCATTCCATGTTTATCAAGCCATCTAATAAATGCAAGTGCCCACCTGAAAAGAAAATCTGGTAAGTTGCAAAATTTGCCAGCAACCTCAGTTGTTTTATGCACTTCTTCTGGTTTTAAATTTTTTGCAATTTCACCATCAAGCATTTCTTTTATTTCTTGCAAACTTTCTCTGCCAGTAAAATATAATTTAAGAGTGATATCTTCTCCCTCATCTTCAAGTTTTTTCTTAATATCCATTGAAATACTTATGGAGTTTCTCTGATAAGTTGTTCCTCTCATGATAAATCTATTCATCTTTGGTCTTGTATAAAGCACTCTGATGAGAGTTGCAAACAAAATATGAGTGTATGTATAATGTCTTCCATTTCTTCTTTCTTTTTGTATAAATTCATCAATAGGTCCGCAAGGGATATCAACAGTTACAAGATTTACTGCGTCTATTCTTTGTGGCATAAAAAATGGACCTGCTTTTTCTATAATATTCATATTTTTAACTTTTTTTCCGTCACTTCTGTGTCCAAACATAAGTTTATTCTCCTTTAAACTTTTTTCTTATTAAATTTTTTTCTCTGCCATTCTTTCCAGGCTTATAATAAACCCTATCTTTAAGTGAGTCAGGCAGATATTGTTGTTTTACATAGCCACCATAATCATGTGGATATTTATATCTGCCATGCCCATCAGCATTTGTGCTAGGATGATTTTTAAGGTGATTTGGCACCTTGTTGTCAGTATTTTTTTCTGCATCTACACTGGCAAGATGCAATGCATTTATTACAGAATTAGATTTCTCAGCTTCACAAACATAAATGATTGCGTGCGTCAGAGGAATCAAACCTTCAGGTTGTCCCATTTTTTCTAAGGCATACATTGCACTTGTAGAAAGAAGCAATGCGTTGCTGTCAGCCATTCCAACATCTTCTGAAGAATGAGCGACCAGTCGTCTTGCAATAATCATAGGGTCACAACCCGCTTTAATAAGCCTTTGACTATAATAAAGCGCAGCCTCTGTATCACTTCCTCTTAGACTTTTGCAAAATGCAGAAAGGAAATCATAATACATATTCTCATCCAAAGACAATGCTTTTCTATCGGTAGATTGCTGTGCAACCTCCAAATCTATATGTATTTTCTTGTCTTTATCAATAGGAGTTGTCATTACTGCCAGTTCTAAAGAATTGAGACTATTTCGCAAATCTCCACCACAAGCAAACGAAAGATAGTCAAGAGCCTCATCAGTGATTTCAACAGGCATATTCCCCACTCCATTTTCTTTGTCTTTCAAAGCCCTTTCAAGAGCCTTTTTTATATCTTTTGAAGTAATTGATTTAAACTCAAATATACGACATCTTGATACAATTGCCCTCGTCATTGATGTATAAGGATTTTCAGTTGTTGTGCCGATAAAAAATATTGAGCCATCTTCTATTGCTTCAAGGACGCAATCAGATTGTGCTTTATTCCACCTATGACATTCATCCAAAATCAAAAAGGTGTCTGTGCCAAACATAGCCTTATCAACTCTCGCCCTTTCAATAATGGCCTTAGCGTCATTGACACCACTTGTGACAGCATTGATTTTTACATAGTTTGCTTTAAGTGAATTGGCTATGATGTTTGCAAGAGTTGTTTTACCCGTGCCCGGAGGACCAAAAAAAATACAACTACCTAAACTTCCAAATTTGATAGCCCTATATAATAAGGTATTTTTCCCAACAATATGTTCCTGTCCAACAAAATCATCAAAGGTTTTTGGACGCATTTTTTCTGCCAGTGGAACTCTTTTTAAATTTTCCATCGACCTTATTTTACAATACTATTCGGCAAAAGACAAGTATATTTCATTATTTTTTTCAAAAATTTCTTTTGTAAGCAAAGTAAAGTTGAAATATTTGATTCTATCAGCGAAAAGATATGTTGAATTATTATGCACAACAAAAACCCTCTTCCACCCTAAATTACGGAAGAATTTGACCTCTTTTAGACCTTTAAAATCTTTTGATATTTGGACTCCGCTTTGATCATTTTTAATAATTTGCGACTTCATTTTTACCCATTCATTTTCACTTTCTTCATCTACATCAAATTTTTGCCACTTTTCCCATATATTCTGGGGCAAAGAGCGATTGAAAAGTTCGTCAAATTGACTATCTCTTGTTGTGACCTTTAAATCAAAAATTTCATTCATTTTGATTTGTGAAAGTTGAAAGAAATTTGCAATATCTTTTGGAGAAAAAAGGATGTATTTATTCTCGCCAAAGTTAAAAAAACACTTTCTGCTTTCTTTAGGTAATAGGTCTATTTTACACTCAAGATTTACACACGCAAAAGTACTGCTTTCAATCCCACTTACAGTAGAAAAAGATATATTAGCATTTTTTAGATTGAAGTTAAAATATGCTTTTTCACGATTTGTAAGGTTTTCTATTTCAATAAAATTAATACCTTTTTTAAATAAATAATACCCTCGTGGCAGTGGTAAATTAAATTCAAAATTAATAGTTTTTTTCTCATTTGAGGTGTTTGTAAAAGTTAAAAAGTAATTTTTACCATTTAAAATAAAAGATTTTGCATCTAAAATCACCCTATTATCCATGACTTTCTTGCCATAAAAATAAGGTATATAATCAAATGATATTTCCTTGTCATTAAATTTTAAATACTCATTTTTTAAATCTTGTTGAAAGTCGGTATGAGTAAGATAATTGATATTAAGTTGGTTTAAAGTATGAAAAAGATTAGAACCTAATTCATCTTTATAAAAGGTATAAGTTTTCTCCAAAGAATTTAATTTTCTTGGTGAGACTTTTGGTCTTTGAGTCAATATCAGATTAAAATCTGCCCTCTTTTTAGCCCCAACAAAAGCCTTGTAAAATATTTTATCAATAGGTTTATCAAAAATAAAAATAGGAAACCTTCCATCTATACCTATCGCATCAAGCAAAGCATAATCCACCCCTTCTTTAATTTGAGGAGCATGATATTTTATTCTGTTTACTATCAAGTTTTCTAAACTTGAAATATATTCTTTTTTAGTCATAAAGATTTTATAGACAGAATAATTTGATTTTAAACATTTTAAATTGCTAATTTAACTCTGTTTAAAATAAATTAAAATATTATTATAAGAAAACACTCGCTTTGCTCGTGTTATTCTTGCGTTTCTAAAGAAAACACTC
>CAOJSF010000001.1 GCA_948442695.1 uncultured Clostridia bacterium | reverse complement strand
GCAGTCAAATTCGCAGAATTTATAAAAGTTTTATGTTAATAAAATTTTTACATCAAATGGTATATATTACCGGAAGTTTTGTCAAGCAGTCAGAAAGACTATTTGAGCAAAACTGATGGTTATACATACTAAGTGATGGACTGCAAAGCAGTCAAATTCGCAGAATTTATAAAAGTTTTATGTTAATAAAATTTTTACATCACTTAGTAGATGTATAAATTAAATATAAATCATCAATTTTAGTTCAAAATCAAAAGAATTTGGCTATATATTAAATATAATATTTTATAAATTTATATCAAAATTTCACAAAAAAACCACTGTTAAAAAACAGTAGTTAAATACTTTAAATTAAATTCCTTTGTTTTAAAACATCTTCCAAATACTCATCTTTTTTAAGCAAGATCAATTCTTTTGGATGCATAAATGGGATTTTTTCTTCTGCCCATTTTTTTATATTTGAAATCATATGTTCTGTAAAAATTTTATTGTTGCCTCTTTCATAACATCTTTTTGCATATTCTTCCTCCAAACCCTGCTCAGGAAAAACAAGAATATAAGGCAAATCGTTTTCTTCCAAAAAATTTATTAATTCACTATGCATAGAAGTCAAAACAAAATCATAATAATTCCTCGCCTCCAAAATTTGTGATATGTAATTTTGAGGCCATTCTGGATTTGGTTCTCTTAATTTCGTCCCCTTTCGTTTTTCAATAGGCATTGAAGCAAAACCATCATTCAAATATCGAAAATTTCCACTTTCCATATCTATCATATTTGCATATTTTTCACCTAAATAAGTCTTTCCTATTGCTCCAAATCCAGCAATAATAATGCCTAAAGGTTTTGAATTTTGATAATAAGATTTAATGGCATTAATCGTATTTGCCACCTGTTCTCTATCAGAATCTTTTTCCTTTTCAGACAACGCACAATATTTTGTCTTAATCTGGTTTTCCCAGCGATCAACTTTGTCTTTTGGAATGGTGAGAGAACCATCTTCATTTTTTATGCAACAACTATGCAAATACTTTTGCCAGTGTGCCCATCTATTATGTTCTATATTTGCTAATCTTTCAATCAATTCATCTTTCATATAATTAGTATAACAAAAACAAAAAAAAATTGCAAACTATAAATTTACAATTTTAATTTTGAAATTATATTCATATAAACTTCAGCGCTTACCTTTTGAGAGTTTATCGCACCTTTAAAACCATGAAAATCACTGCCTCCAGAAATAAGCAGACCATGTTTTTTAGCATAATTAATCAGCGACTTTCTAGACATATCATCTGCACTCGGATGCAAACATTCTACGCCATCCAACTTGTCCTTGATTGCCTTAAGAACTATCTTATGATTTTCACCATATTCACAAGGATGAGCAAGAAAAGCAAGTCCACCACTTTTATGAATTTCTTCTAAAACTTTTTCAACAGAAATATAAAAACCAGAAACATCACAATAGAAACGAGAAAATGGATTATTCATTCCCATTCTAAAAAATTTCATAATATTGTTATCATTATTTTCTTCTTTTAAAAGTGAAAGAATCTTCTGACTTCTATGTGCATCTAAATATAGTTCTTTATATCTCCAAACATCATTTCTTTTCAACAATTCCTCAACTGGATAGAAATAATTTGAATCAATATTTTGAAAACATTTATATAAAAGTTTTGTTTTTTCAATATCGTCTTTATCTGGAGTCATGTTATATTTATCAATAAAGACTTTAAAAGATTCTACATCAAATCCATATGCAAGAATCTCAATGGGAATACCTTTACAAACACACCTAACCTCACATCCATCCATGACTTTTCCACCAAAATAATTTTCAACATCCAACTTTTGCATTTGCAAACAACTTTCAACGCTGTCATGGTCGGTAATAGAAATAGCAAATAGTTTTTCTTTTTCACACATTTTTAATATTTCTATTAAATCATAATCTCCATCAGAAAAAGTTGTATGAATATGCAAATCGCAATAATCTCTTTCGGTTTTCAAAATTTTCTCCTAAGTGTTAAACTACAAAATAAACTTAATTATTTCTTACATAATTCTACACAAAAAAGTTGAAAAAATCAATATTTTTTTAAATCTAAACAACTTTATATCAAAAACAAGTATATTCATTTTTAAAAAACTATAGATTTTTATCAAAATAAATTTATTTTTTTCATTTAATTATAAAAAATTTCATCTAATTTGGCAAAAACTTCTTTATAAACATCATTCCATTTAAAGACAATAGTTTCATCATTATTTTTTACAAGCGTCTTCAAAGTTTCATAGTCAATATATTTCACTTTGCTTAGTTCTTCTTTTTGAATGACATATTCTTCAACAGGAATATCTGCAATCAAATAAAAATGATGAGAGAAACAATGATTGCGTGGTTCTGTCCTTTTTACTATACATAAAGGTTTGTATACATATTGATTTAAATCCAAACCTATTTCCTCTTGTGCCTCTTTAAAAAGTGCTTCTTCTATTGTCTCTTCACCTACTACATGACCTGCACATAAAGCATATTTGTCTGGATTGATTTTCTTATTGTGACTTCTTTTTTGAAGCAAAACAGTTTTATTTTTTAAGTTTATTATCCAAAGTGCAACCTCATTATGATAAAGTCTATTTTCATGAGCAATGCTTCTCTTTTCATATCTATTCAAAAATTTGTGATTTTCATCATAAATTTTCAACATTTCTTCCTTGTCTGCCACCAAATTCATTTTCAATACTCCTTTTATTGTTTTTATGATAAATCTAAATCTATATCTTTTGATTACTTCCATGTAAATCTTTTAATTTCTGCATTATTAAAACATTTTCTTTTTCTTTCATCACAAATATCAACTTTTTCATTATTTAAAATCCCTTTTATAAAGGACGCACAAATATTATGAGTGACAACCAAAATGTTTTCATAATTGTATTTTTCTTTTATACTCTCAACAAACATTTCAGCCCTTCCTAAACACTCCTGATAGTTTTCCATTCCTGCTTCTTTTGACCTATTTTTTTTCATTACAAGTTCTTCTTCCGTCAAAGATTCCTTACTTCTCCCTGAAAAAATCCCCTGGTCAATCTCAATCAAATTATTATCTTTTACTATTTTTACGTTGTGATATTGATTCATGATTTTTGCTGTTTGCATAGTTCTCATAAGCGGTGAAGAGACTATTAAATCTATATGAACATCTTTAAAATTCTCAGCCACCTCTTGAGTAAGTCTAACACCATCCCTACTTAGTTTGTTGTTTGTTCTGCCTTGTGTTACGCCCATTTCATTCCAAACAGTTGTCCCATGCCTCATAACATAAACTTGCATATTTATCTCCATTAATCTTTATAATTAAATTATAAATTACACTTGAAAAAAAATCAATATTTAAATTATTTTAATTGCTATGCAATCAAATTTTCATATATTTGCAAACAGAATTTTATTTGATTTTACATACATTTAAAATCTTTATATCCTCTCTAAGTGCCTCTCCATTATTTTTATAATCCTCACAAAAGGCTGAAGCAACCTCTGGTGGCATAAGAGGCAATGTTGGCAAATCAGAAATTTCAATATAAACAGGCTTATAAACTCCATTTTTTGCAACATTGTGAAATTCTTCGCCTTTACCAGTCCCAAACTCACCCGAAATATATCTGCAAATATAAAAATGTTCAATTGAACTCCCACTTTCATAAATATAAACTTTTTTAATAGGACTTATAACTAAACCAAATTCCTCAAAAACCTCTCGGAGCACACATTCTTCTTCACTTTCCCCCTCTTCCATTCCGCCTCCAGGAAAAGTATAAAAAATTCTTCCATCTCTTATGCGTTTCATAGAAACAATTTTATTTCCTTGAAAAATTATCGCTCTTGCACTTTTTCTTTTAATTACATTCATAAATTCTCCCCGTTATAAATTTTAACAAGTTGAAACTAATATTTCATTAGTTTTAATTTATAATAAATCAAACTTTCAAATAATTGTAGATTGCATTTTTAAAATTTGTCAAAAATTTATTTGATGTTTCTTTGCTAAGTAGTGGCAAACTCATATTAGGATTAGAATCTGCAAATTCCAAAATTACCATTTCATCATTATTTAATCTTAAAAAATCAACACGATTAAAACTACAACTTGCACTGTTTAATTTTATAATTCTGACTGCCTCATCTATGTATTTTTGATTTGGAATAAACTCATGTGGCGTTGGATAATCTGGCCATTTACTAGGAGCATACTCTAAAGCATATTGAAACTCATCATTCACGAAATATAATTGCACCTCTGAAATAAATTTCAAGTTAGGTTGTAAAACTTCGTTATATAATTTCAAGTTAGGTTGTAAAACTTCGTTATATAATTTCAAGTTGCTTAAATCTTGACGTGATATTTTTCTCATATCAAAGCCATCATAAGCAACATAAGGTTTTAAAATATATTCTGAAACATCTGGCAACAAACTCAAATCTTCAAGACTATCTATTGTTGGCACAACATTATATCCCTTTTTATATAATTCAGCCAAATATTTTTTTCCATATTTATTAAAATCTAAATTACCATCAAGCGAAGAGACAATTTTGCAATTAGAATTTTTCATCTTAATAATAAATTTATCTAATTCCTCAACATAGTTTTTATAAGTTTTCTCATTCAAATCCCATGCATTTTTCAAAATAAAAAGATCGTAAATATTATCAAATTCAAACTGCACCGGAAAATCTAGCAAATCCACCTTATGCCCATCCTCAGCAAATGATTTAGCAATTATATAATCTTCTTTTGTGCAACATTCTTTAAAATTTGTAATTATTCCAATTCTCATATGATCTCCTTTCTAAAAAAATAAATCTTTAAAATACAATTCAATAGTTTAAATTTAATTAATATTTCCTATCTTTTGAATGTCTTTGCTTTTTGTTTTGACCCTTTTTAAATAATCTTTTAATTAAAAATAGTGATATAACAAAACAAATGATTGCAAATAAAACGCTAAGCAATATCATACCCCATAATGGAACATTTGCTCCCAGCAAGCCTACATTACCCGCAGAAAAAGATTTATCAAGCATTATGTCTGAAATATTTTTTGATACTCCAAACTGTGAGAGTAGGTCTCCTAATGCAATTTGTTTAAGCCAAATGGTAAGATGTGTAAAAGGCAAAAGTGAACCTATATAAACTATCACATTCCCCATGTCAGAATATGGTATATAAATACCGCAAACAAATCCCAAAATTGTCCCCAAAATACCATTTATTACACCAATTGCCACTGATGAACGCACTATAGAAGTGATAAGAAGCATAATTACAGAGCCGATTATACAAGTCAAAATTAGAATCCCAAAAATTGAGAAGAAGGCAATTGCACTCAGCCAAAAACTAGTTATACATCCTATTAATATCACTGAAACAACAAGAGTAATAAAATTTAGAGCAAAGGAAACAAGAATTGATGACAACAAATAAGATATTGTAAGATGGACTGGTTTTGCGTTTGTAAGTAAAAACGCCTCTGTTTTTTTCACTTCAAAATCCTTTGCCATAAATGAAAACATTCCTGTAGTAAGTGAAACTGAGTTCACAACAAGGACACCCATAATCATCTGTATGTAAATCAATGCACTTTTCTGACTGCTTGATAATGTCAGATCAGCAAAATTATTTAACCCTTGTGAGTATAGATTTGCTATAAATAAGAAATATAACGCAATCAAAATAATGCTTGAAATAAGCGAAGAGAAAACCACCTGTTTATTTCTTAAAAACAGAAGACAATTCCTTTTTGTAAGTGAAAGTACTTTTTTCAATTATTCTCTCCTTTTAAAGCCTCTTCAACTGCATTTAAGAAAACATCATCCATACTGCCCTTTACAACTTCAAAATATTTTATATGCTCTTTTAAAAAATTTAAAATTTCAATTTCTTCGTTTACATTTTTTGATAAAATTTCATATTGATCAGATATTTTTGTAAATTTAAACTTTTTGACAATATTTTCAAAAGATTTTTCATCTTTTGGGACGATTTTGATTTTATCACTTGAATATTTTTCTTTAAGATAACTAGGACTGCCCTCTGCAATCATCTTTCCGTTATGTATAATTTTCACATTGTCAGCATCGGCGGTTTCTTCCATATAATGGGTTGTCAAAAATACAGTCATACCTGATTCTTTGCGTATTTTGTGAATAATGTTCCACACATCAATCCTTGTTTTTGGGTCAAGTCCAGTTGTTGGTTCATCTAAAAACAATATTTTAGGGCTATTAAATAATGCTCTTGCAATTTCAACTCTGCGTTTCTGACCTCCAGAAAGATGCTTAAATTTTTTCTTTTCAAAATCTTTAAACTCAAACAATTTGCTAAGTTCTTCATATCGCTCTTTGATACTTTCATTATTTTTTGAATAAAGTCTTCCAAAGAATTTTAAATTTTCTTCAACAGTCAATAAGTCATCTAAAATATTATTTTGAAAAACCACTCCTATTTTTTCCTTAAATTCTTTAAAAGATTTGCCTTCTGAGTAAACAATATTTCCACTATCTCTTTCAAGATTGCCTATAAGCATATTTATAGTCGTGCTTTTCCCTGCACCATTTTGTCCTAAAAATGCCAAAAATTCACCGCTTTCAACCTTAAAATTAAGGTTATTCACCGCCAAAACCTGACCAAAACTTTTTGATAAATTCTCAACTTGTAAAATTGCTGACATTTTTTCTCCTTGATTTATATTTTAAAATAAAGATTTTTTATTATTAATCACCAAATATTATTTCTTGTTATAAATTTATTTAATTTGCAAAACTGATATTTATATTTTGCAAAACAGACTTGAATTTACAAATTGATCAATAAATTTGGGGTTTAAAAAAATTAAAATTTATAAACTAGAATTATCTATGATTTTTATTGTTTCCAAATCATCAGGCACAATGATATTTCCATTGAAATATTCTTGTGCTTCATTTGTGTAAAATTGTTTGCGTTTTTCTTTATGTGATTCTTCAGTATGATAAAGAATCAAATTTTTAATATTTAATTTATTCATAACTTCGCTTACGCTCTTAGTAGTTGAATGATTCTTTTCGTATGCATGAAAAATATTTTCTTCCGCATCCAAACAAAATGCCTCGTGCATCACATAGTCATAATTTTCAATTTTATTATAAAGAGCAGGTTTTAATGTCTCATCACCTAAAAAGGCAAATTTAATTTTATCAAATTCACATTTAAAGCCAAACTGCTTATTCCCTTTTGCTAAAATATCAAAAAATTCATATTCAACGCCATTAATTTCGTATTTATCTCCATCACTCAGAACCTTAAATTCAACAATATCATAAATTACATCATTAAGTTCTTTAGGTAAGATATACTTTGCAACTTCTTTTATTGCAGTATAAACTTCATCATTGCAATACACATTGATTTTTTCTTTAACATATCCATGCAATGCATCTATGCTTATTCTCTTGAAATACCAAAACAATCCCAAAATATGGTCTGTATGACTATGTGAGATAAAAATATGCCGAATAGATTTATAATCAATGCCAACCTGACTTAATCTCTTTATTATTTCATTGCTTCCTCCAGTATCAACGAGGAAATTCCCCTTCTCATTTTGCACAGCAAAACAGGTATTGTATAAATCCATTGTCCCGCCATTGCCGGTGCCTAGCATAATAATTTTATACATTTTATAAAACTCCTTTTAAAATTATTACAATAAATTATTTATGTAAATATTAGTCAAATAAATACCATTTTAATGATTTGATAATGCTTATTATTTTTATACGTAAAAGATTTTATAGAAACCTTTTATTAAACAATTAAACATCAATCTTAAAACCATTTCTACTCCAAAGCCAAAATGGCGTGTGCAAATCTATCGAATCAATCCCGCTTCCTTCTAGTATGCTTCTCCATTTTTGACTAACAAATTCTCTTATATCACCTCTTTGTATATCCTGCTCTGTTATAACGCCCAGTTTCAAACTTGCTTGCAAAACATGAGTGTCTGGAGCAACCGAAATTTCACTTCTGTTTTTAAACTTAAATGAGGTATATTGAGTAAGCACATACAACCAGTAATTTAAAATTTTTGTGCCAGAAAGGTAAGGAAAATCAGGTTTGTGATTTAAAATAAACTGCTTAATTTTTAAAATATCAAAACCTAAATTATTAAAAAATTCAATCAAATCACCTTCAGAATACTTAATAAAAGAAAGACATAGTTTATGCCATATTATAGGTTGCTTATTCGGTTGTAAAGCCACCTTATATTTTATCAACTTTTCTCTTAACGAATTAATTTCCATAGAAGCAACCTTATGGACATCAAAGACATCACAAGTTGTTTTATCTTGCCATGTTTGCAAAGCCGACTCCCAGAGTTTATATGAGTTTCGCTGATAGTTTAATGCCATAGGCAAAGTCAAATAAAGTAAATTTTCATTTGAATCATTTGGTAAATATGGTTTACTATCTTCTGGCATAATCTCCCCACCCAAAGCACCCGCTTTATGTAGGTCTATTAGTTTTCGAACCTTTTGTATTATTTCATTCATAATCGTATTATAACATAAAAACAATCTATAAAAAAGCATTTTGATAGAATTTAATATCCTTTCAAATTAAATTATAATTAAGATTTTGATTTCCTTTGATATTAATATGATAAAAAATATTATTTCACTAAAAATCAGATTTTTGTCAAATCTCCATTTAAAACAATCGGACTAAACCCTATCAATTCATCTTGAAAGATATTTTTTGGTATTTGATTTATAAAATAAATCTTTTATTCATTCTAAAAGCATCATAGATTTCTAAAAAAGTTGCTCCACCTATATAATTTGCCTGTCCATTTTTTTCAAAATTTAAAACTAAAACTGCATCTATATCTTTAATCTTATTCTCAGAAAGTTTAAACATTTCGGCTTTAAATTTTGCATGACCTGAAGTCCCCCTATACTTTGCCTCTGTGTCAGGACAATCCCAACAATTAGGCATAATTATTTCATGTCCAAATCTTTTCAAATCATTTTTATAATCTTAAAGTTTCCCATAAAAGGCCTTACTGCAAATTAACATTATTTTCATAAAAATCTCCTATAAATTTTTAGTATATTGTTGTGTCAACTGACAACAAAGTTTTTTGATTTGCGATTTTGAATTGCTACAATTTATATTGTGCAGTGGGAAAATACAATTTAAAAAATTCCACCAAAAGATTAAAATCAAACTTGCCATAACATAAAACGCAAAATTCTACATTATTTGATATCAACTCAAATCCACTCTCGGAAAAATCATTTTTTTTATAAAAACTCAATCTTTTTTTCTGGATATCTGAAACCGGCTTTTCAATGCTAAGCATAATTTTAAATCCTGAAAACTTTTGTTTTAAAAGTGTTAATGCTTCTGAGCCAAAGCCACAACCTCTTACATTCTCTTTAATTGCAAAATAATTTACATAAGCAAGATTTTTATATATTGCAACAAATATAAATCCAAGAAATTGATTATCTTTAATTATCGCAAACATTTCATAATTTGAATATCTGCCTTTAAGTAAATACTCAAAATCACACCTTTCATTTTTAGGAAAAGCCTGTTCGTATAGGGTCTTAATTTCTGTTAAATAGTTTTTAAAATTTTCTAATCTCATTTCAAATCCTTTTTAAGTATTAATAATGCTACCCGAAGTGCAATTTCTTATTTCATCAAAGTTATCATATCTGTTTCCATTCTTAAATCCGAGTGACAGAAAATATGTTTCCATTCTTACACCAGCAAGATTTTTTCTTGCAATTTCTTCAATCTAATGCAACAACTTAGTGATGATTTTTTATTTTCTGTTTATTCCACAAAAACCAAACAGACAGTTTTTATTTCTCAAAATACTTCGGCAAAATTTCTCTCACCCTGCTCACAACATATTGTAATTTCTTATAAATAAAACTTTTAGAGCATATATTTGGAGCTGATGATGGGACTTGAACCCACGACCCACGCATTACGAATGCGTTGCTCTACCAACTGAGCCACATCAGCAAATTTGGCGCTTATGCACCCTAATTTTTTATTTTATTTAATAAATCTAAATTTTTAATTAAAACTTTTTGTTTATATTTTTATATTTCAAATTTTCAAATTATATTGTTTTATTTATTAAATCTAAATTTTTAAATCAAAATTTTATTCTAATATTTTTTTATAACTTATAGATTTATATCATTTTAAATAAACTTAATTATATATAAAAGGTGCAATTAAGCACCTAAAATATCTCTTTTATCATTTTTTAATTAATATATAATCTTTTTTTTAAATTGTTATCAATTTTCTGAATATACAATTTCTAGTATTATGTCTAAAATCCTAGCCACAATATTTAGAAATAAGTTTAAATGAAATCCTTTCTTCTTCTTGATTTATTTCAATAATTTCAACTTCTACTTTTTCGTCAAGTTTGACAATTTCATAAATCTGCTTGTTATTGTCCTCTGTTGCATTTTTTATATGAAGAAGTCCAGTAATCCCATTTTCCAGTTTTACAAGAGCACCAAATTTTAATATTTTAACAACTTTGCCCTCAAAAGTCTGTCCAACTTTCATTTCTTTTAAAAGTTTTGATTTTGGGCTTTCTTCGAGAGCCTTGAGACTAAGTGCAACTTTTTTATTTTCTCTGTCTACTTCAATTACTTTAAAGGTATATTCTTCACCCTCTTTTATAATTTCATTTGGATTATTAATTCTTTGATGACTTAAGTTTGAAATATGAATAAAGCAATCAATTCCACCTACCGTAACAAACGCACCATAATCAAGAATCTTTTTTACCTTACCTGAAACAATCTTATTTATGAAAATAGAACGCCAAAAAAGTTCTTCCATATTTTGTTTTATCTGACTTTCAAGCATTTTTATGCTGACAACAATTCTTTTCTCATTTTTATCTATTTCGGTGACCACACCTTCAAATTGTCTGCCTATTGCCCTTCTAGGGTCTCTTATTTGAACTGACATTTCACTAAGTGGGATTTCAATATTAAACTCTCCCATTTTTGAAATATATTTATCAGATACTGCGGTGACCACAAAAGTTGCCTTGCTTCCCAGTTTAAGTTGATATGCATTTTGAGTGGCAATTATCTGATTGTCTGCCTGTTTTTTTGATACTTCAAGCATACCTTCTTCATTTTTAGAATTTAAAATGATTACTTTAAATCTATCACCGATTTTCAATTTATCAAAATCTTCGACCTCACCTTTAGGAAGAAATGCATCATTTTTTCCACCGATATTAAAAATGCAACCATCTTCCCTTTTAATTACAACAACCCCATCAAACATCTGACCACGCTTATAAGTTGTAAATGTTTTTTCAATCGCTTCAAGATTGAAAACTTCTTCCTTTATTTCATTCATAAACACCTCTTAGAAAGAGTCTATCAAATTATTTTTTCTTTGTCAAAGAATTTAGTGCATATTCTCTCAGTTCGTTCATTTTCTCCACTATTACATTACTCGCTTTCTCAAGTTCTTCACTTGACAATTTCTTGCCATAAAACTCCTCAAGTTCAAAAGGTTTACCGATAAATATCTTTGTTCTTCTAAAAAGTTTTGGTTTTCTGCTTATAAACATAGGCACAACTGGGACTTTTGCTTTGGTTGCAAACATTGCAACGCCATGTTTTACCTCTCCCATCTCCATATTCTCTTTGTTCACCCTTGTCCCTTCAGGGAATATTACCAACTTCTTGCCATCTTTAAGCACCTTCAGGCTATTCTTTATTGCATTTACATCACTCTTTTCTCTGTCGATTTTGATGCAACCTAATGACTTATAAAAAGAACTTGACATCTTATTTGAAAAAAGTTCTTTCTTAGCCAAATAATATTTTTTCTCCCATGTATGCAAAGCAAGTAAAATAGCATCTAAATTAGATGTATGATTACTTGAAATTATACAAGCACCTTTTGGTAAATTTTCCTTTCCTATAATTTTGGCAGGAAAGCAGGTTCTGATAGGAAGGCATAAAGTAAATTGATAAAAATGAAACATAATCCACCCCTTTTAAATTAAATATATATTTATAATTCTTATATTTTTATATATAACTCAACATTTTATTTTATGATATTATATCAGTATTTTATTTTTGAAAATAATATCAAACGACTGTAATTTTTAATTCATATTGATTGCACAAGCATATGCAGTTGAGAAAGCAGTTTGAAGATTAAATCCACCTGTGAGACAGTCAACATCAAGCACTTCTCCAACAAAATATAGTCCTTTCACAAGTTTACTCTCCATGGTTTTTGGATTTATCTCCTTTAAATCCACACCTCCACCAGTGACAATACCCGCTTCGATAGGATATAAACTTTTAAATTTCAACTTAAAATTTTTAAGTAAACTTGATATACCTTGCCTTTGTTGTTTTGTAATTGAATTGACCTTTGTTTCACCACTGATTCCCAGTTTTGACAAAAATATCTCCACCAAACTATTTGGAAGAAGGCCTTTTATAATATATGTGATGTTTTTATTTAAATTTGTTGAAAAATCTCTCAATAGTCTTTCTTCTATTTGGTTTGTAGTCAAGGCAGGTTTAAAATCAATTGAAAGGCAAACATCTTTAGACTCTGCAATAAGACTTGACATAGATAGTGCGATAGGTCCAGAAATACCATTATGCGTAAAAAGCATTTCACCAAACAGACTCTTTGTCATTCCATTAAATTTTGCATTTAGTGTCACATTTTTAAGTGACAAGCCTGCTAAAGCCTTACAAAATTCATCTTTAAGTTCTATAGGCACTAATGCACCACGAGGTTTTATAATGTTATGACCACTCATTTTTGCAAACTTATAACCGTCTCCTCTGCTCCCAGTCGCAGAATAACTCATTCCACCGGTCGCAATGACAACTCTATCAAAATTGTATGATTTGGATGTTGTCTTAACATAAAAAGTCTCGACTTGTTTTTCTATAAACTCAACTTTTTCATTTAGATGCAAATCACAATCATGACAATGCAATAAAAGTGCTTTTATAATATCACTTGCCTTATCGCTGACAGGAAAGACTCTATTGCCTCTCTCGACCTTTAATTTTACGCCCAAACTTTCAAAAAATTGTTTTGTATCACTGCTGTCAAATTGACTGATAGCCGAACGCATAAATTTATTTCCATTTACGACATTTAAAAGATATTCTTCATTATCACAATCATTTGTGACATTGCATCTTCCTTTACCTGTGATATATATCTTTTTCCCGCACTTTTCATTACCATCAAATATAGTGACATTATGACCTTGTTTTGCCAAAAAGCCACCTGCCATAAGACCTGAAGCACCGCCACCTATAACAGCAATCTCCATTATTTAGCCCTCACAAGCAGATTAAGTTCTTCCTCAGTCAAATCTCTATATTCTCCTCGTTTGAGTCCTCCCAGTTTAACACCGCCGATTCTCACCCTTTTAAGAAGTTTGATTTGATGACCGATAGCGTCAAACATACGTCTTATTTGTCTGTTTTGTCCTTCATCAATAACAACAGAAAGTTTTGTAAAGCCATTTTCAAATGAAAGCCATTCAATCTTTGCTGATGGCATTCTTTCCCCGTCAACAACAACTCCCTTTCTCATCACAGCAAGTTCACTTTCTTTAATTTCACCCTCTGCAGTGACTCTATATTCTTTTTCGGTGCTATATCTAGGATGAGCAACTTGATTTGCAAAGTTGCCATCATTTGTAAGAATAATAAGCCCCTCTGTTTCATAGTCAAGTCTGCCTATAGAAAAGAGCCTTTCTTCGCAATCAATAAGTTCATAAATGGTTTTTCTGCCCTTCTCATCACTTGCAGTGCAAGCATATCCTTTTGGCTTATTAAGTTTTATATATACAAAAGAGGAAGGCAATTTAATTACCCTTCCCTCTATTGTCACTTTATCTTTTTTTTCATTTATTTTATGGCCCATTTCATTTACGGTCTTTCCATTGACTTCAACTTTGCCATCAGCAATAAGTTGGTCACACTTTCTTCTTGAAGCCACTCCGCTGTTTGATAAAAATTTATTTAATCTCATTTGTTACCATCGTTCTACAAAGTCTTTCAGTTTAGACCATATAGAATCTCTCCTTACATCTTCCATTGTAACTACTTTTTCAGAAAAATGCAAGTTTTTATCAATAAAAATTTTAATCTCTCCAACTTCATCGCCTCTATTGACAGGTGCCTCTATGCTATCTTTAATATTATACTCATATCTCACCTTAGAAATTTCTTCTGCTTTTAAAGGATAAAGATATTTTCCACTTGTGCCTATTTGCACACTTTCGCTCTTACCTTCATTGACTTTTATTTGTTTATTATAAGCATAACCTGTTGTTAAATCAATCAAATTGTAATCTTTAAAAGCCCTTTCAAGAAGTGCACTACTTTCTTCAAACATAGGTCCACAATTTAATACGACGCAAACAACCGTCATTCCATCTCGCTCACAGGCAGAGACGAGACATCTTCCTGCATCATCTGTGAAACCTGTTTTGACTCCACAACATCCCTCTAAAGAATTTAAAAGTTTATTTTTATTCTTTAGATATCTTACTTTACCATCAGTATTGACAATTTTTGTATTTTTTGTTGAAACTAAATCCTTGAAAGTTTCATTCTCAAGTGCATAACTTGTAATAAGCGCAAGGTCATATGCAGTTGTATAATGTGTGTTGCTGTCAAGGCCATGAGTATTATCAAAATGGCTGTCGTTTGCTCCTATCATTTGTGCTGTCTTATTCATAAGTTCAACAAACTTCTGATGACTGCCAGAAATTTGTTCGCCTATAGCAACAGAAGCATCATTACCTGATACAAGCATAAGCCCATACAAAAGGTCTCTCATAGACATTTTTTCACCCTTTCTAAGATATATGCTTGTTCCACTTATTCCAACTGATTTAGGCGAGATTTCAAAGGTCTTATCAAGATCTTCACAGTTTTCGATTGCAGTGATTGCTGTCATAATCTTTGTTGTGCTTGCCATAGGCAACTTTGCTGACTGATTTTTATTATATAGCATCCTCTTAGAACCCACTTCCATTACACACATAGCCTTTGCAGATGTTGAAGCATAATCAGCCTTTGCTGTATTAATGTCGGTTTTAAGTCCGCTCATCGCACATCCCACAGCAAGTAATAAAAGTGCCATAATAATACAAAGAAAAGAGGCAAGACTATTTCTTAAATTTTTAGTCATCTCTTTCCTCCTCATAGGACTGATTCTCACTGCCATTGTTGACATTTTGATTGTTTATATTAGACTCATCAATTTTTGCAAGAAGCGTGTTGAACATATTTAATATCGTTTGATATAAAGATTTGTTTTCAACATTGATAAATTTTACTTCACCATTGTATATTGTCAAAAATCCAACTGGAGAAAGACTCATTCCTCCACTAGAACCTCCAGCCATAGGAAAATGATTTGCAACCCTTCTTGAAGAAAGATCGGCATATTCTCCACCGCCTACTACATAACCAACTGACACTCGAGAAATAGGGATAATTGTTGTGCCGTCAGGCGACTCAACCTTTTCTCCGATGACAGTGCTACTATCAACAATGGTCTTGATTTTGTCCATTGCCACATTGATAAGATTTTGTATATTGTCACTTCCAGAATAATATTTCATTATTGACCTCCTGTTTTACTTGATATTTTCTTAGTTAGAATAACCGAACGAAGCAAAGAATATACAACATCCAGCAAAGAAATTGTCATCAGCACCCTAGTTGCAAACTGACAGACCTTGTCATTATATGATATTGTGTCATAAACTCCCATTGACGCAGTCGGTTTTATGTTTTTTATTGAAGTCATAAAGGTAAGAAGAAAAACATTGATATAACCGCCTAACATGGCTGATTTAAACGCATCTTTGACACCTAGATTGTAAAACACAAAAAATTCTTTCAATCTTGACTTATCTACAACCTGCAAGGCAAGTGTCTTTAAATACAAAAAACTTTTGCTTTCTATATTTAAAATATGACTTTCAAGGTCATCAGCCTTTTTGGTGATAATTTTTTTGTTCTCAATCCAAAACTGCTCATATTCAACCTTTATCCCATAGACAAAGACACCAAATGCACCAGACCTATCAAGGACATTAAAAGAAACTCGTCCCTCAACCCTAACAGGTATAAACAACAATAAAATCAAAACAAATGGTATAAAAAGATAGTAATTCAATATATCACCTCACTTATCGACTTTGCAATTATTTTACCCGCCAAACCAACATTTTCTTTTATATCTTTTGGCACAAGTAAAATATCAACATCATCTTTGACAAAAGAACTTGACGATATCATAAAAGGGACTCCAAATGAAATACACTCCGCACCCACACTTTCACGGCATATTCGGTTTCCAAAACGATTTACTCCGCTTCCCGGTGTCATCCCTGAAGTTGTAATTTGAAAAGATGTGCCCAGCCTTGCAATATTTTGAGTTGTAAGAGAGTCAATAATTATGACAAGGTTGACTTTAAGGTTTCTTACAAACATTTTTACCATATTAAGAGTGTCTATTCCTGTCGAAAAGAAGATATTAGGACAAAACTTAAATATATTGTTGTCCTTATCAAGTGGTTGAACATCAATTTTGTCAAAGACTTCTTTTCCCAAACTATCTGCTTTTATATCAGGATTTCCGAGACCTATTATGAGAATTCGAGATGATTTTTTAATGCCCAAATTCTTAAAAATATTTTTCAATCTCTTTGACATTAAACTTGATAAAAACTCTTCATTTTCTTCACCCAACTGATAAATAAAAGGACTGTTGAAAATATAATAACTTCCCTCACTTAATCCTATTTCTCTGCTTTCTTCTCTATTTTTTACATCTAAGGTGGCGGTTGATATACCATACCTGTCAAGCCTTTTGACGGTATAACCAAACCTTTTTAAATCACTTCCACATTCATCAATCAAATCAAACATACAATTATTTTGGATATTTTTAAAAAAAATATTTATTTTACTTGATTTATCATTTTTTTTGTGTTATACTTTGATGTAGAAAAATATAAAGGAGTGAAAGTATGCCTAATATTAAATCAGCTGAAAAAAGAGTAAAAATCATTGAAAAGAAAACTGCTCAAAACAAGGCTATAAAATCAAGAATTTCTACTTGTGCTAAAAAATTCAAAATGGCAGTAAACAATAAAGAAGTAGAAAATGCTCAAAATTTATATAGCGAAGTTGTTTCTCTGCTTGATAAGGCTGCAAGTGACAATGTAATTCACAAAAACAGCGCAAACAGAAAAAAAGCACATTATGCAAAATTACTTGAAAATGTAAACAAATAAGAATAACTAAAAAAAACACTCTTATTATTTGTGTTATTACTCTAGTATCTAAAAATAACAGCATATTTAATAATGCTGTTTTTTATTTTCAAATTATAATCCCCTCTATAAATTTTGATATTTTAAATTATAAATCACGAAAAATTTGTTTTATCACTAGGGTTAAAAAAAGTCGTAAATTAATACGACTTTTTTATTTTGATGAATTATTTTGAAACTTTATTTTTTTTATTTCTGATTACTATCATAGAGACAGCACCAACAACTACTATAGCACCAACAACTGAAAGTGAAATTATCAAAGCATTTGAAGATTTGTTTTCTTGAACCCTTTCAATAGGAGGTAAACCATCAGTAGAAATTAAAATCTTCACTGGGTCTACAATTTCTTTTTCTTCATAGCGTTCTTTTGCTACATTTGAAATGTAACGAATTTCAATTTCATTGTTTGCTTTTAATTGTTCATAAGAAACAGTAAGTTTATTTTCTCTTACTTGACTTGTCACATCTTCACCATTAAGAAGAACACTGTAAATACTAAATCCTTCTTCTGGTAAAATAGTGTATTCATGGCTTTCACCCTCTTTAAGAGAGATAATTTGACCATCTTCTTTAGTAAGTTTACCACCTTTTCCTTCAATGCTTGCATAGATAGTTTTATCTGTTGAAGCCTTATCAGCATCAACAACAGCAACCATATAAGGAGAGAAACTTGTAACTGTAGCTACAATTCCAAATTGAGTTACGACACAAGGAATTTCTTCAATGATATATTCATCGCCACTTATATGTTTACGATGGAATAGTTTGAATGTAACGCCTTCATCTTCTGGACCATAACCTTCTGGGAAGCCTAAAGAAATTCTTACATAACTTCCATCAGAAATTGTTGGGTATTTGTTGCAAATTTGCAATCTGATATCATAAGTTTCACTTTTCTTGATATCTTCTTTTTTTATATCAATGTCAGAATTATTGCTGATTTCATCAAGCATATTTTCTTCTGCTTCTGGAGTCATTGTATTTACAACAAGCATCATTTGACTTCTTTCTGATTCACTGAAAGTTGAATTTCCTTCCTCATCCTTGAAATCCATTGCAGATAAGTCTGAGTTGTCAACTAGTTCTGGTTGAGCACAACAATCAATATAGAGTCTGCCATCATATCCAAAGTATTTTGAACATAAAATATATGTTCTTGCAAATTCATAACTTACAGTATTAGGCAATTTATCTGAAGTATAATCTTCAGTAACAACATTACCATCTTTATCATGTATGATTTGATTGTTTTCATCTCTCTTTGGTCTTTGTCTAATAAGATTTGAGCCTACATTTGTAAAAGTAAAAGTATAAAGTTCTCCATTGTGTTCATACATCAAACTAGGCAAAAACTTAAATCTGAGTGTATATTCATCAACCATTTCAACCATTTTCCCACTAGGTAAAGGAAGAAGTTTTGCATATTCTAATATATTTGAATGTTTTCCAGTTACAAATATTCCGATATCTTCATCTTCATTCAATATACGAAGTGGTTCATAATATGTTACTTCATAAATTTTTGCATATTTTTCATCCATAATATTGCTATTATGAGCTCTCATTCCATCACTTATTTCTTGAACAGCACGATAATCATAGTTTGCAGTTCTTACATAAGGTGCAGCAACATATGTACCAAATGATTTATTTTCAAAAACTTCTGAAATGACAGTTATATCATCTGCTGGAGTATTTGCATAATCATAGAATAAATTATGTTCATTTGCCCAAATTGAATCTGGATTTTTATTAAGGTCAGGAGCACGATCAATAACTGCAAATTGAGTATAAATAGTAGAAGCATTTCCATAAATTTTTACTTGATGACCATCATCTATTATACCACCATCAGCAAGACCACCGTATTTAATTAATGCATCAATATCTTGCCAAACTGTCCATTTAAGATTTCCATCTTTAAAATAAGCATAACGAACTATAAGATGCAATCCTTCTTTTTCAACAAGTTCTTGTGCACCCATTCCGTTGTAAGAAATATATTCCCATTGAGTAACATATGGATTACCATAAGAATCAAGCATATCATCAGATTGAACATACTCTACACCATATACCAAACCATTTGAATTTGTATTACATCCATAATTATAAAGTGAAAGTTCTGGATATTGCAATTCATATTTTGATGAAGAAATTACACCATCAACAATATGATTTGTTTGTAATGAGTAAGAACCCATATTCATATATTTGTTTTTATCTCTTCCAGTGCTATTCCATGTTACATCAACTGCATACCAGTTTCCAGCAGTTTTTGCATCACGTGAAGTAAAAGTTTTTGCACCTTCAGTCTCTTCCACTGGATCTGGCAAATAGATATAATTCCATGCGTGCATAACAGTGTTTTCAGTTGCATTGCCCTTCTCATCTTCTGAAAGACCATAACCATTTACAACAACACAAGGAATTCCTAATTTATCCATTACTGCTTTATATGCGAAAGAATAACCTCCACATACAGCAACATTGTTTACAAGTGCACCGTAAGCAGTGCTTACTACTGCAGCCGATGTTGTTCCGTTTTCAATGAAGTCATTGTAAGAACCATAATCATATTCAATAGTATCTGCCAAATAACTGTTTACATATCTTGCTTGTAAAACAGCCTTTTGTGTACCATAAGTGTCTTTTTCTGCTTCTGCGATTGCTTTTTCAGCAATTTCATTTATTTTTTCATTATAAATTTTGATTGCAGATTCTACACCCTCTTTTGAGTCGAAACCATTATCATGATAGATATTTGCTTCACGACCACTATCAATATAGGCTGAATAAACTCCGTTTGTGCGACCTGCGCTTATTGTGAGTTTATAGAAATCGACATAAAACAATTCTGGATGGTCAGTAAGGTATGCATCTCTTGCTGCACCAAACGCTCTAGGAATTGTAATGTCTCCGCCTTCTACATATGCTTCCACTTCAGCAGAAGTCAAAATTTTGTTGGCGGTAAGAGAGTAGTCAACTACTCCGTCTTTGAAGTCTCCCGACTTGTTCAACTCATCAAGCACTCTATAGAATTTTTTAGCAAGTGTATATTCATGATGCTCACCTTTTGAATCAGCAACAGTCAAATTGTCGTAGAAATATGTATATGATTGACTTACATCTGCGGCATTTGTTGTCTTCGCTGAAATCAAACGAGGCAGACCAAAGCATAATGATAAAGCACATGTTGCCACGCAAATTCCACTAGTAATGCGTTTTGTTAATGAATTCATAAAACCTCCTTTTTATGTTATAATTCATCACATATAATATATATGAAAAACTTTCTATTGTCAAGCAAAAATTTAAAAAATTATTCCGCTTTTATTTATATATAAATAAAAAATATTTTTTATTATTATAATATTAAAACAAAATTAAAACCTTAAAACTAAAATATCACTATTAATATTTCGCTAAGTTTTTGAATAAGTTTTTGAATAAGTTTTTAAATAAGTTTTTAAATAAGTTTTTGAATAAGTTTTTGAATAAGTTTTTGAATAAGTTTGTTTAATATTAAAAAATAGACAATATTGCATTGTCTATTTTTGATTTTAATATACAAGGTCAATAAGACCAAACTTTCCGTCTTTTCTCTTGTAAATGATATTTATTTTGCCAGTCTCAGCATTCAAGAAAACAAAGAAATCATGACCTAGTCTCTCAATTGCAAATCTAGCATCATCTATAAGAAGAGGCTCAAGTTCAAATGTCTTTTGTTTATAAATTGATGGCAATTCTTCCATTTCATCTTTAATAAATTCAAATGGCAGAAAGTTTTCTTGTTTTGAGCCTTTGCCCTTTATTGACATTTTCTTTTCTCTGTTTCTTACAATTTGCTTTTCAAGTTTTGGAAGTGCAATATCAATGTTGTTATACATATTGTCAGTTGTCACTTCACTTCTATACATAACACCTTTGCTTGTCACAGTAATTTCAAGTTTTTCTTGTTTTGCATTTTTAGAGCAAACAACTTTTACATTCACATCGTCAAAATATTTTTGAAGTTTTTCAAGTTTTTCATTCAAAATTCTTTCTAGATGTTGGCTTACTTGATAGCCACCTCTTTCTAAAATTTCAATTTTCATAATATATCCCTCCTATAGTTATATATTATCAAAAACTTTTGATTTCTCCAAACAAAATTAGCCATTATTAAAAGTTAATTTATAATTTTCAACATCAATGACAATTTCACCCTCTTTTTCAAGTTGGCCGAGAAGTATTTTTTCTGCGATTTGGTCTTCAATTTCCTGTTGAATATACCTTTTAAGAGGTCTTGCACCATATTCGAGATTTGAACCCTTTTCTACAATAAACTCAAGTGCCTCTTGCGTCATTTTAAGTGAAAGATTCTTCTCTTTAAGTCTTTTATTGATGTTTTTAATAAGAATTTTGGCAATTTTAACAAGGTCTGAATGACTGAGAGAATCAAATATGCAAATTACATCAATTCTATTTATAAGTTCTGGCTTAAACTTGCTTTTAAGAGCGTCCATATAAATTTTCTTGCTGTCAATCTCTTCATCTTCATGCACACCAAATCCCAACTGCTTTTTATGTTCTTTTACCTCTCTTGCACCTAAATTGCTTGTCATTATGATGATGGTATTTTTAAATGAAATTGTCCTGCCCTGACCATCAGTCAGTCTTCCGTCATCAAGAATTTGTAAAAGTGCATTAAAGATATCAGGATGAGCCTTTTCAATTTCGTCAAAAAGGACAACAGAATATGGTCTTCGTCTGATTGCTTCAGTAAGTTGACCTCCCTCTTCATAACCAACATATCCAGGAGGAGAACCTATAAGTTTTGAAACACTATGCGATTCCATAAATTCACTCATATCAATTCGGACTATATTGTTTTCATCGTCAAACATAGCCTCTGCAATAGCCTTACACAATTCTGTTTTACCCACACCAGTCTGCCCCATAAATAGAAATGAACCTATCGGGCGTTTTGTGTCTTGAAGCCCCACTCTTGAGCGTCTGATTGCCTTTGCAACCGCCTCAACGGCCTCGTTTTGACCAACAACTCTCTTATGCAAAATATCTTCAAGATGGACAAGTTTTTCCTTCTCACTTTCGGTAATTTTTGTCACAGGAATTCCAGTCCATTTTGCAACAACTTCGGCAATTTCATTTGCACCTATCGAATTTGATGGAGATTTTTCTTTGCCAACAGCAAATTTTTCATTTTTCTTTTTAAGTTCGTTCTCAAGATTGATTATTTCCGATTGAAGTTTTGCAGCCTTTTCATAATTGCGTTGCAAACTTGCCTCATCCCTGCTTGAGGAAAGAGATTTTATCTTCTCTTCAATCTTTCTCACCTCTTGAGGTTTTACTGTATAGTTCACCTTCGCTTTACTGCTTGCCTCGTCTATAAGGTCAATTGCCTTATCTGGCAAACTTCTATCTGTGATATACCTATCAGAAAGCACTGCAGCGGCCTCTATCGCCTCATCAGTTATGGTAATCTTGTGGAAGGCTTCATAACTGTCTTTAAGTCCTTTAAGGATTTGTATTGTTTGGTCAACTGAAGGTGGACTTACCAAAATAGGCTGAAATCTTCTTTCAAGAGCCTTGTCTTTTTCGATAAACTTTCTATATTCATCAGTGGTTGTTGCACCAACAGTTTGAAGTTCTCCCCTCGCAAGGTATGGTTTAAGCATATCAGCAGGTGAAGTTTCTCCTTTATCAGAACCTGCCTGAGCCAAAGTATGAATTTCATCTATAAAAACTATTATGTTTTTGCTTTCAATAATGGTTTCGATTGCATCTTTAAGTTTTTCTTCCATTGCACCACGATACTTTGTGCCTGCCATAAGCCCACCGATTTCAAGCGAATAAATAATCTTATCTTTAAGCACTTCTGGCACATCACCTGAAACAATAGCCTGAGCAAGACCTTCCACAACAGCAGTTTTTCCGACACCAGCCTCACCAATTAAAATAGGATTATTTTTCGTTTTACGACAAAGGATTTCAACAACCCTTTGAATTTCCTCTTCTCGACCTATTACTGGGTCCAGTTTAAGTTCTTTGGCTTTCAATGTGATATCAGTCCCCATTTCAAGCAATTTTTCTGGCAAGGTGCTTCCCTGCTGATTGTTTTGAGAAGTTTCTTTTTTGTCTTCTTCTCCAGCAAATACACTAAGATGAGACATAACCTTCGCTTTTAACGATTCAATATCGACATCATACTGATTGACTAAAATTCGATACGCAACACTACCAGAAGAAGATAAAAGTGCAAGCAAAAGATGCTCAGTCCCCAAAAAAGCATGACGCAATGAAATTGCGATTTGCTGGGCAACTCTAAACAAATCCTTTGTGCGAGGTGTCATCTCAACACTTCCACTCATGCCAAAGATGTCATCCATACTTACATTTTCTTCAAAGAACGAGAAAAGATTGCTCTCCGTAACCCCCTCTTCGTTTAAAATTCTTGAAGCAAGGCAATCTTTGACCGAAACAAGTCCATACAAAATATGCTCACTGCCTATCAGGTTTGAGCCAAATCTTAAAGCAAATTTACTTGCGTTTTTAATTACTTTTTGAATATTGTCTGAAAAAGATGAAGATTGATAATTCATTAAAGCCTCCTTTGTGCCAAAATTTTTACCTTTTTAGATATATACTCCGCCCTTATAATGTTTTCCTTTTTTTTGTCAAATAATCCAAAAATTTCTCTTAAATTTGCACTCGCACCCTCATAAAACAATTTTTGAAATTTATCATCTGATTTAATATCAATAAAGCCCAAAACCTGCCCCAGTTTGACAGAAGCAAGAAGTTCCATCATTTCATCTTCATCTAGGCAATAACAATTTGTAATTGTCCCAAATGCACGCAAAGTCAAGTCTCTATATTTATCATAATCTTCTTCGATAAGTGCCTGCCTCATCTCCCTTTCTTCATTGCAAAGAGAAAAGATAAAATCGCTGACTTTATCAATAATCTCATTTTCATCCATGCCTAAAGAACCTTGATTTGAAATTTGATAAAAATAACCTATCGCTTTACTGCCCTCACCATAAATGCCTCTTATTGTCAATCCGTTGTCTTTTGCACGAGAATAGATTTCATCAATTTTGCCTAAAAGTTCACAAGCCGGCAAAAACAACATGACAGAAGCCCTCATACCTGTTCCTAAATTTGTAGGACAGGCAGTAATAAAACCCAGTTTTTCATCAAAAGCGATAGGCAAAGATTGCAAGATTTTATCATCAATTTCACTTAATTTTCTATATGGTTTATATAAATTAAAACCATTTTCAATACATTGTTCTCTTATATGGTCTTCTTCATTCATCATGACAATTATCTTTTCATCTTCACTTATTGCAACACCAGATATGTCCTTATTTTCAATAAGTTCACGACTAATTAAATGTTGTTCAAAAAGAGCGTTACATTCATTAAGTGAAAGTTCTTTCAATGAAAAAAAGTTGAAATTGTCAAACTCTTCCAAAGTTTTCATAACAGATGCAGTGATATATTGTGCATCAACATCACTCTGAAGTTTGGTATAAAATTTTAATCCATCAACATTTCTTGCAAGTCTAATACGAGAAGAAATTGCAATATTATCATAAATTTCCATCGTATTTTACCACCTGTTTACCTTTATGGGATTTTCCTGCATACATTTTTTCAACTGCAATTTGAAGTTCTTCAATCTCTTCATAACAACGACTGCAACCAACAAATCCTGTTTGCAAGATTTCATTGTAAGATGTATTACAATAAGGGCATTTGTTCATTTTTACCTCATTTTTAAAGATAATTTATCTTTTTTGACCAAATTTTTAATAAAAAAGGTCAAAATTTTTATATTTTTTTCTATTTTTGATTAATTTAAATAAATTCAAGTTATAATCAAAAATATAAATATTTTTTAAATTAATTTTTAAAATTATCAAATTAAACAAAAAGGAATTTTACAAATTCCTTTTTATATTTCATAATTCTTGAATATTTTCTTCCTTATATTCAGACTGAAAGGCAAAGTCAAGAATATAATCCTTAAGGGATTTATAACCCTGCTCAAATCTGTTTTTATTCATCCTATATTTATCATCTGGATTGATAAGACCATATATTTCCACTTTATCATCTATATTTTTCGCCACTGTTGGAACATACTTTGAAATATATGTGTTTTCTTTGCCATTTACCTTTAAATATCTGGCATTGAAATTTTCACTTGTCACACCATAAGACAAAATATTGTCATCTATATCACTTACCCAAAAGTCACCTTTTCGCAAGAAAACCTGACCATCTTGAGTTGTATAAAAACCATCATTTTCAACAACAAAAGCCTTAATTTGGAAAGGGCGTTTGACATAGATATCCTCTAAATTGAAATATTTATCTTGAACATTGTAAAAGTTTTTCAAAAAGGAAAGCAATGCATCTCTATCATTTTTGTTTCCATCAATGAAAGCATTTTTAAACTTAATCAAATCTTTTTCATCGAGTTTTAGATTGTATCTCTTGACAACCTCTTCAACAAATTCGTCAATATTTTTAATCAATTCTTTATTTTCTTCAGAATATAAATCATTGTCATTTTGAACCTCTTTTACATTCGTGCCATTGTCCTCAAAAAGCATTCCATTTTTTTCAACATCTTGCGAAACAATCATACAAGTAGGCAAATTTAAATATGCTCCCATTGCTGTTCCAATATAGATAAAAGGGCTTGTTTCTCCCTTGCCTTTATTGAAAGCGACAGATAAAATACCTTCACAATCTTCTAAAGCATTTTTTATTTCATTGACAAGATTGACATTTGAATCTTCAATCTTCCTTACATTAATACAAGTCAAACCTTTTGTATTTAAATATTGAACAACTTGCTGTAACAATTGCATATTGCCCTCATTGTCATAAGGATATGAAACACTTAAAAATATCTTTGGTTTTCTCATTTCAGGCTTTTTTGCCAAATTTTGGTTTAAAAGTGTGAAACCATTCTCATTATCAATTATATTATAAGATGCCAAAAATTCATCTTTTTGGATTCCATAAATGTCATTTGAAGCCATTACAACAAGGACGCCACCTTTTTTGATGAATTGAGTCTCACCCCAACTTGTCTTTATTGCAATATTCTCATTTACCAAAACCATAGGTCTATAAAGTCCGTTAGGTTTTATTATTTCACCTTCCTTCATATCCTTTGGCATTTGATAGATACTTTTAAATTTTGTATCATTTACAACCATTTTTTCACCAGATGCCTGAGTGACAATCCAGTCAGGTGAACCAGTAGCCGTGTCATAAGAAACGATATTGACAGTTTCATGCATACCGTTTTTCATAATAGTTTCAACTTTTTGTCCAACTTTGCCCTGCTCGGCAGTTATGCTTGCATATTTTGAGCCCACAAAAAAGTATTTTTCAAGATTCTTACAATACTGGACGCTGTCCTCAACTACTAAGAATTTTTCACCTTCGTGTTCAAGATATTTCATATCAACCTCACCCAATTTATTATAATTGAAATCTTTAATTAAGTCAATACTTAAAGTTAAAACTATACGAATGGCAATGAAACAAATATTAATATTTTGATCAATAACTAATAAATTAAAAACTGCATACTTCTAATTTATCAATCTTTTATTTTTTTATCATAAAATTCATTGCTTTGATATAATTTCAAAGCAAAAAAGTTTTGTAATAATCACTCAAATCTTTATTCTTTATCAATTCCTTTCATTGTAAGAGAAATTCTCTTCTTAGCAAGGTCAACAGAAAGAATTTTTACTTCAACTCTTTGTCCAACCTTCAAAGCCTCTGAAGGATGTTTGATAAATGAATCTGAAATTTGACTTATATGAACAAGACCATCTTGATGCACACCGATATCAACAAACGCTCCAAAATCAATTACATTTCTCACAACGCCAGAGAAAACCATTCCCTCTTTAAGATCTTCCATTGTGATTACATCGCTTCTTAAAACTGGCTTTGGCATACTTTCACGAATGTCACGGCCTGGTTTAAGCAATTCTTTTGTGATATCACAAAGGGTTGGAACTCCGATTTCACATTCTTTTGCAACCTTCTCTTCCCCTTTAAGTTCAATAAGTTTAGGAAGATTTGCAATATTACCATTTTTCACATCTTCTTCGGTCATATCAAAAAGTTTAAGAAGTTTTCTTGTCGCATCATAACTTTCTGGGTGAACTGCAGTGTTATCTAAAATATCATCACCGCCTACAACACGGAGGAAACCAGCACATTGTTCATAGGCTTTTGGACCCAGTTTTGGAACAGATAAAAGTTCTTCACGATTCTTGATTCCTTTGACTTTCGCTCTATACGAAACGATATTTTTTGCGATTGACATATTAAGACCAGAAACATAACTAAGAAGTGATGGGCTTGCAGTGTTTATATCAACACCAACGCTGTTTACGCAGTCTTCTACAACTCCAGTAAGCACCTCAGACAATCTGTTTTGTGGCATATCATGTTGATATTGACCAACACCGATAGATTTTACATCAATCTTGATAAGTTCTGCAAGTGGATCTTGAAGACGTCTTGCGATTGATACTGCACTTCTTAAAGATACATCATAGTCAGGGAATTCTTCGGCACCCAGTTTTGAAGCAGAATAGACAGAAGCACCCGCTTCACTTACCACCGCATAACTAAGTGGACGAGAAATATGTTTAATAAGTTCTGCAACAAATATTTCTGCCTCTTTTGATGCAGTTCCGTTTCCGATTGAAACTATGTCAACCTTATATTTGTCTATAAGAGTTTTAAGTTTTGCAATAGATTCCTCTGTCTTTGATTGAGGTGGTGTTGGATAAATGACAGTTGTGTCAAGGACATTGCCGTTTTTATCAATTACCGCAATCTTACAACCTGTTCTATAGGCAGGGTCAAGACCCAAAATTATATTGTTTTTAAGAGGTGCTTCCATAAGAAGAGGCTTTAAATTGACTTCAAACATTTTAATTGCCTGCTCGTTTGCCCTGTCAGTCAAATTGCTTCTACATTCTCTTTCAAGAGATGGGAAAAGAAGTCTGTCATAACTATCTTGTATTGTCTCTTCAATAAATTTATCGGTATCAGCATTATTTTTCTTAAAATGTTTGTTGATAAGACCGATAGCAAGTTCTTGATTTAATTCTATGTCAACTTTCAAACATTTTTCCTTTTCACCACGATTGATTGCAAGAATTCTGTGAGAAGGAAGATTTTTTACCTCTTGCTTGAAGTTTGCGTAAGTTTCATAAACTGCACTGTTCTCATTTTCAACAAGTTCACAAACTATGATACCTTTCTCTTCAATAAGTTTACGAAGTTCTTTTCTTAGTTCTGCATCATCAGAAATGCGTTCTGCAATGATGTCCATTGCACCATGAATTGCATCAGCGACAGAAGTCACTTCCTCTGTCAAGAATTTCTCTGCTTCTTTTTCAATTTCATAGTTTTTAGATTGAGCAATAAGTATATCAGCAAGAGGTTCAAGTCCTTTTGCAATCGCCATTGTTGCCCTAGTCTTTCTTTTTGGCTTATATGGACGATAAATATCCTCAACCTCGGTAAGTGTCCTTGCATTATCAAGCAAAACTTTGAGTTCATCAGTCCATTTACCTTGTTCTGTGATGACTTTTTCAACTTTTGCCTTTTCTTCGTTTAAATTTCTAAGATATTTCAATCTATCTGCAAAAGCACGGAGTGTTTGGTCGTCACAAGTGCCGTGCATTTCCTTTCTATATCTGGCAATGAAAGGAATTGTGCATCCCTCATCCAAAAGATTGATAATATTTTGTGAATATTCGACTTTCAATCCAAATTCTTGTGCTAAAACTTCATTAAGATTCATTATATTTTCTCCTTTATTTTCAATGCTATTTTTCTCACCTTTTCTCTCAAGATATTATAATCCTGCAATAATTCAGGCTGATTTAAAACAAATTTATCATCATATAAAATTCTTAAATTTCCCTCTTCAATATAAGGCATCTTTTCATCAATAAAAACTGCTTTATTTAAGTCACTTTCTTTGACAAGTCCCCTTTCATACATGAGATTATTTGTATTTAAACTTGCAAGTTTCCCCTCGCCTAGCATATCTATATTATAACACTTTCCACTTGAAAAGACAAACTTTAAACCATTATAAATAAAATTATATAAATTTATTGCACCTTTTCCCTCTTCAGCATCACTTCTAGGCGACAAAATAAGGTTTGTATCATAATTTAAAAGCAACTTTTGATCCTCTTTATCAATAAAATTAAGTCCATAAATAAAACAATTTCTATCAAGAAAACCAAAATCTTCCAGCACCTCAACAGGTGATTTTTGAAATTTATTGACAATTTTTCCTATTTCTTCCAGTGTTTGACCTAAAAATATCATTATAGGAATATCTGCCCTTGCAATCGTGTCTGACAACTCTGCCAAAATGCCTTCATTATAGTCAAGTATGTCTTCCACACAAAGTATTATACGCCCGCCTAAAAGGTCACCGGCTTTCATACTTTCTATAAAGCGGGCGGACAATATTTCACTGCCCTCCACACCATATTTTTGCATTGATTTTATTGCAAGAGAAGGCTTTGGCACTTTAATCAAAAGTTCGCCAACACCTGCCAACCTATTTTTCAAAACAGAAAACTCACAAATGTTTTCAAGTTCTTCATAAGACAATAAATATAAAAAATCTTCTATATCATTATTAAATATGTCTATAAATTCACCCAGTCCGCACGCCAAAGCGTCACAATAATGATTTTTAAATGATTTATCAAAGTTGTGCATAATTCCCCATTTATTTACCTATTATACAACAAATGAATGAAAAAATGCAAACAAATAAAAGGGTTATTTTGCACGCTGATGTAAATAATTTTTTTGCATCGGTAGAATGTTCTTTAAATAAAGATTTGTTTAATAAACCGGTCGCAGTAACCGGAAATCCAAATAAGCGAACTGGTATAATTCTTGCAAAAAATGAGATTGCAAAAAAATATGGCGTCAAAACAGGACAAATTATAGGAGAAGCAAAAGCGTTATGCCCAAAACTTGTATGCCTGCCCCCTCATTATGACCTTTATGAACAAATCAGTCAAGAACTTCACAGCATCTATCTTGAATATACAAATTTCGTCGAACCATTAGGCTTAGATGAATGCTGGCTTGATGTGACAGGAAGCGAAAAATATCTTAAAAAAAGTGGAATTGAAATTGCAGACGAACTTAGGCAGAGAGTCAAGAAAGAACTCAATATTACCATATCTGTTGGTGTTTCTTTTTCTAAAATTTTTGCAAAACTCGGCTCGGATATGCGAAAACCAGATTTTACAACCGTTATTTCTTATAAAAAATTTAAAGATATGACATATAATTTGCCATTAAATTCTATCGTCGGAATAGGAAACAGACTTGAAAAAAAGTTTTCTCAAATAGGGATAAAAACTATAGAAGATTTTGTCAATCTTGACGATTCTTTTCTAGATAATATTATGGGAATAAATGGTACAAATTTAAAGGCAGATTTACTCGCCCTGAGAGATGTCCCGGTGCTTGATTATTATAAATTACCTCCTCCAAAAAGCATAGGAAATGGCACGACTACAATAAGAGATATCACCAACAGAAAAGAAATTGAAAAAGTGGTTTTTTTCCTTGCCCAAAAGGTATCAAGCCGAATGGTCAGACACAATGTCTTAGGCTCAACAATATCAATAAAACTTAAATCAAATTCTCTAAAAACAATAGCCAAATCTTCAAAAATCAAACCTACAAATTCGGTAAAAGAGATTTCAAATATGGCAATGCAACTATGCGACACCATCTTTAAATATAATGCCCCACTGCGAGCAATAAGAATAAAAATGTCAAACCTAACAAGCGCATCAATAAGACAACTTTCCATGTTTGACAATAATGAAAAAGACTATTCAAATGTAATTGTAGAAATAAACAAAAAATATGGCAAAATATTTTTAGCGTCTGACAAGGCACAATTTATAAACACTTCACCTCACCCTCAAGAATAAAATATACTTTCATCGTAAAATTCATAATCTTATCACATTATAAAAATGTATAAACATACTAATATTTATACAATTTTTTAAATTTTGCAAATTTGCTAAAAATTGAATTTTGCATAATTATACATTTTTGACACAAAAAAATCGACCTGTTATATGCGTAGAGATTCACATTTCATGTCGATTTTTTATTTATTTTAAATTTTATCTTTTTACTTATTTTTTAAGTTTGATGAGTGAGTTGAAGCCATAACGCCTGCTATCGCACCATCTCCAACCGCTGTTGCAATCTGCTTGAGTTTTGACTTTCTCACGTCTCCACAAGCAAACACACCTTTCACACTTGCCTGCATATTCTCGTCGCAGACAATAAAACCTTCTTCAGAAAGATCAATTTTTCCTTTCAAAGCGGATGTATTTGGACGGTTGCCTGCCACAACAAACACCCCATCTACCTCAATCTCTTTTTCGCACTCATCCTTTGCAATGATTAATGCTTCCACACAATCTTTTCCTCTTATTTCTAATGGTTTAGTATCATCAATCATCTCAACATTATTCAAAGATTTTATCTTGTCAAGATTGAAATTTTCTATATCATATCGGGCAATTAAATATACCTTTTCACAAAGTCCAGCCAGAAAACAAGCACCATCTATTGCAGACTGATTACTTCCCACAACAGCAGTCTTTTTGCCTTTAAAGAAATTGCCATCACATTGCACACAATAACTTACTCCCATACCTTTAAATTCCTTTTCACCAGGAATTTCAAGTTCTTTTGGATTGCTTCCCAAAGCAAGAACAACTGCACCTGCCTGATAATTTCCATTTTTACACTTGACTACTTTTTCATCACTATCAAACTGATAATCAACTACCTCATCATATACAATTTCAAGTCCCAAACTCTCAACATGATCATATAAACCACCAACCAAACTTGCACCATCAGTGACACCAAAACCGGTGTAATTTTCAATCTTATCAATAAAATTAAGTTGACCTCCGATTGCCATACGCTCGATCACAACCACTTTTTTACCCGCTCTTTTACAATAAATTCCAGCAGTAATTCCGGCAACACCTCCGCCAACAATAACAACATCATATATTTTTTTTTCAAAGTCTATCTGAGTCATAATTTTCTCCCAACATTATATTACTATAATATTGCCAAAAATAAAAGCAATTTGAATGATTTGGATACTTTATTTGCATTTTTAACTAAAATTTAATAAAAAACCTTAAAAATACACGCAAAATCATTAAAATATATTAAAAATTACTTAAATAATTTAAAATCAACAATAAAATTTTATTCGCTACTTCATTCCTTCATATATAAAACAAACAAAAAAGGACTTGCATTTGCAAATCCTCTTTTTTTGTAAATATTAACGTTTTGAGAACTGAGAAGCCTTTCTTGCCTTCTTCAAGCCATACTTCTTTCTTTCTTTCATTCTTGAATCACGAGTGAGAAGTCCTGCTTTCTTAAGTTCGCTCTTATACATTTCATCTGCTTTTACAAGTGCTCTTGCAATACCATGACAAATTGCACCTGCTTGTCCAGAAACACCACCACCAACAACACGAACGATTACATCATACTTGTCACCAGTGCCAGTGATTTCAAATGGTTGACGAGCAACCAAAAGAAGTGTATCTCTTTGAAGATATTCTCCCATTTCACGACCATTTACTGTGCATTTTCCACTTCCAGCAAAAAGTCTAACTCTTGCGATTGATTTTTTTCTTCTGCCAGTTGAAATAATTTGACTTGCTGACTTTGTTTTCTTTTCTGCCATTAGTTTCTTACTCCTTTTACTTCAACTTTCTGAGGCTGTTGAGCAGAATGCTTATGTGCCTCATCTTTATAAACATGAAGTCTTGTAATTTGCTTTCTTCCCAAAGAAGTTTTTGGCAACATTCCCTTAACTGCAAGTTCAATTGCTTTTGGTGAATTGCTTGCCATTAAAGTGCCATAATTTACCTCTTTAAGACCGCCTACATAACCTGTATGCCATCTGTGTTTTTTGTCAATAAGTTTGTTTCCAGTAAGAACAACCTTATCAGAATTTATAACTACTACGAAATCACCACAATCTACATTTGGTGTGTAAATAGTTTTTGTTTTTCCAGTTAAAATATCAGCGACTGTAGTTGCTACTCTTCCGAGTGGTGCACCTGCCGCATCCACAACGAACCATTTTCTTTCAATGTCCGCTGGTTTTGCTAAATATGTTTTCATTTTTCCTCCGAACATGTCTTAAGGTGTTTTTTCCTGTGGGGCTAATACAAACAAAAAACGCCTTAATTTAAGACGCTTTTTATTTTATAATAAATATAAGGGTTTGTCAAGCATTTTCTCTTACTTTTTTAAAAAATTTTACTTAATTCAAATTGCACTTTAAAAAAAGAGTTTTTTCAAAACCAAAACAACCTAAAATCATTCAACAAAATCAACAGCATCTGTTTGAAATATTGTGTATATTTATTTAATATTTTGAATATTTATTCAAAAATATTTTTGAATTTTTATAATTTTTTTTTGCAAAAATTATTGACAAATGCTTTTATATATATTATAATATATTCATATCGTAATATTATCTTTATATAATATTTCACTTTTACAATCTTTACAAATACAAAAAAGTAAGAAAAGACTAAAAAGTTTACGGTATAAAATTACATAAATTTTAGGGAAAGAGATGATAAAAATTGTCATCACACTTCCAGAAGCATATTCATTTGCAATTTGACTGCTTCACACAAATTTGATTTTTACATGGAATTTTCATCCATGACAATATATTTACAACTTAATATGTCAATGGCAAGTGACCTGCTTTTGCCCTAAAAGCATGAGGGAGAACATGGTTAAAAACCACAAAAATGATAACACCGCTTTTTCAAGCGAAAATATAAATAAAAAAACAAAGACACGACAAAAATCGACTTCGGATATTGAAGCCTTAGTTTTTTGCAAACAAAAAAAAGCATTCAAGCGTGACAATTTAAAAAATGATAACATAGAAATACAAAACAATTTAGACAATAACGATAAAGACAGCAAAGCCATCGACGCAAAAAATACATCTGTTGACAATTTCGCCACCAAAGACACAAGTGCAAATTATAATCAAGATATTTTGAAAGAAAATTTTGATTCTGCCACCCTGTCAAATAGCAAAGAAGAAGACAAATTAGATGATGAAGCAAAAGATGAGGCACTGGACAAACTTTTAAACACCGAAAAATCTAAACCAAACAGTAAAAAACGCAAACACAAGAAGAAGAGCATAAAACAAAAAACTACATTATCACACAAACTTAAAGTTTTAAGTGTTCTTACGGTTTTAGGAATTTTTACTGGCAGTGGGCTGGGCGTATGGTATTTCAACACAAACTTAAAGTCACCAGATTATAGTTCGCTATCTGCTGAAAATTACATAAAGCCTATAAGTCAAGTCTTGTCAGAAAATTTCAATATTTCTTCGGACAAGCAAGAGAACTGGCTTGATTATGTTGGCAACGCCACACCTGACACCCTATCTCATGTTGACAATGTTTTGCTTTCTATCCATAACGCTTCACTGGCTGACAATTATCTCTTCACTGGAAATGGAAAGGCGGTTTCAATGGGTATTGCCCAAACAATTTATAGCCAAAGACGACATATAGACGACATTTACACTTTTGAATCAATAAGCACAGGAACAATTTCAGTTGCAAACCTTGACATCTACAAAAATGATAAGAAAAATGGAAATGAAATCAAACTTTACACTGGCAAAAAAATCTCTCAGCGAAATGCTGACTGGTATTACAACAAAACAATTTCAACAGATGAATATCAAAACATGACTGGAGGTCTACCAGACAAAGTTACGCCATATATTATATCAGAAAAAACTGTGACTTCCAGCACTATGACAAAAGACGATAACGGCAATTATGTCATCACTTTTATTCTCGACCCTATGACAAGCGTGCTTAATTATTATAAAGAAGTGCGTCGAACTGGTGGTCTTGAAGCAGACCCACAATTTAACAGCGTAAAACTCATCGCTACAATAGACAGCAAATGGAATCTTATCACTACTGAAGTTTTTGAAGTCTATAAAGCAGTTAAATTTGGAATGGGTGTCCCTTGCAACGGAAATGTCAAGATTGAATATAATTTCAATCTTCCTGAAGTTTTGCTTCCAGAAATAAAAGGATAAAAATTGCCCCTAAAAAAGGAATTAAAATGAAAAAAACATTTAAGTATCTTTCATATGCGATTATATACCTATTAATCTCGCTGGCTTCTGCCTACGGGGTTATTACTTTGTCTATAAATAATTCAAATAGACTTTCTTCAAAAGGTGACTCTTCAAAGCCATCACCTGCCCCATCACTTCCAACTCAACTAACAAAAGTGGTTGATAATTTTTCGCAGAGCGAATATATCGGATTTAATTTTTCAGCAGACATTAAAACATCTTTTGATAATTTCTGCATTTTAGTTGAGGCAAACATTGATTTATCACAAGGTATTGAAAAAATCAAAGTAGATGGCTCTATCAATGCAGAAATCGAAAGCAAAAATCAATATTATAATATAGACTTTGGTTATCAAAATGAAACTGCTTATTTTGACTTATTTAATGGAAAATTGTCGATTGATACAAAAAACATATTAAAACCAGTAAATCAAATTTTAAATTTACTTGAAATTGAAATGCCTGACATCGTTGGTGTCCTCGGCGAAATGGATCTAGATACAATTCTCGGTTTCTTCTCAAACTTAAAGGAAGAAGCAGACCCTGCTGACCCAGAAAAATTAAATCTTCTTATAACCCTGCCTATGATAGAACAGGTTATGACAATTGTTTGTGATAAGGAATATAAAGTGGACGCACTTTTATTCAATTTCGTTTCAGATGATATCAATGCAAATATTAAGGCAAATTTCACATATCCTGAAAATGTTGAAATTGAAAACAAAAATAATGAAGAATATGTAAAAGTCAATTCTCTCTTAGATGTCGTGACTGGAACCATAAACTACATCAAAACAAATGAAAACTTTGCTTTTGATATTGCCTTAGAATATGACGAATATGATGTTTCTGGCAAACTTTATATCAATCCTGAAAAGCAAGAAGGAAAAATTTCACTTAATATTGCTGAAAATATTGTAAATTTAATTTACATCGACAAAACAATTTATATTGAATATGAAAATGTATATTTTAAATTTAATTTCAACGAATATGCAAAAGTATGTGATTTTATTGAAAATACCTTTGGAATCAATCTTCCAGTTGAGGACATAATCAATTTGTTAAACAATTTCAATAAAGAAGATTTATTAAAACTTTTAAGTGACTTTGGTCTCGATATGTCTGAGATCGAATTCAATGATCTATCAATACTTGAAAAAGTTTATATTGAAAATGAAACAACATTTATTAAACTTAAAGATATCGGAACTATTTCAATCGGAATTAAAGATGAGAAATTTAGTTCTATCGGTTTTACAGGACAAAATACAAATATCTCTTTAAATACCACAACTTATAAAAATATCAACTTAAATGTTGACGAAAATAATTATATTAATATTGTTGATATTCTCCCTACCCTTCAAAATGGAATTGACATTTTTAAAGCAAACTCTTTAAGCGGAACACTTTTAATAGATTATAAAGAATATTCTTTACCAGTCGATTTAATCCTCTCACTTAAAGATGGCTATGCAAAACTTTCAACACAAATAAACAGTTATAATTTAATTATAGAAAAAGTAAACAACAAAGTATATATAAATTTTGCTGACAAAATGAAAGTTATAGTCAATCTTGACAATTTTATTGATGAAATAATCGAATTTTTAAGTGATATTAATTATGACATTGATTTATCTGAAATCACTGATTCACTTAAGGATCTAAACAACATTTTCGCTCCTCAGTCTTCTCCACTTTTATTCAAAGAGTTTACAAAGACTGAAAACGGAATTGAAATCACACTCTTCAATGATATGACAATAAAAATCGTAAACGGCTGTAAACAAATCACTATTTCAAGCGGATTTGAAAACATCAATTTCTCTGCCTCTATCATTGCAAGTGATGAGACAATCGAAATTCCAAATTTCAACGATGAAGAATATACCAAAGTTGAAGACGTGCTTGACCTTGCAAAGGTTGTCATCAATTCTGGCATCATTCAGGCAGTTGAAGGAAGCATAAACTATTTCGCACAAAAGACCATTGCACTTGATTTTAATGTTGATTATGCTGATGCTGTTGCCAAAGGTCAAATCTTTATTGATATTGAAAACCTTAGACTTTTCTTAAATGCAGAAATGTCCGGCAAAAAATTTAACATTGCACTTGAGAAAAATATCGTTTATCTTGAATACAAAAACATCTTTGTCAAATTCGACATCTTTGATACACCTATCGTCTTTGAAATGCTCAACAGAGAATTTGGACTCAATCTTCCTGTCGAATTTACAACAAAACTTCTCTCTGCGGTTCAAAGCGGAAAGATTGAAAATGTAGTTGACACTATTAAGGATGAATTCAATATTGATATCAACCTTGACGAAGTTAAATTTGACATCTCAAAAATCGATAAGACATTCTTTGAAAACATTATCGTTGACGGAAACAAGACAATCATACCATATGGCGACAAAACTATTACACTTGAAGTGACTGATAAAATGCTTACAAAATTTGATTTTAATGGACTGGGAATCGACCTGAAAACAAGCACTATAGAATATAAAGAAAATGTTTTATCAGCAAATAAAGAAAATTATATCAATATTGTTGATATTCTCCCTACCCTTCAAAATGGAATTGACATTTTTAAAGCAAACTCTTTAAGCGGAACACTTTTAATAGATTATAAAGAATATTCTTTACCAGTCGATTTAATCCTCTCACTTAAAGATGGCTATGCAAAACTTTCAACACAAATAAACAGTTATAATTTAATTATAGAAAAAGTAAACAACAAAGTATATATAAATTTTGCTGACAAAATGAAAGTTATAGTCAATCTTGACAATTTTATTGATGAAATAATCGAATTTTTAAGTGATATTAATTATGACATTGATTTATCTGAAATCACTGATTCACTTAAGGATCTAAACAACATTTTCGCTCCTCAGTCTTCTCCACTTTTATTCAAAGAGTTTACAAAGACTGAAAACGGAATTGAAATCACACTCTTCAATGATATGACAATAAAAATCGTAAACGGCTGTAAACAAATCACTATTTCAAGCGGATTTGAAAACATCAATTTCTCTGCCTCTATCATTGCAAGTGATGAGACAATCGAAATTCCAAATTTCAACGATGAAGAATATACCAAAGTTGAAGACGTGCTTGACCTTGCAAAGGTTGTCATCAATTCTGGCATCATTCAGGCAGTTGAAGGAAGCATAAACTATTTCGCACAAAAGACCATTGCACTTGATTTTAATGTTGATTATGCTGATGCTGTTGCCAAAGGTCAAATCTTTATTGATATTGAAAACCTTAGACTTTTCTTAAATGCAGAAATGTCCGGCAAAAAATTTAACATTGCACTTGAGAAAAATATCGTTTATCTTGAATACAAAAACATCTTTGTCAAATTCGACATCTTTGATACACCTATCGTCTTTGAAATGCTCAACAGAGAATTTGGACTCAATCTTCCTGTCGAATTTACAACAAAACTTCTCTCTGCGGTTCAAAGCGGAAAGATTGAAAATGTAGTTGACACTATTAAGGATGAATTCAATATTGATATCAACCTTGACGAAGTTAAATTTGACATCTCAAAAATCGATAAGACATTCTTTGAAAACATTATCGTTGACGGAAACAAGACAATCATACCATATGGCGACAAAACTATTACACTTGAAGTGACTGATAAAATGCTTACAAAATTTGATTTTAATGGACTGGGAATCGACCTGAAAACAAGCACTATAGAATATAAAGAAAATGTTTTATCAGCAAATAAAGAAAATTATATCAATATTGTTGATATTCTCCCTACCCTTCAAAATGTCTTAGACATTGTCAAATCAGATTCTATCTTTGGAAATCTTAATGTCAAATCTCAAGAACTTGAAATCCCTGTTGTTTTCAAGGTTGACAAAAAATCTGACAACATCTATGCAGAATTTATTGCGACAGTTTATCAGGGCGTAATTTCAATCTATTATGACAACAACAAAGTTTATATAAACATCTTTGATCAAATCAAACTTGTAAGTGACCTTGAAGAACTTCCTAGCGCAGTTGAAGAATTGACTGACGGACTTGATACTCTTATCAACCCTATTCTTGACCTAATCGGAATATCTAAAAAAGTTGTTGACTCATTTGAAGAAAACGACAACGCAACACCACTATTTTCAAGTTTTATCAAGACTGAAAATGGACTTGAAATGATTGTGAATGGAATCAATATAAAACTTACAAACGATTTAAAACAACTATTAATTTCTGCAAATATAGATACTCTTGAATTTAATGGTTCAATCATAGGAAATGATGAAATAATTGAAAGAGCAACTTTTGGAGAAGAATACATTGACATTGAAAAGATATTTAGACTTGTAAATTCTGCAAAAAATATGTCTAAACGAGAAGATTTCCACGTGAAAGGTTTTGTTGATTTAAAACTGGGCACACTTGCTCTTGATACAGTGGAATTTGATATTTATATCAAGGTTGTTGACAAGAAAATTCAACTTATCGTAGAATTTCCAAACATACCAACAATTCCTTTTGTAACAAAGGGACTATTTGAAAATGTAAAAGATAGAAGCACAAAGATATATTTCCATGACGATACAATCTATATGTTGAGAAAAGAAACCAAAGACAACAAACTTCATCAGCAAACTATCAAACTATCACCAAATTCATTTACAAGCGATATTTACACATATATTCAGTTTGCTTTTGGATTTACCGACACAATCATGGAGCAAATCAGAAAGCCAGCCGAAAAATATCGTGAAGGCGACACTATAAACTTAAACAATGTTTTAAGAAATTTTGCGATAGTTGAAGAGACAAACAATTCTCAGACTCGATATGACCTCACACTAAACCTTGCTGAAATTGCCGACAATAAAGTTCTCGGAGACTTAAGTTTGAGACTTTATATAGGCGAAAATGAAAATGGAGAAAGTTATATTCAAGAACTGGGAATGAATATGGCAGTCCTCGGCGGTTTTGTAAATCTTGCCACTCCTCTTCAGAATAATCAAGATGATAAAACAAAGACCATCAAAATTGTAGATTATGGCAAAAATATTGATGATAAAATGCAAGAACTTTACGACTATGACTCATCATACACATTTGCTTATGACACAATGATGGAAAAAACTGGTGATGGAGAATGGACAAAAATGAGTGAAGTTCTCAGAACAATCACATTTGAGACAAATTGCGATACTGTTCTTCCACAGATTTCCGCTCCTTTCAAGACTGAAATAACCATTCCAACTTTAGAAACCATAATTTTAGATGATGGCGTAACTAAAACAATTAAAACATTTGCTGGCTGGTTTTCAAGTGAAAACTTTGAGCCTGAATCATTGTTTACAAGCAAAACCATGCCTCAAAGTGATGTAACATTGTTTGCAAAATGGGACAACGAAGTTCTTAAGTATTCTACAATCAATTTTGTGACAAACAGCAGTGAAACTCTTGACCCTATCACCGCTTTAGAAGGCGAAAAAATTTCCATACCTACCCTCAATAACAAACAAGTTGTTGCGGAAGATGGAAAAACCGTTTCCACTTACAGATTTGATGGCTGGTATTTGGATGAAAATACCACAACAAGATTTGACAACTTTGCAATGCCAAATGTTGACACTTTGCTCTATGCAAAATGGACTTTAGTAAGCGTGGAACATTCATCTCTACTTTCTATTTATGACAATGATAATTTGATTTATTCAATCTATCTTCCATCTGGAAAAGACATTGATTTGTCTGGTTTGTCTAATATAAATGAAAATACAAAATTTTATCTAGACTCAGGTTATATGAATGTATTTAATGGTTCACTCATAATGCCAGAATATGACCTATCTCTTCATGTAAGAAACAAATACACCCTTTCAATCAAGTCAGAATTTGGCAATGCAATCGAGAGCATAACCACCTTCTGGCAGGGTCAGAGTTTTACAGTCCCTACTCAAGAAGATTATTATGTAGATGATGGAACTCGAACTCAAAGAGATTTTTATTTCTTCAGAGGATACAGTGTAAATGGCGTGATTTGCGATATTCCTTCAATTATGCCAAACCAAAACACCGAAATTGTTGCAGTTTGGGAAAAAGAAACAAAATTTTATTATACGGTAAGTTTTGATATGCGTTGGTATAAAGTTGACGGATGCGGACCTGCTCACAAATTAAAAGTTGAAGCAGATCCTATTGCACCTATTGTTCTTCTTGAAGGAAGTGTTCTCGACCTTTCAATTTACCAACCTACCTGCATCGCTCAAAAAACATTGATTTATAATAATGTGACATATAAAGCAACATCATGGGGAACATCTGCATGGGCAAACGGAACAAAAGGCGGAAGCGGTGTGACTTCTATCGAAATTACTTCAAACACAACCCTTTACGCTTGCTGGCAAGAGCAGTAAACAAAATTCAAAAATGTATTTCCATTTTATGAAAAAAAATCACAGAGTTTTCTGTGATTTTTTATTCAACTTTTTATTTATTTTATAAACATTTTTTCATCTTTTAAGTTTATTGTTTTTTATTAAAACTTTTTTTAATACTAAAAAAATAAAATAAGTTTTTCATATTTCTATATTTAATATGGAATATATCCAAAAGGTTTTATTCTATCAGCCTCAATTTCAATGAAAAATATATTTTTATTGTTTTCTTTTTTATACCTCACATTGACATCATTTTTTAATGATAGATAATTTTCAAGCACGCTTTTCATTTCTTCCTTCAATATTTCACAAACTCTTTGCGTATCACACATCTTATCATTATTCAAAATTAAATCCATTCTCTTTGATATTTTATAGTCCATAATATCTCCTTTAATAAAAATTATTATTAATGAATCAAAACTTAAGTTAATTAAACAAAAATTGAGTTACTGTAAAAATCCCTATTAAGTTTATACTCTTTTTTTGATATTCCTCTTTAAATATCCCATAACACCTCGATATTTAAATGTGCAATCAAATATCTTCTTTGAGCCATTATGAATATTCTCACTTAAAAGAGTAAACGCTCTTGCACTCTCTATAGATTGCACCCTTCCACCAACCGAACATGAAGAGCCAATTGCATCGTCCTCTGGAATAACACCGAGCAGTGGTATGTTAAGCGCTCTGACAATGCTTTCAATAGTCATAAGGTCGCCATTCAAAAGCAGGTCTCCTCTCATTCTATTTATGACAAGACCTTTATATTCAATATTGTATTCATCTAAAAGGGCTATGACTTTATCAGCATCTCTGATTGAAGAAAGGTGTGGAGTAACCACAATCAAAGCCTCATTTGCTGGAAAAACTGCCCTATGAAAGCCTGCTTCAACACCGGCAGGACAGTCAATTAATATATAATCAAAACTATTATCTATTTGAGATATGACATTCTTGACGTGTTCGCCGAGAATAGTGGTTTTATTGTAAGCGTGAGAAGAAGGCAGAATATATAAAGATGGGATATTTCTATCTTGAACAAGAGCCTGTCGAGGCCTACATTTCCCCATAACGACATCTGTAATATCAAAAACAACTTGATTTTCTACACCCATAACCACATCAAGATTATTAAGCCCGATATCAACATCAATTAGAGCAACTCTAAACCCAAGTTTTGCAAGTTGCACTCCGAGATTTGCACAAACAGTGGTTTTACCTACCCCACCTTTTCCACTTGTCATAACAATTTTTCTTGCCATACCTACTCCTGCTAAAAAAATCTTTCTATAATATTTTAACAAAATTAGGCTATATAACAAAAGAGAAGAAATGTCGTTTTCTTCCCTTTTTTGTCAAAATTTGATTAATTTAAAATTTTCCTTTTTCAAGGAATAAAATCAAGTGTTTTCAAGAATTTTTTTGAGCAAGTCTTTATCATCCAAAAGTTTTCCTGCACCTAAAATTGAAACATTTTCTGCGTCTTCAACAATTTTGAATGGATACTTGAAATTTTTTCTTAAATAACTTTCAAGACCATTTATTTTGCTCATTCCTCCAGTGAAAAGCACACCGTTATTGATTATATCAGTTGAAATTTCAGGTGGCATTGAAGTGATTGTGACATCAATAGTTCTGATAATTTCATCAAAGAAAGGCACCAAAACTTCAAGTAAATCTTGTGATGATATAATATATGAACGAGGAATTTTGCTGTCTATATCAACACCTGTAATCTCCATATTCAGGCCATCATTTTTATAAAGACTTCCAACTTCTTTCTTAATCTTCTCACATATGCTTACACCTACAACAATCCCATGATTGTATGCAATAGTGTTTGCAATAGCAACATCAACAGCCTTTCCACCTATACCCAGTGTCGCACCCTTGACAATAGAATTCATATTTATGACTGCAATATCAGTATTTGCTCCACCTATGTTGACGACGAGATTTGTTTTTGTCGAACTAATATTTTTGCCTGAACCTATTGCACTGCAAATTATTGTTGGGACAAGCACAACCTCTTTAAAACCTATTTCATGCATGATAGTCATAAAGTTTTCTCTGTCCTTCTTTGACAATCCGCAATTTATAAGCACAAGACATGAGTCATACTTGCGTTTAAAATTGAGTTGGTCAAAATAATAAATAAGCAGTTGTTTTAAATATTCATAATTGACTATCTGACCATTAGTTATAGGACTAAAAACTTCCACGCTGTCATTTGTTTTGCCCTGCATATCTTTCGCATGCTTTCCAAATCCTATAATTTTATAACCTTGAGGTGTTGGTTCAGCAGATATAAGTGTTGGTTCGCATAAAGCAAAACCTTCATCTTTTACAAAAATTTTTGTATAGGCACCGCCTATTTCAATAGCAAACTTTATTTTATTCATATGTTTCTCCAAAGTTTATAAGACTTTATCTTTTTTCTAATTAATTTTTAATAAATTCAATAATTTTCATTGTAAAGAAAGAAATGAAAAAGCAAATTCAATTGCCACATTATTAAAACTGAACATTTATTTTCTTGACACCACCCAACTTATCATACATTGTAAATGCCACTTTGTCACCGTTAATCAATTTCAACAGAAAATAAATCAAATCATTTCGGGTTTTTATTTCAAAATCAGTTTGGTCGTTGAGTTTGCAAGAAGTAATAAAATATCCATTCAATAAGCCAGTCTTTCCCGAATTTGATATTATATAATATCCCTCATATTCAAAATTGAAAATTTCTTCTTGTGCTTTTGTATAAAGCACTCCATCTAAGAAATAATATTGACTTGAGGTCTCTTCTTTTAAATAACTTGCATATACAGCCTCAACAGCGTCAAGTCCCTTAATTCCCATTGTATCAAAAGTATAAATATTATTGCTTCCATCATTTTCATGATTGTCTATAATTTTATCAAGCACTTTCATAATAGGATAGATAGGAACCATTCCATTCATTTGATTGCCATTTGTCTGTTCTATATTTCCGCCCAAAGTAGTGAGTCCGATTAAAAATCCATTTGCATCAAAACATCCGCCACCTGAATTACCGGGAGAAATCCCCAGCGCTACATCTACCACATCTTCATATAAATTTGATAAAACTGTATATGGTAAAAAGGAATTGTTTTTTGAAGGAGCCTCTGTCCAAAGCAAATTTCCCTGCTTATCGGTATATGGATAAATTTTCTTTGATGTAAAGAAATACATCGGATTATTGCTTGCAATGTTTCCAACTGTGAGACGATTTATATAATCAAGTTCAACAGGTGTACCGATAGTAAAGATCTGTTCATAATCAAGTCTATTTTGACTATCACAATCGACCACCCTGTCACGCATAGAGACATAATTCAAATTCACTTCATCGCAGTAAACTATCGCAACATCCAAATCTTCATTAAACCAAAGAAGTTCTGCCTCATGTATATTTTCATCCTCAGTTACAATATTGAGTTCTCGACTGACAAACTCTTCACTATCAAAGATGTCAATCACATGATAATTTGTCACGATATAACTGCCTTTACTTGCGAAATACTGATTGCTTAGAGATGTTTGATAACCCTTTGAAGCAACACAAACCCCACTGCCATGCCCGCTTTGAGCATTTCCAGAAACCTTATTCAGCCCACTTACTGTGACTGCAACGGTTGCACCTCCGTCTCTATACATCTTGGCAATGTCATAAACATCCATATCTTCTGTGATTTTTTCTGTCAAACAGTTGGTTGAAGAATAACTCCGCCTATAAAACATATCTTTAAAATAAGGAGCAACAAAAATAGACAACAAAAAAGACATTGCAAGAACTATAACTAAAGTAGAAACAACAGCCTTCAAAGTCTTTTTCATTAATGCCTCCTGATCATGTAAATACAATATAAAGAATTGCTTAGAACTTTCATAAAGAAAAAATCTATTTTATTTTATCCAAAAAAGGATGATTATATGCTTTTTTAAATTATTTGCAAACTCTTTTTATAAACTTTTTTATAATCATTTGCGACAGTCATGCCTTCACCGATTTCATAACTTGCATCACCTTCTACAATGGTTTTCATAATAATAGAGTCACCTAAAATGTCACATACAACATCTTTGATCACATCATTTCTTGAAGCATTCAAGTTTACTGCAAGTTTGACAATAATGCCCAGTTTTCTCACGGCGTCAAGGTCTTCTTCAGTGATGATATCTTTATATTTTATCCATTCATTCAAAGAGAAATTGTCAAGGTTTTGACAAACACATATAAATCCTGCAATTACAAGTTCTCTATGAGTCACACCTTTAATATCACTATAAACAATCTTTTCAAATCCATGCTTTGTATATTCTTCTGGATTTATACACTTTCCGCTATCATACATATAAGAAGCAATTCTAAGTGGTTTTACATAAAAACGTGGCAACTTATGCATAACTTTAAGTTGTTTGAAAAGTATGATTGAAAGATTATGGACACTTTGATTGATTGAAAATTCATCTTTTGAAAATTCATAATAATTGTCAAGCGAATTTGATAAAAGGTCATTAAAACGTTCTTGAGCAAGTGCAATTACATTTAGCCCCAGCACACCCTTTACAACATTTGCTGTAGAAACATCAATTTCTTTGATAGGCAAAGCCTCACTCATACCTTTTATTAAAGCAAAACCAACAGCAATTTTATCTGCATTGTCATAATCGACACCTTTAATTTTTCTTATTTTGTCAAGTTCCAGTCCTTTAATAAACTCAAAAGTTTTGTCTATTGTTGATTTTGAAACTTGATAATTGTTGTCAATGTCAAGAGGATATCTTTCAAGTTTCTTTGCAATTTTACCCATTGCAAGAAAGGCATTGCCCAGCCCAACAAACTTTACACTCTCTTCTTCATCAAACTCTATTCCACAATTTGCAACTTTCTTTTTTACAACATTTGTAAGTTTGTCAAGGTCCTTTTCTGTCTCATCTACATTGAATGTGCCAAAAGGAAGAATTGCACTCTCAAGAATAGTTCTTCTATTATATTTGACAACATAACTTGAAAATGCACCGACATACACAAAAACACCCTTTGCATTGTCTATCGAATTTACCACAGAATTAAAGAGATATTTGATATAATCTTCATCACTCAAAAGAATGAAATTTATTCCTGTATTATTGTAAATTTCATCAATAAATCCACGATAGTTTCTTGCATGGGTCATAAAATTTGATGATATTGCAAAGATTTTTTCAACATTAAATTTTTCAATCATCTTGCGATATATCTTAAGAACATTTAAAATTTTATTTTTCATTTGTGGGCTTAAAAGTTCATCCCTATAAACCTCTTCACCCAAACAAAGCGTTTGGCTTTGAGAAAGTGTAAGATTATATTTGCTTCCACTCACCTTATATATTGACAATTTGAGAACTGATTCGTTTAGTTCTATAATCGCTACTTTTTCCATTATATCTCCTTTAATCAAGTTTAATCGCTCCAACAGGACAACTTGCTTCACACGCACCACAGTGAATACATTTTGTCTTATCAATCACTGCTTTAGCATCTTTATCAAAACTAATAGCACCAACAGGACAAATTGAAACACAAGTGCCACAACTAATACATTTATTCTTATCTATCATTTTTTCCTCCGTTTGAGATATTTTAACATATTTTGCGATTAAAGTAAACTGATTTTTTAAATATATTATTAATATATTTCTATTTTTTTAATGCTTTAAAACCCTGATAGAGAGACAAAAGGCAAAGAAAGACGCCAAATGCCATTCTTAAATATTTAGAAGGAATAATTCCTGCTATTAATGCTCCGATCAGCGAGAAAACAATTCCGCTCAAAATTATAAAAAGAAGTCCTCTTGTTTCAAGATAACCATTTTTAAAATGTATGACAAGAGAAAAAAGTGCCATAACCAAAAATGCCACCAAATTTATGCCTTGACAAAGTTTTTGGTCAAGCCCTAAAAAGATTGTGAGAAGCGGAATCAATAAAGTTCCGCCACCCATTCCCAGTCCACCAAATATTCCTGAGATTAATCCAAAAAGTATATAAAGAACAATATCTAAAATCATAAAATAAGTTTAATTCCTCCCACAAACATAACAACAGCAAATATAACTCTTACCGCCTTTGGTGGCAAAAATTTTAGTGCAAAAGAGCCTATAATTCCGCCTATAACCACTCCCGCTCCGATTGTCAAAAGTGGCAAAGAAGAGATAAATCCATTGAAAACATATATAAAAGCGGAAATAAGACTTAAAGGAAAAATCACCAAAATAGCGGTTGCGTGAGAGCGTTTTGCATCAAGATTTAAAACCTTTTGCAAAAGTGGAACGCAAATCATTCCACCGCCACCACCAAAAAAGCCATTTAAAAAACCGATTATACTTCCAGTAACAACCAGCACAAATTTTTGCTTTTTTGAAAACTTATCTGCTTGTTTTTTTCTGTTTTTATTAATAAAATTTTCTTTATCAAATTGCTTCTTTTTTGACGCAATGGGCTTATTTTTTCTTAAAATATCATTTTTTTTAGCATTTTTAACTATTTTTGACGTTTTTTTTGACGAATTATCAAAATTATCAAAATTCTTGATTGTCTTATTTTGACGGGTTTTGTCTTTTTTTATTTCCTTCATAATAATTTCCTTTATATCGAGACATTTTAATTTAACAAACAATTTTTAGGTCTGATTTAGACCTATCTGTCAAATAAAAAGTTTATACAATTATTATGAATAAATATCTCAATTTTATTTGATTGTTTGTAAGAAATGTTGTATAATATTAAGGTAATATTATAAAAGGTGGAATCATGATTAAAAAAAGATACAAATCAAATTCTAAATGTTTAAAATTATGTGCTATGTTTCTTTTTCCATTCGCTCTTTTTGGAGGAATATCTTTGGCAACTGGAAACAAAGTTGCTTGTGCTAGCGAAAGTTATATCAGATATTACAATGAAAAGGTAAACTTGACAAATTCAAATTTCGAGCAAGGTGCAACTCCATTTACAAAAGGCGATTCTCTTGCCGGTTGGAATGCTATTGAAAAAGACAGTCATGCAACAGGAATGCTTATTGATGTAGGCAGAGGCACAAATACTGATGACAGCACTGAGACCACAACCTTCTCAAACAATAAAGATGATTATATGCTCGTCACAAATCCAGGAGCACATGGGAAAGACAGCCGTATAATGATGATCAACTCAAAAGAGAAACTCAAACAAAAAAATGTTCGTTCATTTTTGGGTTATAGGTCAAGTTCAATTACTTTGGAAGCAAACTCAAACTATGTTTTCTCTGTATCTGCAAAGGCAATGCTTAATGAAGACGATTTTGCTCAAGGGTCAATCTATTTAAGTGGACTTACTGACAAAGACGGCGAAGAGATAAAACTGGGTTATGAAAACTTTTCAAACAACACATGGAAGGAATTTTATTTCTTTGTTTCAACAGGAAATTCATCTCAAACTGTGACACTCGACCTTTATCTAGGCACAAATGGTGGTTCAAGAAGTGAAGGTGCTGTTTTCTTTGACAATGTTTCTATCACCCGCTACTCTCAAAATCAGTTTATGGAATTAAGTCAAGATTATGGTTACAACAATAAGGACAACAAATTCATAAAGTTTAGCGCAAGTCAAGACTGGGATGAAAATTTAGACACTGTATTTTTGATTGATGAATTAAAACCAAACTATTATTTGCATGAGAGTGCTAATATGAATTTTGATTTTGAAGATGAAACAAATGGCAATGTTTTGGGTGATCACTGGCAAATCATCGCAGGTGCAAGATCAAACGCAAACGCCCAAATTCTTGATGTAAGAGATACATCTCAAAAAGACTTTGAAATTTTGACAGGACATGATTATCTCGGTGATGATTTCTCTTACAACAACACAAAGGCACTTGTGCTTTGGACAACTTCAAGTGATTATTCAAGCGATGGCTATGTTGGAGTCAAATCTGAAGATATCAAACTTGAACCTCATTCAGTATATAAAGTAAGCCTTAAAATGAAAGTTTCAGGCACTCTTCAAAAAGGTTCATTCACTCTTAAAGTAAAGGAAAACGATTATATCTATTCTGCCTACCCTACAATAATAAGTAGTGATAGCGATAAAAAAAATTATTATGCTCTTCAAACTGGCTCAACAAGTGGAATCACTGGAAATGTGACAAACGCATGGGCGAATGACTATCAAACAGTAGAACTTTACATCAAATCACACAGTATGTTTTCTACATCAGTCAATCTTGAACTTTGGCTGGGCGACAGTTCAAACAGAGCGGAAGGTTGTGTTGCCATTGACAACATACAGATTGAACGAAGTGCATACAGTTCTTTCTCAGGCGCTTCAAATCAACATGAATTTAAATGGAACGAATCAAGTGAAGAAGATGAAAGTTTCAAAAACTCAAAATTCAACAAAACAGAAAATGACAATGATGAAGGGAAATTCCCTGTTAAAGCGACAGACTGGACTGCAACAAAAGAAAATGACAAGTTAAATGAAAGCGGAGTTTTATATCTTGCTGACAAAGAAGCATATGACAATTTATATAAAGATAAGGGATATGTTTGGGCAGGAATAAATCCTAATAAAACAAAAAAACCAAACAATGTTTATATGATGTTCAACAGAAAAGACAGTTATCAATCACTGCTCTCATCTGCAAGCACAATAGAAGCAAATTCATACTACAAACTCTCATTTGACTATTACAACCAACTATTTTCAAATCTGACTGCTTCTTCAATCAAAGTAGAAGTAATAGATGAAAATGGAATTGTTTTATTCTCAAAATCTGACATACAATGCCTTGATGACTGGGCAAGCATGGATATTTATCTCCACACTGCCGAAACAGTTTCACACTCAATTCAAGTAAAAGTATCTTTGGGAGATGAAGACAATAAAGTTGGCGGGATTGTATATCTTGACAACTTCACACTCTCTTCAAGCGAAAACTTTAAAGAGGCTTTTAAAACGGCTGAAAATAAATCAGATTTGACAAACTATTATCTCAACCTTGAAGGAAAACCTTTCTCAGGTATTAAGGAAAGCCCTGCTTATAAATTCACAGTAGACGAAGTATATGATGCAAACTTCACCACAGAAAATTGTGGAAACTTTGGCGGACTTGCTTATGGAAAAGACAATAATTACGGAATTGTAAACGACAACAATCTATTAGTCATTTCAAATCGTGTTGCATCAAGCACAACACTCAAAACTGCTTTCAACATTTCTATGAACGCTGATAGTTTTTATGAATTATCATTCGACCTTGCAACCTACTTTGATGAAAAAGCAGGGACAACAGACAAAGACCATAAGAAATGTAAATATGGTTTTAAGGTGACTGTTGACGGTTATGAAGCAATCAGTGAAATTGTTGGCGATGACGAACTTCAACATTATAAAATTTATTATAAGACTTCAAGTGAATCATCCACCCCTAAAATCTCATTCACTTTAGTTTCTGATTGCGACAACTCTTTAGGGACTGCTATTATATCTAATTTAGACTTCACTTCTTCAGATGAAGCAACTTACACAAATCTTCCAAACCAACCTGGCTATGAAAAGACATTGTTTAAATCAACTCAGGCAAAACAGACTGAGACACCAGACGATGGAGATTCAGACAATGACAACAACAATGAAAACGAATCACCTTCTGCAAGTTCAACATGGATTTTGATTCCTTCAATTATCATGGGAGTTGCTCTTATAATCGCAATCCTCGGAATGATCTTCAAAAAGATTAAAATCAAGAAGATTGACAGAATCAAGAAAGAAACTTATGACAGAAAAATAAGTGTAAATCATGACATAATCATGGCTGAGGCTCAAAAGAAGAGAGATGGTGAAGTGAAAGACCTTCAAGTGGCAAAATCTCGTCTTGTTCAAGAAAGAGAAACTTTAGAGCAAGAGCATAAAGAATATGTGAAAGAACAACGCACATCTTCAGACGGTAAAATTTCAAAATCAGTTGAAAATGAGTTTAAAAAATATAATTCAAACATTTCAAGACTTGATGAAAAGATAAATATCTTAAATGAAAAGATTGAAAATTGCATGACTGCAGATTATCTATTGTCAATCGAAAGAAAACTTGTTATGGAAGAAGATGAAAGACTAACCGCTGAAAGAAGAGAGAGAAAAGCACTTGCAAAAGAAATGAAAAAGGCAAATAAAGGCAAAAAATAATTGCTTTCCTGCCCTATCAATTTCTAAAAGGCAGAAAAATTTTCTTAAAGAATATAATAAAAAAATAAATTTAGTTTATATTATATTGAAAAAACCACCGGGCAATCCGGTGGTTTTTATTACAAAAAAAAGGAAGTCAAGGAATATAAATTTTGAAACTAGCAAAAAGACATACTATCAATTTTAGATAGTACGTCTTTTTATTTTAAGCAAATATTTCAAATCCGACTAAGTCAACTTCATTAAAAACGCCTAAATCTTTTGCCTTTTTCAATGCTAATAATTCTCGTTCTCTGGAATCTTGGCTACTTATGGACTTTGTGTAATCATCGATGTGTCCTGCATGGGACATAATTTCAACAATTTTATTTGTTGATTTATATTGTTTTATAATTTTTTCAATTTCCTCAACTGTATTATTTTGAAATGTAAAACTTATTACAAGTTCATCGGGATGCTTACATTTTGTTTTAAATTCAAGAAACTTTCTCACTGGCAATGTTTTTTGCAAACAAATTTTTTCTACAACTTGGTTTATTACTTGATTATCTTCCAAATGATGGTGTTGTGTAATATGGTTTATTTTTACACCTCTTTTCTCAATATAATCAATTTGTGCTATAATTTCATTATAAACTTCTTCTGCTTTAAGATTTGGATTTTCAATTTGTTTTCTGTTATAAAAGAAATTCCCATTTTCATCAATCAAACTAGGACAATCCGTCAAAGGCTTTCCTGTTGTCAGTGTAATGTGCAAACCAATTTCTTTTATATTATTTTTTATCAACTCTTTTATTGCATAATCGGCATATTTCCCATTTGCCATAATTGATGTCGAAGATATGCAACCATAATTTATCCCTTCAATAATTCCGTCAGTTATGCTTTTTGAATAGCCAATATCATCTGCGTTTATTATTAATTTCATTATGTACCTCCACTAACTTTTTCATTATAATTTTATTATATCATAAACTTGCATTGTTTGTAGCAAAAATTAAAATAATTTTTAAAAAATAATTTGGCACTTAGGCGTGTGCTTGTCTTGATACAAGTGGCTCGGCTTCGCCTCGCCAGACAAGCACACACCTAAAACTTAATTTCTTTGCAAAAGAGCGGTTGCTGGCGGAGTGTAACGCAATCCGCTCTTTTGCTTTTTGTTTTCTTCTCTCAATTTTTAGTATAAACGAATATTCTTTGTTGTCAAGGTCAATACGAGTGTCTTATGATTGTTAGAAGTGTTATTTGAACGACAACCTGTGACAACGGCATAATTATTCGTTTTTGTGGCAGATAAGAGAGAGTAAGGAAAAAAGAAAACACCTTGTTGTTTTGGTGTTTTCCTTGTTTTTCCGCTAGTTTCAAAATTTAGTGACTAAATTCTTCCTTTTTTTATTGTTTAATTTAAGTATAAATTCTATATTACTGCTTAAGATTTAACAAAATTTTGAATATGACAGATTTTTATTCATCGTCATCATCATAGTCTTCATCTTCTTCATCGTCATCGTCGTCAAAGTCATCGTCGAAATCTTCATCCTCATCATAATCGAAATCATCTTCGTCTTCGAAATCATCTTCAAAATCATCGACTTCATCGATTTCTTCACCCTCTTCACCAAAATCTTCTTCGCCAAAACCTAAATCATCATCTTCAGCAAATGCAACAGAGTCCATATCGTCATCATCAAGCATTCCAGATTTTGTAAGTTCGTTCACTGACGCCATTTCACCGAGTTCATCATAGATAGAGTCTTCATTATCATCTGAAACCAAATAATCTTCCCAGTCACCTGTAAGATCACCATCTTCACTTCTATGTTCTTTCAAGCAAGTTGAACACATGATTTCATCCGCTTGAATATAATTTGTTTTACAGATAGGACAAAGTTCAAGATCAAGATCATCTAAGTCATCCTTTTTGGCTTCCATTTCAGCCTTGCAAACAGAACAATATTTGTCTTTTTTTTGAATGTAATTCAATTCACATCTAGGACATCTAATATAAACAGGTTTTTTCATTTTTTCTCCTCTTCTATTATTAAAAATTTTTATAAGATTAAAACATTTTATACTCTCATATGTTTCTATCACATTATACAATGCTCTTTATAAAAAGTCTATCATTTTTTATAAATTTTTTAAACTTTTTTTGCTTTTTTAAATTTCTGTTTTTTCCATTCTATTTTTGGTTTTTGTTGTCAAGACTAGCCTCTGCCTGACTCTTTCTTATATATAATGGCACCAGATTTTCAGGTCTAGTAAGTTTACCATCTTCTAAAAGTATGTTTGACAGTTCTATTAAGTCCTCGGCTGTCGGTTCTATAAATTCATCACAAGGTGCATTTTCTTCACTCAAGCCTATTTTCAACAATTTTATTTTTTCAAGTCCATTGCCATCAACAAGCCTTTCCTGCCCTATCTTTTCCCCAACATTTGAAAACTCGCAAACATAATACAAATTGCTCAGCGCATCAATCACACTACAAAAATTTTCTTTAGGTTGAAATTTTTTAGTATATGTATATGCCATAAGTTCGTTGGTTGTGATTGTAATCAACTTCTTTTCACCACTACCTGCCATAAAGCCTTTGATAAGGGCAATTCCTATTCTAAGGCCTGTGAATGAGCCTGGACCTATAACAAGCGAATAACTGTCATTCTCAGAAAGATTACCATCAAGCGACATAAGAAGTTCATCAATTGCAGGCAAAATATTTTCTGCGTGCTTGCAATTTGAAGACAATTCTTTTAACGCCTTTTTATCACCTATAGAAACAGCAATAAGTGCCTTTTTGAATGCTGTAGAAATTGCTATCATTTCTCGCCTCCATTGCTTGCAATGACAATTTTTCTTTTGCTAGAATCAATATCTTCAATTTTAATTTGAATATGCGGACAATTTATAAGTCCCTCAACCTTTTCAGGCCACTCAACTAAAACAACCCCATCAAGACTTTTGAGGTCAAAATATTCATCAAAGCCCAGTTCTTGTGCTTCAGAAACATCTTCAAGTCGATACATATCAAAGTGATACACAGGCATTTTGCCCCTCTCATAAACATTTAGAAGTGTAAATGTCGGGCTTGTAACAAGTTCGTCAGAGCCCAGTCCTTTCACAAAGCCCTTTACAAAATGAGTTTTTCCAGCACCCAAATCTCCTACAAGCGTAAAAACAACACCTTTGCCAACCGTCTTTGCCAGTTTTTCTCCAACAAGCATAGTCTCGTTTTCATTTTTTGTCACAATCGACAAAACTTCTTCCATAAATATCTCCTTAAATACGATTTATAATATTAGTCAATAAACCTAAATCTTTTCAAACTTTTATCTTTGTCAATTTTACTTTTATATCAAGATTACTTTTTTATTATTAAACTAAACAAGTTTAAATTTTATCGTAAAAAGATCACTTTCTATTTTTAAAATTTCCTCTTCTATTTCCTGTTGCAAAATTAAAAATTAAAATAGAAATAATTGCAAAAAGCGAACCTAGACATAGTCCCATCAAGGTATCAGTGAAATAATGCACACCCAAAACCATTCTTGAAAGTGCAACAAGTAAAGGGAAAAGTATAATGGTGAAAGTGCCCAGCCCTAATGTCCACTTTGATTTTGCTGAAATAAAAAGAGTATAGATTAAGAATGTTGTAAAAATTCCTGCACATAGACTATGCCCAGAAGGCATACTATAACCATCCTCATTGCCATAATTTACAATATCACTATAAGTGTCAAAAGGACGAGACCTTGCAATTATATGTTTTAAGCCAAAATTTATTGCCGAACCAACAATAAAAACCAACACAAGAGGAATTGTCAACTTTTTATTTTTCAAAAATACAATAATAAAAGTTATCAAAAGACCTAAATAACTTCCTAAAAGTGTCACTGTCTGAAAAAAAGCCAACCACCCTGGTGTGGCATTCGCTTGAAAAAATGTTATAATATCATACTCGAATTTCATAATAGTTATATTGTAACAAATATCTCAAAAAAAAACAACAGAATTTGTTTAATCTGTTGATTTTTTCAATTTACTTATCAAAAATCCGTCATCTATTTCATAAATCTCAGTTTCAAAATCACAATCATTTTGTATTTGTGATAAAAATTTGTTCATGTTGTTGAACATAGTTCTGTTTTTATGGGTTATTGCAAGTTCATTTTTAAGCAATCCTCCCAGCAAAATATTATCTGCAAACAAAATTCCATTTTCGTTTAACAGTTGCTTTAACAAAGGAAGATATTTTATATATTGACCTTTTGGCCCATCCAAAAATATAAAATCAAACTTTTTCTTATCTTCAATAAGTTTGTTTAATTCCTCATAAGCATCGCCTAAAACTAAACTTGCTCTATCAAGCAAATTTGCATCTTTAAAATTCTGCTGTGCCTGACGATAACGCTCCTCATTCTTTTCAATGGTTGTAAGATAGGATTCAGAAGAAGAGAAAGCAAGCATAATAATGCCAGAATAACCGATTGCAGTGCCGATTTCTAAAATACTCTTGCAGTTGCTTTCTTTCAAAATTTTTACAATCATCTTAATTGTTTCATCTCGCACTATAGGCACATAATTTTGCCTTGCAAAGATTTTAAGTTCTTGCAATTTTTCTTCAATTCTTTTCATGACTAACCCAAAGTGACAATAGTCAAAATCATAGGACGGCGTTTTGTCCTTTTAAAAATAAAGTTTGATACATTTCTTCTAAGTGATGAGCGAATCATTGTTGGGTCAACCCCTCTTAGATCTGCCTCTTTTAATGAAGCAATTATGCAAGCCTTTGCATCTTGAACAAAACTTTCCTGTTCATCTGCATAAACCACACCACGAGTGATGATAAATGGATCTCCTATCACCTCACCTGCAACATTGTTGATGTTGACACATACAACACAAATGCCGTCTTCAGAAAGTTGTTTACGCTCACGAAGAACATTGCTGTCCATATCACCGATGCCTATTCCGTCAACAAGTCTTTGTCCTGCTTTAACTGTGCGGACAGCCTTCATTGAGTTTGCAGAAAGTTCAACCTGCATTCCGATGCTAGGCAGGATTATGTTACGCTCTTCCATGCCCAGAGCCATAGCAAGTTCTTTATGAGTTTTAAGATGTCTATATTCTCCATGAACAGGCATGAAGAACTTTGGTTTTACAAGGCTGTGCATAAGTTTCAATTCTTCCTGGCAGGCGTGACCTGAGGTGTGAACATCGGCAAGTTCATCATAAATTACATCTGCGCCCAGTTTATAAAGAGCATTGATTACATTATAAACATTTTTTTCATTTCCAGGAATAGGAGATGCAGAAAGAATAACAAGGTCATTTTTTCTGATTTTAAGGTTTTTAAATTCACCTGATGCCATTCTTGTAAGAGCACTCATAGGTTCTCCCTGACTGCCAGTTGTCATAATGAGAATCTCTTTATCATCCATCTTGTCAACTTTTTCAAGGTCTACGATATTATCACGATTAAACTTGAGTTCTCCCAGTTTTAAAGCAACCTCACTTACATTTATCATGCTTCGTCCAGTGAAAGCGATTTTTCTGTTATATTTTTCAGCAATACTTAAAATCTGTTGCATTCTATGGATATTTGAGGCAAAAGTTGCAACAATGATACGATTGTTTGCATGATTTTTTATAATTTCTTCAAGAGTTCTTCCAACAGATTTTTCACTCATTGAATAACCTTTTCGACATACATTTGTGCTTTCGCATAAAAGAAGAGAAACACCTTTTCGACCGATTTCACCAACCCTTGAAAGATCTGTCATTTCGCCGTCAATAGGTTCATAATCAATTTTGAAGTCACCAGTGTGCACGATTGTCCCTGCAGGAGTGGTTATTGAGAGAGCCAAAGCACCTGCGATTGAGTGACTTACTTTGATAAACTCGATTACGAAGTTGCCCAGTTTTAGCACATTTCTAGGTTTAACCGCCACCCATTTATACTTTACTTTTGGATGCTCTTTCATTTTATTCTCTACAAGAGCAAGTGTAAGTCTTGAGCCATATACAGGCATCTGCACCTGTTCAAGCAAGAATGGAACTGCCCCTATGTGGTCTTCATGACCATGAGTGAGAATAAGTGCCTTAATCTTGTCCTTATTTTCAATTATATATGACATATCTGGAATAACGATATCAATTCCTGGCAGGTCATCATCTGGAAAAGTCAATCCAGCGTCCACAATAATGATTTCATCATTGTATTCAAGAGCGGTCATATTTTTTCCTATTTCACCAACCCCTCCCAAAAAAGTAATTTTTAATTTGTTGTTGTTCATTTTTTCTCCTTTTTAATTTTTTTTATTTCAATATTCAATTGTCCAGTCAAATATTAAATTTCTCTTTATAAACTTTTAATTTAAAGTATTTTAAAATTTCTCTAAAAATACATCACTTAATAAAAGCGATTTTGCAAATGATAATCTTCTGCACAAAACAAAAGTGAAATATTTTAATTTTCACTTTTGTTTAATTTGATATAAATAAATTCTTTTTTATAATTTTTGCAATATTTTTTAGATTATATACTTCGCATCTTCAAGTTTGTCGACTTCTTCAAGTCTTTTTGGCGATAGGATTGTATCATTATCAACATAAAATCTCATACCTTGACTTGAGAAAAAGCATACCATTTCAAAGATATGAATAAATGCAGGCAATATAGGAAGTATGATAATTATTGAATAAAGTCCCAGCACCATAGAAAGCACTACCGCAAGTAAATATACAATAATAGCGGTTGAAAACACTCTTGCACCTCTGCGAAGAACTGCCCTCATTCCGATTGTATAAGATGAAAGAATATTATGGTCATACACAACTTTTGCAGGAGCCCATCCAGCATTGAAAAGTTCTTTAATAGACATAAGAAGTGCTGTCAAAATCACAAAAGCAAAAGGCATAAAATGGTCAAAAATATTGTTGTTTACCCTTGTAAGCGACCACATACCCAGCACAATAAGAACATTGAAAGGCAAAGTATAAAACACTTTGAACAGTGAATAAGAAAGGCTTGTTTTCAATGTCTTAAGAAAGGTGCCAGTAAAACTTTGTTTTTGACAGGCTGACATATATCCATACATCAGTTCGCAAGTGACAACCTTGCCTATGTTCATAAAAATAGGCAAAAGTAAAAATACAATCACACAGAAATAAATTCCTATTCCTATATTTTCAGCAAACATAATTTGAAAGAAAAAAATCACAAAGTTTATCGCAATAGTCAATGCTTTTGCAAATGAAGCACCATACAGTGTGCCTGTGTCCCAAACAGAAGCAAGGTTTGCTTTTGCACTTGCTTGAGCAATAAAATCAAAGTAGTTTTGATAAAAAACAGCCAAAAGCCCCATGCAGACAGCAATAGACAAAATATGGTAAACAAGAAGTTTCCATACTCCAGCAAAATTTGCACATAAAAGTCTACAAGAATTTTTAAACATCATAATTATTATTGCCTATCAAAAAGTGTTTTTGTTGTCAAGCCTGTTGACCAACATTCATTCATATTTATTTTACTACAAAAAAACAAATTTGGCAAGAGAAATCTTGTCAAATTTATCATTTTTAGCCTAAATATTGTGTTTTACCTCAAGAATTTTGTAAATCATCTCGTTATCACCACCCATTTTGACAACAACACGGTCTCCAACCTTCTTTCCGATAAGTGCAGAACCTACTGGTGAATTGTTGCTGATGATTCCTTTTGCAGGATTGCTTTCAGTTGAACCTAAGATTTGAAGAACTAAATTTTCATCAAATTCTTCGTCATAAACAGTGACTGTTGAGCCTATACTCACCACTCCTTCCTCTGCAGAGTTGTCTATAATTTGGCAGTTGAGAAGAATGTCTTCCATTTCACGAATTTCTGCCTCAATCTGTCCTTGTTCTTCCTTCGCTGCGTCATATTCAGCATTTTCAGAAAGGTCACCAAATTCTCTTGCTATTGCAATTTTTTCACTGGCTTCTATTCTTCTTGTTGATTTATAATAAGCGAGTTTTTCCTCTAATTGTTTTTTGCCTTCGGCTGTTAAAAAATGTGTCATATTAAACTCCTTTTATTGATTTAAAAAAGTCACCCGTCAAAAATTGACAAAGCAACATTTTGGCTTTATTAAATTTCCTCTTATATTATATGTATTATTGACCGAAATGTCAACAATATTTAATAAATTTGAATTATTTTCTTTTAAATGCGAAAGATAATATTGTCGGAGGAAAATAATGATTACTATTATTGCTTTTTTACTCACCCTCATAGGCTCGGCAAACTGGCTTATGATAGGGCTTTTACAATATGATTTTGTTGCCGGAATATTTGGTTATCAAGCAAGCATTCTTTCTAGAATAATTTATATTATAGTCGGTGCTTCAAGTTTGTTTTTGGTTTTTAAACTTGTCAAAGGCAAAGGGACTCTCAACATCCTTTCTAAAAGAAACAAGAAAGACCTTGCAAGCAAGATAGACAAAAACAATGAAGAAAAGACTTTTGAAAAAGGTTCATACGCACACGCCTACAATATAGAAAGCGGAGAAGATAATTTCAAAGATGATGACTATCAAGAAGAAAGAGAAAGACATAGTTCCGGTCTTTTTGACGAGCATTTTGACGACAAGAGGTAACATATGAATTTTAGAAATCTTTCACTTATTACACTTTCTGTCATTTTTATCGGTTGTGCATTTGCTTCCCTATTTTTCAATCTCTTTTAAATAATCTTCTTGTTTTCATTTTAAAAACATGGTTTGTTTAAACCATGTTTTTTTTGTAGATTTTTTGAAAAATCAAACAAATCATCCTTTTTTATTTTATAATTTATTGTAATTTTTATTTATGATATTTACTGTTTGAATTTATCATAAAACTTCGATAAACTTGTTCAAGCAATATCACTCTTGCCAAATTGTGAGGAAATGTCGCCCTTCCAAATGATACTTTATCTTTGATTTGCAACTTAACCTGTTCACTCACCCCATACGACCCACCGATGACAAATGTTATGGTGCTTGATTGCATTGATAAGTCCTCAATCTTTTCTGCAAACTCTTCACTTGATATGTTTTTGCCATTTATATCAAGCAAAATGTTTTTGCCTTCAAGTTTTGATAAAATCTCTTCCCCTTCAACTGCTTTTATTTTTTCAATATTGTCAAATTTATTTTGCTCTTCAAGTTCTATAATTTCAAGCCTGCAAAATCTTGACAATCTTTTTTTATATTCATTTATGGCATCAATCCAAAATTTTTCTTTAAGATTGCCTACACAAACCACTCTTATAGAAATCATATAACACCCCAAATGAATGTAAAGAATGTCAATACACCTACTATAACAAAAGTTGTAATAAGAAGTATCTTTGAAATTTTGTCAAGTTTAAAATCTTTTTCATCATTTATCAACTTGCTTTCAATTTCATTTTCCCATCCTATCTGTTTGGTTAATACAAGATAAATTGAATCAAAATTTTCTATAAATAATTCCTGCAAAACTTTATCAGAAACCTCTCTCATATCACCGTTTGTGATATTGTTGACTTCTTGCAAAAACTTTTCTCTTTCAAAATGCTCAATCATTGCCCTTTGCATTCTGTTCATTCTTGAAAGCGTGGTGCTTTTGAAAAGTCGTTTTAAAAGGAAAATCAAAAGATAGAAAAGTGAAGTTATTAAAAGCAACATAAAAATCAGACCGAGAACAGGACTATTTGTCAGCCATGATTGAAGGATATAAAAACCTTTATCAAGACCTAAGCCGTGAAAACTTGAATAGCCCATAAATACAGACATTGCATTGTTCATAAAATGGATAATCATTGCAGGAACAATACTTTCACATCTTAAGGCAGTATAACCTACTAGCATTCCGATTAATGTCGCATAAAAAAATTGTTCTATATTCAAATGTAAAAGTCCAAACAAAAGTGCAGAAAATAGAATTGCTTTTTTTGCACCTAGTGGTGAAAAACCTTTTAAAAGCATCCCTCTGTGTGCGACCTCTTCACATACTCCAGGCAAAACTGCAGTAATAAAAAGATTGACAATTAAAAGCCAGAATGGATACGATGTCATAGCAGAACCACTGCTTGTAAACTGATATCCTAAAGCGGCAAGAAATGAATTAAAAAATGTTGTGATAAGGACATTTAATATATAAACCACAATTCCTATAAGGACTGTAATTAAAATTTGTTTTAAAGTAATTTTCTTAAATCCAAAAAATTTAACTACGCTCTTTGGTTTTGCTTTCAAAAATCCCGCAAAAAGGAATATTGACATGATAAACAAAAGCCCTACCTGAATAAACAAATTAAGGACAATATCACCATAAAAATTATTAAGAAAATTTAAAAGGCCAAATGCAGACAACATCCTTATGATTGCAAATATCACAATGATAGGAATGTAGCAATACAAAGTAACCCTTAATAATTTATTTTTAAAAGACATGATCTCCTTCTTTTCCTTTTGTATTTTATTCATATTTGTCATTATTAATTATAAAAACTTTGTAAAATTTAATAAAAATTTGAAGATTTATGCAACTCTTATGTTATTTTATGATACAAACATAAGAATTGTCGACAAAACCAAAAGCACTACACCAACAGCAAGAGAAATATAGACAATTTTAGAAGTTTTTTCTGATGTTTTTTCTTGATTAAATGCACTCTTATGATGGAAATAAAACCTATCTATAATATAGCATATGCCAAATGTAATGGCAAGCAGAACTATTGCGACTATATAGAACCACCATGTGCTTTTTAAAGCAAGTGAAAATCCTGTCATATTTTCAATGAATACAAATGTAACAACTAAAAAATTGTTTGTAAAGTGAAGCAGAATTGAACTTACAAGTGAGCCAGTCCTTAAAAATACCCAGCCCATTATACAACCCAAAATAAATGGGTAAATCAACTGTTGAAGGCTTTGATGCATTATTGCAAACATAAAAGATGAAAGCATTATTGCACTTATATCGTTAAAACGACTTCTAAGTCCCTGAAAAACAACGCCTCTAAAAACAAGTTCCTCGCCGATTGCAGGAAACAGTGCCATAGCAAATATTGCAAGAATATATTTGCCCCAACTTGTAGGATTTAAAATTGAGATGTCCCCTTTCAAAGGAAAACCGATAAGGTCAAGCAGATTATCAACAGCACCTATAAAATATTGTATTCCAAAAAGAGAAACAACACCGAGCGCTATTATTATAAGATAGGTGTGCCATTTTATTTTAAAATTTATATTGAGTGCAGAAAATGATATTTTTTTATTTTTATTATATAAAAGCACTATCCCGACAAGAAGTATCAAAGTGCAAATTGAAAAAGCAAGATAATATCCAAGCGATTCTGTTATATCTTCTACCTTAACTTCCATTCCTCTTGCGATTTGACTTGCAACAAAGGAAAACAAAAATGCCATAACAATGGGTGCAAGAAGTGAAATCAAAAACACCTTTCCGCTGTCATCATCTTTATAAATATTTCTTTTTTCAAAAACCTTTGCAGTTTCTTGAGAGTTATTTTTCATATTTTCTCCTAAATAATATATTCATTATAATACATTTTAAAGAAAAAAACAATAAAAAGACTTTACATTTTTAAATTTTCTATTTAAAATACAATTATGAAAAATTTTTTAAAAGAAGCATATAAAGAAGCAGAAAAGGCTTTTAAAGAGGATGAAGTCCCTATCGGTGCCGTAATTGTAATTGACGGCAAAATAATCTCTAGAGGTCATAACAACAGAGAAAAAAGTCAAAATGCAATCAAGCATGGCGAGATTATTGCAATAGAGAAAGCCTGCAAAAAACTCAAATCATGGCGTCTTGAAAATGCCACCCTCTATGTCACACTTGAACCATGCCCTATGTGTGCAGGCGCTATCGCAAATGCAAGAATATCAAAGGTAATTTATGGTTGCAAAGAAAAGACTTCTCAAGACGGCCTATGCGAGAAAATATTATCAAGCCAAAGATTAAATCATAAAGTTGAACTTATTTATGATGAAAGTATGAGTGAAGAAATATCAAACCTACTCGCACACTTTTTTAAAAATAAAAGAAAAAACACTTAAATTTAAGTGTTTTTTATTAAAATATTGATGTTTTATTTAATATTTTCAAATTATAATGACAAAATTTTATTTTTTAGCAAACGAAGTATCACCCAGTTTAATTTTGCATCAACCTACCTTACAAGAAATAAATATGGCCACTTCGAAGTTGTGACAGGCTGGAAGTTTAGTATCGCTAAATGACCATTCTGGAGAAATCTTCAGCAAACGCAGTAAAACAAAGTTTATTGTTGTTTTGTCAGCATCGCAAGAAACAAGTAATACAAGGCTCGAAGTTGTGACAGGCTGGAAGTTTAGTATCGCTAAATGACCATTCTGGAGAAATCTTCAGCAAACGCAGTAAAACAAAGTTTATTGCAATGATTATTAGAGGAGTTTTGTCAATTCCTCTCTATACTCCTCATCACTTATCTCCCCTTTATCATGTTTTTCACGAAGACAAGAAATTTTGCTTTCTTTATCTTCCGGTTTGACTTCAACGATTTTTTCATCTGCGGTTTTTTCTGGCTTAATCCAAACCCAGTCAGAAACAAACATTGTAATAATAAGAAGAATTGAAGCGATAGAAAATAGATTTAAAATGATTGAAATTACAAGTGCGGACATATACATTCCATAACGTTGCCTAAATAATTTACCATTTTTCCAAATAGATAATGTGAGGAGAACGACAACAGCAAGCGAAGCAAACAATTCAATAAAAGTATAAATCAAATAAAAAACTGGATCGCGATATTGTGGTTCAAGTTTAAAATAGGAAACTATATCATAAATAGCCCATGCCATATCAAGAAAAGAAAAAAAGATTGCAAATATTATAAGTATTTTTTTAGTCTTATTCATTCACGCCTCCTAAAGACATTTATATAAAAGATTTTAACACAAAATTAAAAACCTTGTCAAATCATTTGTTTATTTTCATAATTTATTATATACTTAATATTGTATTATATTACTGGAAGTTTTGTCAAGCAGTCAGAAAGACTATTTGAGCAAAACTGATGGTTATAAATACTTAGTGATGGACTGCAAAGCAGTCAAATTCGCAGAATTTGTAAAAGTTTTATGTTAATAAAATTTTTACATCACTTAATTCATATTACCGGAAGTTTTGTCAAATAGTCAGAAAATCTATTTGATAACAACCGATGATATCATTGCAAGAAGCAATTTGGCAACAATAAAAAACATAATTTTTTATTTTGCTTTTAAATTTTACTTCTGTTAATTATATTTATGGAGAAAAAAAATGAAAAAGACAAAAATTAAAAAAAATATTGTAATTACTGGTTCTTCAAGTGGAATCGGACAGGCTCTTAGAAACTATTACACTCAAAATGGTGACAATGTCATCGGAATAAGCCTTGCTGATGACGACTATAACTGCGATGTATCAAACTTTGCAGAAATGAAGGCAATTTTTGACGACATAGCAAAAAAGATTGAAAGCATTGACATACTCATCCCTTGTGCCGGTTTTGGTCTTTCTGGTGCTGTTGAACTTATTGACAACAAACTCATTCAAAAAGAATATGATGTCAACGTGATGGGGACAATCAATGCCATACAATGCGCACTTCCTATGATGAGCGAACGAGGAAAAATTATCAACATCAGTTCTGCCTGCGCCCTCTTCCCTCTTCCATTTAGAGCATACTATTGCTCAAGTAAGGCAGCAGTAAGCAGTCTAAGTGATTGTCTTAGAATGGAACTTTCTAAAACTAAAATTCAATCGACAGCAATCTGTCCTTGCGACATTAAAACCAACTTCACAAAAAATCGTCAGAAGAGTTTTGTAACAAATGAAAGATATGGCGAGGCAATCAGACTTTCTGCCGAAAGAATTGACAGCCGAGAAGACAAAAGAATGTCAGTCGATAAAGCAGTCAAAATTATGACAAAAATTATCGCCAAAAAGAAATTAAAACCTCAATATGTAATGAGCGCGCGAAACAAATTTTTATATCAAATACAAAAATTCTTTCCTCGCACATGGGTTTTAAAAGTTATGACAAAGGTCTTTTATAGAGATAAATAAGATAATAAACAAAAAAACAGCCATTTTAGGCTGTTTTTTATTTAATAAAGATTTTTTAAACTTTTTTTATTCTCTTTTGAAGTTTGTGAATTTTTGGGACAATCAAGGTTGCGCCTCCTTTTATCACATTTACATCAAAACATCCACATCCCATTCTTTCACCATCTAAATTTATATTTATATCTTTGTCAATTTCCACTCTGAAAGAAGATAAATGCAAATGGTGAATATGCTTTTTGTTTATACAATGGCTTATTCCCCTCAAGAACATAAACATTGTCCTGCAAATTGTAAAGAACCTAACCACTTCTTTCTTGCTTTCAACAAGCATCACGTCAACAAGACCATCATTTAAGTTTGCATATTTATTGATAGGCATACCAGCAGTATAACGAGAATTGTTTATCAAAAATATTGCATATCTACCTTCAATTTCACCGCCTTCAAATAAAACCTTCAATTTGACTGATTTTGTCTTAAATATGCTTTTTGCACCATTAAACATATATGCGACCTTACCCAGTTTCTTTTTCACCTTTTGGTCGGTGGCATAACTTGCATCTGTAAACATTCCTACAGCACAAACATAAATGCCAAATCTGTCATTGATTTTCATTATATCATGGCTAAAAGGTTGACCATTCAAAATGTTGTCAACGGCTTTTTTGATGTTGCGAGGAATGTATAGAGAATGTGCCACATCATTGACCGTACCAGATGGAATATAACCTATCTGTGGTTTATTTTCAAGCCTCATAACACTATCGATTATCTCGTTTAGAGTCCCGTCACCGCCAGCACCTACAATAAGCGAAACATTTCCACCACGCTCTAAAATAATTTTTTTAATATTGCCAGCATATTGCGAATAACAAACATCAACTTCATATTTCTCTTGAAGCCTGCCAACAATATATTTTTCCTTACTCTTTATTTTCCCCTTTCCTGCAAAGGGATTATATATAAATAAACATTTTTCCATAGATATATATTATTACAATTTTTACGAAATTTGTCAAGATTTTAAAATAAATTTATAAAAACTTTACAAAAATGTCAATTTTTATCGCTATTTTTAATTTTTTAGTGCTTTTAGTAGAAAAAATTGTTTAATTTTATTTTGAATAAACTTAACAATATGATAAAATAAATCCATGTTATTAAAATATGCAGAAAATAGACAAAAACAAAAATTAAGCAAATTTATATTGCAAATTGTTATGGTTTCGTTTGCAGCAATTTTAGGCGGAATTTCTTTTAAAAACTTTTTTGAACCTGCTGGCATAATCCCTGCCGGATTCTCAGGTCTTTCACTCATCATAAGCAAAGGCTTTGCATCAATCGGTGTCAAAATCCCAACCGCTGTCATTTATCTGATTATAAATGTCACTTTATTCTTATTTGCTCTGAAAATTTTTGGTTGGAAATTTTTGGTTTTATCGGCTTTAGGAATATCATTCTATACTCTGGGTATGCAATTTGTATATATTCCAGCGCTTGCAAATGCTGTAAAATCTGACACTCTCTTAGCAGGCATTTTAGGTGCAATCTTCAGTGGAATCAGTATCGGTGTTGCCATGAAATTTGGTGGAACAACTGGAGGCAGTGATATTGCCGGCGTAATTATAAACAGATATTTCCCAAAAATTAAAACTGGATATTGTATGCTTCTAATCAATGCAATCGTGCTTACACTTAGCGTTTTGACTTCAAGCATCTTGACAGGTTTATATGCTCTCATTGTTGCAGTCGTAAGTTCTCTTACTACAAACCTTGTCCTTGACGGTTCAAAGAGAGTCATTGCCCACTATATCATCTGCGACAAGGATGAAGAAATTGCCCATGCCCTTCTAGAGCGTTATCACAGAGGTGTCACCAAACTCGACGGAATCGGAATGTTTTCAAAGAAAGGAAAATCGGTGCTTGTCTGCCTGCTTCCAAACCAGCAATCAGATGAAATGAAAAAAATTGTCAGCGCAATAGACCACAACAGTTTTATATTCTCATCAACCGTCACAGAAACACTGGGCACAGGCGAATTTTTAAAAGAACATTCAATATTTAAAAACAAAGTATTAAATTCAAAAATCGCACTTAAAAACGACCAAAAATATCAAAGGGTTGAACATATTAAAAAACTCAAACTAAAGAAAAAATGTAAGTTTGAAAAAATGCATATTGTCAACACAATCCCCTCACAAAACCAAAATATTATCAATGACAAAAAAGTTGATGACAACTATATGGAAGAAGATAAAATCATAGACATCACAATGGAAACAGAAACCAACAAAGATGATAAAAACAATTAATAATACGCAATAAAAAAGCACTTAATTCAAATCAAACAAAAGTGCTTTTTTTATAGCGACATAATAACAAATGTATTTTTATATAGATGAATAAAATTTATCAAACACAAAAAAACAGCCATTTTAGGCTGTTTTTCAATTTTTTTGTGGATTATTTAAAATATTAATTGATTCAAATACAAAGATAACAATAATATACTTTAATAATCAATTAAACCTATTTGTGTTTTCATATTTAAATATTTATAATTCACTTTCCTCTGAATACAATATTTATTCATATATTCATCAATACTTCCAAAAATAAGCGATTTCACCTTTGCTCTTTTAAAAATATCAAATTTTTGTGCTAGATCTTTTTCAATAGAAGCAAGATTATCTTTTAATTTGCTCAACTCTTTTTGTAGAACGCCTAATTCTTCTAGCATTTTATTTCTTTCCACTTCTTTAAGATCGGCATCTTCTTCATATTTCACTAATTGCTATACAATATCAGCAACTTGTTTTATAAATTCATCTTTATCTTCTTTTGATTCTAATAAATCAATTCTCTTTGTTAGTTTATCACCTTCTTCGCTTAGTTTGTCCGTCTGCTTTCTTAAATTTAAAAGTTCATCATCAATTTTGGCTTTTTGCGCTTTTAAACTTTTAATGTTTTCGTCTACATTCTTAATTTTATCTTTAATATTCATTTTATCTTCTACTAAAGCGCCAACTTCCTTCTTATAATTATTTTTAACAAATGGCTTTTCAATTTTTTCCATATTTTCCTCCTTGTCTGCAGTATAACATGGGGGTAATTGTAAATATTTAATCAAAAAAATTTTAAAAATTAAGTTTTTTATTGATGTTTATTAAACCTAAAAAAAGACTAATTTATCGTCCTATATTTTATGTTTATTTAATTATAATCACAATGGAGGTAAAGAAAATGAAACTAATGGAAACAATTGAAAAAAGGCTTTTAGAGTTAATAAATGAAAGGAAAATAGATAATACACAATTTTGCAAAGAAATTAATTTAAATACTGCACATTTTGATAGAATTATACGCGGACAAAATCCATATCTTATGACAAACGAACTCAACAATATAGCCAAAGGATTTGGAATGAAATTGGCAGAACTTTTCGATTCTGATTTATTTGATTACAAAAATCTTGACTGATAAAAAAACTTCCATTTCTGGAAGTTTTTTATTATCAAAAATTCAAATCTATTAATAAACATCCGCTTGAGGGACATCATTTTTTTTGTCTTCAATCTCAACAACGATTGCCTCTGTTGTAAGCATTGTCGCAGAAACGCTTGCTGAGTTTTGAAGTGCTGAGCGTGTAACCTTTGTTGGGTCAATGATTCCCCTTTCAAACATATCACAATACTCAAGATTATATGCGTCAAAGCCATATGCTTTTTCACTGAGATGTTCATAAATCTTATTAATCACAACTCCACCATCGACGCCTGAATTTTTTGCGATTTGTCTGATAGGTTCTTCGATTGCACTTCTGACTATCATTGCGCCAGTCTTTTCATCACCAGACAATGTTTCAATCAATCTGTCAAGAGCAGGCGTGGTTTTAAGTAATGCCACACCGCCACCAACAACAACGCCCTCCTCACTTGCCGACTTTGTGGCAGAAAGTGCATCTTCAATGCGAAGTTTTTTCTCTTTCATTTCAATTTCAGTGGCAGAGCCAACTTTAATGACAGCAACACCTCCTGAGAGTTTTGCAAGTCTTTCATTAAGTTTTTCAAGTTCATACTCACTGGTTTGAGATTTGATTTGTTCTTTTATCATACTGACTCTTGCCTTGATTTTGCTCTCTTCTCCTGCCCCCTCAACTATTGTGGTGTCATCCTTAGATATCTTCACCATTTTAGCCTGACCGAGCATATCGATTGTAAGAGTTTTAAAATCAATTCCCAGTTCTTCAGAGATGACAGTTCCACCAGTAAGAATTGCGATATCTTCAAGCATCGCCTTTCTCTTTTCGCCAAAACTAGGTGCTTTAACAGCCACACAATTGAAAGTGCCACGAAGTTTATTGAGAATAAGTGTTGTAAGCGCCTCACCTTCAACATCATCAGCAATAATAAGAAGTTTTGCTGACATCTTCAAAATTTGTTCAAGAAGTGGCAAAAGGTCTTGAATATTTGATATTTTCCTATCAGTTATAAGAATATAAGGATTATCAAGTTCGGCAAGCATTTTCTCATTATTTGTGCACATATAAGGAGATAGATAACCTCTATCAAACTGCATACCTTCAACAATTGAAAGTTCTGTCTTCATTGTCTGAGACTCTTCAACTGTGATGACGCCATCACTTCCCACCTTTTCCATAGCCTGTGCAATCAACTGCCCGATTTCTTCATCTCCCGCAGAAACAGTTGCAACCTGTCTGATATCATTTGTGCTTTCAACTGGCTTTGAAATTTTCTTAAGTTCTTCAACTGCACAATCAACTGCCTTAAAGATACCTTTTTTAAGAATGATAGGATTTGCCCCAGCAACAAAGTTTTTCATACCCTCACGCACGATTGCCTGAGCAAGCACACAGGCAGTTGTTGTCCCGTCACCGGCGACATCGTTTGTCTTTACGCTGACCTCTTTAATGAGTTCTGCCCCCATATTCTCAAAAGGATTGTCAAGTTCAATCTCTTTTGCAATAGTCACACCATCATTTGTGATAAGCGGACTTGAGTATTTTTTGCCCAAAACCACATTGCGACCTTTTGGGCCTAAAGTTATCTTAACGGTGTTTGCCAGTGCATTGACACCATTTTCAAGTGCCTTTCTTGCAGAAAGACCTTCTAAAATTTTCTTTGACATAAATTTCCTCCTACTCAATCACAGCCAAAATATCAGGCTGGCGAATGACAACATATTTCACATCATCAACATTGACTTCAGTGCCGGTAAATTTTCCATACAATACTTTGTCACCAACTTTAACTTGCATTCCGATTTGTTTTCCATCAACATTTTCACCGCTTCCAATAGCAACAACTGTTGCAAGTTGAGATTTTTCTTGTGCTGCCATAGGAAGCAAAATTCCCCCTTTGCTTTCACTTTCATTTTCAATAGGCAGAAGCACAACTCTGTCAAATAAAGGTTTAATTTTCATACATCCTCCTTATTACCTCTATATTTCATACAATAAGTATACATCTTTTTTTCTTTTAAGCAAAATAAAATTAGAGCAATTTAGCTCATAGATTGCAACTTTTTGTCATACACTAATACCATAATATAAGCGAAAAGGAAAAATCAAGTATCAATGACAAAAATTTTTATAAACAACAAAAAAACTTTTATTATCATTGCAATCACCATTGTTTTGATTGCCTGCCTTATCATTGCAAACTATCTATCAATCTACCTATTAAAAGCAAATGGAATAAGTGAGGAAGTAAGCGCTGTTGAAACCGAATATTATATGCTTTCACTTTCAAAATCAAAAGTCGAAAAGGAGGCAAAAGCAATTGCTCCTGACTATCAAGAAATCGGAGCAGGCGGTTATATTTGGAAAAAGGGAGATTACTTTCATGTGATTGCATCGGCATATCTAAACAAAAATGATGCCGAACTTGTCAAAAATAGTATTAAACTCAACCAAAATATAGACAGTGAAATTCTTACTATCAAAATGCCTGCCTACTCAATTAAGGGAAGTTTCACAAGCGATGAAAAGAAGGTTGTCACCAAAGCACTGACTTGTGCTCAGACTTTCTTTGCTTCTCTCTATGACATAGCAGTCAGCATAGACACTGGTGTGCTTACCGAGATTTCAGCAAAACTTTCAGTCAACAACGCAATAAACAACCTCTCAACCACATATGCAAACTTTGACACCCTTTATCCAAATGCAATCACAAGTCCGATGAAAGAGATGAGTGCATATTTAAAAAAGATTTTAAAATCAACTCAAAAACTCGCAAGTGATGAAAGAGTAAGCACTCTTCAGACATATTCATCACATCTCAAATATAGATATTTGGAAGTTTTAAATTTATATTCAAACTACATTTCACAAAACTAATATTTCTTATTATATTAAAAAATTCATTATAATATTATGATTTTAAAATCATTCAATTTATTTCAAAATCTCACAAAAGAAAAGATAAAAAAATTATTAAATATAAAACCAAATATAAAAGACAATCAAAATTGATTGTCTTTCTTTTTTACGCCAAACCTTCTGACGAATCTGTTGTTTCCTTTTCCATTATTTCAATCTTTTGACAAGACACTTCATAGGCAATTCTCTCTTCAAAAACGCCTTCTTTTATTTCCTTTTTATATGGTCTTGATTGTATTCTTCCAAAAAGGCTGACTTTTGTGCCCACCTTTTGATTTTGTATGAATTTTGCATTTCTTCCCCACAAAATACATGGAATATAATCTGATTTATTGAAACTTGCCCTATTTACAGCAAGCAGAACATCACAAATTTGTCTATTAAAAGGAGTTGTTCTAAAAACAGGATCCTTGCAAATAAAACCAACCAGAGAAAGTTCATTTATACACTCATCACTTTCCTCTTCTATCACCTCTTTGACGAAGAAAGAGAGTATGAGACGACTTTTGCCGTCTATCATTTTGTTGTAAGAACGAAGTTCTCCCACAAAACAAACCTTATCACCGGCCTCAAGCGTGAGATTATATGCTTTGACCAGTTTTTCTGAAATGGTAAATGGCAGAATGTCACTTGCCTCTGAAAGCCTTTCGATGACCAGTTTTCCTTCATAAAAACTTTCATCTTCAATCTTATATTGAGCCTCTGCTTTTTCAAGCAAAGTCCCCTTAATTTTTCCTCTGTTGTTTGGCACTGAAATCACTGTTGTTAAATTGTTCATTTTCTTTTTGTTGCTCCTTTTAATCTATCGAAAGTTTATCTCGAAATTTATTTTTTGTGTTGTACGCCGTTTGCATCTATTGTAAAACTATCTTTGTAAATCAAGTCGCCAACTGATGTGACTTTATATCCGTTTTTGGTCAAGTAGTCAAGAGTAAGTCTGACAGAATCAACCACATGGTCGGCATTGTTATGCATCAAAATTATTGAGCCATTCCCAGCACCCTTCATAACTCTTGCTGTCACTTGCGAAGCAGATAATCCCTTCCAGTCAAGGCTGTCAACATCCCATTGCACTGCAATAAGTCCCAGTTCTTCACAGGTAGAAAGAAGTGTGTTGTTGTAAGAGCCGAATGGTGGGCGAAAAACCTCAACCTTCTTGTTTGTTATGGCAGTGATTTTTGACATAGAAATTTCAAGTTCGCTCTTCACACTTTCTTTGCTGAGTTTTGCCATATCAGGATGAGTATTTGAGTGAGTCCCGATTTCAAGACCAGCATCGTCAATGGCTTTCACCATTTCAGGATATTTATCCACCCAAAATCCCACAAGAAAGAAAGTTGCTTTGGCATTGTATTCTTCAAGCACATCAATTATCTCTTGTGTCTTGTCCGCTCCCCATGCCGCATCAAAAGAAATGGCAATCTGCTTTTCCTCGGTGTCAACTTTGTAGACTGGGACTTTTCTTGAAGAATTGCCAAACCAGACCATGGCACAAGCCGTACCTTCAAAAGACACCGCCAGCAAAACCACAACAACAAGCATGGCTAAACAAATTTTGATTGTTTTTGATTTGATAACACAAAATGGCATTACAAACCTCACTTTTAATAATAAAATAAAATTAAAAAATTTCAAATGAGAAAATTGTCTAATTTTTGTCGATATGTGTAGAAAAAAGTAGTAATTTCTCAATTGTTATAAATATATTTACTGATTTTATAAAAAAGAACTAAAAATTAGAATTTTTTCTTTACTATCAAACAACTTCTAATTAATTTTTAAACAAGTCTATTTTTATTCTTATTTAAATTATTCATACTTATTTGAGGCGTTGTTATTTAAGGTGTTGTTGAATTATAAAAATTTATTCTTTCGTATCTAATGAAAACACTCTATTCGTTTTTGTCATTCCCTCATTCTTAAAAAAACCAGCGCAATAAAATGCACTGGTTATACAAAACTTTTAAAAATCCAAAAGAGTTATGAGAAGTTTTCCGTCGACCATCTCTGTTTTATAAAATCTATCTTCGATTATATCTTCGTCTCTTTCAAACAAGTCACCAAATTTTTCTTTAAACTCATCATTTATGAAATGCAGATATAAATAATTATATTCTTCACTCAACTTCTTTTGCAATTTTTCAAAGGTTGTTGTCTCAAGGAAAGGGTCACCCCACTCTTCTGGCAAATCCATTGTTCCATCTCCAAAAGAGCCACCATTCTTAAGCCCACAAGAGTCAACAGGAGTTGAGACATATCTTGCCCGTTTCATTGTCTGTTTATCATTGTAAACATTGACATAATAGACACTATCTGTTCTATAGTCAAGTGTCTGACAAAACTCTGAATAGCGATCATATGGTTTCATAAGTGCATTTGTGAAAATGCTAATCACAGGAAATGCAACAATTAAAATGATAGAAAAGATTGATAATCCTGCGAAAAGGCTGTTTCTATTTCTTACATAAGATTTTTCAGGCTGAGTTTGAGTTGAAACATGAACATTAAAAATTTGATAAACTAAGAATAAGATTATACCCAAAGGCAGAGTAGAATAATATCTATGAAAACTAGCACCGTTCAAGGCTTCAAATTCATTAAATGTGAAAACATATGCAACTAAAAGTCCATACAAATATATTGCTAAACAAATTGCCAAAACAACCGAAAGTGAAACAATAAATTTTTTATCTTTTGTTTTTCTATAAAGAAGATATAATAACACCCCTATCACAACAAAAGTCAAAATAGGTGCCCAGCATAGATAGAACATTGAACTTGAAGCAATGGTGGTTATATCAACAATAATAAGTCCAAAATTTTTATTCACCTGCGATTGAAATGCGTTTGGTGAAAACATATATTTAAATAATGCACCGATTGAAAACTCTTTGGTATCCCACACCTGTTGTTGCAGATTCACATCTATATAAATAGACCATGAAAGTTTAGCAAAGACCATGGCAACGACAGGAATTGCAAGATAAAGAAGTTTCAATTTGTTTTTAAAAAATTCTTTCAAAACCTCTCTTCTGCAAATCACCAAATCTATAAAAATAATCAAAGCCACAAATAGCGACAGCACAATGCCGGTGTTTTTAGATAGAATCATGACTGCAAACGCTAAAGATAGATTTATAATAGTGAATAAACTTAATTTTCTATCTTTAAAATATGAAATAAGACAATATGCAAAAATGACTCCTAAATAGTGGTCAACATATATATAATTATAAAATACAGGGAAAAACAAAACTGGCAATCCAAACACGCATAATAGACAGAGCATAAAGGCATTTTTATTTACCTTTCTTTCAAAAATAGAGAAAATAGGCAACATTAGACCAACATTCAACAGGTTCATCGCCATATATAATGCCCCTTCATGAAAAAAGGTCCCAAAAAATTCAAAGAAATACAAAAATAGACTTGTTGCCCTAGGATAACCTTTAAACATATCAGTTGAAAACTCTCCACAACCGAAATCACCAAAATAATACATATTTTTGACAACGATTCCCCAGTGTGAAAGATCATCCATTATATATGGGCGAGAAAAATAAAAAACCGGAAACTGAACAACAGCAACACACAAAAACACTATTGAAATTTTTGTGAAAAACAATTTTAAAATTGATTTGTCTTTTTCGACAATAATCTTGATTAAATTGCCCGCAAAAAGCACAATTATTCCGCCAAACGCCAGCCAACTTCCTACCTTTAACATTTCTAAAAGTCCGAAAATATATAGAAAAAGGATTATACCAAAAATTGACAAAGCAAACATTATTTCAAATTTTTGTTTACAAAGATAGCATAGCGAAAATGTCAGTGCTAAAACAAGCAAGAGGGCGATAAAGTAACTCATATGTTACCTCCCCCCCTCAATATCTTGATTTATTTCATCATTCTTAGAATCAACTGCATTTTTTGAAAAATTCTCATTTGAAACATTATCTGTTTCTGATTGAATTTGCACTTCATTTGTTTCTTCATTGTTTAAAGAAACTGTTTGATTTTGAGTTGATGATGCCTTTAATTTTGCCTTCTTTTTCTTAGTTGCACGGAAGATTACATCTCTTTGAAGAACAAAACTCAATATAAATAATGTGCCATCAACGAGAACTTTCGCCCAAATTTCAGGGAATGAACAGAACTTGACAAATACATCAACCAAAACAGCCGACAAAACCATATTGACAATGACAAGAGTGAAATACATTATAAAAAACTTTGGACTTTTGTCTTTTTGTTTAAAGACAGTGTTTTTATTAACAAGGAAATTAAACACCGAAGAGATGACTCTTGCAAAAATAGTGCTTAAAATAATATACAAACTTGCACTTACCCAGTTTTTAGTCACTGCAACAAAGAGTGCAAAAAATCCTAGGTCTATTAAGAATGAAAGAATTGAAGCAATTGTATATTTAAAAAACACTGCAAACAGTCTTGAAATGATTTTAAAAGAGTCTTTTATAGGATTGAAATGTGAAGATTTGTTTTCTTCAATATAGACAGTCTCAATAGGACATTCAACAATTTTTATATCTTTGTTTTTAGTCGCAAGAATCATATTCATTTCATATTCAAAACGCTCACCAGGGATATCCATAAATTCTTTCATAGTATCTTTTGTAAAAGCACGAAGTCCTGTTTGGGTATCAGATACGCTAATTCCGCAAAGCACCTTTAAAAGCATTCTTGTAAAAATATTTCCAAACTTACTTCTAAAAGGCACGTCCTTTTGACCAAACTTACGACAACCGAGACCTAAAGTATTTGATTCAACAGTTTCAAATCTTTCGGCAAGTGAGATTACATCTTTGACTTTATGTTGTCCATCACTATCTAAAGTTATGACCGTTTTAAAATCTTCAAAATTTGTAAGAATAAAGTTGAAAGCATTTTTCAGCGCTCTCCCCTTCCCTAAATTTCTAAAATGTGAAAATATTTTGCAATTATAATCGTTTTCTAATATTTCAAAATAGTGCAAACATTCCTGCTTACTGCCATCATTGACGATAACTATATTATCAAATTCTTTTTCTTTCAGTTCCTTGACCAGATTTATTAACTTTTCATCTGGATTCAATGAAGGAATGAGAAGCACAACTTTATCTTTATCCATAGTAATTCCTTTTTGCTCATATATTTTTATAAAAATTATATCAGATGATTTTAATTTTGTAAAGAAGATAATTAAAATTTGTAAAAAAACAACTAAAAAAAACTCCTAAATTAAGGAGTTTTTTAAAAATTAAAATAATTTTAAACATTGTTTTAAAATATTAGTTCAAACTCACATTTCAATCAATTTATTTATTGAGATAAAGTTTTTCTTAATAATTTCATTTCCAGAGGCAGTCCTTTCACTGTTTGGAAGTTTCTTTGTTTCAAGAGGCAAAATCTTTAAGCCGAAATCAACAGCAAGTGTAATGTTTCCATTGCAAGAAGAAGCAAACACAACAGATTTTGCATTCTTAGCAAAATTGACATATTTAAGACCCTTTCTATATCTTGCTGAAACTGGGAATTGTGAAACTTGCATCTTCTTCAAATATCCATTTTCAGTTGCCACAACGACATGAGAAAAATCAATTTGAGAAGCAAAAATCACGCTATCATTATCATCAAGATTCATTCCTCTCACGCCACCAGAGATTCGTCCTTGCGTTGGGATATCAGTCTTTTCAAAATTGAGAGACATACCATTTCTTGTAAGCATAAGAATAGATTTATCTTTCTTGTCAAACTCAACAGAAAGCACCTCATCCTCTTCTCCCAACTTACAAACCTGATAGAATGGTTTTGAAACGATGAATTCTTTGGCTTCGGTCTTCTTCACCATACCCTTTTTGGTCATCATCAAAATTTCACCACTTTCTTCCGCTTTCATAATTGCAACTGGTTGTTCATTGAGCGAAATATTGTTGTCGATCGAAAGAAGGGTATTTCCTTTATCTCTCCATTTGCACTCTTTGATTTCACTGCCCTTTCGCTTGATCACATTGCCCAGCGTTGTGAAAATAAGCAGAGTGTCATTTGCTGAGAATGATTCAACTTGTTTTGGCAGGTCACTTGCAACGGTGTTTTCACCGATTCCTTTTTGTGACATCGCATAATTTTTGGTGCTTACCCTCTTGATTGTGCCTTCAGTTGAAATTGCAAAGACATAATTTTTGGTGTCAACCTCATCTTCGTCCTTAATTTTTTCAATTTTGATTGCACTGCTTGAAAGAATTGTTGTCTTTCTTGAAGAATTGAATTTTCTCTTGATTTCAAGAAGTTCTTTCTTGACAATTTCATATTGAAGTTTTTTAGATGCGAGTATTTGTTCATACTCACGAATTTTTGCCTTGAGTTCTTTAAGTTCTTCCTCAAGTTTGTTTACTTCAAGATGAACAAGTCTAGCAAGACGCATATCTAATATTGCTTGAGCCTGCTTTTCTGACAAATTAAACTTATCACGCAGTCTTTGTTTTGCTTCAGATGTGGTTGAAGATTTTTTGATGATTTTAATTACATCATCAATGTTTTTAATTGCTATTAAAAGTCCTTCAACAATATGCGCCCTTTCTCTTGCAACATTGAGGTCATACTTTGTTCTGCGGACAATTATCTCTCTTTGATATTGTGCATAATATGATACAATCTCTAAAAGACTTAAAAGTTTTGGTTTTCCGTCTGCAATTGCAACCATATTTATGCCATATGAAACCTGCAAGTTTGTCGACTTAAACAGATATTCCAAAATCTTTTGTGGGTCAGCATCTTTCTTAAGCCTTATCACCCCTCTCATTCCATTTCGGTCAGATTCATCTCTGATTTCTGTGATTGCTGACAACTTTTCTTTGTTGTTTTCCTTAAGTTCGGCAATTTTCTGAAGGAGTTGTGCCTTATTCACCTGATAAGGAATTTCAGTGATAATTAAAGAACTCTTATCTCCATTTGTTTCTATTCCAACCTTTGCACGAATTAGTATTTTTCCCTTTCCAGTTTTATAAGCCTGCTCAAGTCCACCATCAGGAGAGATGATTATACCACCTGATGGGAAATCTGGTGCCTTGATTATCTTCATAAGTTCTTCAGGTTTAATATTTGGATTATTGATATAGGCAACGACGCCGTCAATAGTTTCGCCAACATTGTGCGGAGGAATATTTGTCGCAACACCAACCGCAATACCATATGCACCATTTATAAGAAGGTTTGGGAATCTGCCAGGAAGCATATCAGGTTCTTTAAGCGAGTCATCAAAGTTTAGGCTCCATCTGACAGTGTCCTTTTCCATATCTCGCATAATTTCCATTGCAAGAGGAGTGAGCCTTGCCTCGGTATAACGCATAGCCGCAGGACTATCGCCGTCAACAGAACCAAAGTTTCCATGTCCATCAACAAGTGGAGCACGAAGCACCCACTCTTGAGCCATACGACACATTGCATCATAGACAGATGTATCACCATGAGGATGATATTTACCCAGACAGTCGCCGACAATTCTTGCCGACTTTCTATATGGCTTGTCTGGAGTCACCCCCAGTTCCATCATCGCATAAAGAATTCTGCGTTGAACAGGTTTAAGTCCGTCTTCCACTCTAGGCAACGCTCTGTCCATAACGACATGCTCGGTGTAAGGAATCATTGATTCATGAATGACATCACTCATGTTTTTATAGATGATTCCGCCACCATCATTTTTGCCATATGAAGAAATGTTTTTTTCACCTTCATTCTCAGTTACCTGAGGTTCAATGTCCATTCTTGCTTGTTCAAAATTTTCTTCGTTTTGCATTTTTGCTCCTAAAAATAAGTTATTCTCAAAAATTTTTGTTCAAACACCAAAAATTTGATGCTTTGACCTTGTTTTTAATATTAAAATTATTTTTGTATTAAAATCTTAAAGAAGAATTTTTATTTTCATTATAATGTTTTATTAAATGAAAAGTTTTTAAAAAATTACATTTTTTTATAATTTTTAAAGAATTCATCTTCTCTATCAAAGTTTGCGTGTTTGTTGATATATTTCTTTCTCGCTTCGATATCGTCACCCATTAAAGTTGTGACCATTTTCTCAGCCTCTGCAGCATCATCAATAGTGACCTGAATGAGGTTTCGTTTCTCTGGGTCAAGCGTTGTGTCCCAAAGTTGCTCGGCATTCATTTCACCCAAACCTTTATATCGCTGAAGTCCATAACTTCTTCCCGCCCTTGCGATTGCCTCAGGCAGTTCTAAATCAGAATAAACATATTCTGTATAATCTTTTTTATAGATTTTATAAAGTGGAGGAAGTCCTATATATACATGGCCCTCATTAATGAGAGAACGCATATATCGATAGAAGAATGTCAAAAGAATTGCTCTAATGTGCGCACCGTCTTGATCGGCATCACTTAGGATGATGACTTTGTTGTATCTAAGAGAACTTAAATCCATATCATCACCGATTCCAGCGTTTAGCGCGGAGATGATAGTTCTTATTTCCTCATTTGCAAGCACCTGGTCAATTCTCTTCTTTTCAGCATTGAGAGGTTTTCCTCTAAGTGGAAGAATTGCCTGAAAACGCCTGTCTCTGCCCTGCTTAGCAGTTCCACCCGCAGAATCACCTTCGACGATAAACAATTCACATTGTTCACTCTTCTTTGATGATGCCGCAGCAAGTTTTCCAACAAGATTAAAGTTTTCGGCATTGTTTTTTGCACGGGCAAGTTCTTTGGCTTTCTTTGCACTTTCTCTCACCTTTGCCGCACCCTTTGCCTTGCCGATAATGATTTCACCGATAGACAACTGTTTCTTTTCACTGAAAATACGAGTAAGTTCTTTTGTAGTAAGACTTTCAACAAGTGTCTTAGCCTCTGGATTGCCCAGTTTTGTCTTTGTCTGACCTTCAAACTGAACATTCGTCATTTTTATGCTGAGAATGACAGTCAATCCCTCTCTAAAGTCCTCACCTAAAAAGTTGTTTTCCTTTTCTTTGAGGAAATTGTTTGTCCTTGCAAAATCATTCATGACTTTAGTGTAGGCAGTTTTAAAACCTGTCTCATGAGTTCCGCCTTCAACAGTTGGAATATTGTTTACAAATGAGAATGAGTTGTCTGTATAACTATCTGTGTATATGAAAGCAACTTCAAGGTCAAAATTCTTTTCCTCAGCATGAAAATAAATAGGCTTTGAGAAAAGTTTGCTTTTACCTTCAACCAAATACTCAGCAAAGTCCGCAATTCCACCCTCATAGTGATAACTCTCTTCTTTGTTTTCAATCAGGTCAATAAGTTGAATCTTAAGTCCTTTATTTAAAAATGCTAGTTCTCTCGCCCTTGTGCAAATGGTGTCAAAATTGAATTTCAAGTTGCCAAACATAGCACTGTCAGGCAGGAAAGAAACCATAGTTCCACTCTTCTTAGTCTTGCCGACAAGTTTCAAAGGCTCTTTTGCAATTCCACTATGAATTTTTCCCTTTTCATCCTCATATGAATGGAAGCCAACAAAATATTCCTTTCCGTCCTTATAAACAGTTACGTTACACCACTTTGAAAGAGCGTTTGTGACCGATGCACCAACACCATGCAAACCACCTGAAAATTTGTAGTTTTCATTATTAAATTTTCCACCTGCGTGCAAGGTTGTATAAACGACTTCAACACCCGACTTATGAAGTGTTGGGTGCATATCCACCGGAATACCACGACCATTGTCTTCAACAGTTGCAGAACCATCAGTGTTTAAAGTGATTTTAATTGTGTCCCCATGACCATTTGAAATTTCATCAATGGCATTGTCAACAATTTCCCATAAAAGATGGTGCATACCCTTACTGCCAGTTGTGCCGATATACATACCAGGTCTAAGCCTAACGGCATCAAGTCCTTCCAAAACGACTATATCTTTCGCATTATAATCCTTCTCTTCCATAACTCTCCTAAACATAAAAATCAAGTAGCACCATAGTTTGATTTCTATAATTTATCAAACTTTCAAGCACCGCTCTCATTTAATTTTTTTCATTTTACAAATCAATTATATCATACTTTTTTCGATTAAACAATTATTTTTTTTCAGTTTTCTGCAGATTTTGTCGAAAAATTTGCTGGAAAGTTTATTTGCTACTTTTATTTATCATTTAATAATAAAAATATTATAATTCAAATTTATATCAAATTTCTATAAACAATTTTTTGATTGTTTATAAATTCTCAACTTTTTTGAAGTTTGTCATTAAAAATTTTGAAAGGAATTATTAAAAATATTGAATTTATAATTATTTATAAAAATGCATATTTATTCATTTTGTAGAATAATAATTTGTTAAATAATTTATCACATAAACACATATACTAATCATAGTGAGGTTTTATTATGAACGATATTCTTACAGTTTCAAGAAAGAAAAGAATTGTGCTGACAGGCGGAGGAACTGCCGGCCATGTCTATCCTGCACTAGCGATAAAAGAGCGAATAGAGGGAGAGTATGATATACACTATATCGGTGGCAATGGCATGGAAAAAGATATTGTCACCATGGAAAAGGATATCACATATCACGAGATTGAGGCAGTCAAATTGCAAAGAAAATTGACGGCAAAAAATCTTTTGATTCCTTTTAAACTGCTCTCTTCGATAAACTATGCAAAGAAGATTTTAAAAACAATCAAGCCGAATGTGATTTTCTCTAAAGGCGGTTTTGTCGCCCTGCCTGTCGTGATTGCCGGCAAGAGACTGGGCATTCCTATTGTCAGTCATGAAAGTGACCTGTCTATGGGACTTGCAAACAAAATTATCTTGCACTTCTGCGACTTTATGTGTTGTGCCTTTCCATCAACTTGCAAGGGAAAAGATAAGATTGTCTACAGTGGTCAACCTATCAGAAAAAAGGTTTTAAATGGCAATAAATACAATCTTCCATTTCTGCCAAAACTTGATAAAAACAAACCAAATCTTTTGGTTGTTGGAGGCTCAAGCGGAGCAAAATTTATAAACGACAAAACCATGGAAAATCTTGATGATTTGCTTAAGATTTTCAATATAATTCATATCACAGGCAAAGGCAAAACTATTGATACAGAAAATCGCAAAAATGGTTATGTTCAAGTTGATTATGCAAACAATATGGGCGACTATCTTGCACTTGCAGATTATATAATTTCAAGAGCCGGCTCTGGTGCAATCAATGAATTTCTTGCCCTTAAAAAACCTATGCTTCTCATCCCACTATCAAAAAGTTGTTCTCGAGGTGACCAGATAGAAAATGCCAAACTTTTCAAGTCACTAGGCTACTGCGAAATGATTGAAGAGGAAGAGTTTAACAAAAAACTTTTTCTTGAAAAACTAGAAAATTTAATCAAAAATGACAAAACATTCAAAGAAAATATGCAAAAAAGTTCAATTTCGGACGCCTGCGATAAAATTATCACAATAATCAAAAAAATAGAAAGATAAATTCAGATTGAATTTATATTTTTTAGACACAAGAAAAACAACATGAATGAAATGAGTAATTTTATTATCAATATTTATTAAATAAATATAAAATAATGTTATAAATATTTAAAAGCAATGATTTTATTCCGTTTTATCAGTTAATCCTATCAAATAATCGCATTTTACTTTAAAAAAGTTTACTATTTTGACAAGATATCGACAACTAGGGACGGTTTCATTATTTTCACACCTTTTTATGGTATTAACGCTATGCCCTAAAAGTTTTGCAAGTTCTCGTTGAGATAATCCTTTTTGCAACCTCAACTCTTTTAGTCTTTTATTAAATTTATTCATATTTATCTCCTTTATGTAATTTTAACATTTTAAAGCAAAATTTTGCGATTTTTTTGTTAAAATGTTGAAAAACTGGCGTTTTGTAACACTATTCGACCACTTTAGTAATTCGACATTCGAAATTTTTAAGTTTTTTAGCCAGAAAATATTTCAAAATATATTAAAAATTCAAATATTTCTTTTTTCAACAGAATAAGATTTTTATCTAAACTTTTATCCTTTTTCAACTAAAATATAAAAAAGAGAGAAAATTTCTCTCTTTTTTAAAATCTTCTATTTTGAATCTTGTTGAGATTTGGATAACCAAAGCCTTCAAGATTTCTATTTAATGTTATCGGAGTGCATGAAGATAGAATCATCCGCTTGACATCTATGGGTTTTAAGTTTGGATTGTTTTCAAGTAAAAGTGCGCTTAATCCAGCAATCATAGGAGTCGCAACTGATGTCCCACTCAACTTTGTATATGTGTTTCCCCTTGCGCAAGAACATATATCAACGGACGGCGCAACAAGGTCAGGCTTGAATCTTGAAAAGGCTGGACCACGAGAAGAAAACTGAGCAATCTCAAAGAAGTTTGGATTTATTTCCTGCTCTTCAATGCGGTTGTCATTAAAGCCACCAACAGTAATAATTTGACTTGACACGCCAGGACTTTTTATTGTCTGATATTCAGGGCCACTATTTCCTGCGGCTGCTACAACCACAACCCCCTCACGCCACAAGGCTTCAGCGCCGTTCATTATCGGGTCATTATAGCCGAGTGCCTCACTTCCAAAACTCATACAAACCACTCTGATATTAAATTTATTATGATTGTCATAGACCCATTCCATGGCATTTAAAATTTTGTCTGCTGATGCTTCGCCATGTTTATTGAGTGCCTTCAAAGAGACAATATCTGACTGAGGTGCAATGCCAGAATATTTGCCACATGAAAGAGCACCATTGCCACTGCAAACGCCTGCAACAAATGTCCCATGCCCATTGTCGTCATAACATCTCTCCTCTCCATCAACAAAATCTTTGAAGGTGAGTATTCTTTTTTTGCCAGTGCAAAAGTCAGGGTGCTGTTCAATTCCGGTGTCTATAAAAGCAATGGTCATGCCTTTGCCAGAAAGGTTTTGTCCGTCAACTCCCAGCACCTTTTTTGCCACATCCATAAGTGCGGTTGCCTTGCTGACAGATGAGACAAACTTGACCTGCGACATATTTGACAACTGGTCAATCTGAGTTTTATCGGCAATCACACGAAAAGAACTTATGAATAAATATTCATTTAAAATCTTAATATTCTTATGTATCAAACTATTTTTTGTCCTCTCATAGTCAAAAGAATGGACAATACATTCCCACTTTTTCCCCTCTTCCAGCATAGACGCCTGAGAGAAAAGAGCCCTATCAATCTTTCTTAAATTCATCTTAAAGTTTCTAAAATCCTTTTTATATTTTGATAATCACTTTCTGGCAAAGAGCCTCGCATCCCCTCCACCATACTTGAAAGTGATGCATAATCAAAGGTTCCCGCACTTTTTTGTCTTGCCACTTCTTTGTATAATTCAGCATTAAGTTGACTTTGATTCATGCCACTAAACTGATTGTATTTTTGTCTTATTTCCTCTTCTTGACTTTTGCCACTTTGTCTATTTTCGTTTTTAGGTTGAAATTCTGATAATCTTGACATTTTCTTCTCCTCATTTCAATATATGAAAATTCCAAATAAAATTACACAACTTTTTTAGTCAACTTTTTATAAAAGAAGGAATATATAAAAGTATGAATAATTCTATGTTAGAACTTTTTAAACTTATGGGCGGAATGGGAAACAATCCTTTTTCACAAATGTTTGGCGGAAACAACTACGCTTCAAATTTTCAAAACCCAAACTTTTCACAAGGAAATCATATTAATCAGAATGGTTTTCAAAATGGATATCAAAACAACTTTTCAAACAATCAAAATTTTGGACAGAACAACTTTCAAGGTTTCAATCAAAACAAATATCAAAACTTTGGGCAAAATATGACCAACAATCGTTTTCAGCATAACATAAATAATCAAACAAACGGACAAAACAATTCGGCGTCATCACAACAAAATGATTCACGCTTCTATTATCCTTTTGAGGCATATGAGAACTTAAATCCAAATCAAAATTTCAATTCAGATCAAAACAACTTTTCTTATCAAGCACAAAACAATGATGTAAACAATCAATGCAATGACAATAATCAAAACTTTAATTCACAACAAAACAATAATCAGAATCAATCCTTCAATCAATCAACTTTTGCAAACAACCTATTTGAAAGCCTATTTAATCAATCACAAGAAAACAATATGCTTCCACTTTTGATGTCAATGATGGGCAAAGGTTCAAATCCCCTAGCCGAAATCTTTTCACAAAGCAAACAGTCCGAAAATTCTCCACCTGTCGAAGAAGAAAAGGAAATAATCTCCCCTAGCGAAGATATATTGTTATAAAACAAAAAAATATGGCAAGTGCTATAAACTTTGAAACTAGCAAAAAGCGTAAATTAATTAATATTTACGCTTTTATTATGTTTTTTCAATATTATATGCTATAATAGTATAATATGAAACAAACTTTATTTATTTTGCATTCATTAAACGGCAATACAAAAGATAGTTTTTTGGATTATGTAAAAACAGTGGCAATTGATTTGTCTTTTGAAGTAATATATCCATTGTTTTTAACAAGCGAAAAAAGTAGTTATGATAATTTCCGAGAAGTAATGCGTCAATATCAAGATGAATTTAATGAAAATACGATTGTAATTGCACATAGTATCAGTGCAAATTATTTAATAAAATATATTTACGAACACAAATTTAAGATTAGAGCATTAATTTCTGTTGGAGGGGCAATAGAATTGTCACCAAATGAATTGGCTAAGCCAGAAAGATATAATTCAATTATAAAGCAGAAGTCACTACCTAATAAATATGAAATAGAATACGCAAAGAAATATATTAAAAATATTTACTTATACTTTTCAAACAATGATCACCATTCAACACAACAAATGTTTTCAAATTTTATTAATACTCTAAATGCAACCCCTATTATGTGTGAAGGATATGGTCACTTTACTATGAAGCATAATGTTAAAGATTTACCTAAAATTGACATTTTGTTAAAGTATCTAAAAAATTAACTTACATTTTGGCATTTAGGCGTGTGCTTGTTAATACATATGGCTCGACTTTGCTTCGCCAACAAGCACACGCCCACAACTCAATTTTGTTGCAAAAAGAGCGTTTTGCTGGCAGAATGTAACACACATCTCTCTTTTGCTTTTTGTCCTCCTCTCTCTATTTTTTTTGTGTAAACGAATATTCTTTGTTATCAAAATCTAAGCAAGGGTCTAGTGATTTGTAGCAATGTCTTTTTTCACAACAACCAGTGGCAACGGCAGAATTATTCGTTTTTGTGGCAGTTAAGAGAGAGTAAGGATAAAAAAGAAAACCTAAACTATTTTTATTAGTTTAGGTTTTTTGTTTTTCCGCTAGTTTCAAAGACAAATGACTAATTCCATGTTTTTATTATTTAATATATCTTCTTTGTTATTTAAAAATCATATTTTTTTAAATCAACTAGAAAAACAATCCTTTCTAATTTTTAGTCAAGGCTCTTGACTATTGAGCCATGCTTGAAATATATTTTTTTCTTGCAAAGTTTGTCTGCAACCTCCTCTTTTGTAGTCGCAACAATAAGAGTTGTTTTCTTTGTAGTAAGTTCTTTAATAAGCGTCATGACAACCTCAAAAGTGGTCTCGTTTAATTTGTCAAAAATGTTGTCAACCATCAAAAGATCAAGTTCTCTGAAAGATAGTCTTATAAGCGACAAAACATATTTCTCTTCTAAAGTCAAATCTTTAAGTTTTGTATCTTTGATTTTCTCAAGTGAATATGAAATGATTGCCTTGTTTATCTTGCTTTCAATTTCGCTGTCACTAAGTCCCCAACCTTTTAAGATATATTTAAAATTCTCATAAACAGTTTTCTTTTCAATAAAAACAGGGCTTGCCGGAATATAACCCGCACTTATATCTGTTTTAAAATTAAGTTTTTCAAGCGGAATATCACGCACATAAACTTCGCCCTTTGTCATCTTTTCAAGTTTTGAAAAAATACGCAACAAACTCGTCTTACCGCTTTCATCTTCACCAACTAAGGCAACTCTTTCATTGTCCGCTATATCAAAGTTGATGTTATACAATGCGTAAAACTCTCTTGTATATCTTAAATATAAATTTTTTACTCTTAACATATCCTCTCCCACGCTTTCAAGCAGTTTATTAAAAACAATTTTGCATTTCGATTTTAAATTCTATTTTTGTATCAATTTGATTTTTAAAATTTTGATTTTAAATTAATTTTCATTTAGATTTTAAAAACTATACACTATAATATTACTATAAACCTCAAAAAAATAAAAGCAATTTTCATGCTTTTATTTGATTTTTAAAGTAAAATTGTCTGATACTGGCTGACTGCCCACCAAAATTTGACCATCGCCATCAATATTTTCTTCTATTTCACCTACCACAACACGGAAGGTAATCTTTATATCACCATTAAAATTGAAAAGATATGTTTTTGTCAATGCGTCCTCATATTTTTCAAACTTGTCGCCTCTAGCAGATGTTGAATCTGCTTCATTAAAGATGTGAGTAAGAGAATACCATTCATCAAAGTCTTCAATTTCATAATCAAATTTTTCTTGATTTTCCTTCCAAATTTTGATTGTGCCAACCTTACTAAATTTTATCTGAACATCAGTGCCTTTACCCTTCAACCTTTTATCATCTGAATAAGAGACCCTTACACCATAATTCTTGCTTCCTGCAGAAGTAATTTCAGAAATAGTGGCGGCGCGAAGTTGAGTCGATTTTTCACAGCCATATAGACTTCCGCAAACAAGTGCCATTAAAATAAAAACAACAACCAAACTTTTTTTCATATTTGCTCCTAATTATTGTAATTTTACTTTAATATTATTTACATAAAAATTTTACTTTAAACCTCAAAAAAGAATTTAAAAAGAATTCATAAAAAAATATAAAAAACTTTCTAAAAATGAATCTTGTTATAATTATAAAAAACATAAATAAAAAAGATAAAAATCATCAAAAATTATTACAAAAAAAAGAATACGCTTCGCTCACGTTATTTTTTCCATTTATAAAGAAAACACCCGCTTCGCTCACGTTATTCCCATCGCACTTAAATAACACAAATATTAAAATTTGTGTCCTAAAAAAATATTCTATTTAAAAAGCATTTTCTATATGACTTATTCTATCATAAATTACTTCAATTACATCAAACCTGATAGGTTTATCATGTATTTTATTTTGAAGCAAAAACAGACTTGCAGTATTTCGAATTTTTCTTTGTTTGCTTTTATCTACTGCTTCACTAGGTCTGCCAAACCTGAGAGAATCCCTCGATTTAACTTCTATAAAGACATAAACACCTTTCTTAAAGGCAATTATATCGATTTCACCTAAACGATTTTTATAATTTTGTTCTAAAATTTTGTATTTGTTGTCTTTGAGATATTTCAGTGCTTCCAACTCACCTTTTAATCCCACAACCTTATTAAACTGCTTTTTCACAATAACCTTTTTATATTTAATAATTATTCCGACTAAAATATTTATATAGTATTTTCTTTTTCATCTTTTCCGTTTTCATTCTCAGGCAATAAAATTCCCAACTCATACATCAAAGATGGAAATTCAAATTCTATAATTGCTTTCTCATTTGAAGATAAAAAGATAACACCTGTGTTTTTATTAATCATATGATATTCACTTTTAAAAGGATGTTCATTTTAAATTTTAAACCATTCTCAGTATATTGTCAAGTTCTGTGCAAATTAAAACAGAATTTTATATCAATCAAGAGTAATCTTGCCCAGTCTTCCTTTTCTAAAATCATCAATGACAGCGTTTGCAGATCGGTCAATATCAAGTTCTCCACCACTAATAATAAATCCTCGAGTCTTTGCAATTCCTTCAAGTGACAAATCTTCGCCATACCTATTTGACAGATTTTCGTCATATTTGATTTTCAACATATCAATCAGTTGCAAAGCAAGTTCGATATTGTCAGCAACAACCTCATCTTTCACGCTTCCTATAAAGAAAAGTTTTTTTGCAATGCCTTGATTCTCAAGATTTGGATAAAGAGTGCCCGGAGTATCACAAACTTCAAAATTATCACCTATTGAAACCCATTGTGTCTGCTTTGTCACGCCTGCTCTATTTCCGGTGACCGCTTTTGCCTTTCCACAAAGATTGTTGACAAGTGTGCTTTTCCCAGAGTTTGGGACGCCGACAACCATGCAACGAATGACAGCCCTTACACCTTTGCTTTTTGCTTTTTCAATCTTAGCACGGGTCAGCACTGCCAGTTTTTGTTTAATCACTTTAGCACTGCTTCCTGCAGTGCTGTTTAAAAATATAAAATCGCTTTTTTGACTTTTATAATTTTTAGCAAGTTCTTTCACTCTTTGTTCATCCGCCATATCCATTTTATTAAAAATATATAAAATAGGCTTATCTTGAGCCAACCTTGATAATGATGGATTGATTGAAGAAATAGGCGCCCGACTGTCAAGCACATATAATACAACATCAATATTCTTAAGTTTTTCTCTTATTTCAGCCATGGTCTTTTTCATATGACCTGGAAACCAGTTTATCTTCATAATTACCTCATTGTTTATTTTAATATTTTCATGTATAATTTGCTTTTCATATAAAATGAATAATATCTTTCCATTTATTTAACTTTCTCAATTTTTTTAAAGATTTTTAGAAATTTTTTGTCAATTTTGTTAAATTATCAGAGTTTAGTTGAAAAATAATAAATATAAAAACAATTATAATTTAAAGTTTTTCAATAAATCTAAATGCAAAACTTGCAACTTTCTCACTCGCCTTAGACACATTCATTTCAAATTCTTCAGCATTTCCACCATCAGAAACTGATTTTAATAATAAGCATGAAACATTATTTTTCTGGCAGGTGTAAACAACTGCAACGCCTTCCATATCACAACAATTTACACCAAACTCTGTTGTTAATCGCTTCTTCAATTCATCTGTCTCTATAAATGTGTTTCCTGTTGCCAAATTGCCTGTTATCAAATTTTTATCAAGCGACAAGGCGAGATTTTTAAGTTTTTCATCACAAATATATGTGCTAGGTTCTATTATGTATGTAGAAATGTCCCAAAAAGATGCTTTTTCAACGACAAAAGTATCACACACTTTCAAATTTTCATTAATAGCACCACAAGTCCCGCTATTGATAATAATATCGACTCCAAAATTATCAATCATTGCTTGAGTATAAATGCCAGCGTTTATTTCTGCTGGACCAGATTTACATAAAAAAACTTTATGCCCTGCAAAATTTGATTTATAAAAGGTCATATTTGCCTTTTTTATAGTTTTTATTTTTTGAAAATATTTTAAATGTTCTTCAAATTCTCGTTCGCAAGCAATGACAAGTCCTATCTTCATAATTTCTCCTTTGAAATTCATTTTATTATCTTTTCACATCGAATTTTGATAATAATTTATTAAAAATAAGCAAAAATCAACAAATTAATGCAAAAAAACTTGCAAAAATGTTTTTATTTACTTATTTTAAACAAATCAGGTCTTTTTTCTTTAGTTCTTTTTTGAGACTGCTCGTTTCTCCATTTTGCAATTTCTTGATGATTCCCAGAAAGCAAGACATCTGGCACAGCAAGCCCTTCAAAAACTTGAGGTCTTGTATATTGAGGATATTCTAAATTGCCACAAGAAAAACTCTCTTCGTTTAAACTCTCTTCAGTTATCACGCCATCAACAAAACGGGCAAGACAGTCAATGATTACCATTGTAGGCAATTCTCCACCGGTAAGCACATAATCCCCGATTGAAATTTCTTCTGGTTTTATTAGGTCGATTACCCTTTGATCTATCCCTTCATAATGACCACAAATAAATATAATATGTTCTTGTTTCGAAAGGTTTTTAGCATATTCAGGACTCAGCACCTTCCCAACAGGACTAGGAAACAAAATCTTAGAGTTTTCTTTTTGCACACTTTTCACAGCATCAAAAATAGGCTGAGCAGTCATAAGCATACCTGCCCCACCTCCAAAAGGATAATCATCACACTTTTTATGTTTATCGGTTGAAAAATTTCGAATATCAATCAAATTAATTTGAATCTTGCCACTTTCTTGTGCCCTTTTCAAAATGCTGGAATTAAGATAGCCAAAACTTTCAGGAAACAGAGTAAGAATATCAATTATCATATCATGACCTCTAAAAGTTTTTTGCTGTCAGCGACCAAAGTCCCATTTATCACTTTAAAAACATCGTCAACAAAAGGGACTTGATATGAATGACTATCTTTTTCTAAAATTAAGATATCACTCGCACCATAATTAAGAATGTCTAGAATTTGACCAACAAGACTGCCATTTTCATCATAAATAAGCATACCTATAAGGTCGTCAACCAAAAATTCATCTTCACCTTTCATATCTTCGAGAAGACTTTTCTCAACTTTAATTATCTGATTTCTCAAATTTTCTGCATCATTTCTGGTATTTATACCATTAAACTTAATATATAAAAAGCCTTGCCTGAAAGAGATATGCTCTATTTGCATAACCTTATTTCCGACAAGACATTCTGTCAAAACATCAAAAATACCAACCACATTAGTTGAAGGCAAAGCCTTAACTTCGCCTTTTATACCTTGTGGTTTTACTATTTTAGCGATTTCAATCACTCGTTTTCTCCAAATTTAACAAATACTTTTTTGTTTTCTCTTGAAGAGATGGATTTAATAATTGCCCTGATGCTTGAAGCAATTTTTCCTTTGCGTCCGATTACTCGTCCCATATCGTCATCAGCGACACTTACATGAAGCACGATTTCATCGTTTTCTTCATTTTGACGAACGCTGACACTGTCTTTATCTTTCACAAGACATTTTACGATATATTCAACTATGTCTTTCATAATTCTCCTTTATTTTCAACGCACTATTTTTCGATAACGCCACTTTTTACAAGAAGCTGTTTAGCGGTTTCTGTAGGTGTTGCGCCATTTTTGAGCCATGTTTTTGCTTTTTCGCTATCGATTTTAATCTCAGCTGGATTTGTAAGAGGATTGTAAGTTCCGATAATGTCAATGAATTTACCATCTCTAGGTGCTCTTGAATCAGCAACGATTACTCTATAGAAAGGTGCCTTTTTGTCTCCCATTCTTGTAAGTCTTATTTTTACTGCCATGTTTTTTCCTCCTTAAAATATTTATATAAAATTACATAATTTAAAGAAATTTTAATAAAAACTTCTTATTTTTAAGATATTTTTGCATTTTTATCTTAATTTTTCATGTTTTTTTAATTATTTTCTCAAAATTGTAATGTTATACCATGTTTGCTTGCAAATTAAAACATATTTCTAAATTTGCCACTTTTTAGTTGTTTCATCATTTCTTTTGACTGCTCAAAAGATTTTAGAAGTTGATTTACCTGTTGAATTGATGTGCCACTGCCATTTGCAATTCTCTGTCTTCTGCTTGCCTTGATAATGTCAGGGTTTCTTCTCTCCTTCGGAGTCATTGATTGTATGATTGCTTTATTTACCATCATTTGACTTTCATCAATGTCAAGATTTTTAATTTTTCCTCCGACTCCTGGAATCATACCTAAAATGTCTTTAATATTCCCCATTTTTTTTATGCTTTCCAGTTGAACAAGATAGTCATCAAAGGTGAATGAATTTTCTCTGAATTTCTTTTCAAGTTCTTTAGCCTGCTCTTCAGAAACTGCTTCTTGTGCCTTTTCAATGAGTGAAAGCACATCGCCCATTCCTAAAATTCTGTTTGCTATTCGGTCTGGAAAGAATGGTTCAATATCTCCGATTTTTTCGCCAACTCCAGTAAACTTGATAGGCTTGCCGGTGATTGCTTTTATTGAAAGTGCCGCACCACCACGAGTGTCACCATCAAGTTTTGTAAGAATAATTCCTGTCACATCAAGATCATTATTAAACGACTGAGCAACTGTCACTGCATCTTGTCCTGTCATTGAGTCAACAACAAGCAATATTTCAGTTGGCTTCACCTCTTTTTTGATATCTTGAAGTTCTTTCATAAGTTCTTCATTGATATGAAGTCTGCCCGCAGTGTCAATTATGACAGTATCAAAGCCCTGTTTATGAGCATGTTCGATTGCCTGCTTTGCTGTCTTGACTGGATTTTGAGTCCCCTTTTCAAAGACCTCAACACCTGCCTGTTTCCCGACAACTTGAAGTTGATTTATTGCAGCAGGCCTATAAATGTCGCAGGCTACAAGAAGTGTCTTTTTGCCAGACTTTTTAAGATGTGCACCCAGTTTTGCACACATCGTCGTCTTTCCCGCACCTTGAAGACCACACATCATGATGATAGTTGGTGGTGCTGATGAGACTGCAAGTTTTTGCTGGGTAGAACTCATAAGAGTTGTAAGTTCATCCCTTACAATCTTGATTACCTGTTGGGCAGGCGTCAGACTTTTTATGACCTCATCACCAACCGCTTTTTCAGAAACAGTCTTAACAAAGTCTTTTGCAACCAAATAATTGACATCGGCTTCCAAAAGTGCAATCCTCACCTCTCTCATCGCCTCTTTGATTTCAAGTTCGGTCAGTCTGCCCTTTTTAGTCAATTTGGAGAATATATGGTTAAACTTTTCTGATAATGATGAAAAAAGTGCCATTTCCCCCTCCTTTAAAGTAGATTTTTTTTGATATAACCCTATTTTTTAATGCTTTTGATTTGATTTTTGAGATTTTCATTCTCGATTTCCAAAAGTTTTATCTTTTTGTTGAAACCCAACTTTTCCTCATATGCAAACAATTTTTTCTCTGCCTTTGTTACGCTATCCAAAACTGCTTGACGAGAAACTGCCAAATTTTCAGCAATCTCGCTTAGCGTCAAATCATCATAAAGATAACTTGAAAGTATCTTTCTCTGACCTTCACTAAGAAGCACGCCATAAGCATCAAAAAGTTCTGACAAAATAATATTTTCTTCTACTTTCATAATACTTTTTTGTAAAGCACTTTTACTTTACATAAAGCATTTTATCACAAACAAAATAAAATTGCAAGCATTTTAAAAAAATATTTTTGGTTTTTTTAATTTTTTTTTGAAAGACTTTAAAATTCTCTATTTTTTATTGATTCTTATCTTTCTCTTAAAAAAAGCGAACCTCCTTTAGTTTATTCAACTTTTGGGGTTCACTCAATATTTATAAGTTTTTTATTGTTTAATAGTAATGTGAATTTTTGAAATTATTTAATCTCATTTTATTTATAAATATTAATCTGGCAAAAGTGAAGTTATGATAAAATTATTTACACCATAAAATTGGGGATTTAAAAATAATTTTGAATCATTTCCTGATATAATAACGCCATTTTCTATAAAATCTTTTAATGAATTATTTTTATCAATGTCATAACCTAATTGCATTAAATACTTTTTATCAACACCTATTTTACAACGCAAACCCAGCATGATATGTTCTTCAATCTTTTCCTTGTTTCCCAGATTCTCACAATACATACCCTCGTCCTTGTAATATAAGTCAAACCTGTCAGCACAAGCAATTCTTTGGTCACCTAAAAACCCATGTGCTGACAGCCCGAATCCCACATATTCTTCACCTGACCAGTATTTTAAGTTGTGCCTGCTCTCATAACCTTCTTTCGCAAAATTTGATACTTCATAGCGGGAAAATCCCTTCTCTGCCAAAAATTTTGTCGTTTCTTCATAAACTTCAATGCATTCTTCTTCGTCAGGAACACTCTCAGTCCCTTCTTTCAACATCTTTTCAAGAACTGTCCCTTTTTCAATTTGCAACATATAAGCCGAAATATGCTTTACACCCAGACTTATTAATCTGTCAAGTCCATTTAAAAATTTTGATTTCTTCATACCTTTAAGACCGATTAGCAAATCGCAAGAGATATTATCAAAATAATTTTTAGCCATTTCAATCGTTTTAATTGCACCCTCTCCATCATGAATTCTTCCAGCAAATTTCAACTCATCATCATCAAGACTTTGCACACCTATTGACAGACGATTGGCTCCATTTTTTTTATAACAACTCAATTTTTCTTCGCTTAAAGAATTTGGATTGCATTCAATAGTAAATTCATAATCATCGGAAACATCAAAATTATCTTTCAACGCTTTTACAATTTTTTCAAAGTGATTTAAAGGAAGCAGACTAGGAGTTCCGCCACCTATAAATATTGTGTCAACTTTTTTATATCTATCTTGAGGATATTTATTATGAAAGGAATTTATATCTTCAATCAATTTTTGTGTATATCTTTCAACCTCTTTCTCATCACAAACAAAGGATGAGAAAGCACAATAATTGCATTTTCTCTGACAAAAAGGAATATGAATATAGACGCCCAGCACTAGTCTTCACCATCAAGTTTCAATATTGACATAAATGCTTCTGATGGTATTTCCACAGAACCTATCTTTCTCATTCTTTTCTTGCCTTCTTTCTGCTTTTCAAGAAGTTTGCGTTTTCTTGAGATATCACCGCCATAGCACTTTGCAAGCACATCCTTTCTCATTGCCGAAATTGTCTCTCTTGCGATGATTTTTCCGCCGATTGCCGCCTGAATAGGCACTTCAAAAAGTTGACGAGGAATGATTTTCTTAAGTTTCTCTGTCAATGCTCTTCCCCTTGTATATGCCTTATCTTTATGGACAATTATAGAAAGCGCATCACATTTTTCACCATTGAGGAGGATGTCAACTTTGACAAGTTCGCTTTTTTCATAACCTGCAATTTCATAATCAAAACTTGCATAACCCTTTGTCCTGGATTTCAAACTATCAAAAAAGTCATAAATTATCTCGCCCAGTGGCAAAACATAATTAATCTTCACTCTGTTTTCATCTATATAAGATAAATCCTTATATACGCCTCTTTTTTCCTGACAAAGTTCCATTATCGCACCTACATATTGAGGTGGAGTAAAAATGCTTGCCTTCACAATAGGCTCTTCAATATATTCAATTTCAACCACAATAGGCAGAGATGATGGATTTGAAAGTTCTATCATTTCGCCATCTGTCTTATAGACATGATAAAACACGCTAGGTGCGGTTGTGATGATGTCAAGATTAAACTCTCTTTCCAGTCTCTCAGTAATGATTTCCAAATGTAAAAGTCCCAAAAATCCACATCTGAAACCATATCCCAACGCCTGAGACACTTCTGGTTGAAACTCTAAAGATGCGTCATTAAGTTTAAGTTTTTCAAGGCTTTCCTTAAGTTCGTTATATTTCGCACCGTCAACAGGGAAAATTCCGCAAAATACAACAGGCTGAACCTTTTTATAGCCAGGAAGTGGTTCATCAGTTGGATTTATTGCACTTGTGACAGTATCACCAACAGCAACATCGCTGATAGTCTTGATTGAACAAGCCAGATAGCCAACATCACCAGACTGCAAGACTTCTGTTGATTTAGCAAAAGGCACAAAGACACCCACCTCTGTCACATCATAAATCTTACCCGTCTGCATCATCTTGATTTTGTCACCGACCTTAACTTTTCCGTCAAAAACACGAATAAGACAGATAGCCCCCTTAAAATTATCATAGAAACTATCAAAAATAAGACATTTGAGCGGTTTTTGATCATCACCCTTAGGACATGGAAATTCTTTTACAATCATATTAAGGACATCTTCTATGTTTGTCCCATCCTTTGCAGAAATGCAAGGAGCGTGCATGGCTGGAATTCCAACCACATCTTCAATCTCCTTTTTCACCTCTTCTGTCCTTGCTGATGGCAGGTCAATTTTATTGATAACTGGCAAAATCTCAAGGTTGTTATCAATGGCAAGATAGGCATTTGCAAGCGTCTGTGCCTCGACCCCTTGAGAGGCATCAACAATAAGAATTGCACCCTCGCAAGCAGCGAGAGAGCGAGAAACTTCATAGGTAAAATCGACATGGCCAGGCGTGTCTATAAGGTTGAGGATATATTCTTCTCCCTCAAAAGTATAATTCATCCTTGTTGGAGTAAGTTTTATGGTTATACCTTTTTCCCTTTCAAGTTCCATACTATCTAAAAGTTGCTCTTGCATATCTCGTTTTGCAAGAGTCCCAGTTTTTTCAATAAGTCTGTCTGCCAGTGTCGACTTTCCATGATCGATATGGGCAACAATACAAAAATTTCTAATTTTTTTCAATCTTTCCATGCTGAGATTATATCAAATATTTAAAAAAATTTCAAACTTTTTTTATATTTAATAAAAATAATATTAAATTTTATAAAATTCAACTTTACTTTGTCAATTTTCCCACATTAAGAAGAAATCAAAATTATTTTATTTTATAAACATCAAATAATAATCAAAAATACACATATTCAGTTTTTATTGATATGCTCATATTCAATTTTTGCAATTTTATTATGCTTTAAATCAATTTTTGCACTAATTTGGCATTAATAATAAAAAATAATTGAAAAAACACTTTATTTTCTTATAATATTATGTTAAAATATAAAAAATACTAATATAATATATAAAACGAGGTTTTTAATGGATTTATTTAATTCATGGTTGGTTCAACAACCTATTGCACATAGAGGTCTGCACAATGCAACCGTTCCTGAAAATTCTTTAACTGCTTTTTCAAAGGCTATTGAATGCGGTTATCCTATCGAACTTGATGTTCAAATTATTGCCGATGGCACAATTGTCGTTTTCCATGATGACAGCCTTTCTAGACTGACTGACAATGACGGCTATTTAAAATTTCTCAACAAAGAGGATTTAAAATATCTTTCTTTGAAAGGAAGCAATGAAAAAATCCCTACATTAGAAGAAGTTCTGGATTTGGTTGACGGCAAAGTCCCACTTCTTATTGAAATCAAAAATGAAGGCAAGGTTGGAAAACTTGAAAAGGGAGTTCTTGAAATTTTAAACAATTATCATGGCGAATTTGCCATTCAGTCTTTCAATCCTTTCGTGCTTGAATATTTCTTCAAACACGCACCAGAAATTCCTAGAGGACAAATTTCAAGTTATTTCAGAGACATAAAACTTTCATTCTTTAAAAAATTTGCACTTAAAAGAATGATTTTAAACAAGCGTGTCAGCCACCCTGACTTTATCAGTTATGAAGCAAAAAGACTTCCAAACAGATTCACAAAAAAATATAAAAATCTTCCACTTCTTGCATGGGCTGTGACAAGTCAAAGTGAATATTTGAAAGTTGTCAAACATTGCGACAATGTTATATTTGAAAACTTTGAACCAGTAATTTAATCAATTCTGTTTAAAATTCAATTTTAATTTTAAAAAGAATATAATCTCATAATTTTTATAGTTTAAAAAAAAGATGGAAAATTCCATCTTTTTTATTTTATTCTTTTTAGCACCTGTCTATACAAGTTCTGTTTCTTCATCAGTCTCCACTTGAATCTCTTTCCCTTCCTCTTTTTTGATTATTTGGGCATTTTTAAATTCAGCAAAATACCCGTCTTCATCCACAAGATTTGGCACATATATCTTTTTTATAATATGGTTATCAAGTAAAAATCCATTTTTAATAGATGTTAAGTTTGGCGCTATAAATTCTTCCAAAGAAGTGTTTGCTCTTAAGAAATATTTGCCAGTGCTTTCAAGTTTTGGCATATATAAATTTTTCAAATCTTCATTTGAAGATAAAAATTCATCGGCGACACTTTCAACATTTGGAAGTTCAAGATTCTGAATAAATTTACTTTGGCCTAAAAAGAAATAACCTATTTTTGTCACATTTTCATTTTTAAGACTTATAATCTGATTTTTCTTATTTGAAATAATAGTGACAACTTTTCCTTTTTCAGGAGTGACCTCAATAACTTTATTGTCACCATCTTTTGTCACTCTGATTTTCTCAATCTTGCCTATACTATGCGCAAAACTGTCAAGTTTCCTAGGCGGAAACAACCCTATTTTCTTATTTTCAAAATCAATCAGATAATTATCGATCAAAAGAAACTTGTCAGGATCAAAATAATGGAGTTTTCCATGGTCTATGACAGCATTATTTTCACAATAATCAATATTATTGAAATGAATATTGCGTTTATAATATTTCCCATCACTTGCTCTTGCAAATCCTCTCAACTCAAAACTCGCCATTTTTCCGTCAATCAAGTTTAGTCCATAATGCACCATAAAAGCATCAGAAAGACCTTCAATTATATTATCAAGATCATTATCAAAAGTTGCATCAGGGTCTTTTACCATGTGGTTGTATCTATTTTTGATTGAAAGAGTGCTTAAATTATTTCTTGAACATTGAATACTTATCACGCTTGTGCCATATTCATCTTGCCTTTCAGGATTTGGAAAATCCTCTCTTCTAATCTCATTTACATTCTTTTTGACAGCAAACCAAACTCTGCAGGTTTTAAGTCTTTCTCTGTTGAAGGTGCAAAGTTCTTCATTCTTTGCATAGTATCTCATAAACAAACGCACTTCGTTTTCATTCTGACATTCAGGATAAAGAATATAACCCGCCTCATCTAAAAGTTCTTCAGGAGTTTTGACATTCTCTTTTTCAATCTTTCGTGCGTCTTTTATTGCAATATAACTATAAATATACTCTTGAAATTCTGGTATGCAATTAAGCACCGAGAAATAAAGTTCTCTGCTAGGCACAAAAGATTCTGAGATAATCCTCGTAAGCAGACCTTCAGTTTGAAGAATGGTTGGAAAAATACTTCTGCACAGATGTGCAAAGTTTTCTCCATAATGCTTTTTTATGTATTTAAGATCATCCATTATCCAAACACCCTTTTCAAATATATCTTATGACCATTTTTAATAAGGCAGGCCCTTTCATTTTTATATATTTGTTCATCTTTAGAAAAAGACAACTCATCTATCTCACCAAAAGCATAAGGCTGAGCATAAACAGGCGAAAAGCGGTTTAATAAAATTTTTGGCAATATAATCTTGTCGCCAACCTCTGGCAGGATTTTGTCAAATTCAAGACAAAGAAAATAGACCTGCTCTGTTTTTTCATCAAGCAAAATATACTCATTATATTCATTAATTTCAGAGATACAAAGTTCTATCATAGCCACCCTTTTAATGATATTATATCTTTTTTGCAATTTTAGTCAATATCTATTTTCAAATTTTAATTATTTCTTAAATAAGAAACAACTTTTATGCCATAATTTTTTTCACATTCTATTTCATAAGGCATAAAGTCAATCTTTACATTCTTATCATGTTCGCAAACAATGACACCTTCTGTAGACAACAAATCATACTCACTGATTTTTCTAAGTGCCTTTTCATATAGTCCGCCTTGATATGGTGGGTCAAGAATGATAATATCAAATTTCTGCCCTTTAAGATGTTTTAATGCAATCTCAAAATCGGCATTAATAGTCTTTGCCTCAATTTTTAAATTTTGAAGATTTGTCATCGTAAGAGTCATGCTTCGTTTGTCTTTATCAACAAACACTACATCCTGTGCACCACGACTAAGCGCTTCAATTCCCAGTGCCCCCGTTCCACAAAAAAGGTCAAGGACTTTTGCCCCTGGCAAGATATCTGTCAATTTGTTAAAAATTGCCTGTTTGACAATGTCGGCGGTTGGTCTGATATGCTCAAATTTGTTTTCAACAAGTTTTCTTCCGCCAAATTTACCCGATGTAACTTTCATAACTGAAATTATAACAAAAAACAAAAAAAATGTCAAATTTTTATAAAAAATTGACAAATGGTTCTATTTTAAAAATTAAAATATTTAATACAATCTCCTTATCAAAAATAAAAAGCATAAAATTCATCTATTATTCAGCACCTTTAAAACTTTTATAAATTTATAAATAAAACAACCTTTTGATTATTATAAAAATCAAATCAATTATTAGAAAAATCAAAAATAAATGCTGTATTTATAAATAAAACATTGTTTTCGACAATTATTTTTCACAAACATCTCAAATTTTTCATAAATTGACTAATGTAAGGAGGAAAAATGACAAAAATTAAAAAATTTTCACTTTTCATTGTCTGCCTTATGATGGTGCTGGGTGCATCACTCATGTTTGTTGGTTGCGGTGGAAAGGATGAAAATAAAATAAGACTAAACGAAGTCACTCACAGTATCTTCTATGCCCCACTCTATGTCGCCCTCAATCTTGATTACTTTAAAGACGAAGGTCTTAAAGTCACTCTTGAAAGCACAAGCGGGTCTGACTCATCAATGACAACCCTCATAAGTGGAAGTGCTGACATCATCCTAGCAGGACCCGAGCAAGTGGTTTATGCCGAAGAAGTCAAAGACAAACCTATGGTGTTTGGTCAACTTACTCAAAAAGATGGTTCTTTCATCGTAGGCAGAGAACAGAATGACAACTTCACTTTAGACGACCTCAAAGGCAAAACTATCATCGGTGGCAGACAGGGAGGAATGCCTGCAATGACACTTCAATATGTCATTGAAAAAGGTGGCTTAACAATCGGAACAAATAAAGCCAAAGGCGAAGTAAATCTTCGAACTGATGTTGCTTTTGCAAACATAGGAAGCGAATTTATCACTTCTGGCAATGAATACTGCTCTCTCTTCGAGCCAACTGCAACCAACCTTCAAAAGGCTGGAAATGGCTATGTTTTAAAGGCTGTTGGTGACCTTTCTGGATACATCCCATACACCTGCTTTATCGCAAGAGAAAGTTATCTTAAAAAACATAGTGAGCAATCTGAAAAATTCTTGAAAGCAGTATATAGAGGATATCAGTATATCGCAACTCAAAGCCATAGCGATTCTGCAAAAGTGCTTCAAAAATCTTTTGCTGGCATGAGCCTTGAAGAACTTGAGATTGCTGTTTCTCAATATCTGTCAATCGACGCATGGTGCTCAAATCCTGCAATGACAGAAGAATCTTTCAACAACCTCTTAAATGTTTTGAATAATGCATCTAAAGATAAATATAATCCAAAATTTACAAATATTGTTGACAACACCATTGCAAATAAAATCATGTCAGAAATCAACAAATAAGAATTTTGTAAATGATTATAATCAGCAAAAAAGAAATTTTTGAATTTAAAACAGAAGTTTTCAGTTTTGCATCAAAAAAAAGCACATAAATTGTGCTTTTTTTATATTGACTTTATAATCAAATAAATTAAATCAGAATTTTATAAGTTTTTTAATTTTAAAATCATTGTCTGATTAATTATTGTAATTCACGATTATTAATAATAATCTTTATAACTTACCTTCTTTTCTTTGACTTTGCCTGCATTGCCACCGCCTGACGAACCACCACGACGCCTTTTCAAAACGATGATTATCACAACGACAACCGCTATAACCACCACCGAAGGAAGCAGAATATACAACCATAAAAGTTTTGTAATGCTTCCACTGCTGTCTTTTTCAATCAAGAATGAAAGTTTTAAAGAATTGTTATCAAATTCCTGAACATAACGCATATTTATTGAAAATCTATATGTTGTAGTGCCGTCCTCTTCATTCTTTTCAGGTTGAGCAGTCACCAAAGATTGTGTTGAATTATTGCCATAAATGCCTTTTATATCACGTGTGAAAGCATCAATATCAAGCACATAATCTTTTTCAAGGACCACAACTAAAGATGGAGAACTTGATGGCGAAACTGCAAGAGGTTCTCCCTCATAAACTTTACCACCGAAAGTAATTGATTTCACCATGCTTGTCTTATACTGACCAAAATCAACATAAACTGCATTCTTTGTAAAATATGCCACAAGTTTAAATTCTCTGTCAAAAGGCTCTTCGCCAAAAGTAATGTTTAACGCACTATCTTGATCATTATCAAACAGCACCATTCTAGTGAAATTGCCATTTTCGTCTTTAGTGAAAAGTTCCCACCTATCAAAGACAAAAATATCAATTCCTTCTGCAACAACCTTTCTCTCTTTTGTCATTTTTGAGAAAGTTATTTCCACATCATTTTCGCTTAGCGATGATCCGCTATCGACCAAAATTCCACCCTGTTTTTCTGCTTTTGCTTCATTAGAAATGGTGACTATGCACTTAAATTCCTTTGCATTTATATCAAATGAATATGTCCCACTTGTCAAATCATTTGCTTTGAAAGTGATATAATATCCCACAATTTGATTGTCCTGCAAAATCTCTTCAACGGCATATGATGCTGTCAACTGATTGTTGTTTTTTAAAACTCCATTATTTTTAAGTTGATAAAAACCATAATACTGTGGTTTCAACATAATTTTGATTTTCACATCATCTCCAAAGCGTGCAGAAAGCCTTGTAAGTTCTTCATCAGTGACAAATCTTGCACTGCTTAAATATTGAGATTTATCTAAAAGTTGTTGAAATGTGAAATTAAATGTTTGAAAGTTTTGAAGATGAAAACCAGAATTGACAAGCATAAAAGTTTGGTCAAAATCCCACATTTTAAGTGCTAAATCAAAATTAGCATTATTTGTCATAAAATCTTTGTTGATGTTTGCTTCACCCTTCAAATAATCGCCTGCAGTGAGAGTTTTGTCTCCGCTAGGTTTTAAATTAAGGTCTGAATAATAGCAGAAATTTATGTTAAGCGGATTGATTGAACCAGTTTTGCCACCTATTATAGCACCCCTATTGACATCCAAAATTGAATTGTTATTTAATATTTCGCCACCGAAAATACCATTTCTTATATTTGTGTTGCTTCCATAAACGCCACCAGCAATTCCGCCTATAAAAATATTTTTACCATCAACTGATTCTAATGAATTTGACAGATTTAAACTTCCATTGTTGATGTTGTTGAGAAAAAAACCATCTTTGATAGTTCCGACAAGTCCACCAGCAAAAACAGTAGAATTGTTTTTCATATTGATATTGACATTATAATAATTGACACAATTTTCAATATTGACATTTCCGCTTACTGGCATATCATTTACAATCTGTCCAGCAAGAAAGCCAAAGTTCACATTTGAATACACTGGAAGATAAATTTGATTATTTTCTTCATTACTTCGATTTTCAAGTTCGCAATTCAAAAACTTGACATTTCTACCCCTTCCAACAATCAAACCAACGAAAAGTTCTTTTGAATTAAGTTCAGCAAATTGATAATCAATTTTTCCGCTAATCTTGACATTTTGGACGACTGCATTAAAGGCATTTGGAATAAGCCCATAATAGACCTCATTTCCAGTGCCATTTATTGTAATGTTTGAAACTGAAAAACCATTCCCCTCAAAAGTGCCCTTAAAAACCAAATTGTTTGAATTTGCAGTTGAGATATATTCCAGTTCTTGTTCTGACAAATCAATATTGCCTCTCAAATTTATCACAACATTCTCATTATTGTAAGTCTCGGCTTCCCCCATAACAGAAACAAATTCTTCTGCAGATGAGATATCTTTAACCAGACTTTCTTCAGCCTTACTGAAAGAAATATTAGGGGCAACAATCCCCACACCGCAAAGTAAAAATATAAAAGAAAAAACAAAAAGATAAATTTTTTTCATATTCACACCGCTTTATATATATTAATATATCTAATATACTTAAATATATCTATTTTAAATTTAACACATATTAATATTTTTTCCAAACAAATTGCAAAATATTTTGATATTTTAAAATATTATTTATTTTTTATCTCTCTTTTATTTTTATCTGACATAATTTGACCTGCCCAGTTTTTAATGACAACTTTTTTTCACCGAGCAAACTGTCTTGACTTACCCAGTTTTTTAATCAGTTTTTCTTTTTCCTTTTGAAGAGGTGTTTTTTCTTCCTTTTTGTTTTCATTTAAATTTAAACTCATAAGATAGTATCTTAGTTCATCAAGCGCATGGTCATCCTTTTTAATAGGACTATCTTGTTCTCCCCACCAGTAACTTTTAAATTCTTCAATAAGTTTTACACAATTTCTGAATATAAAGATATGTGCCTTCCCCTCGCCATCTCTTAAAAACCTCTTGACTCTGTTTATTCCACTGAACATATCTTTATTGACTTTTGGATTGACTAAAATATCATTCTCATAAAAAAGTTCAACAACACTCTTTGTGCTTGCAAGCGTCCTTTGCATTGCGGCACTGTCAATAAGTGCCCTAAGTTTGCCATTATAATAATGCCAGTCAAGCCTATTTGAAATCTCTTTGATTCGTTGAGAATGATAATTTACATCCTTACCCTTATCAAAATGCTCGGCAATGACATAGACATTTCCGTCATAGTCTCTTGCATACCAGTGACAAGAAAGAGGATTATTGAGACCTGGGTCAATAGAAATGTTATCATGCCATTCTTTTGGCACATCAAAAGGGTCGATGACATGAACTGACTCATCAAACTCATTATAAACCATTCCTCCGCAAGCCATAAATTTTCCATATCTTCTGCTTTCAAGTTCTTCCTCTGACATAGATTTTGTCATTGCTTCAATTTCTTCGCTGTCAAGAAATGGATTATCAGCCCACTCAATTTCTTCATGCCATATATTATCATCATGATTTGAGTTTAAATAAATTTCATCATAAACCCATGTCAGACCTTTCAGCGGAGTCATCGTGCCAAAAATTTCACCTTTGCGGTCAAGCACACGCATTCGACACTCTTGATAAATATCATAAGGTGGCTCCTCATCAAACCAGACAAAGTCAAGAGAGGAGCCTTGAAATTTCTCCCTTCCCTGATCACAACTTTTGAATCCTATTCGAGAAAGAGAGCCAAAGACATTTCTCACCAAAATAAAGTCAATTATGCCATTGTCAGCACTGTCACTTCGCCCACTTGCCATAACAATTGACTCAATCCAGTCCTTTCTAAGATAATTTAGGATTTTATTTTGGGCAACATCTCTTTGCACCTGTTTTGACAGACTGACCACCCAGCATGATATAGGCTTATTTTTCCTATATGGATGAATCCCTCTTGCAAGATAGACAGTCTCCACCGCCCCGCACTCTGTTTTTCCAGAACGATTGCCACCAAACACCCAACGATTCTTTTTCAAACATTTATGAAATTCCATTTGCTTTTTATGGACAACTTTTCCGGTATTATATCTCGCAAGAAAATCACCTTTTTTGCGTTTATCAATTTCGCTATTTACAAGTTTTAATTTATATTTTAGTTCTTCAAAGTTTTTCAAAATCCCTCCTTTGTCAATTAAATAAAAAATAAGCAATTCTTCGACATTTATTTCTTTGCTGTTTGAACATATTAGCACTAAAATAAAGTCATGAAAAAATTAATTTTAATTTCAATTCTATTATTTATGGCAATACTTCCACTGCCTTTAAAAAGTCATTTTGCCTTTGCAAGTCAAAACAAATCAATCTATGCAAAGGTTGAAAACAATGATGTTTTCCTTTATTCAAATCCAAAAAATAATAATGAAAGCAAATTATTTGAACTTCCAAATAGTTATTTTGTCCGACTGATAGAAAATGCAGGCGATGACTTTTATTATTGCGTTTATAAAGATGTCTATGGATATGTCAAAAAAAGTGAAGTGACCGCCATGAAAGGCACTCCAGTAAATCCATTTGTTGAGTCATCTTTCAGAGTTTATGCTCCTGAAGGTTTGGGATTATATTCAGTGCCTCAACTATCAGAACAATTTAAAAAGGTTACCATCCCATACCTCACTGATACTCTCACCTATTATGGGAAAATTATCGGTCAAGAAGCCATACCAGAAAAAAGCAGTATGTGGATCTATTGCAAATATAATTATGAAACAAATGCTTACGGCTATGTTTACTCGGTTTTTTGCGACAAACTTCCTACAATCACTACAAACACAGAAAGATTTGAAGTGATTGAAGTGCCTTTCAAAGATGAGAGCAAAGGAGCAAAGGAATTGACCTCTGTTGCAATGGGTTTTATTATAGTCGGAGTAAGCCTGCCCTGTCTTGTTGTTTTATTCTTGCTTGTAAAACCCAGTATGCAAAAAACTGATGGTGTTAAATCAAAATTAAGAGGTCGAAAAAATAAAGATTATTTTGAATTTGACGAAAATGATTTGACATGACGAAATAATTTTTCTTTTTCAATCCTATATCTTTTTATCTAATACTCATAAAAAATTATAGTTTCCTAAAACAGCAAAATTTGTTTATTTCTTTGTTTATATTTTAAAAAATATTAAAAATTAAACAATCTCTTTTTCACCCTCTTTTTCATTTTTAAATTTTTCATAAACCTCTATAATCCAGTTTTCATGCTCAAGATACTTTAAAAGTCTTTCTTCGTTAAAACCCATTCTTGCCATAGCCTGACTAAAGTTCACTTCCGCTTGATAAAGTTTTCTAAAATAGGTTCGCACATTAAAATTATGTCTTTTTGCAATCATATCAGCATCATCATTATCCATATATTTCTCAATAAGAATCTGTGCAAGATTTTTCTCTATCGCACAAAGAGATTTGTCCGCAAGAACTTTAATGTTTATAAGCCTGCTCTTTCTCATGCTTAATTCATTTATCCGCTTTACTACTGCCATACATTCATTTTCAGCCTTTCTCTCCCCTCTGACATAGAAAGAATTTAAGGCATTTTGCATGACAAGTTTGTCAATCCCTTCACTCACCCTATCAAGATATTTGTAAACATATAACAATGTTTTAGCCCATTCATTAGTTTTCATATTTTTCTCCTTATATTTGTGATTATAAAATTTCAGTTTATAGATAGTCAACGTTGACTGACATTTTTTTACAAAATTATTAATTTTTTTTAAAAATCGTGTCGATTTATAGTAAATTTTGATAAAAATTTGACGTAAAATAAATAAATTTCGAACAAAAAAGAAACAAAACTTAAAAATGGAAGAAAAGAAAAAACAAAAATAAAATTAAAATTTAATAAAAAAACAGTTGCACAAATTGAAAAAATATGATAGAATATAGAATGTGTTTAAGCCGATGTGGCGGAATGGCAGACGCGACGGACTCAAAATCCGTTGAGGGCAACTTCATGTGGGTTCGACTCCCACCATCGGCACCAGCAAAATGACGAAGTCTCCTAAGACTTCTTTTTATTTATTTGGGAGTCGAACCCATCGGGTTCAATCGGGTTCCCTGAAAATCGTCAGATTTTTAGGGTGAATGGCTCCCACCATCGGCACCAGTAAAATGACGAAGTCTCCTAAGACTTCTTTTTTATTTATTTGGGAGTCGAACCCATCGGGTTCAATCGGGTTCCCTGAAAATCGTCAGATTTTTAGGGTGAATGGCTCCCACCATCGGCACCAGTAAAATGACGAAGTCTCCTAAGACTTCTTTTTTATCTCCTTACACAATCAAATCACAGCCTGTTTGTTAGATTGTTTATCAATTTTTTCTTTTTTCTTCACTAAAAAATGTCCTGACGAACGCCAGGACAAATTTGCTATACAACAAAAAATCCCAACATTCCTCAATCTTTTTTAGATTTTGGAACGCTGGGGTTCGCTGTCAATCTTTAAATTCCATTAAAATAAAAACTTCATTTTTGCATTTCATACATTTCATATCATGTATAAAATACTTTTTGCCCAACCTATTTGGTGGTGAAACAAGCACCTTGCAAACAGACTGCCCGTCAGATGAATTGCATTCACCCAAACATCGACCACAATGAGGGCAAAATAATTTCATTTGCACTTTTTTGCCTCCTAAAATTTATGAATAAAATGTTGAACCACACCTAAAATCCTGACATCTTTTTCAATAATATCATCATATTTGTCATTCTCAGGATGCAACACAACACAATCTTTCCTCTTAAAAAAAGTTTTCACAGTGGCACTATCTTCAATCAAAGCAACCACAATCTGCCCATTCTCGGCACAATTAGTTTTGCGAACGACCAAAATATCACCACTCTTAATTCCCACTCCCTCCATACTATCACCTTCTGCATATAGCATAAAAATTTCACTATTTCCAAAAATAGCAGTCGGAAGCTGAAAATTGCCTTCGATATTCTCTTGTGCATAAATAGGTTTTCCACAGGTGACCGTGCCAACAATAGGGGCAATTATTGTATTTGCACAGTTTAAATTTGCTGAAATCTCAATGCCACCCAAATTGTCCTTTTCAAGCAGTCCTCTTTGACGCAAAACTTCAATATAGCGACAAACAACAGACAAACTTGAAAGAGAAAACTGACTCATTATATTACGATATGAAGGACTCCTCCCCCTCTCTATCTGATAAGTTTTAATATAACTCAGCATTTTTTCAAGCAAAGTTTCATTTAAATTTTTCATTTAAAATCGTCCCCCTTAAAGAACTTAAGGATTATAAGCACTATAAATATCAAAGCACTTTTATAAAAGAACACACAGTTCTCTTATGTTGTCATTATAAAACACTTGAAAAATAAAATCAAGTGTTTATGACAAATTTTTTTAATTTTTTTTCAACCTTATACTATCATAGACGCCTTCCAGCGTTTCAAAACTTTTGACTTGTTTGCAATCATTCTTTTTGTATCAACAATCACCCTTTCAACAAGCACACAAAGCAGTTCTCTAGGAGATGGTTTGTCATTATAAAAATGAAAATGCAAAAATTTTTCAAAATCTTCAATTCCATTTTTATTAAAACTCACCATAACTGCATGTCTCAATGCCCTGTCAATATTACAAACTTTTTCTTGAAACTTTTGTGCAACACTAAAATAAAGTTTTTCTTTTATCTTAAACTTTTTGGTGGAATCGGCATAAATTTGTTTTATACATTCTTTTAAATATTTATATCCCTTTAAATTTGGAGTGATTTTTAAAAGCATCATATACATACAAATTCTCTCTTCCAAAAAGACATCTTTTTCATCTATTTCCATATTTACCTCTCTATTTACCTCTCTGATATTCTTATTATACATATTTTTTTTATAAAGTAAATAAATATTTGATAAATTTTTACAATATTTTACAATTTTTGAAAATTTTTATGTTTTTTCAATAAATTCTATAAATTCTTTTGGAATTTTATATATTTTATGTTATATTTTTTTTAGGAGTTTTTATGAAATATATATTTTTAGCAGACGCATCTTGCGACATTCCAGAGGAGTTTTTAAATAAATTCAACATCTCAATCATTCCTATTGAAGTTATGTTTGGTGAGGAAATATATCCAGAAGGTTTGAAAAATGATGAATTTTATGAAAAACTAAATTCCACTGGTCTTATTCCAAAAACCGCCATGCCAAATGCGTATAAGTTTGAAAACTTTTATAAAGCCTACGCAAACATAGAAGATATTTTTGTGATAACAATTGTAATCTCTATGGAAATGAGCACGACAAAAATTCAAGCACAAATGGCAGCAGACAATCTCGGCATGAAAAATGTATTTATTGAAGAAAGTGCTTCTACCACTGTTGCACAAGGTGCTATAATAGTTGAACTATGTCGTTTTATTGAATCACACCCTGATGTTGACGTGGAAATGATAAAATCTGAATTTTATAGACTTCGCAAAAATATGAGATGCTTTTTTATAATAAATGATTTAAAATATCTTAAGCAAAGCGGTAGACTAAATTCAACAAGTGCGACAATAGGCTCTGTCCTCAATGTCAAACCTATAGTAAGCATAATAGACGGAAAGGTGACAAACATAGGAAAAAGCATAGGAAACAACAAAGCAGAGAGTTTTATCATTGACAAAATTGAAAATGTCGATGATGAAAAATACTTCTATTTTGCTCATTCAGGTTTTGAAGAAGGTGCAAACAAACTTATCACAAAAACTAAACCTCTCCTCTCCCCAAACCAAAAAACCACAACAGGAGAAATCGGTTGCGTAGTCGGATCTCATGTAGGTGCAAAATGTTATGGTTTTGGATATTTTGTAAAAGATTGATCACAATGAAATTAAAAAAATTCAACTTAAAAATCAATGATAGAGAAAAATAATATGAAAATAAAAGTCAAAAAATTACATGACTTTTATTTTTTTTGAAAATTTTTTCAAAAAACTGTTGACAAATGTGTAAAATTTACGCATAATATATTTTGGAGATAAAAAATGATTATGAATGATCCTAGATATGACAATCAAGGCTTGCATGTTGTTCTTGCACTTTTCACAATCGACAAGGACAAATTTAAGGTTTTGTTGATAAAAAGAAAAAACCAGCCCTTTAAAAACAAATGGATTTTGGTGGGAGGCTGTGCTTACAACACCGAAACTGGCGAGCAGGCAATGAAAAGAGAAATGTATGAAAAAACACGAATTAAGAATGTGGACTTTGAAATGTTTGATGTTTTTACAAAACCTGACCGCTCACCTCTTAGACGAATGATTGCAATCGGCTATATAGGAATAAGCGACTCAAGCATAATAGAAAAATTCAAACAAACCGACAAAGCATCAGACGCCGACTGGTTTGAAATTGACAGAATCCCAGAACTAGGATACGATCACAAGGAAATTTTAGAAAAGGCAATTATAACATTAAAAAACAAAATTTTCACAACAACAATCATGAAAAAATTATTCCCAAATTACTTTACACTCCCCCAACTTCAAAAAATTTACGAAAAGATTATGGGGACAGAACTTGATAGGCGAAACTTTAGAAAAAAACTTCTTTCCGACAATATAATCATAGAAACTGACCATATGCAAAAGGAAGATAATAAAAAAGCAACAAAACTATACAAATTCACCGAGAAAGAATCTGTAATAAATTTTTATAAATAATTTTGTTATTATCAAAAATATTTGAGACGACTATTTAAACACGAGTTACCCTCGTGTTTAAAAAACCGCATAAATGCGTAAAAAATACACATTGTTAAAAGGAGAAATATGGCAATCAAAATATCTTTTATTGCACCCAGCGAATATGGAAAAAACACCGCTGTAAACATATTAAAAGAGAAATTTAATTTAATAAATATCAAGATTGCGCTTCCACTTTATAAATTGCAAGATGATTTTTATAGATTTATAAACAAGAATATGGTTGGCGAACAAGATGGCGAACTTTTGCAATATTATGGAGCAAAAATAAGAAAAGAAAATTCACAATTTTTACTTGATGAGTTTTCTAAAAAACTCAAGAAAGTCATAAATTTTGATGGGATTATCACAAACGATGATTGCAGACCTCCTGACTTTCAATTTTTAAAGCAAAACGGATTCATATTTGTTAAGATAAATGGTTTCAAAAGAGACAGACTTGATCACACAAAATCAAATCCATCCTCTCGCTTAGAATGGCATCAAAACCTTCCCTGCGACTTTGAAGTTGATAATTTTGGGACAATGGAAGAATATCAAAAAAATTTATATAATTTAATGGATAAAATTTTAATTAAGGAGATTAAACATGAGCAATCTGCAATTCAATAGAGTGCAAGGCCTAAAGTTTTTATACGATAACTTTCCCAGGCTTTTTAGAGATGACAGAATAAAACTATATTTTGTAGATTCAAAAGAAAAGTTGTTAAACTTGCAATTTGACGACAAAAACTTTGATACTTTGGTCTTAAAAAGAAGCGCAAACAAAACTTTTATCAGCGACATTCAATTTAAAGACAATCGTTTTTTCAAAAACCTAGACGAACTTAAAAAAGGATGCCTTGAATTTGAAGATATCTTTGATTTTTGTGTCGAATGTCACAAATTTAACAATGGCGAAAATTATTATAGCGACAAACTTGCAATAGCGCAATTTTCAACAAACCCCTTCACTGACAGTTGCGACCGAATCAATTTCATCCCTTCAAAAGTGCCTGGCATCAACACCCGTGAAAATCTACCCTATCTTGAAATTGAATTTCCTTATAATTCTAAAAACATTTTTCACATCATTTCAAAAAATCAAGATTTAATAAATGAAAATGGCTTTGGCAATCACACTTTGTCCTATTTAATAGAAAAAATACATATATTAATAGATGAACTCAGAGAATATCTTTTATCTCAAAACTATTTCAACAATTTTCAACTTATCATCAGAATTGATTGTTATCTAAACCTCTTACCTATTGATTTACGCACTCCTGACGCATGGTCCAGAATCACAAAATAAAAAGATTAAAATTAAAAATTTTATTAAAATTTTAATAAATTTATAAAAAAAGCCAAAAATTTCAATAAAATTATGCAATTATCATATATTTTGATAATATTAAGTCAAATTTTCAAAAATTAAAAAAATTATTTAAAGGTGTTTTATGATTCTTACAAAACTTGAAATAATACGACAACTTCACAAAAACAATATAAAAATAGAGCCTTTTGACAAGAGCCTTCTTAATCCAAATAGTTTCAACTATCGGTTGAATAATGAACTAATTGAGTTTGATAGATTTCTCGACGCAAAACAAAAACCAAATTACAAAAGGATAATTATCCCAAAAGAAGGCTATGTGCTTAAACCTGGAAAACTTTATCTTTCCTCCACCTTAGAAAAAATCGGAAGCGACAAATTTGTGACCCAACTTATCGGCAGAAGTTCGCTAGGCAGACTGGGCCTCTTTCTTCAAGTCACAGCACCGATAGGTCATGTCGGGACCTTTCACAACTGGACGCTAGAACTAAAAGTTGTTCAGCCTCTTAAAATATATCCTTTTATGAAAATCGGTCAGGTGACCTTTTGGAAAACTAAAGGCAGAAAGAAAATGACATATAAAACTGGAGAATACAAAAAGTTTCAATCAGCACAAATAAGCAAATTTTATAAGGAGTTTTTATGATTCTCACTGGAAGCGAAATTTCAAAACAAGTCAAAAAAAATAAAATAATCATCTCACCTTTTGATGAAAATTGCATCAATCCAAACAGTTATAACTTAGAACTGGGAGATTATTTAAAAGTGTATGAAGATGATGTTTTAGACAGTAAAAAAAGTCTCAAAACAAAAACAATTCAAATTCCAGATGAAGGACTTGTTTTAGAGCCAAACAAAATTTATTTAGGTTTCACAAAAGAAACTATTGGAAGTGATTTTTTTGTTCCTACCATAACAGGTCGAAGTTCAACAGGCAGACTGGGGCTTTTTGTCCAAATCACCGCAGACCTCATTGATATAGGTTTTAAAGGCAACCTCACCTTTCAACTTCATGTTGTTCAACCTTTAAGAATTTATAAAGGCATGAAAATCGGTCAAATTATATTTTGGAAACCAAAAGGCAAAATACAACTCTACTCTGGAAAATATCAAAATAGTGTCGGACCACAAGAAAGCAAGGTTTTTAAAGATTTTTAAAAAAGGATTGACAATCCCTCCTCCGATTATAATAGAGATATAACCATTTATAAGGAGAAAATTATGGATGTAAGCATACTGACAAATTTGAATAAAAATTTTAATCAAGAATGGGAAAACTTAAATTTTTCTCAGCAAAAAGAAGTCATCGACTATTTAAAGGAATCAGCAAATGAGGCAATAACTTTTATAAATGAAGTAAATAATAAGTTAACCCAAAATTATAATAAAATTTATAAAAATTTAAGCAACGACATAAAATCATCAATTACTCAAAAATTTTCTTTGACTTCTATATTTAATGATATTATAATCAATTCAAGAGAAGAAACAAATCAAAAACTTACAACAACAAAAGACGAACAATTTGTTTTTACTGAAATGAAAAAAACTTTGAATACATTAATACCAGAAGAAACTCAAATTTTAGAAAATTTATTAGTTTGGTCAAATGATTTTTTAAAATTTAGAAATAATAAAGAAGACGATATCATAACCGAAAATATGACTCACCTCATAAATCTTGTTAAACGAAGCAATTTTACTTCTACAATGTTGGAAAATCAAATCAAAAAACTTGAAGAATTATTCCCAGAGCACCTCAATTAAAATATAGAAAATCATTCAATTTAATTTTATTTAAATTTAATAATAGTCCAGTTGTTAAAAGATTCAACTGGATTTTTGTTTAAACAACATAAAAATTTCTATTTTCAAAATAAACGTTTACAAAAATTAGTAATAATTAATTTAATTTTAAAAAAGGACTTGACATTTCCCCCCCCGATTATAATAGAGATATAACCATTTATAAGGAGGAAATTATGGATGTAAAAACACTTAAGAAACTAAATAAAAACTTTGATAAGACTTGGGAGAAATTATCTTTTGAGGAGCAAAAAGAAATTGTTGATTTTATGTTTGAAACATTGAAAGATGTAAATGATTATTTTTCTATCACTAAAAAGAAGATTGTCGACAACTATAAGACCTTAAATGATATGTTAGATGAAAACACAAAAGAAGAAATCAAATTTCTTAAAAGTTTTACTTCAAAATTGACAGATAAAAAACTGCAAAAAGAAGAAAAACTTCAAAATGAAATTATGACAACCAACAATAAGCAGTTGTTATTTCAAGACATTTATTCATCATTTATCGGCTTTGATAAAGCAACTGAATTACTAGAAAAATTTATTATTCAATCAAACAATATTATTAAAAATGGAGTTGATTCAGTTTCATCAAAAACTTTGACATCATTAATGGTTGTTTTGGAATCTTTGAATGAAACGAATGAAAAATTTAACAAAACCGCTCCAAATCAAATTAAAAAAGTGAAAGAATTGTTTGCCGATTACATAAACGAAAATGAAGAAGATCTTTCTTTATAGAGCCACCCATTAAAATATTAAAAACAAAAACTCCAGTCTTTCTGGAGATTTTTTTATTTTTAATAAAAATTTCAGCAATTATGTCTATGATTTATTTAAAAGAGAGCCCAGCGACCAAATTCCCGTCCACTCTCTTTTATCAAGGAATTTCGACCCGGACTGGCCGGGGTTCGAATTGCAACGCAATCGCAACCTTTTAAGGTTGCAAGCCCCCTGGCAACAAAAAAAATCGGGATATCCCGACTTTGGTGGAGCGACTTAGTCGCCTTTTAGATATATTTAATATTTTGACTACAAAAATTTGGTGGACTGCCGGGGCTCGTTATGAGGCTTGCTTCGGAGAAAGCCGAATGGCCAAATTCCCGTCCACTCTCTTTTATCAAGGAATTTCGACCCGGACTGGCCGGGGTTCGAATTGCAACGCAATCGCAACCTTTTAAGGTTGCAAGCCCCCTGGCAACAAAAAAAATCGGGATATCCCGACTTTGGTGGAGCGACTTAGTCGCCTTTTAGATATATTTAATATTTTGACTACAAAAATTTGGTGGACTGCCGGGGCTCGTTATGAGGCTTGCTTCGGAGAAAGCCGAATGGCCAAATTCCCGTCCACTCTCTTTTATCAAGGAATTTCGACCCGGACTGGCCGGGGTTCGAATTGCAACGCAATCGCAACCTTTTAAGGTTGCAAGCCCCCTGGCAACAAAAAAAATCGGGATATCCCGACTTTGGTGGACTGCCGGGGGCTCGAACCCCGGACCCTTCGATTAAGAGTCGAATGCTCTACCAACTGAGCTAGCAGTCCATATTTTGAATTCAAAATACTTATTTATTATAGATTATAAAGAAAAATTTGTCAACTAATTTTTAATTTTTATTTTAAAAATTCGATAAATTTTCTTGACTTTACATAAAAATTTTATTAAAGATTATATAATTCTACTACAGACATCCAAATTTGAAAAAATACAATTTTTTGCCTTTAATATTTTACCATAAAATAATAAGAAATTTTTATTATAAAATTAGAAATAAAAAACCTTAAAAATTATTTTATCCAAAAAACAAAAATCACACCATTTTTAGATGTGATTTACCTTAAATTAAACAATTTTTAAAAGTTGAAATATTTTATCCCTTTGTGAAAATGACTTTATCAAAAAGCCAGTTATTGAAAAAACTTTCAGTTTCCCTGCCACCATATTTTTCAAAGACTTCAATAAGTTGTGCTGGAGAAATATTTTTATATCTATATTCCTTTTGCATCGTTTTCATCGCTTTTAAAAATTTATTCTTGCCGATAAGTTCTCTAAATGAGTTAAACATCAATGCTCCCCTAGTATAAACACATTGACTATATTCAGGCTCGGTTTCAAATTTATCAAGCGGTCTATCCATAGTTCCGTCAACCTTACCTGTCACTTTTTTATAAACCTCTTCAAATAAAATATAGTTTTTAAGCGAATTATTTATCATTTCCTTAAAATTTTCACCATACTTAGTGTGCTTTTCAAAAAATAACAATGTGCTATATTCTGTCAACCCCTCATCAATCCATGCATGATTGTATTCATCATTTCCAACTAAACCATACCACCACTGATGAGCAATTTCATGCACAATCACATAGTTTAAATCTCTCGGATCCTCTATCTTGTCACTAATCAGCACAACTCCAGGAAACTCCATACCGCCATGCACAAAATTTGACTTGACTATAGACAATTCTTTATATGGATAATCGCCAAAGAAATCATTAAAAGTCTCAACAGCGTCACAAGAAACGGCAAGACATTTCTCAAGATTTTCGTCACTTTTAAAGCCAAAATAATTTACATTTATTTTTCCAACTTTTTTAGTCACCTTTTCAAACTTTTCACTTAATACCACACAAAAATCTCGAACATTGAGTGCACTATAAATATTTTTTGTGACATTTCCATCTTTTTCTGAAGAAACAAGGTCTCCGGTGCTTGCGATATCAAACTTTGAATTAAAAGAAATTTCGACATCATATTTGGCACAATCACTATAAAAAGGGTCTCCATTTGAATGATACAAATCTTTACTAAAACCTTTTCCATCTTCATAAACACACATTATAGGATAAAAGTTGCCTAGATTTATAGTATTTTCGCCATAACCTAGCCTATGATTTATATTTGCTAATTTGACTTCAAAATCAATTTTGATGACAACATTTTCATCAGGAAAAAGTTTCTCTTTAAGGTCTACTGCAAGTATATTCTCATCCTTTCCCTCTATGCAAAATTTAAACGACTCGCCTAAAGAATCACAAACAGATTTTATCTCAATAAACCCAAAACTTTCTCCGTTTGGAAAAGCATTTTCATAGTTTTGTTGAGCAACAACTTTTGCTACTGCCCCCTCTCTAAAGGCGTTTGGATAAAGATGAAAATACAACTTTTCAAAACAATTTTCACTATTGTTTGCATAATTTATTTCTTCTTGTCCACTTAAAATATGATTGTTTTCATCATATACAAGTTTCATATTATAAATGCTTAAGATTGTTTTATCGCTATCCTTTCCTTTTAAGCAAAAAAACAAAACTGAAACAAACAATATTGCAACAATAAATGCAAAAACAACATATTTTATATATTTTTTATTTAATGATTTTTTCATGTTATACTATACGAGTCCACTTTGATTTTAATTCCAAAAACTTTACCTTAGCAAATTTATTTGAAAAAATAAAACAAAATTACAAAAATAATAGCAATTTAAAAAATTATATCTTTATCAAATTTTTTAAATGCAAATTGCACCAAACATAATTCTCTTTTAGTTATAAAATTAAATATTAAAAATAAAACAAAATTTTGATTGAAAAAAAATCTAAGATGTGATAAAATAAATTTTGCATAAAAAAACTATCTAGGAGAAAAAAATGCCATTTTGTAAATACTCAACAGAATATATCGCCAGTTCAAAAACCGAACTTGACAACATTTTTATAAATGATTATCTTCCATTCGCCCAACCTGATCAAGTGGTTGTTTATATTTATGGACTATATCTTTGTTCAAGCAACGCTTTTGACAACAGCATTGCAAATTTTTCTCACACCCTCAACCTCAGCGAAGAGGAAATTATTTCTGCATTTGAATACTGGGAAGAGCAAGGTCTTGTGAAACTTTTAAGAATCAATCCTCTTGAAGTGACTTACATTCCTCTAAAAAATGTTCTATCTGCAAACAAACTTTACAAACCTGATAAATATGAAACATTTAATCAGCAGGCGCAAGAAATTTTTCAAGGTAAGCGTGCAATTTCAAAACATGAATATCAAGAATATTATGATTTTTTAGAAAGATTTCACGTTGAACAAGAAGCACTTTTGATGATAATGAAATATTGTGTTGAAACAAAGCAATCAGCAGTTGGCTATAATTATATTCTCACCGTTGCCAAAAACTGGGCAAATGAGGGAATAACCAGCACATTGCAAGTTGAAGAAAGACTAAATAAATTTGAAGAAAAGTCTCCAGAACTCACCGAAATTTTTAATGCGGTCGGAATAAAACGCTCGCCTTATGTAGAAGAACGTGCCATTGTCAACAAATGGCTAAGCGATTATGGATTTTCTCTTGAAGTGATTTTACATATTTGTAAAAGTTTTAAAAAGAAAAATAGATTTTCAGTTGAAAAGGCAGAAAATTTAATCAGAAAATACTATGAAATGAAATTATTTTCAACTCAAGAAATTGATTCCTTTGAAAAAGAAAAACAAGACCTTTATGACCTTGCTAAAGAAATCAATAAAGAACTGGGGCTTTTCTATGAAAACCTCGAAGTCGTTGTTGAAAATTATATACTAAAATGGATAAATTTAGGTTTTGATAAAACCCTGCTTCTTGAAATTGCAAAATATTGCTTCAAAAGTTCTGTTCGCACACTTGAAGGCATGGATAAATCTATCTTGAAATTTTATAAACTGGGACTTTTAAATATTGATGCTTTCAATGAATATATGGGCGAAATTTTAGCAGTTGACGAAAAACTGCAAGACATTTTGGATGAACTAGGATTAAAACGAGTTGTAAATTATATAGATCGTGAAAACTATAAAATTTGGAAGGACAACTGGAAATTAAGTGATGAATTGATTGTATATGCAACATCCCTTGCAAAAGGAAAAGATAGCCCACTGAAATATTTAAGCAGAATCCTTGCCGACTGGCATGAAAAAGGAATCAAATCGCTCACTGAAGCAAAATCCACCACCCCTCTTACTACGACAAACACCTCTGTTACACCTAAGAAAAATTTTACTGGCAGAAGTTATTCAAGCGAACAATTAAACGCATTATTTCAATCAATAGATGAAATTGAGATATAAAGGGAGTAAAAATGAAAAGCACTATAATAGAAAAGGCTAAAAAAATAATTAAAAACAGGCGTTATAAGGCAGAAAACCAGGCACTTTCAAACAAAACTCTTGCCTATAATGATGACAAATTCAAATCTTTATATCAAGAATATGTCAATAAAATGATTGAAAATGCCAAAGTAAACAAATTTGATGATGAAGTAGAAAAATTAAAAACAGCGCTAAACAAAAGACTTCGTTCGCTGGACATCGGATCAATAGAGCCTCAATATTCATGTGCCACTTGTAAAGATTTAGGACTCACATCAGATGGTAAATATTGCCATTGTCTTATTGATGAAATCAATAAACTATTAGTGCAAGAAAGCGGATTTATAGAACTTGAAGACTTTAAAGATGCAAATTTAAATTTGTTTTCAGATGAAAGCATTATGAAAAAACTTTATGAAAAAATGCAAAAATGGTGCAATTCAAAATTTGAAAAAACTTTGATTTGCATAGCAGGTCAAACAGGTGTCGGCAAAACTCACCTTATAAGATGTATGGCAAATGAACTTATAAAAAGACACAAACTTGTCCTTCTTACCACATCATTTGCAATGCACCAGGACTTTGTAAAAAGTTATGCCTGTCGTGATGCAATTGAAAAGCAAAACCTCATTACAAAATATATTGACGCTGAAATACTTTTCATTGATGACCTAGGCACAGAACTAAGAAATAAAGATGTCACAATAAATTACCTCTATCAAATTTTAAACGAAAGAAAGATAAATAGACGCCCTACAATCATAACAACAAACTTAAAAATGGATGAAATATTATCTTATTATGATGAAAGAATCTCAAGCAGAATTGCTGATAAAGACAATTCAATTTGTATTTACATTGAAGGTGAAGATTTGAGACTTAAAAATAAATAAAAATTTTATATGATTTTTAAACAATCCCCTCCTTCCAGCATACACAAAAAAAGTGATTTATATAATCACTTTTTTTTTAAATCAAAAATTGAAATATTTTATAATTAAATCAAACAACTTTGTATTTTTTCCATGAAAAATATAATATGCTTAAAACAATTATTCAATAATATTTGAATTTTAACATAAAAAGTCATAAAATTGTCAAAATTTTAATGTTTTTATCAAAATTTTATGTCATTTTATTTAAATTATTAAATTTATCTTGTCAAAAACCTTTTATAAACTTTTATATTTTTCTGCTGTTCTTCTCTTGATGTCCCCTCACCATGCCCGCTGAAAACTCTTTCAAAATTGACATTTTCAAGTTTACAAAGAGTGTCATACATTTCTGACTTATCAGAGCCTTTTAAATCAGTTCTTCCAACGCTTCTTTCAAACAAAACATCTCCAGCAAAAAGATTTCCATCTATTAAATAACATTCGCAACAACTGCAATGTCCACCACAAGAAAAACATTCAATTTTGAAGCAATCAATGTTTAATGTGCAATCATTTTCTATAAACTTGAATCTTTTTAAGTCATTGATTATGCTTCCATCTTCACTATATATCGCCTCAGAGTCCTTTAAAGTTTCACAAATTTTCTTATTTGCATAGATAGGGACATTAAACTTTTCAGCATATTGATTGCAGTATTTGCTATGGTCATAATGACCATGAGTAAGAAAAATCCCCACAACCTTACGACTTCCAACAGCATTTACCACCATTTCAAGTTCGCATCCACAATCAATTATAATCACCTTATTATCTTTTTCAATAATATAAACATTAGATTCAAGCATATTTGAAACAAGTCTTTGAATATTCATAAATATACTCCTTTTAATTTTAATGATTTATTTTACATTTCAATAATTGACAAGAATTTGAATTGTCAAGAAAAACTATAACACAAATACTTAAAAAACTCAACAAAAAATCAATATAAATTTCTTATAATTATTATAAAAAAATATTTGACTTACTTAAAAAACTATGCTAAAATATAAAAGTATTTTTAAGGATTAAAAATTATATATAATATAGGGGTGTAGTTCATCGGTAGAATGAGAGTCTCCAAAACTCCAGAGGAGGGTTCGATTCCTTCCACCCCTGCCAAACTAATGCACTAAAAAGTCTTTTTTAATAAGGTAAACCATATCGTATGCAGGTGGACTGATTGTTTTGACACTGGATATAGGATTGCCAGAAAAGATAAGGCTAAATTTTTGAGAATACTGAGATAATTACGTCTTTTTAAGTAGCAAAAGGAAGAAAAAATGATTTCAGAGAATAGAAAAAAAACATATGTGGGCAGTTGCAATTTTTTTTAAAAGAATATGCAATAGAATCAAATATGTCTCAAGAAGACATCCACGATTTGTTTACCCTCGGATTGCTACACGATATTGGCTATGAATTTTTAGAAGAAAAAAATTATAAAACTCACAACATTGTTGGCGGGAATATACTTAAGAAACAGGGATTTAAATATTGGAAAGAAGTATACTATCACGGAGTTGCAAATTATAAATATCAAAGTAAAGTTCTGGATTTGTTAAACTGGGCTGATATGCGAGTTGATAGTTCTGGGAATATTGTATCATTAGATGAAAGACTTGAAGATATTTCAGTTAGGCATAATACACCTATAAATCAATTAGATTCTTATATTATAGCATACGAATTAAAAACTAAAGGCTTTATGTGATTTTAATTTTCGCAAAATCAAACTTAAAAAATCAAAAAAGAGACTTTGTTGTCAGTTGACACAAAGGAAATCATATATAATTTGTTTTTAAACAATATTGTTTAGATACGCAAAAATAACAGGAGCGAAGCGAGTGTTTTCTTTAGGGACGCAAGAACAACACGAACGAAGCGAGTGTTTTCTTTTAATCAATCCAAATTAACAATTTGAAATTTAAAATATTTAACATATAAATTATAAAATTTTACTAAATTATTTTCAGGAGGAATCATGGGGAAAATTAATGAAAATTATTTTAAAATGGATGACAACATGAATCAAAATCAAATTGAAGATTTGTTGGATAGTGATGAAAGTGTGCTTTTAAGAATGAAGCCAAAAAAATCAGCATTCATTCTCAACTCATTTATTTCAATGTTGCCTATAGCATTAATTTGGCTGATATTTGATGGATTTTTTATTACAATGATAATTATAACAAAAGCACCATCTTTTATTTGGGCAATTCTTGTGCCTTTTTTCGCATTTCACCTTATGCCCGTTTGGATATGGTTATCAAAAATTATTAGCGCAAACGCAAGCCATAAAAACATTGAATATGTTTTCACTGAAAAGCGAATCATAATAAGAAGCGGAATTGTTGGTATTGATTTTAAAAATATTTACTATTCAGACATCAAAGGTGTAAATTTAAGAGTTGGTCTTATTGATAAACTTTGTAAAGTTGGAGACATTTATATTCAAGCACTTGAACAAAGCGCAGTATTGAATGACATTGAAAATCCATATTTTATTTTAAATAAAATTCAAAAAATCGTGCTTGATATCAAAACCGACATTATATTCCCTAACAATCTTAGACCAAAAGAGAACAGCGGATTCAACACAAAATATAGACCTTAGATTAAATTATTAATAGATGATATTTCAAAAATAAAATAAACAAATAATATTTTTCTTATTTTACAAAATTCAACTTATTACTATTGCAATATTTGTTAGTATATGTTAAAATCTACCTACGGAGTAATAATGAATAAATTAAAACAAAAAAGAAACCTAATAATATTATTAGTTTGTTGCATATTGATTTTTTCGGCAATCGTCATCCCTTGTGCTTTATGCTTGCCACTGCAAAACCCACTTATCACCTACTACAATGGCACCATAAGTTGGGAAAAAGATAAAAATGCATCCAAATATGAAATAAAAATCAACAATAGAACACTTTATACTAATGAAAATTTTTATGAACTAAGAAAAGACCTTTCATGGGAAAGACAACATTTTGACATAAAAGTAAGAAGTATAGGTCCAACAAACATAAAATCAAGGTACTCAAATTCTCTTATTTTTGACGCCTGCAAACATGAACTTGCAATAGTCCGTATTTCTTCAGAGCAAAGTCCTATAGATGGAAAATTTCAAGTAAAATTCACATGGCCTAAATTAGCAAATGTAGAAACATATGAAATTAGGCTGAATGATCGCCGTATATACTCCAACAACAATAATTTTGACCCCAACGAAAAGTATAATTATGCTATAATAAAACTTTCAGATTTTGAATTGAGAGAAAATGTTGTTTCAATCACACCAGTTATCAAAATAAAAGAACCTTATGACGCAGTTTATAATACTGTATTAAACCTTGAAAGAAGCAAACCTTTGACAAATATACGAAATTATAAAATAGTTGATGGTCAAATAGTCTATGGTTATGATTATGAAATGGTGTTTGACACATCCTCGTTTGATGCTGGCGACCTTAAATTATTGTTGTGCAATATTGAAAAAAACAAAATTCCATCAGATGGTCCACTTGCAAATGTTTATAAAAGCAAAATGCCTAAATATGAAATTCAAACCGACTCAAATGGTTTATTGCAAAATGTAATATATAGTGAATATGACAATTACTATATCGGCAAAAAATCATTCACAAAAATAGAACTTTTCTCAGAGGAGCAAGAACTTATTTATACACATAATAAAGAATTTGATTTCTATACTAAAAGTTACACTTTTCAGTTAAAAGAGAATCTGGATAAAAAACCATATTACATTAAAACAACTGTATGGGCTGATGACACTCTATTAAACAGCGAGACAAGATTAATTAATGAAACTGTGGAAGAAACAATAAAATTGTAAAAAACAAAAGGAAAAATTTATTTTAGTCATTAATAAAAAAATCCATATAAGATACATGGATTTTTTTAAAAACCTAAAGATATTAAAAGTGCTTTATTTACCTCTCTCATTTTTTCTGATGATAAAGTTGTCACTTTTTCTTGAAGTCGTCTTTTATCAAGTGTCCGTATTTGCTCTAAAAGAGCAACAGAATTTTTAGGTAAGTTATATTGATCAGCAGGAAGTTCGATATGTGTAGGAAGTTTGGCTTTGCCTAATTGACTTGTAATTGCCACAACTATTACTGTTGGCGAAAACTTATTGCCGATATCATTTTGCACAATAAGTACTGGACGAATCCCGCCTTGTTCACTTCCCACAACCGGACTTAAATCTGCATAATATATTTCACCTCGTTTTACCTGTTCGTCCATATTCATCAAATTTCCAATAATCCATTAAATCGACTTTTTCTAGGGTTGATATTTCCTCTTTCAGAGACTTTGGCATATTGCCATAAAACTCTTCAATACTTCCCCCTATAAGCATTTTATGTTGCTCATCCTCAAAGTTTGCAGGCAAAAGAGAGAAAATTTTGTCTTTTCTTAGTTCGATATCTTTCGCTCTCTCTTCAAGTGCCTTTTTTTCTTCTAAATGCTTTGACATGATTATCTCCCATAATATATGTTTTTAAACTTATTTTGAATAAAAAAAGATGCAAATATGCACCTTTTTTAATTTTAATTTAATTTTTTATAAATTTTTATATTGTTTTTATTAAATTATCATTTATATTATATTATCATTGCAATCGCTATCGCCATGGAATTTGTATGTGAAATTGAAACATCAATTTTTTTGTATTTAAAAAATTTATCAAATTTTTCAAGTGCTTTTCCATGAAGTTTAATTTCCGGTTTCCCGTTTGAAAGATGATAAAGTTCTATATCTTTAAAAACCACTCCACTATCTTTTCCCATTTCAAGAGCCTTCATAACAGCCTCTTTCACACAAAAAAGAGCAGTTGTGCGTTGCCTTCTCATTGTCTGAGAACTTTTGACATATTTTATTTCTTCTTCACGAGCAATCTTTTCAAGAAAGGCATCGCTTTCATCTATTCTGTCAACCTCTAATAAATCAATACCTATCATTTTCCAACTTCTCCCAAACTGAAGCAATTATATTAAAATCATAACCCTTTCCTGCAAGATGATTATATAACTTTTGCTTTGTAATTAAGTCAAATTCCCGATTTTTCATATATTTTTTTGCAAAAAACAGGCACTTTTCATTTTCTTCTTCATCATCAAGTTGCTCTGCCAACTTTTTCTCGACGATTACTGAGTCAATCCCCTTTCCTAAAAGGTCATATTTAAGTTTTCTTCGACTCTTAGAAGAGGCATAACTTGCTATAAAATTATCGCAAAAAGTTTCATCATTGATATAACCATAATCTTTAAGTTTCTCTATCGCCTTTTCTATGCACGATAATGGATACTTTCTTTCTTTAAGATAATCTTTAAGCATTTTTTCACTTTTCATACTTTTTTCTAGTGCCGAAAGTCCTCGATTAAAACAAGCATAATCACCATTTTCGATAAGCAATTTTTCAAAAAAGTCATCTTCAAAACTTTCACCGCTTTTTAAACAATATCTTGCTAAAATTTCGGCTTCAAAAATTCCATAAAGTTCATCATCCAGAAAAAGTTTATATCTAGCACCCATTCCTATTTTTACGATTTCAGTTATTGTTTTCAAAGATTATCTCCTTTTGTAAATTCGTTTTAATTTAATATTTTTAAGAAAATCAAAAATAAGCATCAAATTTAAACAAAATTTTGTTGAAATTCTTAAATTTAAAAGAAATTATCATTCGCACAATTTTCCAGCAGTCTTTGAATAAACCCTTAAAAGTCCGCCAGCACCCAGTTTTACACCACCAAAATATCTCACAACAATGGCACAAACATTATTTAAATTCCTCTTTTGAAGAACTGATAAAATAGGTCTTCCAGCGGTTCCTCCAGGTTCACCATCATCACACGCCCTTTCAAAAAATGGTTTCTCGATTCGGCCTGCCCAGCAAACATGTGTGGCCTTGTGATGTTCTTTACGCTGTTCTTCAACCGCAGAAAAAACATCTTCTTCACTGTTACATTCATACAAAAATCCATAAAATTTGGATTTTTTTTCAATTATTTCACAGGTTTTTAATAATTTCATTTAATCACAACCTTAATATAGTTCTTTTTGCCTTTTTTGAGAAGTATTCCACCATCTTTTACATCTTTGATTGTGATAATCATTGCCTGATTAGACACCTTTTCAGCATTGACTGAAATTGCACCGCCCTCAATCATTCTTCTTGCATCGCTCTTTGAAGAGCAAAGTCCTGTCATCACTAAAGCGTCACAAATATTTATTCCTTCACCAAACTCTTGAGAAGAAATTTCAAATTCTGGAGCATCATTTCCTCCTTGAGTAAAAAGATTTTCACTCATGCTTTGTGCTTGAATAGCATCTTCTTCCCCTCTAATAAACTTTGTAATTTCAAAACTTAAACGCTTTTTTGCCTTGACAATATCAGTTTCAATCATCTGTTTAATTTCCTGCATAGGAATGTCGGTAAAGAGTGCAAACATCATCTCTACACAAGCGTCTGGAGTCTGATAAACACCTTGATAAAAGTCATATGCAGAAATTTTGTCTTTATCAATCCAGATTGCACCTCTTTCTGTTTTTCCCATTTTCTTGCCTTCTGGTGTCAGAAGAAGAGGATTTGTTGCACCTATCATTTCCCTGTTTCCACCATCTGCAAAGTTAAGTTTTCTTGCAAGTTCAACGCCAGCGACAATATTTCCCCACTGGTCAGCACCACCCCACTCAAGTTTGCATTTTTTATCTTTGTTGAGGTGAACAAAGTCATATGCCTGCATCAGCATATAACCCAGTTCAAAAAAGGTAAGACCACCCTCTTTCAATCTGTTTGCATAAATATCATTTGTAAGCATTTTGTTTATGTTGAAATGAACTCCGATATCCCTCATAAAATCTATATAGTCATAACCTTTAAACCAGTCTGCATTATTGACAATTTCAGCCTTATTTTCACCGTCGAAATCAAGAAAAACTTTAAGTGAGTTTTTGATTTTCTCGATGTTTTGGGCTATCTGCTCTTTACTCATAATTTGTCTTATTTCACTTCTGCCAGATGGGTCTCCGATGCAAGCAGTCGCTCCACCCATAAGCAAATAAACCTTATGCCCCGCTCTCTGAAATCTTCTCAAAATACAAAATGGCACACAATGTCCTATATGCAGACTGTCCATTGTAGGGTCTGTGCCCTCATAAAGAGCAATACTTTCACCACTTTCAAGCATCTTTTTCAAAGATTCTTCATCTGTGCTTTGATATAAAAGCCCCCTCTGTTTTAGTTCGTTAAATAAATTTACATTGACTTTATTCATTTTTCTCTCCTTTCAAATTACTGCCTTACTCACAATAAATTTTATTTACCATGATTTTCATTTCACAATAAATCAAACTTGATTGTAAACAATACGATTTATTTGATTTGATTCTTAAACTTATTTATACTATCGGTTTTAAATTTTGCCATTAAAACACAAAATTAGAATTTAAGTAAAAGAAAAATCATTTCAACAATCAAAAAACACGCTTTGCCTAAACATATTAGGACGAAGCGTGCGCGTCGTGGTACCACCCAACTTTAATTAATAAATAAATATTAAACCAAAACTCCCCTCTTTCTATAATCAAGCAAACTTAAAACCTCCCGCAATATACAAGGTTTCATAAGCGAATTTAAAATAAATTTATTAAAAACAAAGTGTTTTTATATTATATTTTAAATTTGACAATTTTATAGATGGAATTAATATCTTTTATCAATCCTTATTATCTTTTCGCAAGAAGAAGCGTAAGACTTGAAACAAATGTAATTCGTCTTATTCCCGTCTATGAATTTTCACCAAACATCCACTCTCTGAGAGACTAAGAAAAAAACTACTATGTTTATTCCGCCATCTTAATATGGGCATATTTTAACATATTAAATTTTTATTGTCAACGATTTTTATTGAATTTGAAAATTGATTGCTGATTTTTGATAAAAAGAATAAAATAGTTATTCAATCACCTTTATCGACTTTTGCTTTATAAATAATTAAAACAAACTTTTCTTTTTTATAAAGCAATCATTATTAATTTTGAAATATATCAATGTTTTCAAAATACAAAAAAAATGATTTAATTTTGATTATAATTCAACTTGTATATAAAATTTCTTGATAAAACCCCTCTTTTTTTGTTTTTTTATTCAAAAGATGATAATTCATTTTGTTTTACTGTTCAAAATGATTAAAATATAAGAGGAGGAAATATTAATTATGAGTTGTCCTATAAACATGACAGGTTTCGGTCCATCTCCTATTCCTGAAGAAGCAAAATGGATTCAATTAAAAGATATAAAACAGGTGTCAGGTTTTTCACATGGTTGTGGAAAATGCGCACCACAACAAGGCACTTGCAAACTTACACTCAATGTAAAAGATGGCATTATTAAAGAAGCCCTTGTTGAAACTATCGGATGTTCTGGAATGACCCACTCTGCTGCCATGGCTGCTGAGATTTTGCCAGGCAAAACTTTGCTTGAAGCACTAAACACTGACCTTGTTTGCGATGCTATCAATGACGCAATGAAAAACATATTCTTGCAACTTGTCTATGGTCGCAGTCAATCAGCCTTTTCAGAAGGCGGTCTTGCAGTCGGCTCTGCTCTTGAAGACTTAGGCAAAACTTTAAATAGCAATGTGGGAACAGTCTATTCTCAAGATGAAAAAGGCACAAGATATCTTAATCTTGCAGAAGGCTATATAACAAGACAGGCACTTGATGAAAATGGTGAAATAATAGGTTATGAATATGTTTCTACTGGCTCTCTTATAAAATCATTAAGAGAAGGTGTAGACCCTGCCGAAGCAGTTAAAAAAGCGACCAAAACTTATGGAAGATTTAATGAAGGCGTCAGTTTTATTGACCCTAGGAGGGTAGATTAATGGATATGACAAATAAAAATACAAACATTGAAGCGGTTCTTGAAAAGTATGGCATTTCTTCTCTTGAAGAAGCAAAAAATATCTGTCTAGAAAATGGAATTGATGTTGAAAAAATTGTAAAATCAATCCAACCTATCTGTTTTGACAATGCTGTCAAAGCATATCAATTAGGCGTTGCAATAGCAATTAAAACTGGCACCACAAAAGCCTGTGATGTTGCTTTATGCTTAGGAGAAGGTCTGCAGGCTTATTGCATAAAAGGGTCTGTTGCAGATGAAAGAAAAATCGGTTTAGGTCATGGAAGACTGGGAAGTATGCTCTTAAAAGAAGAGACAAAATCTTTCTGCTTCCTTGCTGGACATGAAAGTTTTGCTGCTGCAGAAGGTGCTATCGGAATTGTGACTTCTGCAAACAAAGTCAGAAAAACTCCCCTTAATGTCATCTTAAATGGTCTGGGCAAAGATGCGGCTTATATTATTTCAAGAATAAATGGATTCACCTATGTTCAGACAAGTTTTGACCATAACACTGGCGAATTGAAAATTGAGAAAGAAAAAGCATTCTCAACTTCAGAGCGAGCAAAAGTAAAAGTTTATGGCTCTTTCGATGTCCCAGAAGGAGTTGCCATTATGAGACATGAAAAAGTTGATCTTTCAATCACTGGAAACTCAACAAACCCTATGCGTTTTCAACATCCAGTCGCAGGAATTTATAAAAAATGGTGCTTAGAAAACGGCAAAACTTATTTTTCAGTTGCCTCTGGTGGTGGCACTGGCAGAACTCTTCATCCAGACAATATGGCAGCAGGTCCTGCAAGTTATGGCTTGACTGATACAATGGGAAGAATGCACTGTGATGCACAATTTGCAGGCTCTTCTTCAGTTCCAGCACACGTGGAAATGATGGGATTCATCGGCATGGGAAACAACCCTATCGTTGGAGCAACTGTTGCACTTGCGGTGGCTGTTGAAACTAAATAATCATCAATTTTAAAATTTCAAATAAAAAATCGTATAGCCCCATTTTATACGATTTTTTATTTCACTTGAATTAATTTTATTCTTATAAGAAAAAGAAAAAATATTTAAAAAATCAATAAATTTTCTCAAAAAATTTGTCAAATCTTATTAAATAATATATAATTTAATTATGATAAGAATAAAAAGACAATGGTTTGATTTATTAAAAGGTGAATTTGATAAGGATTATTTTAAAAATCTTCAAGATTTTTTACGCTCTGAATATACAAAATACAACATTTATCCTGAAGAGGACAAAATATTTAATGCTTTAAATCATGTGCCATTTGATAAAATTAAAGTCGTTATTATAGGACAAGACCCATATCATGAACCAAATCAAGCACAAGGACTATCTTTTTCAGTCCCAACAGAGGTGACAATTCCCCCTTCTCTTGTAAATATAATGCAAGAAATAGAAAAGGATTTAAACATAACCTGCAAAAAAGATGGGAATTTGGAAAGATGGGCAAATCAAGGCGTTTTGCTTTTAAACACTGTTTTAACTGTCCGCAAAGGTCAGGCAAATTCACACAAAGATAAGGGCTGGGAAAACTTAACAAGAAAGATTATAGAACTTGTAGGAAATCGTGAAAAGCCGGTCGTATTTTTATTGTGGGGTTCATATGCTCAGAGTTTTGCAAACATAATAGCACCTCAGCATTTGGTTTTGAAAGCACCACACCCTAGTCCACTTTCGGCTTATAGAGGATTTTTCGGATGCAAGCATTTTTCAAAATGTAATCAATTTTTACAAGAATTAGGCGAGACTCCTATAGACTGGTCATAGCCTCTTAAAAGATTTCTATTAAATATTTTGATTTATGAAAAATAAAAATATAAAAACAAATATACTTATTCAGCATATTTTAAACCACATTTAAACAAACGCCCTTTTAAAAAGATTTCTCTTAAGAATATTGATTTTGAAAATGAAAACTGTTTTTAAATGAAAGCAGACCTAAGTATAACAAACAAATTTTAGAAACTTTTAATTGACAAACAAAAAATACAGACAATTTCGTCTGTATTTTTTATTAAAATTAAATGAGTTCACAAATTATATTGTGTAACAATCTTGATATTAAAACCCTACTATAGAATCTTAAATACCTTTATGCTTAGTCATTGTTTTCATTTTTCAATGAAGCAATAGCGTCTTGCAAGTTTTTGATATCTTCTTTAATTTGTTCGTTTTGAGATGTCAAAAGGTTGAAGATTCTTTCAAGAAGAGGATATCTTTCTTGATTTTTGTCCATAACTTCCTGGCAGTGTTGAACTGAGAGTTTAAGTCCGTCAAGAAGGTCAAGATCTTCTGCAAGTTTTTGTGCTTTCTCATCATCAATATCTGCATAGTTGTTTACGCCATAAAGAACTACTTTTTGTTTTGCAACAAGTGCTTCTTTTCTACGCAATTTCTTTTCATCACTTTCAAGGGTATTCTTAACTCTTCTAAGTGGAACGAATTCTTTTTTGCATTGACGAAGTTCTTTTTCGTTGTTTTTGAGTTTTTCTTGTTCTTCTGCAAGACGAGATTCAAGTTCTTCAAGAGTGAAATTGCTTGCAAGAGCATTCTTTCCTTCGCTCTTCACTTCTTCCATGATTTCTTCTGCAACTTTCTCTTCAAGTTTTTCTTCGCTTTCTTCTACTTCTTCAGCCTCTTCAACAGTTTCAGTTTCTTCTACTTCTTCAACAACTTCTTCAGAGTTTTCGATGTTCTCCTCAGTCTCTTCAACTGTCTCTGTTTCTTCTTCTACGGCTTCTGTTTCTTCACTTTCAGTTTCTTCTGATTCTTCTGTCTCTTCTTGAGCAGTTTCTTCATCTTCAACTTCAGCAAGATTCACTGTATCTTCGCTTTCTTCAGCCTCTTCTTCTCTTTCTTCTTGCATTTTTGCAAGTCTTTCAAGAAGTTCTTTTCTGCGTTGTCTGATATATTCTGTTGTATCATCAACTTCTTCTTCTGATTCTTCTGTCTCTTCATGAGCAGCATCTTCTACTTCGTTTTCTTCTACAGATTCTTCAGTTGTTTCATTTTCTACAACTGTTTCCTCTTCTTCTTCATCCTCATTAGGATCATAAGCCTCAACTGTTCCACCATTAAATAAAACTGTGGCAATTTGAGGATCATTTTTAGCATCTTGACTATTTTCAAGAGCGTTTACTCTTGCTTCAAGATCCTTTTGTTGTTTAAGTTGTTTTGCTCTGATTACATCAGCATCTTTTTTCTTGCCTGAGATGCTCATAAGAAGATCACCTAAAAAGTAAAGAAGGAAACCTCCTGCAACGATGATACCTAGCACAACAACTACTGCGATAATTACTGAACTCATAATACACTTCCTTTTAATAATTTTGGCTTTTTCTTTGTTTAACCGATAATTTGGTGGAGACGGCGGGAATTGAACCCGCTTCCGAAAAACTTACTTAAAACTTTTCTACACGTTTAGTATATGCTTTTTTTTAATTTATAGTTAAGCCATACACAACTTTCTATAAACGAGTCTTTTATTTTTACATTCATTATAAAGACAAACTCATGAATGCAGAGCGCTTAGATGATCCCCGATCAATCCTTTAGCGAAAAGAATTGTGGAGAGGTTGAATTTTTCAACCAGATTTTTTTAGTTACGCTGCGCAAGCAAGGCTAGGCATACGAACTACATTATTATTGTTTGCGTTTATTTGCAAGTTGCCCCTTTTTAGGTGAGGGCTCACCACGTGCTTTGCATTTTAATTAATGCTCCCCGTCGAAACCAATAACGCCCCCAAATGGGTCACTCGTTTTTGATTGCTCGGTCTATGTCTCTTCGGATAGCCCTATCCTTTAAGACATCTCTCTTATCATAAAGTTTTTTACCTTTCGCAAGTCCTATCTCAACTTTGGCTTTACCATTTTTGAGATAAACTTTTGTAGGTACAATAGAAAAGCCTTTTTCTTCAACTTTTCGCTTTAGTTTGATTATCTCTGCTTTATGTAAGAGAAGCCTTCTTGAACGCTTTGAAGAACTGTCGAGTTGTGATTGATTTTCTATAGGGGCAATATAGCAGTTTTTTAAGATAGCCTCATCGTTTTTGATTTCGACATAACTATCGCTCAAACTTATTTTGCCGGTGCTTACAGATTTTATCTCTCCACCTTTAAGTTCTATTCCCGCTTCAAGCAGGTCTGAAACGAAGAAATTGTGATATGCTTTTTTATTATTAGTTATTATCTTCATCTCAACTCCTATTATAACACTTATTTTTATTTTTTTCAATACCTTAATTAAATTTTTTTTGCATTTTTTTTATTTTTTTTAAATTTTGTTATTTTTTAGGCTAAAATACCTGTTTTTTTAGATAATTTAATAAAAATCTGCAAAATTTTTGATTTTTTTTGATTTAAAGACGCATTTTTTAAAATTAATTGATTATTTTTTTTGTATATGAGGAGCGAGATTTCAAAAAAATCTTCGATTTTTTTGTTTAATGCACCCGCTTTTGCGGGTGCATTCTTTCGCTTTCCTTACGAAAAGCGAAACATCTCGCTCCTCTCCAAAAAAACATTCCTATTTAACAAACCTCACAAAAGAAAAATCAATTTTTCTAGTGTAAACATTTGATGCAAGCAATTTGACTTCAATCCTATCTCCAACCGAGAACGTCAGCCTATTGCCTTTAAGTTTAAGTTGTTTTTCAAACAATAAAAATCCACTATCTGGCAAATCCTCAATTCTTATAAGCCCCTCAACAGTATTGTCAAGTTCAACAAAAATTCCAAAGTTGGTCACCGATGATACAACACCTTCAAACACCTCACCAACTCTATCTTTCATAAGATATGCCTTCCAAAGGTCATCAACTTCCCTTTCAGCCTTGTCAGCATTTTTCTCAGTTTGGCTTGATTGCTCACCTGCCTCAAAGGTAAATTCTTCAAGTTCATCAATTCGCTTTCCACTAAGTTCTTTCTTATGAATGACCTCTTTGATTATTCGATGAATAGTAAGATCTGGATATCGTCTTATAGGAGATGTGAAATGGCAATAATACTTGAGTGCCAAACCAAAATGTCCCCAACACTTGTTGAAATATTTAGCCTTTTGCATAGACCTTAATATGACTTTATTGACAGTCTCGGTGAAAGACTTATTATCGCATAATTTAATCAATTCTTGATAATAAAGCGGAGTAATAACCTCAGGAATCTTTGGAGTTTTTATATTAAGTCCTTTAAGATAGTCAATGACTCCAAATACTTTTTCTTTTCTAGGTGCTTCATGCACACGATATAAAAATGGTAATTCTCTATCACAAAATTCTTTTGCAACTGTTTGATTTGCAAGCACCATAAAATCTTCAATCAATCTATGAGCGTCATTGCGTTCTCGCTTTTCAAAACCAACAGCCATTCCACTTTCATCAAAGACGAATTGAACTTCAGGGATCTCAAAATCAAGTGCTCCATTTCTTCTATTCTTAGCCTGCAAAATATGTGACAATTTTTGCATCAAAAGCAATTCTTCTTTGACACCTTTTGTCTTTTCATCACATTCTTCACCATTTAATAATTTTGCAACATCTGTGTAATTGAGTCTAGCCACGCTTTTAATCACACTTTCATAAATTTTGTGCGCTTTGACATTTCCTTCATCATCCAAAGTCATCTCACAAGTCAATGTCAATCTTTCAACACCTTCATTAAGAGAGCAGATTCCATTTGAAAGTTCTCTAGGAAGCATAGGCAAAACAGAAGTTGGGAAATATACACTGGTTCCACGATTCCACGCTTCATTGTCAACTTCGGTTTCGTATTTGACATATTCACCAACATCGGCAATGTGAACACCCAAAATATAACCACTCTCTGTTTTCTTGATAGAAACAGCATCATCAAGATCCTTTGCATCAAGTCCGTCAATGGTAAATATAACCTCATCAGTCAAATTTACTCTGCCTTTTTTCTGACTAGGCAAAACCTCTTGAGGCAATTTCTTAACCTCTCTCAAAACTTTGTCAGGGAAAACTTCATAAAGTTGATGGTCTCTGATTATAGCAAGTTCACACGCTTTGATATCTTCGCTTTTGCCGAGTACTTCACGAACCCTGCCACTTATCACCTTTCCTCTGATGATTTCTATCGTAACTCTATCATTTTCCTCAAACTTGACACCACTTGATTCAAGTTTGATTTTAAAAGGAATGTGATTATTATCAGGTTCTAAGAAAAATGCTCTTCCCATTTTGATAACAACACCAGCAATATATTTTACTGGACTGAAAATTTTTACAACTTTACCATCGGTCCCTTCTTCGCTTTCTGACATGATTTTTATTATGACTTTATCTCCATCTATGGCATTCCCACACATATTTGCAGGAAGAAAAATGTCATCCTTTTCAGCATCAGGCAGTCTGCAAAAACCATAACCCCTTGTACTTCCCATGAATACACCCTTGTGGTATCCATGAGATGGAACAGCAATAATGTTGTTTGGTGAAACCTCCAAAATTTGACCATCACTGACAAGAAAATTGTATGCTTTCTTTATTTCTACCAAAGAAAGCGAATATGTTGATGAAATAAAAGAAAAAAGATTGTCTTTCCCCTTGAAAGAAAGACTATCTTTTTTTAATAAATCTAAAAGTATTTTTTTTGCTGTCATTTTATACCTGCTATAAGTTCGGTAATAAAGAATGTCAAGATGCAAACTAAGATAATTACTGCCATGGCAATTGTAATTCTCTTTAATATGCTGTCACGAGATGCACCCTTGTTTTGTGCATAATAACTTTCCTGTTTCACGCCCGTAAAAGCATCCATACCATTGTTGTTGTCAGTTGATTGCATAATAGTAGTGATAATCATCACAATAGCAGAGGCAATAATGATTGCGAAAAGCACATAACGAAGAACTGGCAACACTTTTGTTGCAAAATCACTTGCCATTTCCCCTTCAAGCAAAGTAGAAATAAAATAATTCATATTTGTTTAAACTCCTTATTTATAAAATAATCAAAAACCATACAAAGAATAAAATGTCAACGATAAGAAAGAATATAAGTCCCCAGGCAATTTTATTTTTCTGAGCAACCAAAACCTGTTTAATGATTCCATAAAACAGCAAAACACCCAAGCAGAAAAAAGCAACTAGAAAAATAATCACACCAGTTGTGGTTAAACCAGCCTTAATGTTTCTTCCCCAATCATCAAACCAATTACAAAGTAAACTAGTCATATAATTCTCCTACAATTATTATAACACATTTTTTCTCTTCTTGCAAGAAAATTATGAAACTTAAATAATGGTTTTGCAATTACTAAAGATATTATAGACAATTTTTGTCAATAGTCAAACAAAATAAACCAAATTAAAAAAAATATTCAATACAAATTATGTCGATACATAAGCCTACAAGATAAAAATGCATGAATCATATTATTTTATTAAAACAAATATTTTACATCATTTTTATTATTTTCCTTTTTCATATTTCTTCTACTTAAATAATTTAGAAAATATAAAGTCAACCACAAATAAAAAACCACCCTTTTTAAGGTGATTTTTATCCTCAATTAAATATTGAGAAGTCTCATAATTCTGCCATTGAGAATCATTAAAACAAGGTCAACAATCCAGATAATATTCCAGCCGAGCAATAGTCTCAAAAGTCCAGCCACAATTTTTCCTTCAGAGAATCTTGTTGCAACTCCTAAAATAAGAGCAGTGATAGGAATGATTGCAAGAATAACACTTACAAGTCTTCCTAGTCCAAAATAATCTTTTCCTGATTTTGCCATATTATGCCTCCTAAGATTAGTATATCATAACAAAAATTTATATACAAATATTTTTATTTAAATTAATAAAATATTTAAATATTAATATCTTATTTTAGCGAAAAAACCTCAAAATAGACAAATGTCATTTTAATTCATCAAAATATCTTTCAAATTTATATATATTTTTTAGAAAGCCCTTCACACGTTGCAAGCACAATTTCTTTCACAAGTTCATGATTTTCAATGTCCTCAATCATAAACATAGGCTTTGCATTTTTGTAAGGAATTTCTTGTTTCATGTCAAAACTTTTGTTCATTTCATTTATTTTGACTAAAACTCTTCCATCATAAATTCCACCAAACAACAGCCCTTTATAATAAAGCAAAAATTCCCCCATCATAGCCCTTGCAGTCACACCATCAAGCAGGCAAAACTGCTCTAAAATATATTCTTTCATTTCTTTACTTGTTGCCATATCCCCTCCTTAATTAAATATATGATTAAGTGCTTTTGCCACACCATCATCATTGTTTGAATCAGCAATAAATCTTGCTTTATTTTTGATGTCCCATGAAGCATTGCAAACTGCAATTCCTAATTCTACACAACAAAGCATTTCAATATCATTACTTGAGTCACCAAATGCGATTGCATTTTTCTTAGTAAGATAAAACATATTAAGCATTTTATCTATTGCTTTTGCTTTAGAACATTCTATATCAGAAAACTCTAAATAATCAACCATATTGTAAAAATTAAAATTTTCTTTTACATATTTTGAAAACACTTTTTCATTTTTTATCTTATCTTCAGGCAAATATACCACCTTATAGACCTTATATTTTTCAAATAATTCATCAATACAATTCAACTCTTTCAAGTAAACATTCCGTTTGTCAGTTCCAAAATAAATATATTGTTTTTCTTCTTCGCAAAATTCTGACAATAAAACTTCAACCTTATCCTTTCTTAATGTTTTTTCAAATATCTTTTTACCCCCCCCCGACATTATAATTGAACCGAGCGAGCAAATCACATAGCAATCAGTTTCATCCAAATGCAATCTTTTAATTATTTGAGCGACATTATAAGGGCTTCTTCCTGTAGTAATTACAAAGTTTGTTTTTTGTCTTATTTGATTAAGTTTAGTTAAGGTAAAGTCAGTTATAGAATGAGCATTGTTTAATAATGTGCCATCCAAATCACAGAAGACCATTTTATAATTTGAGGCATCAATATCTGAGTCATAAATAAACTTTTTACTTTTTCCATATACCTGCCAGACATAGTCACTTACAAATTCATTCTCATTCATCTCTATCTTGAATGTCCCTCTTTTGTCTTCTGCCCTTTTCTGATAATCTGATGACACCAAATGTCCATATTTTTCAACAAACTCTTCGCCACTTCCTCGATGATACATTCGGCTTATGTATTCCTCTTCAAGTTCCGCTTTCCCATACATATAAACAAATGGAATGTTGTTTTGATCTAAATACTCCAAAAAGTAAGTATGAGCCGCATTTAAAACAATTTTTCCGTCTTTAAGCAGTTGATACATTTTTTCGATACTTTTCTCATCTCTATCAATAGTTCTATTTTTAGAACGAAAACTATCTAAATCATAAAATCTATCATCTATATCACAAAGATAAGACTTCCCGCAAGCAGTATTACACACCCATATCTTTATTTCTTTGATTTGATTTTTATATTTTTCAATATCTTCTATTGATTTTATAATTATTTGTTTCATTTTTTCTCCATTGTAAAAAAATACAAATTGATAATTTGATTTATAAAGAATCATTTTTTATCAAAACTGCTTACTGATTTTTAAGTCCATATTCGGCAATTATTTTCCCTGGCATAACATCATATTGTGTTATGATTATTTGATTTGCAATCGCATTTATAGGCAATTCAATACTTTTCTTCAATACTTCAAATGCCTTTATAAACTCCTCATCAGTGAGGTTTATTGCAATAGTCGAATGAGGCGTCCACTTATCAGTTGTGTAAAATATTTTGTGGTCATACTTTGAAAGCACGCCACCAACCTTTTGTTGCAAAGTCATAAGAGAAGAAGTCATTGTCGGATTTAAAAACACAGCATTTATGTCTGACATAAAAGTCCCAACCGAATTGAACGAAATAGAAACAGAATTTTGATTTTGTGCAATTTCTTCAACATACTTTTTTATCTCTTCTATCGCATTCTCTTCAAACGTCTCAAGACTAAAAAGTGTAATGTGATTTATTTTGCAAACTTCATCATGAACTCCATTTTCAATCAAAACTTTTCTAATGCCATTTATTTTTTCTTGATACTCTTCATCAACTCCAGTAAAATTGAATATTTCATTTAAACTCCAGATAATATTTATATTTGTTTAAAGATTTTTAAATATCTTAATTCATTATAAATTTGTTTTCTTTTGATATTTACAACAAGTATATCTAAAAAAAATAATACTGTCAAATTAAAAAAAGAAAAAAGTCTTTAAAAACAAAGACTTTTTTTAATTAAAACTAAATAAAATTTATTCAAAATTTCCATCAATCTTAAATCCAGCATAACTCATAAGTCGAAAAATCAAGACCTTTTTGAAATCTTTTAATATTTATTATGAATTTTTTATTAAATTATCATATTTAGAAATTTTGAAATTTGTTAAATTCAATATTGCATCTTTTATTTTGTCAATTCTAAACACCCTGATTTAACAAAAATTTTTAATATTTTTCATTCAATCTTCAATTTTTTCTGCCGTGTAATAATAGGCAGGATTTACATAAATATAATCTGATTTTTCAAACAATTCTCTTGCTTTTTGAAGCAATTTATTCATCTTTTTGGCATATCTATTATTTTCATATTCTTTTGGTGCTCTTCTAAAACCAAAGCCAACTTCAAAACTTTTATCAACCTCTTCTTGTGTTTTTTTAGAAGAAAATCCAGAATTTATAGTAAGTTTAATATTCTTAAAATTTGATTGAAACAACTGAGAATAACACTTTTTTCCATGATGCCTGTCTGTATGTAAATTGTTGATTGACATATATTTGGTCTTCTTATCATAAAGTTTGCAAATCTTTTTCACAATATTTTTCTCGTCTGGATATGAAATAATCGAACTATCATCAATGGTCTTGACAATAATCACTCCATGATTATTTAATAGCGAATAAACCTTGCTTAAAAGTTTCAATTTATCTTCCGAGTGGTGCAAAACAAAAGAGATATAGACAATATCAAACGTAATATCAAAATTATGATTATAAATATCATCACAAATAAAGGAAAATTTATCATTTTTATATCTGCTGTTTGCTTCTATAATCGCATCATTTGACCAGTCAATTCCTATTACTCTTTCCACATTATCTTTGTTAAATAATGAATAGGTTTTAAATCCATTGCTACAACCTATATCAAGAACTGTTAAATTATTTTTTTTACTTATTTCTAAATTTTTAATCAAATCATGTTCAAACGCAAGTTTGCCTTTAGCCTGATTTTCCAGCCTTTTCACATCCCAAACTTTTTTATCTTCCATTTCATATTTCCTTTTGCTTTTCAATTTTATGCAAAACTAAAAACTATTTAAGTTCTTCTCGCAGTTTCATCCAAAGTTTGCCCAGAGCGTTTTGACCATCTCTATTTTCCCCTATTCCCCAAAAACTATCTTTTGGCGAATCCTCACATATAATAAAATCCTTTGTTTGAAGAAGTTTTTGCTTTACATATGGATTTTGTTCAAGTTTCTTTCTCAGCAACTTTTCCATATATTCCACCTTTATTTCATCCCAGTTTGGGGCCTGTCTATCTCTGTTTGCAAAAGCAATTTTTTGTGCATCATGTGCAGAAAGGCATTTTTTAATTTGGTCTGCTATCTCTGGTGCAGAATCGACAAATTTGCCTGATTGATAAGCGTGCTCCACAGTTGGATAAAACTCACCATCCATAATAAGTCCAAAAGAACTGAAATTGTCAAACACAAAAAATTCTCTAGGATAAAAACCGATAAAATCTTCTTCTAAAATGTTTTTCGCAAGAATCGGATCTCTATATTGTTCAATATTCTCAATGACACTACTTGTTTTCCCGAGCAAATTATTATCTTTATCGCTGTCCCAGTATAAAGTTTTATCTTTCAATAGCCTTTCAATTTCTTCTTGTGAAAAAAGATAGAAATGATTTAAGTCGCACCCCATATTCATCCCAAAAGGTTTCCATAGTCCGGTTGTTCTATGAGTATGTCCAAAAAGATTGATATAATTTTGTTTAAAATTTCTAGGAAAATGGTTTAAATAAAACTTTTTATCATTAAATTCAATAAAATCGTCAAATTTTACATCGAAAAAACCTGAATTTACGCAAATCTCTTTAAATTCTTCAAAATTACCACTACAACATTCATCAATAATTCTCTGTTCATTATTGCCGAGTATTAATATAAGTTTTGCATTGATTCTTTTTGCAAGTTTTAGACTTTCTCTCCACTTTTCTTTGTGATTTTTGTTGTAATTTACAAAATCACCCAAAACATAGATAATATCAGTTTTCTCTGCCTGTGAATTCCAAATATCAATAATTGAATTTTCAAATTCTTCCATACTATTAAATGGCCTATTCTCTCTTTTTAAAATTTCTTCACTACCAAAGTGAGTATCACTTGTAAAAAAATACATATTTTTCTCCTTTTTTTATTTGATGTTTTTATTGATTGTTTATTTTAAAATTCTGTTGTTACAATTCAAATTTTCAGCAAATTTGTATTTATATTTCAGATTTAAAAATTTTTTTAAAATTTTCATTTCTATCAACCAACTGCTCAAATGTCCCAGAATCAACAATGGTGCCATTTTCAATAAAGAAAATCTTGTCCACATTTCGAATTGTCGTAAGCCTATGAGCAACCATAATAATTGTCTTGTTGCCCCTGTTTTCTTCAATATGACTGATTATTTTTTCTTGCGCTATGTTGTCAAGAGAACTTGTGCTTTCATCAAACAACATAATCTTGCTATCTTTCAAAAATGAGCGTGCTATAGTCAACCTTTGCTTTTGGCCACCAGAAAAATTTACTCCATTCTCCCCAACAATAGTGTCAAGCCCCTTATCCATGTTTTCGATATATTCCCACAAATCAACCTCTTGCAATGCCCTGATAATTTGCTCGTCACTAGCATCAGGATTTATAAGTTTCATATTTTCTCTGATTGTAAGATTGAATATATAAGGAAACTGATTTAAAAAATTTATATTGTCTCGCAAGCAACTCTTTGACAATTCATTGATATTTTCTTCATCTATCAATATCTTGCCATCACCTACCTCATAAATTTTGGAAATAAGCCCCAGCAAAGTTGATTTTCCACAACCACTTTTGCCAACAAAGGCAACAAATTGATTTTCACTTATCTCAAAGTTTATATCATTTAAAACTCGCTTGCCATATTTATACTCAAAATTTACATTTTCAAATCTTATATTGCCTTTAAAATTTTCAATTTCTTTATCTCCAAACCTTTCTGCTGGATACATTTCTCCATTTGTAATTTCAAACATTCTGTCAGATAAAATTTTAATTTCGCCATAATCTAAAATGATATTGCTATACTGCCATACAACATTTTGAAGTGCCTCTCGATTTGTAAATATGAATATAAAATTTGCAAGCACTATTGCTTCGCTTTTTAATAAAACCATACCAACATAAAGTAAAACACCTATGTATGCCACTGTTGCTAGACACCTTATATACCAAAGAGTAATTGACTTGAAATGTCGATGCTTGTAAATATTGCACTTTTTCTTAAACTTGCCAACAGCGATTTCATTGAGGCCTCTTTCAAGATGTTGCCCTTTAATATCCTTTTCACTTCGGACAATTTCATTCGTAAAAGAAATTGCCTCGTCATTTGCTTCCTTTTCTAATTTGCGATATTTTTTATTCGACTTCGCACGAATGAGTTCAAAGATTGCAATAGCAAGCAAGAATGCCACAGAGATAAGCCCAACCCATACATTTATGACAATAAGTATGCAAAGAGTGGCAAAATAAGAAATGGCATTTGCTATGGTTGAAACAAATGTTTCAAGTTTTTCGACAAGCAAATCGGGATCGGACGCAACCCTTGACACCAGCCTTCCAGTCGACGCATTTGTCAGTGTGAGCGAATTGATATTAAGCAGTGCCTTCATCAAATCTTTTTTAAGATCAAGCATCATATTATGTGCAATTATTACACCTATCATATAAAGAATATAATGAGAGGTGTAAATAAGTGCAAGAATTACTATAAGATAAACAAGTTGTCCCCATGCATGATTTGATAGGTTGTCAGTCACACTTGTCAAATAATCTGCCAAAACCAAACTTGAATAAATAGTAAGTCCATAAAACACGATATACATAAAAAGATATAAAGCAATCTTCCATTTGTGCTTGCTAAAGTATTTGGTCAAAACTTTCATGGATTTATTATAACATACGCAACCTGAATTTGTCCATAATTTAATTTAAAATTAGACATATTTTGATATTTTTCTTTAAAACAAGATAACACCCGCTTTGCTCCCGTTATTCTCTCGTCCCTAAAGAAAACTCTTGCGTCCCAAAGAAAACACATTCGTTTCATTCACATTATTCCTCTTGTTCCCAAAGCAAACACCCTCCTTGCTCCTGTTATTTCTCTTGCGTCTAAAAATAATCTCTTGCGTAACTAAAAAAAATTATTTCATTTATATTTATCTTGCGTGTCTAAAGAGAAAGTTCATGCCTATCACCTGCTTTGCTCCTGTTATTCATCTCATGTCTAAAAAAAACTTTGTCCTGTTCTTGCTGAGTAAGATTATATTCTTAATTTCACAATACATAAACTAAGTTTTTATTAATTTGATTTTATAATACATTCTTATTTGATATTTTGTTTACAAAGTTCAAAAATATAAATTTTCTTAAACATATTCTTCAATTTCAGAAAAACTATCTATTCCAAATTTTATTTTTGCAATTTCGGTTGCCTTTTCAATTATTCTTTCGCCTATACTTCCCCAGTTTAAATACTTTCCTGCCTTGTTTGGACTTACAAGCACTCTTTCATAAATTTTTCCGTTGTCTGGGTCAGGGCTAGCCACCCCTATCTTATCTATTAAAGCAACAGTTCTTACCTGAGCATATGCAGGCAAATCTTTATCACCTTCCACCTGCTGAAAGCCCAGATAATAAACATTATCTTTCAAAGTTGTATTCACCTCTTCTATATACTCTCGTCTTAATGTCGCTTCAAGGTTTTCATCAAAATTTTCTGGAGTCCCACCTGCAAGCGAATAGGACTTTTTATTTTTATATTCATCAATCTTTAATAAAATTCTACCATCTTCAGAAAATGCCACCGCAAATATTTGTCTAACTTTCATCCCATTTGGCACTGCTTTCTCCTGCCAAATCAAGTTTAATTCACTATCACCAAAAACAACCTGATTTTTAATCATAACTGAATTTGCAACATTACTTTCATCAATAATCATTTCTTTCTCCTTTAACATTTAATAAATTTCTCTTTTTTGCAATATTTTTTACAATCACTAAATATCTTTCCACATTTATCTCTATATAATTTAATTGCAAATTTTACTCAGCCATTTTTCTGCTTGTTTTCTGTTTTTAAAAATAATTTTTGCACATTTGCTGTTTTTAAGTGCTCTAATCATTTTAGGCCTTATTGTTTTTCTGAAATTTTTAACAAATTCGATAAACTCAGGATCCTCTTTTTCTATGCACCCCTCCGCCATGTCTGGGCGACTCATTCCAGCATATTTTTCCACTCTTTTTCTCACCCCATCTTCACAAACAGAAACCTTATAATCCAAAAATATGCAAAAATCAGCATATTTCAATCTATGACTAAAACTACTTTTGAAATTCCCTTCAATAATCCACTCTGTTTTTAGAAGTTCAACTTCCATAAGACCGTAAAACTCTTCCCTGTCCCGCTTCACCCAGTCTGGCAACCAATACAATTTATCCAAATGAACTACCGGGAAATTCAATTTTTTAGCAACTTCCAGCGACAAACTGCTTTTCCCTGCGCCAGGGCAACCAACAATTAAAATTCTTTTATAATCAAATTTTTTCATATTCCTCCTTTTTGATTTAAAATATCTCAAATATCAATTCTTAATTTTATTCATCGTTATAAAACTATATTGAATTAATAAAATTTTCAACATAATATGCAAATTATTATTTTTAATGTATTTATTATTTTTATATTTTAATATAAAAAATCCTTTATTTCTTCAAAATTGCGCAATACCACTGTTCCTCTCGTCCCTCTCGCTTATCAGCGGAAATAAATTCCTCTTTAATTTCAAATTGATTTAATAAAACATTTGATTTTATAAATTTTCTGAAAGATTTTTGTGTAAATTCATTAAAATGCTTTCCATATTTGTTATCATATTTATTTTCACCAAAACGAGCATTAAAAAACAAAACCCCATCAGGCTTTAGCGCAGTGTATATTTTCATCAATACATCTTCAAGTTCTGCCCTATATAAATGATGAATTGATGCTAGAGCCCAAACGCCATCAAACTTTTCAACATAATCTATATCTTGAAACATCATACATTTTACTGGTTGCTCAAGCAAATTTTAAGCGAAATGACAAAATTCTTTCCCTCCGTCTATTGCTTCAACTTTATAACCCAACTTTTTAAAACGATAAGAATCTCGTCCGCTCCCACAACCTATATCTAAAATAGTTCCACCATCAGGAATTTATTTTAAAAACAAATTATAAAAATCAGAGTTGTCGACATTTATTGTTCTCATAATATAATCGGTAAATTTTGAATCAAAAATTTCATGTGTATTATTCATATTCACTCCTAATATTTTAATATTTTCTTCTAGATTTTTTGTCTCAATAAACATTATTATCTTTTATCGAATCCCATTTGATAACACATTTATTTCACCCCTTATCCTGGGCATAAAATCGAACCAAAGTATAAACTTCCAAATCTTCCTTGTATGCTTTTTCAAACTTATCTACTGGCAAAAACCCCAACCTTTCATGCAATTTGTTAGACTTAAAATTATTGACATCCAAAATAGCATAAATATTAAATCTTTTATATTCTTCTTTTAAAAAATTAATCAAACTCTTTGCAACTCCCCGACCTTCATATCCTTTTTTTGTAATAATGTGCCAAATATAAATAGAATTTGTAGGTATTGAAACTGATATGTCATAATCATCTTTGACAGCGAAATCACACTTTGGATAAAGCACTAAATAGCCTATCGGCTCTCCATTTTCAACACAGACATATTTTATAAATTCATCACTGGTTATACTTGCTTTGTCATAAACAAAACCTTGATTGTTCTCATCAAAAATCTTCTCAAGTTCATTTAATTTATAATTTTTTTCTATTTTAAACAATTTTTAATACCTCAATTTTAAATTAACTAAAAAATATCAAATATCAGCCTATTATTTCAATACACTTAGAGATGACATAATCTTCAAGTGGCCACCCGTTTGGCATAGGATCTAAAAAAACATTTCTTTGACTATCATAAACTATATAATGCTTCTCTTCCAACTTCTGAAATACTTGACTTACAAATTCAACTCTGTTCATCTTTCTTTGCTCCTAATTAATTTTAATCTTTTGACTTATCTAAAGAAAAGACATCAATTCGCTTATTCAACTAAAAGTCACATCAACTTTCTCAATTCATATTATGTCTTTAAAATAATTAAAACGGTTGAGAAAAATTAAACTTTTTCATTTTCTTTAGACTTTATAAATCGTTTTTTTATCGCACGAAATTTGTCAGTCCTTTTTGCCAGATGCAAATTTACCAAAATTGAAATAAATGTCACAATCAACTGATATGCCGCAACAACAAAAATCAAAGCAATGTTGTGTATATGTGGCAGAGAAACATAAACCATACCACACAAAATCCAACCAAATGCGGATACTAAAATCACGCTGACATATTTATAAATCACCCTTATATAAATCACGACACTCAAGACACAAAATAGTAAAGTATAAAAATAAATCAACCATTTGTTAAATTTGGTCACATTAGCAAGTCCGAGAATATAAATTACAACAGTTGCAACAGCAAAAATTATGGCATTTGCTAGTAAAAGCATAGCCAACCTAAAAATTCGTTTTTACACTCATCCAGATTTACTTTTGCAACCACCTCTTCTTGCTTATCAGCAGTTGATTCATTTATTAAATCATCAACAGAAATTCCAAACAATTTTGCAATTTTACGCAAAACAAAAACATTAGGAGTGGTTTCTCCAGTTTCCCATTTGCTGATGTTTTTATTACTATAATTAAGTTTCTTTGCAAATTCTATTTGGCTTAACCCTGCTTTCTTACGATATGTTGCCAGATTCCTTGCAATAATCTCTTTTTCATCCATAGCCATATTTTATCACATTCCTCTTTCAATTTCAATTAAAAATACCGAAATGATTGCAACAATTCTCTTTAATAGCGAAATTCAGTTTTTAAAACTAGATTTTCTTTTAATTTTTCGCTTGTTGAAATTTTGCTAATAAAATAAACTAATCCTGTAACATTTAACAAAAAAATGTTTTAGGAGGAAAAATATGAACAAAATTAAATTTATAACTGATAGTTGTTGCAGTTTATCACAAGAAAAATTAAAAGAACTTGATATTGATTATGTCCAAACTGGAATTACCATTGATGTAAAAAACTTTAATGCATTTGAGCATCCAACCAAAAATCCTGAAATTTTTTATAAAAATCTAGAAAATATAAAGAGTTGCTCGACAAATTGTGTAAATATTCAAACATTTATTGATATCTTTGAGAAATATGTTAAGCAAGGCTTTGATGTAATTTACATAGGTATATCAAGCGGTTTAAGTTCAACATATTCTCATATTTAACTGCCGCAGATGAACCTAATAAAACAATGGGAAAACATATTTGGATAGCAGACAGTTTAACTGGAAGTTTTGGAATTGCCCTTATGCTGGAAAAATCTATTGAATTTGCAAAAACTGGAAAATCTGCAGAAGAAATTTTCAAAAGCATAGATAAAAATGGACTACGAATATTTTCAATCTTTATCTCCAGCGACCTGCATTTCATGATGCGTTCTGGAAGAATAACTGCTTTGACTGCAGGAGTTGGCTCTTTGTTGAAACTCGTTCCTATAATAACTACAAATGAAGAAGGAAAACTCAAAACATATGCTAAATGTATCGACAAAAAAAGGCTATTAAAACTATTGAAAACTTCACATTACTAAATGCCGACTTGACATCTGCTGAAACTATTTATATCGCTCACACAAATCAAGAACAAGAAGCAAAAAACATGGCAAATTTTATAAAAGAACATTCAACAAACAAAAACATTAAAATTGACCACATTGACTACACTATGGGATGCTCTTGCGGACCGAATACACTTGCTATATTTGGTGCGTTAAAATAATATAGTCAAAAGTTAATAATTTAAAGTACTCAAGGCTTTATAAATTTATATTTAATATTCTTAATCACTTAGAAGTATCCTAAAAATATTTACAGGATTAATCGGAGACAAATAAATTTAAGTTTTTAAAAACAATCTTTTTATCGATGCCAAATATAGTGCGATAGAACACCTTTCAAACAGCATAATCAACACTTTTTCTTAAATTGTGCTAAAACAACTTAATACATCATAATTTAGTGCATAGAAATATAAATACACCACAGCATATGGTGTATTTTTATAATATGTCAACAAACAACAAAGTCTCTTTTTTAATAAACAACTAAACGATTCAAAGTTGCACTTGTATAAGTTTTTGCATGAGTGTACGCAATTTGTATCATTAAATGTTTCTTAGATTTAATAATGCGACACTATTTGATTTCTTTCATTTTAGCACAAAAAATCAAGACAATCAAAATTTAGACACTATTAATCAAATTTTGATTTTGCGACAGAATTTTGATTTTGCGAAAACAAAATTATTCTTCAATAATTTCCAACAAAATACCATCAGGGTCTTTAACAAAGAAATATGGTTTTCCTAATCTTCCCTGAATTATATCTATTTGTTCTGTATATATTCCGTTTTTCTCAATCTTTTGCTTTGCTTGTTCTATATTTTCAACACCAAGTCCAAAATGCTTATTTCCTATGGTTTTTAAATCAACACCCAAGTTTTTTGAATGCTCAGGTAATTCATAATTATCTTCATAATGAAAAAGTTCTAAAACCGCATCCCCGTTTCGCAATAAAACAATGTCGACATCTGCATTATGAAATTCTTTCTTGACTTCAAATCCAAAAAAGTTATAAAATTTTATACTTTCTTTTAAGTTTTTTACACTTATTGTTACATGATTAAAACTAAACATATTCAACCCCCTATTTTTGTAAAAGCACAACACCTTCACCTATCGCATTTACATCACTACAAAGTATAACATGATATCCTATTTTCTCTGTTTGCTCTTTCAACCAACTTTTATGTATAAGGTATTCGTTATCTCGTTTTGAAACAAGCACACCAGCCTCAAATTCATTCTTTTTACTAAATTCTGCTATGGTTTGAGCCAATAATATATTTTCTTTTGTTAATTTCTTATCTTTAATAGCACTCCAAAATGTTGAAGCATATCCTTCTTTGGAGCGTAATTTCCACAGATCAATAATTTTATCTTTATCTTGTAAACTAATATTCTCAGGAATATATGCTTCCATTATGCAAACATAAGTTCCTTTATTAATGTTTGTATATAAATCCTTTAAAAACTCAACGTTGTTTTCTAATGGATCAACGACATGATGAAAAGAATGCAACATAAAAATGAAATCTGCGGTGGTTCGTGTTTTTGCAAAATCCACCATGTCCATACATCTAAATTTAACATTCTCAAACTTATTCAGTTTTTCGGCTTCTTTTACTATACTTTCTCTAAAATCATAACCCACAAAATTTTTATCTTTAAATTTTTCTGCCAAAAAAAGTTGAAGAACCTGTTGCACTTGCAAGTTCAACAATGCTATTCGGATTTGTTGCTTTTACAATGCTTAATAAACAATCTTGTAAAGCATTATAATAACTTGTGGATTTTAAGAATTTTGTAAATACTTCCTCGTTATTATAAAATGATGGTGTGTTATCAAAGTTTTTCATGCCATCTCCCTTTCTTATTATGTTTTGATTTATTTTAAATTTTTTCTTAAAATTCAAAATGTCTGTTGCGAAATCAAACTTTGATTTTTGATTTGTTATAAATTTTGATTATTTTATCAAAAAATCAATTTTTTTCAATTTAGAAAAGATACTACTTTCTCATTCCTGTTTTAAATTTAGGTTTATCTTTTCTATCAACCCTGTATTCAATGCTAAATTCTCGTAAATACCACTGCATACAGTGCACCAGAGCCTTTTCAAAAAAAGACTTTTTATACAATATAGTTGTGTCAACTGACAACAAAGTCTTTTTTTTGATTTTTTGCGTTTGATTTTGCGACACATTTTGATTTCTCTCATTTTAGCACAAAAAAATCAAAATAATCAAAAATAATCAAACTTTGATTTTGCGATAAATCAAAATTATGCGTTCTGGTTTTTACTATACATTAACTTGCCGTAACACAAAGATAGAAGTTTATCAACTCCCAAATCATCTTGTCTGAAATTAAAACCATAGGAATTCAATTCTTCAAATAATGCTTTTCTTTGTTCATCAAGCGGTAAATTATAATAATGTCCATTGTTATAATAACACAAAAGTCCAATATCCTTTATATCCTGTAATTGAATATATCCTGTCATTCCTTCTTTGTGATATTGGAAATCAAACTTTATTGTATCAAACGCCTTTCTATAGCCTTGAGAAATAAGTTCATTTTCTTTTCTCTTAATTTCATCTATATCATCTTTAGGCCGTTTATTAACACCTATCACGCCTTCAAGATGTCTTAATCTAATACACAATTTTTTAATTTGACTATCGGTCAAACATCCATCAAGATTTTCTTTTGTGTAATACAAATCATGCGTCACACAAGCGAATTGCAAATCAAGCCCATGTGAAATAAGCATCTCATGATAATAGATAAGACTTTTATCAAGTGGCATACCAACTTCTACAACTAGTTTTTCCATATAATGCTCCTTTTCAAAAAAAGACTTTTGTTATAGTATATTTGGAGCAGGTAACGGGAATCGAACCCGTGAATCACGCTTGGGAAGCGTACATTTTACCTCTAAATTATACCTGCATATAATCTCTTTTATTTAAACAATTTTCATTCCTTTTTTCAAAGGCAAGTAAAAAACGTTTATATAAAAAGTCTTTTTAATGTCGTAATTTCATTATATCACATTCATATCTTTTTCACAAACATTTAATATTGTTTTAAAAAAAATTTTTAATAATTTTCAACATTTTATCACTTTGCTCATAAATACCACTAGAGGAGAATTTATGACTAAATTTTTAAACAGAGAAAATTGTTATATCGGCGAAGGTGTCATCTTTGGCGATAATGTAATAATCTATGAAAACAATCATATTGAAGGAAATTGTCATATAGGAGATGACACCGTTTTACTCCCCGGCAATTTTATTGTTGACAGTTCTATCGGAGCCAACTGCAAATTATCAAGCAGTATTATTGAAAACTCCACCATCAAAGACAATGTAAGTGTTGGACCTTTTGCACATATAAGAATGGAGGCAAGTATTGAAGATAATTGCAGAATAGGAAACTTTGTTGAAATCAAAAAAAGTGATATCGGCAAAGGCTCTAAAATCAGTCATCTGGCATATGTGGGCGATGCAAAAGTTGGTGAGAATTGCAATATCGGATGTGGAGCAATCTTTGTCAATTACAATGGCAAAAGCAAGAGTAAAACCGAGGTTGGCAATCATGTTTTTATAGGCTCAAACTGCAACATCATTGCACCAGTAAAGATTGAAGATGAAAGTTATATTTGTGCCGGAACAACAGTGACAGAAGATATTGAGAGTGAAGATTTTGTAATAGGAAGAGTAAGACAAGAGCGAAAACCTAAACGGGCAAAGAAATACTGGTAAAACTCAAAAATACAAGAAAATATATCAAAATTTAAAATAAATTACAAAAAATTTGTTTTATTTTTTGTTTTTTCTTTATTTTTATTAAAAAACAACCTTTCAATAAACATTAATCAAAAAATACACATATTGATTTTAACAAAAAAATATGATTAAAAATATAAAGAAACAAAAAATAAACTTCAACTTCTAAAATCAAAAAGATAAAAATAAATAAAGGCAAATCTTACATAGAATTGCATTCGAATAAAAAGGAGAAAAATATGGGAATCTATTTTGGAACGGATGGTTTCAGAGGAATTTATGGCGAAGTTATTTCGCCAGATATCGCATACAAAGTCGGCAATAGTTTAGGAGGGCTTTGCCAACACAAAAAGGTCATTATCGGAAGAGATACAAGAAGAAGCGGAAGCCTTCTTGCTCTATCATTTGCAAGTGGTCTAATGAGTCATGGCGTCGAGGTGGTTGATATCGGAATAGCCCCTACCCCCGTCATAGCATATCTTACAAAGGCTTTAGGTTATGACTACGGAATCGTCATAAGTGCAAGTCATAATCCACGCTGTTATAATGGAATAAAAATCTTTGACAAAGATGGCTTTAAACTCACCGAAGAACTTGAATCAATTATCGAACGAAAGATGTTGTATTCAACAAATCTAGGCAACGATAAAATAGGAAGATATTATTCAAGACCTAGATTAATAAGAAAATACAAAGACAACATTGTTTCAAAGTTTGAAAGACTTGACGGATTAAAAATTGTCATAGATCTTGCAAATGGTGCATCCACCTCTACTGCAAAAGATTTGTTCACTTCACTGGGGGCAAATGTAATTGTCATCAATAATGGCAAAAATGGAAAGAAAATAAATCATAAGTGCGGTGCTTTGTATCCTGATATAATTTCTGATTCTGTCAAAAAATTTAAAGCCGATATGGGCTTTGCATTTGATGGTGATGCCGACAGAATAATTGGTTGCAATGAAAAAGGAGAAATTATTGATGGTGATGATATTCTCTATATCCTTTCAAACAAACTTTCTTCTGGCGAAACTGTTGTTGGAACAAGCATGACAAATAAGGGACTTGAAGTCGCACTTGCAAAAAAGAACATTTCACTTCTTAGGGCTGATGTTGGCGATAAATATGTTGTTGAACTTATGAAAAACAAAAACTCAAAACTGGGTGGCGAAACTTCAGGTCATATTATAGACACCGATTTTTCAACAACAGGAGATGGGGTTCTCACCGCAATAAATATTGCATCTCTCGTAAAGAAAAGTGGCACAACTTTATCAAAACTTATCACTTTCAAGCACTACCCTCAAGTCATAAAAAATGTAGAAGTGATAGATAAATACAGAATTTTGAATTCTGACTTTTTGTCATCAAAAATTCTCTCAATTCAAAATTTGTTTGGATCAGATGGAAGAGTTTTAGTCAGAGCAAGCGGGACTGAAAGCAAAATCAGAGTTATGTGCGAACATATAAATCAAAAAGAAGCAGAAAAATGGGCGTGTGAGATTGAAAGTATCATAAATTCAATTGATCAACGATAAAAAATCATCATTTTCACTTTCATAAACAGCATCAAACAATTTCCATAAAAACAATAGAAATATAAAATAATAAGTGAAAAATAATATAAATTTTCTCAGGTTTATAAAACTCTCAATATAAAATAAAAAAATCAAAAAATGATAAAGCCAAATGCTTTATCATTTTTTATCAATCAATATAAATTTCCTCCTCATTTCCGTCAACTTCTTTTGTGACAAATCTAGTGGAAATTTTGTTTACCTCATCAACAATTTCACTTGCAACTAAAGTCTCAATTTCTGACAAAGCCAACCTGTCTTGAGCAGTAAGGATTTTATTCATCCCACCCCTAATATTATTTAAGAACTTTACAAAATCAACCGCTTTGATTAAATTTGCAAAACATTTGAAATCACTGTCTCGATAATCTTCCTTTTGCAAAGATGCAATAAGCCAGTCATTAATTTTTTCAACAACCTTATTCTCTTGCTCTTCACCTACAGTGTTATCCTTTCCACTTGTAAATTCACTTTGTTTAAAATAATCATCAACAAGTTTGACAACATCAATATTGAATTTATATTTTTCCTCTTTCATAGCAAGAAATGGCATTCCATAACTTCCATTATTTTCTCTTTCTTTTTTCAAATTAAGCCCACTTTTACTGTCAAGATCAAGAAGATACTTTTTAAGATGAACACAATCTATTGAGTTGCACCTTGATGTTTTATAAGAATCAGAAAACTTATTTTTCTTCAAACAAATCAAAGCGTCATTTTCATTCTGAAAATGAAAATGTGGATAGGTTGCATTATAGCCAAAGACCTTTGCCCTATTATCCCTTCCAACATAAATGTTTTTATGCACACCACTGCTATCATATTGATTGTCATATCTCATGATAGAAAATGCTTTTTTAGGGTCACCGTCAAGCAAAACATACATCGAAATAGAAAGAGTTCTTGCAAACAAATCTTCATCCTTAAAAAGTTCTATTTCCGACTTGTCTTTTAGCGCTTCTTTAACTTTCTTTAAACTTTTCGCTTTGAAAGTAAATTCTGTTTGCTTTGCAAACAAATTTTGTTCATCCCTTTCTTCAGAAAGATAGAATTGTGTGTTTCTTATAATTTTCTTATCATTAAAAATCTTTTCAGTAAAATTTGAATGCAGTTCTTTTTCATTCAAGAAATTGTATATTGCTTTGTTGTAGTCATAAAATTTATACTTTAAAGGTTTTTTAATTATTGCCTGAACTTTATCAAAATCTTCTTGAATCATCGTAAAGGGAATCTTCCTCCACTCTTCTTTAAAAAAATCTGAAGCAATATGAATGTCTGACATATTGTAAATATTATATATAGATTTTGCCTGTCCTAAAAAATCATAACCTTTGACTTTAAGATCATTCCCAACAAACTCAAATATTCCACTCTTCAATCTTTCTTTCGCTTCTTGTTGGGAGATTTTACAAATTTTCACAATTTTTTGCAGATCTCCATCAATATCTTTTGTCTTGTTGTAAACTAATCGTTTTTCTATGGCCTCAGCGATAAATTTATCTAACATTGTTTGTTGCATATTTTCCCTCTAATATAATTATAACATATATTTTGTTTCTGTCAATAATAATTTATCAGCAACATAAGGTCAAAAACCAAATAATAACAATCTGATTTATAAAATTACAATTCACAATCTTTTTCATCAACATCTATTTGTTCTGTTGTAAAAAATTCATTTGTTTGAAAATTATCTTGATTTTTTAAAGCATTGCAATAATTTTTTAATATTCCTATTGCCATTTTCACAAACTTATTATCACCATAATAACTATTCAAGACTTTTTCATTTTGCTGACTTTCATCTTCTAATGTTTTAACCACATTCTGAATAAGCGGATGAAATAAATTGTCTTTTAAAAATTTTTCAACTTCTTTAATTTCTATTTCACGAATTTCACTTATTTCCTCTTTGATATTTCTTAACATCTCGTCCTGCCACAAAGAATATTGAAGCCCAACCCCTGCCAGACATTCTTTAGTGTCAAGTGCAACAATTTGTCTATAAATTCTCTTTTTCCCGAAAGTCTTTTCTTTTAAAACAGCCTCTAAACTCGCTTTCTCTCTGCAAAACTTACTTCTCATTTCTCTAAATTTAATTTCATTATCGTAAAAAGAATTGATGTTGAGATCTTTGCAAATTTCATCAATTTTGTTTGTATATTTTTTAAACAAATCTTTATATGTTTCTAAGTTTACACAATGACTTTGATAAATAATATTTTTATCAAGTTTGCTTACCACCTCTTGATCAATAAACTGGCAAAAATCCATTCCTATTCTCCTTTAAAACATCAATTTTATCACATTAAAAATTTAAATCAATAGATTTTAATAAAAATCTTATCGAATAATAAAGAAAATTAGCGAAAGAATTTTATTAAATCTTATTCTATTGACAATTTTTTTTAAATAAACTAAAATAAAAGAGTTATAGTTTATTATATGCTCATGCATAAAAAAAGTGAGGGAACTAAATTTGAGTTTAATAAGTCGTTATAAAAAGGTGCCATATCGTATAAAAACAAGTTTCCTTAATCAAATTACAATGACTGTAAATATTATATGGGCCACTTTAAAACTTGTTTTTGCATATTTAATTTCCTCAGTTTTTATCTCTTTAAGCGGTTTTTATACTATTTTTATAGGTCTTGCAAAAACAGCATATTTTGATGGTCGCAGAAATTCCAAAAAGTTGCATGATGAACATAAATATTACAATCGTATCGCATTTGCAATTTTGCTTGCCGGCATAACATATTTGTTTTATTTTATAGAACTCTTCATTCATCCAAAAGAAACAAAGTATGGTCTTATTATATCAATTACAATAGCCTTCGTCGCATTTTGCGAAATCTTGTTTTCTTGCATAGGACTTTTTAGGTCAAAAAAGACAAATGACCTGCTATTATCAGGTTTGAAATTCATAAATCTTTCAAGTGCATTGTCATCTCTAGTCCTCACCCAAATCGCCCTACTTTCATTAAATTTTATATCAACAGAAAGTATTATTTACAATATGGCAACTGGCACTGTTGTCGGAATTGCCACCATTTGTATATCTGCATATATGTTTTTAAGCGTGAAATATAGATTTAGAAAAATATATCCTATTATAAAAAGTGAAGAACTATTAAAATTAAATTCCAAAAAAGTCATCTTCAAAACAAACCAACTTAAAAACAAATTAATTTAAAAAGTTATTAAATAAGTTATTAAAAAAGTTGTTTAAAAATTACTCTAACAATAAAAAATATATTTACAATCTCAAAGGAGGAAAAAATGAAAATTGATATAGTTGGAGCCATGTGTACCTGGACCAAAGAACTTTCGACAAGTTATATAATCGACGATGAAATATTATTTGATGTGCCAGAGTCATCTTTTAAAACTCTACTTAATGATTATGATCTCAAAAAGATCAAACTGATAGTAATTTCTCATTTTCACAGCGACCATTTTATCGACCTACATTTGGTGTTTGATCACCTTTTCTCAAAGACAGAAAACAAACTCATCGTGCTAGCACCAAAGGGATGTCAAGAAAGGATGATAACATTATTCAAAATCTGTGAAGTTCAACATCTCATAGAGCCTCTAAAAGAAAGGGTGACCTTTATTGACTGCGAAAACAATAAAATTGTAAATATCTTAGATTTTAAAATTAAGATATATAAAATGTATCATCAAGATGTTGATAGTTATGGTTTCATTTTCCAAAAGGACGAAACAAAAGTTGGCTTCAGTGGTGACAGTGCAATGTGCAACAATATACGAAAAATTTTATCCAAAAGCAATGTTGCATTTATTGACAGCGCTGGAGTTGATATGACAAACAAGCACATTTGCGTAAAAGAGGTGATTGAACTTATGAATGAATATAAAGATTGCCAAATCCACCCTGTTCACCTTTCTTATTATTCACAGCGTGAACTTGACAAACTTAATATTAAATATCCAACTCAAGGACAAATAATTTACATAAATTAAATTTATCAATAAAAAATCTTGAAAGATAAAATATATTTGCTTTACCATTGTTACTTTTCCTCACAAAAAAACACTGTTAAATTATAAAACAGTGTTTTTTATTTTTAAATTAATTAAGAAAAATATCAAATTTAATTAATTATTCAATTCAAATTCACATTCATATGTCATTAAGCCATATGGGAAATTAAGATGTTTAAGCAAAACTTCGCTAAGCGATGTGTTAAGATAATTTGGTTTATTAAAAGGCGAATCAACTGCCATAATAAACCTTACCTTTGCAACATTGTTTTCAACTTTTAAAATATTTTGTTTAAGAATTTTCATCTTTAAAACTTCATTCTTTCCGCTAATACTATAATACAAGTTGCCCTTCTCTCCATTTGACAATGTAAATGAGTCAACCTCAACCACCTGCCCATTCAAAGAAGAAATTTCATCAATTGTCATATTTTTATCATCAAAATAAGAGATTTTATCAATTTTTGAGACAGTTTGATACTTTTCATTAAAAACATCCACTATATTATTCCCCTGACTATCATAATAAAAACCATTTATATCTTTTTTGATGATTCCTTGTGAAAACTTATCAAAATTTAATACAATTTTTGTTATTTCATCTTTGCCCAAAATATAAGTGTCAGATTTGATAGGATAACCTAAAAATAGAAGTCCCACATCACTTTCTTTTTCTCTTATAAATTGTCTAATATTTTTAGTCTGAAGTATTATCCCCTCTTCTGAAAGAGTTAAATTTTCACTTAATAAGCCATTTTTGTCAAAATATTTAAGAAAAATGTTATAAAAAGAGCCATTTATATCAGTTTTATCAAAGTTTATGCAAATATCTATCAGTGTTTTAATGATATTATTTGCAAAAGAAGAATTATCTGTTTTCTCATTTTGATAGGTTGAAACTTCACTTGAATGATAATATTTCATCAACTCTGGCAAATAAAAACTGTTATTGAAAAAATATGAGGTTGTAAGCAAGGTGTTTGGATTGTAAAATGATGCACGCATAAACATATTTGCACCATATCGTTTTGTATCTATTAAGATATTTAAATATTCCGTCGAGCCTTTATGTCTTTCATATTGCGACAAACAATCGGCTTCATTTTCAGCAGGAATCAAAATTATACTTAAACTTAAAAATCCCAGTTTTTCCCATTCAATATTTTCATAACCTTTGCCGTCTTTATTATAAGAAATAAGAGCAAAAGGGTTTATATCTGCATTCATTTCAACACGATAAATATCTTGATATGGATTTTCTTCCATTTCATCAGTGGCAAAAGTCAAATCTCCTATCAACTGAAAATTAAGTAAATTATGCTCTGGTTTTGGAAATAAACTTAAGTCATCATCATAATTTAATGGCGTAGTGCAATAAGCATAATTTAAATCATTTACTTCTACATTGATTTTACCTTTTGAAACAACAATCGTTTTATCTCCAAACTTCAGAAGATAGTCTTTTGAAATATCAAATAAAAACTGCATATTTTTAATCTGTTGTTTTTGCTCATTGTCAAATTCTATATTTGCTGTTATAGAAATTTTGGGAAATGATGAATCAGTGTAATTCCCAGTTAAAATTTCGGTCAGATCTTTCAAAAAAGAATCTTCTTCAAAATTTGGATAATTTGTTTTAAGAGTAGAAAGCAGTTTTGTGAAATTTATGACAAAAGTTGATTTTTGTTTATCATTTATCACACTTTCTACAATTCCAGTTGCATTTGTATAACCAAAATATTGTTCAAATTGATAAAATAAAGTTTTGTTGTTTAAAAGATTTTCAATGTTCCAACTATCTTTTGAAGGATCAGGAAGAGACTTCAAAACATTTGATAAAATGCCCAAATCTTCAAAAACGCTTTTTTCTCCATCATAATCAACATAAGCAAAACCATTGTCAAGGTCATCATCATAGACAATCGCATAATTGTTATTTTTACTTTCGCTTTTTAAAAATAATTGATTACCCTTTTCATTGAAATTTAGATGCCCGCCAAAAGAATATGTTGTCAAGTCATCCTCGCGAGCAATTTTTAAATTTGATATAATATTAAAATATTCGCCTTCCTGAGAAATTCCATTTATATAAGCATTATATAAACCATTTAAAATTCTGTCAAAAGACAATCTCGCGGTTGTGACAAATCTGGCTTCCAACTTTTTAGGAGTTTTCTTTGTAATTTTTAGTTTTGGATTTTCATTTATTTTTCTATTGCCATCAAACCAGCCAACAAATTCATGCCACTGGTCGGCAGTTGCCATAAAATATTTTTCACCATTTATTTTTACACTTTCAACCTGTCCATTTCCAGAAGTCGTATATTTCACACCATCATTTTTGCCACACGAAAACAAAAATGCTGACGACAAATTTATCATCAACATCAATGCAAAAATAAATAGCAATTGTTTTACGTTTTTCATACCTTTTATTATACAATATATTGCAATAATTGTCAAAATATTTTTTTTAAGGTAAAAACAATTTATTAATTAAGTTTCTCCCACCTGTCTAGTATATCTTTCAAGAATTCAAAACTCTTGTCAAATGTTTTTGAACCGGTCAAATCACAACTTGAATTTTTTAAGATTGCTATCGGATCATCACTGCATCCAGCAGACAAAAATCTGAAATAATCTTCAATTGCATCCTTTTCGCCCGACAGAATCTTGTTTGCAAAATTGATGGCACAAATCATACCTGTCGCATATTTGTAGACATAGAAAGAATTGAAAAAGTGAGGAATTCTTGCCCATTCATATTTTACTTCATCAACAAGTTTGACATCACCAAAATACTTAACATTAAGTTTATAATACTCATTGCATAATTTTTCTTTGGTGAGTCCATCCCCATTTTCATGCATAGCATGGACTTTTTCTTCAAATTCAGCAAACATTGTTTGTCTAAATATAGTCCCTTTTACTTCATCAAAGAGTTTGTTGTAAAGTGCCTTTTTTTCATCATTATTTTTAGAGTTTGCTATAAGATAATTTATAAGCAGTATTTCATTTGTAGTGCTGGCAATTTCAGCCAAAAAGATTGTATAACCAGCCTTTTCACGAGGTTGATTTTTATCTGAAAAATATGAGTGCATTGCATGACCCAGTTCATGCGCAAGAGTAAAAACAGAATCAAGGTCGCCTTCAAAGTTTGTCATAACATAAGGATGAAATCCATATATTCCACTTTCAAAAGCACCAGAGCGTTTGTTTAAGGTTGGATAAACATCAATCCACCTTTCATTTTTTGCCCTGTCAAGAAGGGCAAGATATTCTTCGCCCAGTGGTGAAAGCGCCTTCTTAATCAAATCAAATGCTTCATCATAAGAATATGTTTTTCTTTCGCCCATTTCGATTGACGCCATGGCATCATAGATATAAAATTCTTTCAGATTCATTTCTTTCTTTTTTAAATTAAAATATTTAAAAAGCACAGGCAAATTTTCTGAAACCTTTTCAAGAAGTTTATAATAAACCTTATCATCAACCTCTTCACCTTCAAGTGCACTTTCTAAAGCACTTTTATATTTTCTCACTTTGGCAAAATAGCAGGTCGCTTTGACATCATTGATATAATTATTTGAAAGCATATTGATAAGTTCGCCAAACTTTCCATTCAAATTGCAAAATGTCTGTTTTCTAATTTGACGATCGCTATCACGCATATATTTTCCATAACTTGAAGATGTAAGTTTAAACTTTTCACCCTTAGAAGATTCTATCTCACCAAAATCAAAATCGACATCAGAAGCCTTTTCCATATTGTCAGAAAATCCGCCCAAAAAGTCCATTCCGGCAATCAATTTTTCCTCTTCCTTTGAAAGTTTATGGATTTTATTTTGCTTTATATCTTCAAAAATCTTATCAAAATCCTTAAATCTTTCGTCCATAATTATGTCATCCAAAATTTGGTCCGACAAAGCAAACAACTCCGATGTTGCAAATGCTGTTTCCACACTCATCTCACTTAAAACTATATGAAGTTTTTCACGCATTTCGTTATAAAATTCGCTAGACAAGTCTTCAGTCAATTTCAAGTGAGAATATTGAACTATAGGCTCTAAAATTTCTTCAAGTTCTCTGTCAAGCATAAGATATTGATAAACACTTTCTTTATTGTCGAGTTTGCCCTCAAACTCTTTCAGTTTTGGCAGAAACAATTTGGCCTTTTCAAGTCTTTGATAAAAATCTTTATCATCTTTGCACAGTGGCGATAAATCCCACTTGTAATCCTTTGCAATTTCCTCTCTGGTTTTTATTTTCATTTCAGACATAATCACCTCTTTTTAAATTTTGTTTTATTAAAAACAATATTTTTTTATAAACAACAATTCTTCACTCAATCTTAAAAAATAGTATTTAATTGAATAAAATTTAACAATAATTAATAAATTTTAACCTTTTTTTGCAAAAAAATTGCCATTTTTCTTAAATTATCTAATAAAATACTTTTCAAGATAGAAATTTGACCATGGTAAAACTTTTTCTGGAGGACAAGCAAAAACCATTTTTTCTTTTGTTGTTGGATGATAAAACTCAAGTCTTCCTGCCCATAATCCTAAATTCTTTGAAGACTTTGTCTTGTCTTTTCCATATTTGTTATCACCAAAAAGTGGGCAGTTGATACCAGCAAATTGCACCCTTATTTGATGTCCTCGGCCTGTCAATGGATTTACCTCAACAAGAGCATTTTCATTTTCAATTTGAAGGACCTTATAGTCGAGTTCTGCCTTCTTTGCCCCCTCTTCACTAAGTGGAACAATCTTGACAATATTCTCCTTTTCATCCTTTTTTAAATTATGCACAAGATGTCCTGATTTTGCCTGCGGAACTTTTGATAAAACTGCATAATATGTCTTTTTTATCTCTCTTGAAGCAAACTGCTGTGACAAACGACCCGCTGATTTTGAATTTCTTGCAAAGACCATAATTCCGCCAGTAGGTCTGTCAAGTCTGTGGACAAGACCTATAAAAGCATCGCCTTCTTTATTATATTTTTCTTTTACATAATCTTTGACCATGCTGAGCATATCTTTATCGCCAGACGCATCCGCCTGAGTTGGCACATTGTGTGGTTTAAGTGCCACAATCACCTGATTATCTTCATATAAAACAACTAATTTTTCCATATTTTCATTCCTCTAGATCCACAAGGTAAAACTATATTTTCTTTTGTTGGCAGACATATTTCATCTGCGTCAATATTCCCCTCACCAAAAACAAGACTCAAAATATTTGATAACACACTTGCTTGAAGTCCTGTTGTATATGATGAAATAAGTACAAATAATGGTTTATCTGAAAGCACCTGTTTAGTAAGACGGACAAAATCAAAAAGATTATCCTCAAGTTTCCACATCTCGCCATTTGTCCCTCTGCCATAACTAGGAGGGTCCATTATAATGGCGTCATATCTGTTGCCTCGTCTTATTTCTCTATTTATAAACTTTTCGCAGTCATCGACTATATAGCGAATGTTTGTTATTCCATTAAGTCCTGCATTTTCTCTTGCCCTCTCAACCATGCCTTTGCTTGCATCGACGTGAGTCACCTCGCCTCCTGCACTTGCACAAACCACACTTGCACCACCAGTATAAGCGAAAAGGTTTAAAATTTTAATAGGCCTGCCTGCCTCTTTAATGAGTTTGGTCATATCAGCCCAGTTGACAGCCTGTTCTGGGAAAAGCCCGGTGTGTTTAAACCCCATAGGTTTGATGATGAATTTTATACCATTCCAACTAATCTGCCATTTTTCAGGAACTCGTGAAAAAAATTTCCAGCCTCCACCACCAGAATTAGATCTTAAATAATGTCCGTCCAGCCCCTTAAAAGCACTTAAATTTGTTTTAGCGTGCCATATCACTTGAGGGTCTGGTCTTAAAAGTTTATATTTTCCCCAGCGCTCTAATTTTTCGCCATTTCCTGTCGCAAGAACTTCATAATCCTGCCATGTATCAGCAATTTTCAATGTTTTTTACCTCTTTTTGTATTTTATCAAAATTTTCAATATTAATCAACTTATTTTGCCTCATTTATAGCAATGCACAAAAATTTTAAAATCTTCTTTCTTTATTTTTCAATCCTCTTTTTTCAATTTTATAAACCTGTATTCAAATAACCTATATTCAAATGACTTAAATTCAAATCTTTCTTTAAATAATAAAAATCATATTATTAAAGTAAAACAAGATTGAATCAAAAACCCTTTTCAAAATTTTAAAAGTAAAAACAAGATTGAAGAATATTCTTTCTCCCGCTCCTAAAAAAACATTCTCTTCACTCGTATGCTTTCAATCATTCCTAAAAAGACAGCCATTTCATTCATATTTTTTCTCGAGTTTAAAAAAATCAGACAGATATCAATGCCTGATTTTTTTCATGATTTATATTTTTGTAATATAAATATTTAAAATTTTATCATCAAACTTAAGTTCGGTGACAAAATCACCATTTGTGCCAACAACAAATTTGTCAGCAAGCAAAGTTTTCAAAAATTCATTTTTTCTCTTTTCAAGAACTTTTGTAAGATTCTCATCACCAGAAATTTCAATTTGAATATGGTTGACAACCTCAAGTCCACTGTCCTTTCTAAGGTTTTGAACTTTGCTTACAAATTCATTTACAAGTCCTTTTTCAATAAGTTCGTCACTTAAAGAGGTATCAAGCACAACAGTAAGCACGCCATTTGAGTCTGAAGCATAACCTTCTTTGTTTTTATGAGTAATTAAAAGGTCGCATTCATTAATCTCAATTTCGCTTCCATCTGGAGCATTTATCAAAACACTTTGACCATATCTTACCTTTGCAACAACCTCACTTGCATCGCAATTTGACAAGAATTCTCTGATAACACCCAAATTTTTACCATATTTTGGACCTAAAGTTTTAAGTTGAGGTTTAAGTTCATAAGAGACAAACTCATCTGCCTTTTCTAAAATTTCAACATTTTCGACATTAAGTTCGTCTTCAATAAGAGATTTTAATTCTTTATCCAAATTTATTTCATCAGTTGCACAAACCATAACTTTTGAAAGTGGTTGACGATTTTTCACACCACTTGATGCACGACAAGTTCTGCCTAAAAGCACTATTTCAAGAACTTTGTCCATGCCCTCATTAAGAGAATTATCAATCATCTTTTCATCCGCCTCAGGGAAAGAGCAGAAATGAACACTTATAGGTGAATTTTTGTCAAGATTTCTCACCAGGTTCTGATAAATTTCTTCTGACAAGAACGGAAGGAATGGTGCGATGAGTTTTGACAGACCAACAAGCACCTCATAAAGAGTCTTATATGCCGAAATTTTATCATCACTTTCCTCACTTCCCCAGAATCTCTCTCTTGAGCGTCTGATATACCAATTTGAAAGTTTGTCAACAAATTCAGTTATTTTACGAGAAGAATTCAACATATCAAGTTTTTCAAGACTTTCATCAACAAACTTGACAAGAGCGTTATACTCTGACAACAACCACTTATCGAGAAATGAAAGTTTGCACTCAGACAGGCTATATTTTGTAGGATCAATTTGGTCAATCTCTGCATACAAGCAATAGAAAGCGTAAACATTCCAAAGAGTGCCCATAAATTTTCTTTGCAAATCAATCAAATTATCTTCATTAAAGGCAAGTCCCTGTCCTGGCAGACAGTTATTATAGAAATACCATCTAAGAGCATCCGCCCCCTCTTTGTCAAGCACCGACCATGGGTCAATACCATTGCCTAGAGATTTTGACATCTTGAGACCATGTTTATCAAGGACAAGTCCCAAAAGATTGCAAGCCTTATATGGCGATTTTTCAAATAAAGGAGTATTGACAGCAAGAAGTGTATAAAACCAACCTCTTGTTTGGTCTATTGCCTCACTGATATAATCAGCAGGGAAAGATTTTTCAAAAAGTTCTTTATTTTCAAAAGGATAATGATATTGAGCAAAAGGCATTGCACCGCTATCAAACCAGCAATCCATAACCTCTGGTGTCCTCTTCATCATCTTTCCACATTCAGGACATGGGAAAGAGATTTTGTCAAGAGTTGGTTTGTGCAAATCTTGAGGTCGCACGCCCGACAATTTCTCAAATTCGTCAATGCTTCCAACAACATGAATATGACCATTTGGACAAATCCAGAAAGGCAAAGGTGTCCCCCAGTATCTGTTTCTTGAAATACCCCAGTCTATATTATTTGCAAGGAAATTTCCCATTCTTCCCGCCTTAATATGCTCAGGACACCAGTAAACAGAATTATTATTTTCAACCATCTTATCTTTATAGGCAGTGGTCTTTATAAACCATGTATCCTTTGCGTAATATAGAAGCGGACTCTTACAACGCCAGCAATGAGGATAATTATGTTCAAAAGGCAAAACTTTAAACATTTTATCTTCTTCTTCAAGTTTTTTAATTACAAACTTGTCAGCGTCTTTGACAAACAATCCACCAAAATCGGTTTTATCACTCATTTTGCCATTTTCATCAACAAGTTGAACAAAATCTATGTCATATTTTTTGCAAGCATTATAGTCATCTTCACCAAAAGCAGGTGCGATGTGAACGATACCAGTTCCGTCCTCAGTAGTTACATAATCATCAACAATTACAAAATAGCCTTTCTTGACATCATTTAAAGCATAATCAAAAAGTGGTTGATATTTGTGAAATTCAAATTCTTTACCTTTCTTTCTATATACAATATTGAAACTGCCCTCTTCAAACAATGTCGAAACAAGTTTTTCAAGCATAATGTAATATTTGCCATCATGCTCAAGTTTGCAATAAACTTCATTTGGATTCATACAAAGTGCAACATTTGAAGGCAAAGTCCATGGAGTAGTTGTCCAAACAATAAAAGATGTATTCTCCTCTTCCAAACTTTTAAACTTGACAAAGATAGAGTTTTCTTTAAGAAGTTTATAGTTGTCTCCATTTTCAACTTCCATTTTTGAAAGCGTAGTCCCGCATCTAGGACAATATGGCATAATTTTGTGTCCCTTATAAATAAGGTTTTTCTTGTCCATTTCCTTTAATGCCCAAAATATACTTTCAATATAGTTGTTGTCATATGTGATATAAGGATTGTCCATGTCTACCCAGTAGCCAACACGCTTAGTAAATTTTTCCCACATACCTTTATATTCCCAAACAGAATTTCTGCAAAGGTTAATAAATCTATCAACACCATATTTTTCAATGTCTTGCTTGCCATTGAGTCCCAACTTCTTTTCAATTTCAACCTCAACAGGAAGTCCATGAGTGTCCCAACCTGCCTTACGGTGAATATAAAAGCCTTTCATTGCCTTATATCTAGGAATGATATCTTTCATAGCCCTTGTCAAAAGATGACCTATATGTGGTTTGCCATTTGCAGTTGGCGGACCATCATAGAGGGTATAACTGCGGTCACTTCCCTTATTCAACTCAAGACCTTTATTTATAACATCATTTTTTTCCCAAAATTCAAGTATTTTGTTTTCATTTTTGATAAAATCAAGTTTGGTTTCAACTTTATTATACATATCATTCTCCTTACGCAAATTTTCTTATAGGCTTTAAAAACAAAAAAAGCCCCAAAAGACACAAGAGCCTGTTAGAGACTTTTTATACCACTTGTATACTTTACTGCAGACCAACATCCGCCTCTTCTATTACGGGAATACCCGGCAAAAATTAATTATAAATCAAAAGATTTATGTTCGTCTTTGCAACTCCTAAGGTGATAACCCTATCTCTTTCCTATTGCCTCCCACCAAACGGCAACTCTCTTACATTCAATATGAATTCAACAAATTGAAAAAAGGAATTTAAGATAAAGTGTTGTCCTTAATCAACGCATTTAATAAAGTAATAAAAATTACACAAATATTTTATCATAACAATTTTTTTTTGTCAATTATTATAAGCAAACAAAATTTAAAAATTATTTTACACTTTTTTCACTACTCTTTTTACCACAAATATTTTAATAGTCATCATATTCAATCTTAATTAAAATAAGATTATAGATATTATAAAATTTATTAAAAGAATATAAAATTTTATAAAAAATCAATAAAACTTGCTAAAAAAGATGTCATAAAAAACAAATTTTTAGTATTCCTCCAAAATTTTCTGCGCTGGTGTCACATTTGCCCCTGTCATAATCCCCAAAGGCAATTCTGTGTTTTGACCATTTTTTGTAAATAAAATTGCAAGAAGTTTTGGATTTTTATGAAATTCGTTGAGTGCTTCTTCTATTGTGCAATCTGCTTTTTTGACAACATAATATATACTGTTGTTTAAACTTGAAAGCATATCCTCAATTTGGACATTGTCTAAAAATATATTTTCCTTGCCTCCCGCAATCAAGAAATTTCCCAAAGAATGTAAAATTTTTTGACCATTTGCAACACCGACAAGCCTATTGTTTTTGTATACTGGGATATTGCTGAAACCCGAAGATGCAATAAGTTCAATCACATCACGCATACTTTTCTCGGCATAAGTGATCACAACATTCTTCTGTGCAACACTTTCAATGGCAAGTGGAGGTGTTGTCAAAAGTCTTTCAATATGTTCAATCTTTTCAACAACAGCACTATGTGGCTCGGCAATCACATAATCTTCATTGTTGTTGTGAATAATTGCATTTCTTAGTCTGCCATAATCAATAAGTTCATCTTCATATTTTCTCACAACATAATTTACAACGACTGATTTTCTTATAAGGTCTGAAAATCCCATTGCACGATTGAGATTATATCTTGTTTTAAGTGCATAATCAATGTTGTTGTATGCGTCTAAAAAACGCTTAGCATTCGATTTCTCTTCCTTGTTCACCTGTTTTCTCCTCTTTAATCTAAATTAGTATATCAAAAATTACAAAATCTTACAAACTTATTTACTTAAATTAATACATTTTATTGTATTTTTTTAAAATTTGTGATATAATACTCTTGTCGGGCTAGATGGAGAGTTAGCGGTGCTCTGTTACCCACAATCCGCTATATGTGGGATTGAATGCCTTGCGAGGTTTAATTTTGTCAAAAATGTGTATAAAATATGGGCGTTGAAATCAAGGTCTTATGCAATTAAATCCCTTGAATCATGTCAGGTCCTGACGGAAGCATCATTAAGAGGATCATTTGATGTGCCATAAGGTTGCTTTGGTGGAGTTTGTATTTTATAAGGCAGTTGGTAAGGTTTTATCGGACTAGGATGCTCGGCCTTGAATATAACAGGTGGATTATTTCCACCTTTTTTTGTTGCCAGCAATTTTAAAATATATGACATTGCTTCTCTTAAAATTTTCTTTTGACTAATATTTCTCTGTTGACTAATATATTTTTATTGACAATTTATTTCTATTAACAAACATATTTCTATTGACCCATGTTTTAAAATGAAGATTTTTATCTGAGCATATACAGCCCTATGTTGATGATATGTAAAAAATCAAAAAAATAAATATAAACTATCTTTATTTTTAAAAATTTTTATAGAATCAATATTTGATAAGAAAACAAAAAAAAAGGCTAAAGGTCTATAAATTTTGAAACTAGCAAAAAATGCTTTATCATTTTTGATAAAGCATTTTTTATTGTAGTAAACATATTATTTATAAAGACTTATTTAGATTTATCCTTATCAAGTAAATCAGTAATATTTGCTGTCATAGAAGGTGCAGCTTCGCCCTTCAGAAGACCTGTATCCGAACGGCTAAATAATGAATTTATTATCAACGCTCTTTCTTTTTCAGTAATTCCCTTAGATTCCATAAGAGATAAATAAAAATACGATAATTGTTCCCGTTCTCGAGCATCCCTAGAAAGATGGAATGAACTTAAAGATAACTTAATAGTTATGCGTAGTATATAAATTGCAACACTTGTTATAACAGTTAGTAAAGCAGTATCTTTTACAAGGTCCAACCAATATGCATTCTTTTCAAACAAATTAGGTGTATAAACTATTATTAATGCTAGACCTGCGATAGTACCTAATGCAATTAATGCACTGATTACTAACCAAATACTCCCACTTTTAGTATAAGATTTTGACATCTTTTTCCAATATTCAGCGGGTTTAGAAAGTTTTAATTTCTCTTGATATAAATTTTCTAAATCTGTTAATTCTTTTTCTTTTTGATTTTTGTATTCTAGAAATTGTTTTTTCTCTTCTTCAATTTCTTTAATTGTTGATGTTTTAAGTTCAACTATTTCTTTCTGCTGATTATAAAATAAGTTGCTTGAATTTTCTACAAGTTCGTTCAGCTCTTTTTCAGTTTTCTCAAAAGCTTCTTTATAGGAAAGTCCATAATTTGAAACTAAAATTTCTATACTTTGTATGGCATTTTTGTATTCCATCCCGTAATAAAACCCTTCGTGCCATTGTGTATAGTTAGTATACCCAGAAGATGTATTTATTATTGCATCTTTAAACCCGTAGAAAAAATACTGACTTTTATTTGCAAAAGTTTTAAACCACTTTGCCAAATTTGTACTAGATGATATTTGACAACCATTAACAAAAGATACAACTGATTCTCTAAATAGTCTTTTATTACCTTCAGAATCATCTGAATTTCTTATTGTATTAATATTTGATAAAGAAGTCTTAATTATTTGGCAGTAACTAGATACTAAAATATTGTTTTTAATGTTATCATAATTCCAAAAATTTGCTTCAGTTTCTAAATATTGAACAAATTGTTTAGTTGTTTTTATAGATTTATTTGGTAATGCTTGTTTGTCAATAATTCTAAAATCATCTGGCAATCTTTTTATTTCAACTTGATTATCTTTAAAATATTTATCCATCCATTCTGGATATATAATTTTTTCTTTATTACTATCCATAATTTCTCCGTTTCTATTTCCAACTGCAATTTATTGAAATAATTGTAGTTGGCATTCCTATAATTTGAATATCAAATTTTAAACTTGTTTCGACTTTTGTTGATGCGTTATGTATTCTAAAATTAAACTGCCAGCCGCCATCCATATATAACTCAACTGTATTTGAACTATTAGGCTTAAAATCAAAGCTTACAATTCTAGTTGGCAACAATACAACAGGCACTTTAATTTTCGGTGTAATTGTTCTGGTCGACTGATTTAATTTGCCGTGCAAATTATATGACTGAATTTGTGTAAGTCTTTTAGAATCAATACTAATAACTTTATAAAAATCAAATTCTCCAAGCAAATACTCAACCATTTTTCTAGGAACACTTGAATCTATTTGCGTACTTTTTTTAATCTCGTTTATGAAAGCTTTTAATAATGGAACATATACGTCTTTATCTTTTGATGGAAGTTCATTCCAATTTTTATTTTCCGATTTTTGAGCTTCTAAATAATCGAATATAGATTTAATATCATTCCAATAAATAGTAGAGCAAGGGATATTAAACCATTTTTTACCGAAGTCTAAAGATTTTCCAAGTCTACTATGTTTTACTGCAAAATGATTATGCTTAATGCTTAAACCAATTTCCCAACAAACATCACTGCGAGATATTAAAATATCTCTAACATCGCCTTCTTTACCTTCATTGTCAGTTTGAATTTTTAAAGTCAAAACATCATTGCTTTTTTCAATTATCATGGGTTCCATATCAAAAATAGTGGCAACGGCTGCTTTTGCACTTTCTTTCAATATTGATTGAAATGCTGAATCCACTGAATTCCAAGCATTTTGTGCAGCATGATATGCACTGTTTTCAACGATTTGAGATTTACGAATTTTATTTATTTCTTCATTTAAAGTCAATAAGCAAATGTATTCGTATGCACGACCTTGATTATTACTCTGTACACTCATAATTTTACTCCTTCGCATCTTTCAATGCATCAATAATACACTCAGCAACTTGCTTTGCTAATTTAACAGGAACAGCATTACCAATCATTTTATAACCATCAACAACATCTCTATAATAAAATTTAAAGTCATCAGGGAATGTTTGTATTCTAGCACATTCTCGAACACTTAATCTTCTATATAAATTTTCTTGTCCTGGTACAAAAACTCTTTTGTTTTGTTCAACGAATAGCATTTTAGGTGCTTGTGGATGAATAGGTGCATGGCGACCACCAGCCTGTATTGTAAAAGAAGGTTCATCCCAAGACCTAACTCTATTTCTAGACATAAAAATTGTTGAGAAGGAACCCGTTAAATATTCATGATTACTGATTTTGCATTCATCACCATTAGTTTTGTTTAATGATTTTGCTGGTAAAACATTGTCTTTTAAATCCCAAATAACATTTTTGAGTGGAACTTTAGGCTGTTTTTGTAAATTTAGTTGAAAGTTGTTTATCTTTAAATCTTTCCTAAAGCCGATGTAAAAAACCCTTTTTCTATCTTGAGGAACTCCATAATCGGATGCGTTTACTAATGTTAATGACACATCGTAATTTGCCTCATCAAACAATTTTAGTATGTTTTGAACGGCATCTCCATGAGCAGAAGAAAGCATTCCAACAACATTTTCTGCTACAAAAAATTTAGGCTGTTTGTCTTTTAATATTCTTATAAACTCGAAAAATAATTGACCACGAGCATCAGCAAATCCTTTCATCTTGCCAGCTTCACTCCAACTTTGACATGGTGGACCACCAATAATACCATCGCAATCAGGTATTTCCTCAGATTTTATTTCTCTAATATCTCTTTTATCCAAAAAAGCCTTATGATTTTTTTCATAAGTTTCCCAAATGGTTTTATCAAATTCATTTGCATAAATGATTTTAAAGCCCGCTTGTTCAAAACCTAAATCAAGACCGCCGGCTCCAGAGAAAAAACTAACAACTTTCATATATTTTTCCTTAATATCTCTATATGAATTATATTATAACATATAACATCGAAATTTGGGCTATTAAAATCAAAAAATATTAAACTTTTTTAATTTGGCATTTAGGCGTGTGCTTGTCTTATACAAGTGCTGTCGCTTCGCTCCAGCAGACAAGCACACGCCTAACAAACTAATTTTGTTGCAAAAGAGCGGTTGCTGGCAGAGCGTAACGCAGACCGCTCTTTTGCTTTTTGTTTTCTTCTCTCTATTCTTCTAGTGTAAACGAATATTCTTTGTTGTCAAGGTCAATGCGAGTGTCTTATGATTGTTAGGTTTGTTATTTGAACGACAACCTGTGACAACGGCAGAAGCATTCGCTTTATTTTGCAGTTAAGAGAAAGTTAGGAGCAAAAAGAAAACATAGGCTGTTTTTGTCTATGTTTTTCTTTTATTATTCCGCTAGTTTCAAAATTGAATGACTAACAGCCTTTTTTTTAATTCTCTTTATTTAGTTTTTTTGCTTTTTGTTCAAGTTTGTCAACTTCTTTCATGACTGCTTTTTCGCTTTTATCTACTGCTTGCTTAGCACATTCAGAGTATTTATATAATAATGCACCAGTTACAAGCCCCATACTAAAGCCCAGTAACATCAAAACATCTTTCATATCACCCTCCTTATGCTTATTTTGTGCAAATCAAGTTATATTATACATAATTTCAGAACAAATAATAAAAATGTTTATATGTGTTTTTTGTATATTGTTTGTTTAATTTAATAATGCCTTCATTTAACTAATTTACTTTAAGATGTCCATAAGAGTATTAATTTTACTTTGATGATGTAAACTAAAAAAATTTTTAATAAAAAAGACATGGAAATCACCATATCTTTTTATATTATTATTTTTTGCCTTTCAAATCTTTTTCTTTCTTCTTATAGAAATCATCAATGGCATTTTTGATAGCCTCTTCTGCAAGAGTTGCAGTATATTCTCTATTTTCAGGAACCTGACCCATTTCTTCAAGGATTTGATAATAATTTGTCCTTAAAGCCGCCTCAAGAGAACGACCTTCAATAAGTCCGCAAGCAATATCGCAGGCAACGATGGTGCAAACACCGCCATACGCCTTAAACTTTGCTTCAGTTATGACATTTTCGTCATTTACAAGAATATAGATTTTGATAAGGTCGCCACATTCGCTGTCACCACTTCTTCCAGTACCATTTGCACCTCTAAGTCCGCCAGCATATTTTGGATTTGTAAATCTTTTCATAATGCGTTCATTAAACATAATTATTTCCTCCCTGCTTTAGTAAGAGCCGAAATAGACCTGAGTCTTTCAACTGATTTTACAAGAGCGTCAATAGCAAAGTCAAGGTCTGCCTTTGTTGTGTTTTTGCCAAATGAGAAACGAATAGAACTATTTGCAAATTCATCACTTATTCCGATAGCCTTCAAAACATGAGATTGAAGAGTTGAATTTGATGTGCAAGCAGAACCAGCAGAAACTGCAACGCCTTCAATATCAAGAAGCATTAAAAGAGATTCTTTATCAACCATTTCAAAGCAAAGGTTTAATATTCCATTTACCTTTTGAATAGGATGACCATTTACAGTGACATAAGGGATTCTTTCGTTGACATTCTTAAGGAAATATTCTCTTACATTTCTGACCTTTTGTTGATTTATCATGATGTCTCTATTTGCACTTTCAACGGCTCTGCCAAATCCAACAACTGAAGGGACATTGACTGTTCCGCCTCTCTTTCCTCTTTCTTGACTTCCACCATAGATAAGGTTTTCAATTCTGATGCCATCCTTAAGATATAAAGCACCAACGCCTTTTGGTCCATAAATTTTATGAGCAGTCATAGTCATCGCGTCAATTTCCATGTCTTTGACATTGATTTTAATTGCACCTATGGCTTGTGAAGCATCAGTATGGAAAAGCACATTATAATCATGACAAATCTTTGCAATGGCTTTGATATTTTGAATTGTGCCTATTTCATTGTTTACTGCCATGATAGAAACAAGGATTGTATCTTTTCTTATAAGATGGATAAGTTCTCCCATATTCACAAGACCATGCTTATCAACAGGAAGATAAGAAACTTCAAATCCCTCCTCTTCAAGTGAAGCACAAGCATCTAAAAGTGACTTATGTTCAATCTTACTTACAATGATATGTTTTCCCTTTTCTGAATATGCGTGAGCAATGCCTTTGATTGCCCAGTTGTTTGCCTCAGTCCCACCTGAAGTAAAGTAAATTTCATTTGATTTTTCAGCACCGATAGCATTTTTAATACGGTCTCTTGCTCTGTCAACAAGACTTGAAGCCTCTCTTCCATAACTATGAAGCGAATTTGAATTGCCATAAACTGCATTGAAGCAAGGAAGCATTTCATTCAAGACTTCACTTGAAACATAGGTTGTTGAAGCATAATCTAAATAAACTTTTTTTGACATTTTACACCCCTTTAAACATAGTAATATTTTAACACTCTATATAAATAAAGTCAATACTAAACTTAGTCAAAATAAAAAAAAGTTGGATTTTTTTCAACTTTTTTTCTTTTTTGATTTTTGTTTGCTTAAATTTTTCATTTTTTCACTTTCAAACCTAAAAAAATTAAAAGTAAAATTAAAATTTTTTTAATTTAATTTTCAATTATAAAATATCTTATAAAAGTCAAACTTCCTTCGCCATTTATAAATATTTTTTAAGTGCTTCTAAGCAATCTTCTTTTTGCCAAAGTCCGATGTGCTTCTCTTGAAGTTTGCCATCTTTGAAGATAATAAGTGTTGGAATTGACATAATTCCAAACTGTCTTGCAACAGTCCCACTTTCATCGACATCAACTTTAATGATTTTGACGCCTTCAACTTTTCCGTCCATCTGCTCTAAAATTGAGCCCATAACTCTGCATGGTCCACACCATGATGCAAAGAAATCAACAAGCACAACCCCTGAAGAAATTTCACTTTCAAAATCTTTTTCTTCTACGACTTTCATTTTTCCCTCCATTAATTTTTTATTTTAATATCAAACATCTGAAAAATCATATAAAATTACTTGCAATATTTTTATTATATTTTTTAAGGTGTTAAATAGATATTTATCTTCAAACTATCTCAATAAAACAATTTATTTAAATCAAATTTTATCTTCAATTATTTTATTAATTACGACTGAAGCAATAAAACATCCGCTCATTGCTGGATAAAAACTTATGCTTCCTATCACCCCATCAATCTTCTTTGCCTTTGATGAACTTGTTACGACCTCGAGACTTTTCACACCTCTTTCACGAAGCCCTTTTCTCACCGCTTTGGCAAGACCATCATCACAAGTTGAATATATGTCAGTAAGTTTAAATTGTGGAATGTCATAACGATTTCCTGCACCCATTGCAGAAATGATATTTATATTGTTTTCTTTGCAATAAGCAATAAGATCTATCTTATCTTTCACACTATCTATTGCATCGACTACAATATCAGTTTGCCCGATTAAACGACTTATATTCTCTTTCGTAAGTCTTTCAGCAAAAATTCTGACAGTCGCTTTTTCGTTTATCTCTTCAATCATTCTTTTTAATACATCAACCTTTTTCTGTCCTATTGTGCCTTTATAAGCAACAATCTGACGATTGATGTTTGAAGAAGAAACATCGTCAAAATCAATAAGAGTAAAGTTTTCAATTCCTGCCCTTGCAAGCATGACTGCCACATATCCGCCAACACCACCAGTGCCAACAATAGTCATATGTTTAGACATTATCTTTTTTAAGTTTTCTTCGCCTATTAATATTTCAGTCCTTGAATTATCCATATGTCACCATACAATTTTTCTATTTGATTTAAATAAATCATTTTTATTTATTTTTGACAAATTCAATTTCTCCCGCTTTATTAAAACTGAAAAATAGATATTTGTTCATAAAATTAGACTTTTTTTTATAAAAACTGCATTTTTAATATGTTTTTATGTTTTCTCATAAAACATTAAATTACAGCACATATTTACTCAAGTCATATTTACGCTTTGTTTCTTTAAATGCATTTATAACATAGTTTTTATCAACCATGACCTCAAGCATAGGATGATCACCTGTTGCATTGAAAGAGATGTCCTCAAGCAAAAGTTCCATGATTGTATGAAGTCTTCTAGCACCGATATTTTCGCTTGTTTCATTTTCAGCGGCTGCCATTTCAGCCATTTCATCAATCGCCTCTTCAGTGAATTTCAAATCAATGTTGTCAACTTTTAAAATGCTTGCATATTGAAGCGTAACCGAATTTTTTGGTTCTGTCAAAATTCTCTTGAAGTCATCTTTTGTAAGATTATCAAGTTCTACTCTGATAGGGAATCTTCCTTGAAGTTCTGGGATCATATCTTCAATATTTGAAACATGGAATGCACCTGAAGCAATGAAAAGAATAAAATCTGTTTTTACATTGCCATATTTTGTTGCAACAGTGCTTCCTTCAACGATAGGCAAGATATCTCTCTGAACACCTTCACGAGAAACATCATGATTGTTTGAACCACCCGCTTTGCCGATAATTTTGTCTATTTCATCAATAAAGATAATACCTTCTTCTTCAACCTTTCTTATAGCCTCAGCATTGACACTCTCATTGTCAACCACTCTATCACATTCTTCTGAAGTCAAAATTTCACGAGCCCTTGCAACAGACAATTTTCTTTTATGACGCTTTGCTGGAAGCATACCATCAAACAAATTTCCTATATTAAGTTCTTGCATTCCAAAAGTTGTAACCTGTTTTGTATTGTCAAGCACTTCAATTTCAATGGTCTCATTTTCCAGTTTTCCTTCTTTAAGGTCATTTTCAACATCAGTTTTGTCAACTGTCATGTTTTGAGCCCTTCTTGAATCGCAAATTGCATTTACCAGTCTTCTATCAACACTAGGCTTTACTTTTGCCTCCATTTGATGCTTTTTTTCATCCTTTACAATGCGGACAGAAACTTCAACAAGATCACGAACCATGCTTTCAACATCACGACCAACATAACCAACTTCGGTATATTTTGTTGCTTCCACTTTAATAAAAGGTGCACCTACAAGTTTTGCAAGTCTTCTGGCAATTTCTGTTTTACCAACGCCAGTTGGTCCCTTCATAATAATATTTTTAGGTGTGATTTCATCACGAATTTCCTTTGGAAGTCTGCTTCTTCTATATCTATTTCTAAGAGCAATAGCAACTGCCCTTTTTGCTTTTGCCTGACCGATAATATATCTATCAAGTTCTTCAACAATTTGTTTTGGTGTCAAATTCATCTTTATACCTCCTCAACTGTGATATTCCCATTTGTGAAAACGCAAATTTGTCCTGCGATTTCAAGAGATTTAGTTGCAATTTCTTTGGCAGAAAGGTTGGTATTTTGTTTAAGTGCTTTTGCTGCAGACAGCGCATAATTTCCGCCAGAACCGATTGCACAAACATCATCGTCAGGTTCAATGACCTCCCCTGTTCCGCTGACAATCAAAAGTCTTTCTTTGTCTGCAACAATCATCATAGCATTGAGTTGTCTTGATGCTTTGTCTTCTCTCCATGTGCCAGCAAGTTCAACAGCACTTCTCATAAGATTGCCAGAAAATTTATTGAGCATATTTTCAAATCTTTCACAAAGGGAGAAAGCGTCAGCAACAGAACCAGCAAAACCTATCACAACCTTGTCATTATAGATTCTTCTCACCTTGTGAGCATTTGATTTAAATATTACGCTTTCTGAAAGTGTAACCTGCCCATCTCCCGCAATGGCAATCTTGCCATCTCTTTTTACACCACATATTGTGGTGCCTCTAAACAAACTTTCCATTTTTCCTCCAAATTTTCGTAATTTTACATATTTTTTGTAAATTTTGTTTATTTTTTATGTTTTTTTGCAATTTTTAATTAAATTTAATGATATTTACATTAAAAACAATAAAATCAAAGTTATTGCTTTCTATTGATAATTATTGATTATTTTTTGTCTGAGCGTCATTTTTGTCGTCTATTTTATAGTCGCAATCACTATTGTTACACTTTATGATTTTACCTTTTACAATCAAAGGACTTTTACATTTTGGACATTTATCACCTGTTGTAATATCCCAACTCATAAATTTACATTCAGGGTATTTGTCGCAAGAATAATATAATTTTCCTTTCTTGCTTTTGCGTTCAACAAGTTCACCGCCACAATCAGGGCATTTGCCAACCACCTTTTTAGTTGTATCAAGCGGTCTGGTATTTTTACATTTTGGGAAATTCGAGCAAGCCAAAAATTCTCCAAATCTGCCTGTCCTGATAAGCATTTTACTTCCACATTTTTCACATTCGATATCAGTTTCCTTTGGTGGCTCTTTCATTGTCACACTGCTTGCGTCAGCATTGACAAGCAGATGTTCAAAGCCCTTCCAGAAGTTTGAAACGACATTGTGCCAGTCCTCCTCTTTGACAGCAATATCATCAAGTCTGCTTTCCATATGTGCAGTAAATTTGACGTTTATGACACTGCTGAAAAACTGGTCAAGATATGCTGTTATCTTACGCCCCAGTTCTGTTGGCACCAGATATTTTGCCTCTTTGACAGTATATTTTCTCGACTGCAAGATTGTAATAGTCGCTGCATATGTCGCAGGTCGACCGATTCCTTTCTCTTCCATAGCCTTGACAAGACTTGCTTCTGTATATCTTGTTGGTGGCTTTGTGAATTTTTGTTCTGGCAAAATCTTTTCGCAAGGCAAAAGTTCTCCCTCCTCAAGTTTTGGAAGTCTGCCCGCCATACCCTCTTTATTCTCATCTTCCACAAATTCTTTGTAGACAGAGGTATAACCAGGAAATTCCATAGTTTTGCCATTGACTTTAAAACCATAATTTTCGCAATCAAAAGTCACCGCAACAGAAGAATATTCTGCCGATGCCATTTGACTTGCCAAAAATCTTTCGTAGATGAGTTTATATAAACGATAGTTGTCACTCGAAAGTGTCTCTTTAGCCATTTCTGGAGTAATGTCCATAGTAATAGGACGGATGGCCTCGTGGGCGTCTTGAGCACTGTCTTTGGTGTGATAAATATTTGGTTTTGAAGGCACAAAATCATCGCCATACTTTTCTTTAATAAAACTTAGGCAGGCATTTTGTGCGTCTTGCGAAACACGGACAGAGTCAGTTCTGATATAAGTGATAAGTGCTATCTTGCCCTCACCTTTAATATCAACCCCTTCATACAACTGTTGCGCTGATGATGAAGTTCTTGCAAGGCTCATGCCCAGTTTGTTGAGAGCATCCTGTTGCATAGTACTTGTTGTAAATGGTGCAGGAGCATGGGATTTTGTCTTTGATTTCTTGACCTCTTTGACCAAAAAGTCCTTGCCTTTGACTTCTTCTAAAAGTTTGTCCACCTCTTCTTTATTTTTTGGCACAAACTTCTTTTTCTTATAAGTCGAAAGTGATGCCTTTATCTGACTTTCTCCCTTTTTTAAGAGAGCATTTACAGTCCAGTATTCTTCAGGAATAAATTTTTCAATCTCTATTTCTCTGTCAACCACAAGTTTAAGAGCCACAGATTGAACACGACCAGCACTGAGTTTTGGTGCAATCTTTTTGCAGATAATCGGTGAAACTTTATAACCCACAAGCCTGTCAAGCACACGTCGAGCCTGCTGTGCGTCAACAAGTTTCAAATCAATCTTTCGAGGCTTTTTCAGTGCTTCTGTGACTGCCTTTTTGGAAATTTCGTTAAACTCAATTCTGCAAGTTTTTTCGGTGTCAAACCCGAGAATGTTTGCAACGTGCCATGAAATTGCCTCACCTTCACGGTCAGGGTCGGTTGCGATCAAAACTTCTTCGGCTTTTTCTGCCTTAGACTTAAGTTCTTTAATCAAATCCTTTTTATCAGGCACAATTTCATATTTTGGCTCAAAATTATTTTTCAAATCTATGCCAAAATTCTTTTGAGGTAAATCTCTAATATGGCCTTTGGTAGCAAAAACTTCATATCCATTTCCCAGATATTTTTTTAGTGCTTCTCTTTTGAAAGGTGATTCTATAATTACTAATTTCAAAATATTCCTCCACTCTAACTTAGTGCGACACAACCGCCTGGCATTCTCTTTATTATTCCACGAATTTCTAAAGTTGTCAAACACGTATTAAAAATATTTATACTCATTTTGCATTCTTTTGTCAAATCATCTATGCTCTTCATTCCATTTTTTAAATGATTTAACAAAATTTTTTCATCTTCATTGACTCCTTCAAACATAGAAATTTGTTCTTTCTTGTCAGACTTTGTCAAACTATAATCTTTTAAAATATCATCACTTTTTGTCACACATTCTGCTTGACAAGTCTTAATGATATCATTTGTAAGTTCTGAATTTATATTGTCGATATTGCCTGGCACCGCATAGATATTTTTGCCATATTCCAGTGCAAATTCTTTTGTGTGAATTGTTCCACTTTTGATACTTGCTTCTGTGATAAGCACACCATCACTTAGTCCTGCAATAATGCGATTCCTTTGCGGAAATGAATATTTAGTCGCCGTCTTTTTAGGTCTAAACTCACTTATAATCAATCCCTTTTCTGCGATTTCCATTGCAAGATTATGATGTTCTTGTGGATAGATGTGGTCAAATCCGCCACCCAAAACTGCAATTGTCTTCCCACCAGTATCAAGGCACACTCTATGAGCAATAGAATCAACGCCAAATGCAAGTCCACTTATAATGACAACTCCTGTTGAAGCAATATCACGTACAAATCTTTCAGTGATTACCTTTCCATAACTTGTTGGTTTTCTAGAACCTACAACTGCAAGCGAAGGCTGATTTACAAGATTTAAATCGCCCATATAAAACAAGATATAAGGTGCATCATACAACTCAAAAAGTTTTTCTGGATAGTCATCATCAAATTTTGTGACAACATTTATTCCTCTGTTTTGCAGATTCAACAAATATGTCCTTACAAAACCATCATTTGCCACTTCAATCATTTTGTCAAATGCCTCTTTAGTTAAAACACCATTTTTGACAAGTTTGGACTTTTTAAACCCAGCAATGGATTGATTATTCCCCAGTTCTTCAAGAATTTGACCTATCTTTGCATTTGTAAGATCAAATTGTGATAAAAATATTATCAAACATTTTAAATCATTCATTAGTTTCCTCTTTGCTACATTTCCATATATTCTAGCATTTTTTTAAATAAAAAACAAATATTTAAGGGTTATATTTTTAAACAATTTTTTTGATAAATTATATATGTTTTTTTATGAACATCAATTATTGCCAGTATTTTCTATCTAAAGTTCTGTATGAAATCGCTTCTGCAATATGCGCTGGCTGTATGTTTTCACAACCTTCCAAATCGGCAATCGTTCTTGCGACTTTCAAAATTCTGTCATGCGCCCTTGCAGATAAATGCAATTTTTCAAAGGCATTTCTCATAAGGTCTTCACAATCTCCACTAAGTTTACAAAACTTTCTTGTTTGGGCAACACCCATTTTAGCGTTGCAATAATTATTGCTCTTTGCAAACCTATTAAGTTGAATCTCTCTCGCTTTATCAACTCTGGTCTTTATTTCCTGCGAACTTTCTTCTAAATGGTCACTTTTAAGTTGGTCATAAGTGACATTTTCTACCTCAATATGAATATCAATTCTATCCATAATAGGTCCTGATAATTTTGAAAGATATTTGCTTATTTGTGCTGGAGAACATCGGCATTCTTTATCCTTAGAACCATAGTTGCCACATGGACAAGGATTCATACTTGCAATAAGTGTAAAGTTTGCCGGATACACAATTGTCGCATTTGACCTTGCAACAGTGATAATTCCGTCTTCAAGTGGCTGTCTCAAAGTTTCAATGGTGTGTCTTGTATATTCTGGAAATTCATCTAAGAAAAGCACACCATGGTCAGCAAGGGAAATTTCTCCCGGTTTGCTATGCGCTCCGCCACCAGTAAGTGCCACCGTAGTCGCAGTATGGTGAGGGCTTCTAAATGGTCTCATTGAGACTATTCCCGCCTTGCCATCAAGTTCTCCAGCCACCGAATGCACCTTTGTCACTTCAAGTGCCTCATCAAATGTAAGTTCTGGAAGAATGGTTGGAAAACATTTTGCAAGCATACTTTTTCCACTTCCAGGAGGTCCTATCATTAATAAGTTATGTCCACCAGCAGCAGCAATCTCAAGCGCTCTCTTCGCCATAGCCTGACCCTTCACATTAGAAAAGTCAAGTCCACCAACCGATTGTTTAACCACATCTTCAAATTGACAGGCTTCAACAAGAGGCAAATGCTCGCCACCTTTCAAAAATTCAAAAACTTCAAGCAAAGATTTAGCACTATAAATTTCAATGCCAGAGATAAAACTTGCTTCATGAGAGTTTTCAGCAGGTATTATAAACTTTTTATATCCCATCTTTCTTGCAGAAATAAGAAGAGGCAAAACACCTTTAACTTTTTTTATAGTCCCGTCAAAAGATAATTCCCCTATATAAACATAATCTTTTTCATGACTAATTTCATTTTCTTCATCGCATGATAAAATAGCTACTGCAATTGCAAGGTCATACAGCGCACCCTCTTTTTTGACATCAGCAGGAGCCAAATTTATAGTTATCTTTTTTATAGGATAGTTTAGCCCTGAATTTTTGATTGCATTTTTTACACGCTCTTTCGCTTCCTTTATCGCAGTATCAGCAAGGCCCACAATTTCAAAATGAGGCAGACCATTGCTTACATCTGTCTCAACATCAATCGGAAAACCTTCAATGCCTTTCAGTCCAAAACTTAAAACTTTCGAATACATAAATTTACTCCTTTTATCATCAGGCATAATCTTTTATATAATTTGTCTATGATATTTTAACATAAAACTAAAAAATCTCCAAACAAAAAGAAAACAAAGATAAAAATGAGCAAATTTGTTGATTTTCATTATGTTTCTGAGTTTGAAAATTTTTAATATTTTTTTATCTCTTTAAATTCAAAAACTTTTATTATTAGTTTGAAATTTAAAAATTAATATAATAATAAAAGTATAAACGCACTATTTTCAATCCTGTTGTTCCTATCGTGCCTAAAGAAACATTCACTTTATCCCTGTTTACCTGGCATCCCTAAAGAAAACACTATTTTCATTCCTGTTGTTTCTATCATCCCTAAAACTAACATTTACTTCATTAGCGTTATACCTCCCACCGTAAAAAAAAGTCAGCAAGTTTGCTGACAATTATTTTTTAATTTGATTCTTTCTAAGGTTTCTAATAAAGTATTTTTGACTATCGCTTATTCTAAAAGAATCACACGCTTTTGAATAGGCAATTTTTTTTACATTTTCGTTATCGATTTTTTGCACAAAATTGATTACAAAATCAAAATCATAAATAAGTGCCTCCGCATAGCACCATGCAAGAGCCATATCAATATAATAATCTTTCACTTTTATCCTATCTTTCAATAAAGACAATGCCTTTACAACATCTTTTTTCAACATAAATTTCATAACCCATATTATGCCAACTCTGACTTTAAAGACTTCATCTGATGAAAGAAGATTTATAAAAAACTCACCTTCACTTTCAAGGCCTTTCAATCTCGCAACAATCATATCACAGGTTGCCCAGTTGTCGATATAATTCAAAAGAATTTTAAAATCTTCAACTTTCTCTTTTTGGGGCATTTTAGATTTTGCCAAAACCATTCCTGCAAGCAAAATCTCTTCATGATTTGATAATGGCATTTGTGAAATTCTCACATTTTCCTTTGCGAGAACTTTTGAAAAATCTTCAAGCACCTTTGTCCTAATCCCTAAAATTTCATACTTTGTTGGGATTAATTTTTTGTCAAACTGGGCTTTGTCACCCTCTCTATTGTCATTCAAAAATTTTTTAATAGTAACTTCCACATTTTTCTCCAAATAGTTTTAATAAAAATCTATAAAATAATTTAAAAAATATTTATTTATCATAAAAGCGGTTCTGATTTAAATTTTAATCTATTAAAATATACAAATCAAAAAACATTCCTTTTTGTTATTCTTATTTTTTAATTTTTACAAAACAAAAAAAAGCAGTCATAAGACTGCCTTGTTTTTATCTATTGTCTGCAGATTTAATCTTTGCAGCCTTTCCAGTAAGAGCACGAACATAATAGAGTTTTGCTCTTCTAGGCTTACCCTTTCTTATTACTTCAACACTTGTAACAAGTGGAGAGTGAATAGGGAAAGTTTTTTCAACTCCAACACCGTTTGAAATTTTTCTAACAGTGAAAGTTTCTCTGATACCACCATTTTTACGAGCAATAACAACTCCTTCATATCCTTGAATTCTTTCTTTGTCACCTTCTTTGATTTTTACGCCAACTTTAACAGTGTCACCGATATTAAATTCAGGGAAAGATTCTTTCATGTTCTCTTTCTCGATTTGGTCAATAATGTTAGCCATTTTTTTCTCCTTTTAATAATATTTTTTTAAACGCAAAATTGAATTTGCAAAAGATTAACATTTAGCCTCTTTTTCTGGCTCTTTTTCTAGCCGCTTCTCTCTTTTTCTTTTTAGCAACGCTAGGTTTATCATAGGCTTCTTTTCTTCTAATGTCACCGATGATTCCATCTTTTTGGCATTTTCTCTTAAATCTTTTAAGAGCGCTTTCAAGAGTTTCGTTTTCGCCCACTTTAACAGTTGTCAATCTTATCACCACCTTCTAATTTATAAATCTATTTAATTATAATGAAAACAAAATCATTTGTCAAGCAATTCAAAGAAAAACTTTTTAATTTTTTGATTTGTTTTATAAACTAAAAAATTCATTTCGTTGTTATTGTCAAATCAACATAAATATCACCCATTCTCTTTCCGCTATCAACCTGCATTATAAGACACTCCTTTTTTACTGTGTGATCTCTTACTTTCTTATAAATTTGACTTGTGAAGATATTTATTTATAAAAAATTAAAAATACCATGACTACTATCATAGTATTTTTTTATTTATAAACTAGATGAAAACACTAGTCTATTGTGTGTTTCATTTTTTATTCTCTCTCTGCCCCTTCAAGTTCTGCCTCAAACGATGCATTTTCTGATTCAAGTTTATTGAGATAGTCTATATCTTGTTCAGCAATAGTCTTGCCTTGTTTTTCCATAAGGTATTTAAAGAAATTAACACCCTCTTTTGCAAAAGTTGTTATGCTGCCCAATGTTACCCAGTAAGAAATGTTAGAATGTCCTTGCTCATCAAGTTTATTCATAGCGATATCAAATTTATTTTCTTCTTTAGAATTTGCAAGTATTTCCATAATTTCAATAGCACTGTCAATATCATTGCCTAAATATATTCCATCAGTTGAGTCCATCACTCTTTTTTTCCAATCAAATTCTCTTTGAGGATAGATATATTTTAGCCCACTTTCAATTCTTGCATCTAATTTATCTATTGCTTCAAGCCTTTCTTTAATTTGGCGCTCTTCAAACGCTCTTCTCTCTGCTTTTGAAACTTCTTGAAATTCATCATATTTATATCCAGTGACTTTTTCATAGCAAGAATCACGATCATCGAGCAAAGCATAAAGTTTGTTTCCATTGAAATTTACAAAAATATTTTCCCCTTGTTTTTTTTGCATTTTCCAAATATACAACAGCCTCATCAAGTCTTCCAAAAAATTCTGACTTTTCAACTGCATTTTTGATAATTTCTTCTCTATCCATAATCATTCCCCTTTTTAATTATATGCTTAATTTAATTATACATGGGTGGGGGTAAATGTCAAGTGTTTTTTTTGAAAATCTGCTTTTTTCTCATTAATTTGATATTTTATAAAAATTTAAACCAATAATTATGATTTCAATTATATCGACAAATAAAGTTATATATAGTTTGGTTATTTTTAAAGTTATTAAGAAAATTTAAAAATGATTTAGATTAAATTGCATCTTGCTCCATCTCTGAATTTGTCCAAAATTTGAACCTGCAAAATTTTATTTGTCACATCACTTTCACTTTGCAAATAACACCTTATATAATTTTCTGTATAACCTACATAAAAATCATCAACCTTTTCTTCAAAAAGGACATTTAAACATTTGTTATGTTTATTTTCTTCAATAAATTTTTCTTTTAAATTGTTATTAAGGTTTTCAAGCCTTTCAAGCCTAGCCTGTTTTATCTCATGTGGCAAATCTTTAAACAACTTATAAGATGCGGTCCCTTCACGAGGTGAATACTTAAAAATATGAAGTTGGCTAAATTCTACCCTTTTTGCAAATTCATATGTCTCGTCAAATTCATCTTCACTCTCATTAGGAAACCCAACAATTATGTCTGTGGTTATGCCAGCATATGGAAAATATTTTTTTAATACACTCACAGAACTAAAAAATTCTTCAGCACTATAATGCCTATTCATTCTCCTCAAAACACCATCACTTCCACTTTGCAATGAAAGATGAAAATGAGGACAGAAATTTTTAAGTTTTGATAAACCTTCTGCAAACTCTTCACTAATAAGCCCCTCTTCCATAGAACTCAATCTTAGTCGCTTTCCACACTTGTCAAGTTCTTGAAGCAGTTTCAAAAGACCAGGTTTTCCGTCAATTTTATAGTCAGCCACATTGATTCCTGTCAAAACAATTTCTTTTATTTCCTCACCCAACAAACTGGCTTCATTCAAGATTGAAGAAAGGTCTCTTGACCTGCTTCTCCCTCTCAAATATGGGATGATGCAATAAGAACAAAAATTGTTGCAACCGTCTTGAATTTTGATATATGCCCTTGTTCTATTTTGGCTTGCAATCAAGTCATCTTGATAAATTTCAGGCAAATTTTCAATAAAAATGCCATTTTTTTTAAAAATTTTGTCATTTTTGGCTAAATTATCAATAAATTCAACTATTTTCAACTTCCCACTTGTCCCGCAAACTACTTCAACATCCTTATCCAAAAACTGTTTTCCGTTATGCTGAGACGCACATCCACAGACAAAAATCTTTGCAAAATTATTGAATTTTTTACACCTTGCAATCATCTGCCTAGACTTCTTTTCAGCCTCTGAAGTCACCGCACAGGTGTTTATAACAAAGACATCAGCAAACTCCAACTTGTCTGATGTTTCAAACCCCAAAGCATTCAATTTATTTATCAGTGCATCACTCTCATACTTGTTGACTTTGCAACCTAATGTCATAACAGAAATTTTCATAATTTAAAGTGTAACAAAATTTTAAAAAAAAATCAATATATTTTATACAATTAAAAAACTCTAGATTCACTAGAGTTTAAAAATTTGATTTAACAACACTGTCTTCAAATTTGTAATAATAAAAAATCAACAATAATATCTTTTCTGAACTTCATTATATCATTAATTCAAAACAACCATTCATAAAGAAATTTATATCTTTTTCTACAACAAATTTGACTTCAATGACACTATACTCACCCTTCTCTTCGACTTTAAAACCGACTTCTTCACCATTTATTTTCAACTCAATATCATATGAATTGATTGATATGTATATTTTTAATATCAACTCGGTATCTTTAATAATTTCATTTAAAATATTGATTCCATTTGTCTTTATTTGTGCAACTTTTAAACCTTCTAATTCAACAGAATAATTATCCCCTTCTTTTATCGGCTTGCTTAATTTTCCATATTCAGAATTTAGATCAAAAGTAATATTACATTTTTCACCTAATTCGCTAAAAGAATTTCCGCATGAAATTAACAATGGCAAACAACAAGCAATAAACAAGACCAGCAATGCTTTAGACAAACATTTCATAAACACTCCTAAAACAAAATTAATATAACATACATTTTGTCTAAGGCAAAACAAAATTAAACAATTTTCTCAAAATTTCTTAAAAATTAATATAAACATAGAATTTACAAAGATTTCTTAAAAATAATATACACAATATATATAAAGTTTTTAACAATAAAATAGTCAACCCTTAAAATATTCAACCTCTTTAATATAATATAACTAATAAACTATCATCAATATAGGTTTAATTTTTTAATCTTAATCATTATAATTTAATAAAATTTTTATAATTTATTAAATACTTAATTAACTTGCGTATTGTCAAAAATTTCTAAAATAAGTATAATTATATTTTTTACTATTTTATAAATAGTTTAGAAATCATATTTACATATTTCATTCTACCTACTATTTTGATTTTTTAAAATCTATTCTATAACAATAAATTTTATTCTTACACAAAAAAATTTATTATAAACAAATTTTCTATTTAATAAATCTCAAAATAAGTTTATTTACATATATAATGTTTATTCAATAAATTTTTATAAATGATAAAATAAATTATAATAAATGGAAGATATTATGGATCTTTTTATTTATAATATGAAGATCGACAACTTATCGGAAAAACAATCATTCAAGGAGACAAATGTCCAAACAATTATGCAGACTTGTTATACATATTTGTATTTTTAATAGCAATGGAGAAATGCTTATTCAACAAAGACATTCAAGTAAGAAGTCTTAGCCAATATTTGGGATATCACTTTAGGAGGCTGCGTTCAAACAGGTAAAAATTTAAAACTAGCAGCACACAGAAAACTCAGTGAAGAACTCAGTATTGAACAAATTTTGAAAATGAAAGAGCATTTATGACAATAAATTTTAACAATGGCTTTGACGATTTCTATTTTATCGAAAAAGACCTTGATGCAAACATTGTAAAATTCCCAGATCAAGAAGTTCAAGCAGTAAAATGGGCTTCCGAAAAAGAAATATTAAAACTTCTTGACGAAAAAAATTTATAGGATATTATCATAGTTTCATTTCTGCTTTATTTAAAATGCGATCTCATAGAGGTGTTCATAAATAGAATTTAAAATAAAAATCCACCAGTGAACCTGGTGGTTTTTCCTATAATGTTCAATTTCCTACTTTTCATAGACAACTTGATATAGCATATACCTATTTTTATTAAATTTTTAATGTACCTATATTAAATTTCTTTTTTATTTTTCTTTATTATATTTACTTTATATGCGTTTTTATTAAAATATCTATGTTTAAGTTCTTGCAATTCAAGTTTGTCTTCATATACACTTATAATTATATTATTAAGAATTCTATACTAATATTATATGTTTGAAATGATTTTAAAAAGTAATTCGCACCAAAGCTTCCTTTATAAAACATAAAAATATTTATACCTAACATTGAAATCATTGCAAGCTATAATTACAATTTTCTCATTGTATTCTTACAACATTTATCACCTTTTTATAAAATTTTATTTTCTAGAGCATTCCCTCTTTTAACATCTTTTCCTTCTTTCGTTTGATAAATATCGCCATTGGCAAGAATTAATAAATAAAGTTTCTCAAACTCACCAACATCTCTCGTCACTATATTTAATTTCGGAAACATCTTTTGTAATTTTTTTATATTTTCATCAAATATTTCTCTCGATATTGAAAATTTGTCTTCATTTTCTTTTGCCCTTTCTCTTAATGGCATAAACTTAAAAATTCTCCATTGTTCTATTTTCATAGAAGATAAATATATTCCTAGTTCAAACATGTCATCAATATTCAATCTTGTCATGACAGAATTTATTGATAGCTCTACATCACTATTCTCTATCATTACTATTCTTTTTTTTATGATTTCTACATGCCTATCTCCTCTACCTAATAGGATATTAGTGTCATTGTTTAAACTATCTATAGATAGATTAATTTTGTCAATATTGTTTTTAATTTTCAAGAATCTTTCCTCTGTTAATAAAACACCATTTGTAATTAATTTGTTTTTTATTTTGTGCGAATGAGAATATGATAAAAGATCTTCTAAATAATCAATTAAAAGAGCTTCGCCTCCAGTAAATGTAATATTATCACACCCACTTTCTATAATATTGTTTAAAATTTGTATATTTTCCTCTTTTGATAAATTCTGTAACCCTATAAATCTATGACAGTATTTACAAGCTTGATTACAATTAGCAGTTATATTCCAACACAGTTCAATATTCATTTTATTCTCCTTGCAAAAATATAGCCGAATCTATGAAAGTGATCTTTTACACAATCTACATGAGCACCTTCAAAACTAGGATTAAAATTCTCCTTATTGTAAATTATTTCAAAACAATCACTAAGCATATTTTTTATTTGTCCTTTTCTAAAAAATTTACTTTCAGGAAAATTTTCATAATCATCTTCAACAATTGCCATCATATAATCAAGATAAAGATATCCTCCTTTCTTAACTATACTTCCTAGCTTTTGCACCTTGTCTTGCAAACTATATTCTGCATTTTTTGAATAATGTAATGAACAACTTGTAAATACTAAGTCAAAAGAATCGCTTGGTGTATTTTTGTAAAAATCCAAAAGTTTTACATTTGCAAATGATTCTAAATTTTCTAAATGCAAGCGTTCGCAAACACCATATACCCTTCTTTTTTCAAGAGGAAAATCTTTACTCTTGAATTTTGTATTAAATTCATACTTTATATTTACTTCTTTTATTGGGAAAAGTTTTTCACCACCATATAATGCGATTTCATCAATATCATATCCTGTAACCTTTATTCCTGCTCGAGCAAATGGCATTAAAAACTTACCATCAGAGCAACCTACTATACATATTTCTACATTCTCACGATTTTCTGATTTTAAAATATTTAACAATTTATATAATCTTTTTGGCGGATTTCCCCAAATACTTTTAGTTTTCAATTCTTTTATCCTCCTCTAACATATTTGAAAATGAATTTTTAAATAAATCTACTTTTAATAAATTTTCATAGTAGCTATCATTTTTCACCATAGTCAAAATTTGCTTTATATCTTGAATGCTCATACCTCTTTCTACAAATCTATAAGATACATTTTCCTTTTTACAATTATATGGATTCAGAATGTTAGTTTTATAATTCATTGTTCTATGATCTGCATAACAATTTAGTTCAAAATCTATATCTCTATCAATATTTTTTATGTTTTTATTTGATGTAATACAAGTTAAGCAACTTATAGCTTTTTTAAAACACTGTCTAGAATAAACACATGTTGGTTTTCCGCCTAGCAACAAACATACTTCATTTGCATCTTCAAAGATATTCATATTTTCTTCAAAACTCAATTCCGGACTTGCACAAAAGTTTTTTATACCAAGTTTTTCAAGAAACTCTCTTGAATGATGATTCCAAACTGGAACAAGATAATCAACAAAAATTTTACCAAACTTAAACTTATTAACATCTTCAATTTGAGAAAATTTTGTTAACATTACGCCAAACCCTTCAATTTTCTTTAAATAATTTGACATATCTTTATTTCTAAAATTGAAAAATGGAAGTTTAAATATAGTTTTTTCTTTATCTTTAAATCTATTGATTTCAAGTTTTTCAAACATTTCAAAAGTTTCTAAATTTACTATAATTGGAATTTCCTCACTAGAAAGTTCATACGCAAGATTAAGATTTTCAGTTTCAACATATACTTTCTTCAATGCACTAGACATATAAGAAAAATTTCTCTCCGCTTTTGATAACTTTAAAATATATTTTTCTATTTCCTCAAACATCTGTACCGATATTAAAATATCTTGATTCTCATTTTCCTTTTTAAACTTTATACTATAAATATTTATATTTAAAATTTTATACAAATCTTTTAATAATTCTATACTTTTATATTTATCTTCATGATTTTTGAGATAAAAATGTTTTGCCTCTCCCTTATAATTTAAAAACATTATACTTTGAACTATTCCATTTTTTTGATTTATTTCCATTGAAACATTTTTTAGATTTTCTTTAAAAGGAAGTTTCCACTCTGAATATAAATAAAAACATTCATTTTGTAGTATAGTGTCTTTAGAAATATAATAAAACTCACCGTTATTTTCATAAATCCAAACATCTTCTTTTTTTAAAGGGAAATTTTTATTATGTTTAAAAGCAAACTTTTGTCTATTATTTACCCTTTCAAATAAATGATTTTTTTCTAAATTTTCACCCAAATAAAATCCTTTTTCTTCATTGGGTTTTAATTCACCTTTTATTTCCTTTACAACATCATTTAATTGCGCAACAGGCCTTCTTCTTCCTTCAATTTTTAATGATATCGCCTTCCCCTTTTTAGCACTATTAATACAATTCAAGTCAGGAACATATAAATAATTGCCCATTTCACCTGCATCATTAAAAAGATACTTATCTCTACATAAAGTTATACATTTTCCTCTATTTGCAGTACCACCATTCATTAAAGAACCTAAAAAACAAGAGCCAGAAAAACTAACACATTGCGTTCCCCAAACAAAGACTTCTGAATCTATATTAATATTATTTGTTACAAGTTCAATTTCTTTTTCAGTCATTTCTCGAGCCAATATTACCCTCTTAAATCCAAATTTTTCTGCAAATTGTGCATCTTTAATATTCGAGATTCCAAATTGTGTTGAAGCATGAAGCTCAACATCTGGAAACTCCTCTTTCAATTTTTGACAAAGCCCAATATCGGCACTAATAAAAGCATCGGGCTTAACATTAATATTTTTTAAAATATGTATTACTTTTTCAATATCTTCATCCAACATTAATGTATTTAATGTTAAATAAAATTTTAAGCCATTCTCATGACACTTATTTATTGCTTCTACAAGTTCATTTGTGGTAAAATTTTTCGCTTTATTTCTTGCATTAAAAAGTTGAAATCCACCATAAACAGCATTTGCTTTGGATTTTATTGCATTTTCAACATGTTCTTTACTTCCTACTGGATATAAAATTTCCATTACACTACCTCACTTTTTTTATTTTCACACAGCATAAAAGAAAAGTCAAATACAAAATTTTTATTGATGCATAAATTGAATTTATCTTATTTAACTTGACATGTGTTTATATAAAAATATATTATAGATATATGGATATAAATTTATTTAATTTAAACTTTAACAACTTAAAATATTTTTATGAAGTTTGTAAACTTGGCAGTTTTACTAAAGCAAGCGAATATTTTTGCATTTCTCAACCTTCTATCAGCTATGCTATAAAACAACTTGAAGAACATTTTGGAGAAGAACTTATAATTAGAAATAAAAACGGCGTTAAAATGACAAAAAAAGGTTCTCTTTTATTTTCTAAAGTTAAAGAAATTATCACCACAGTGAACGAGTGCCATCAAATCATGGAAAATAAAACAGAGTCAGAACAAATTGCATTTGGAATGCAAAGCCATATCTATCTTTTTTTTAAAAATAGGATTAAATCGTTTATTAAAAAGAATCCTAGTGTTAAATTAGTTTTTCATGATGACTCAACAGCGACATTAATTAATAAATTAAAAAATCATGAAATTGATTTCATTATAGATACTGCCCCTATTAGCATAAACAGTAATGAATATGATTTAGAAACAATAAAACTTGAAAAGATGTGTTTCGTTTATGCAAAAGAAAGTCATTATCTTTTCTCTAACGCAACAAATCTCAGGGAAATTTCTAAATTTCAAATAGTTCTTCCTCGAGAAAATTCAAATATCAGAAATTCATTAAATTTATTGTTAAACAAAGAAAATTTAAGCCTAACCCCATCCTATCAAAGCAATTCAACTCAAGTTACAATAGACCTAATACTTGGCGGAAATGTAATTGGCTATGTTTTTGAAAGTGCAGTAAAAGAATTGTTGCAAAATGGAATACTTTGCAAAATGTCTATTAATAATACACTTCCTTCAATTCCTCTATGTCTTATTACTAAGAAAGAAAACAACAATTCAAAAATTAAATCATTTATAGATTATTTAAGTAAAAATAACAAGGAAAAATCATGTTGAAATTTTTAGGATTTGGTTCTTCTTTTGCAATAAAAAATGAAAATACATCCACATTTTATATTGATAATGGTACTCTAAATTTATTTGACTGTGACGAAAGTATTTTTAAAGTAGCAAAAGAAAAGAATAGTTTTAATAATGTGAATAGTATTAACATTTTTTAACCCATACACATTCCGACCATTGCGGAAGTCTTGGAACACTTGTTTTTTATTTAGAAACAATTGGATTTACCAATAAAGATATTTGCATCTATTTCCCCAACAAAAAACTTTTAAAACATTTGGTAAACATTTTTGGACTTGATAAGTCAGATTGTCAGTTAATGTATAAAAAAAAGATTTCAAAAAATAAATACTGAATTTTATAAGCAGCACCATAACACTTGCTATTCTTATGGATATTTATTTACAATTAGCGGAAAACACTATTATTTTTCAGGCGACACAAATGAACTTTTGTCAGTCATACTTGAAAAATTGATTAATAATGAAATTGAAAGATTATTTATTGACACACGATTATATAAAAGCAATAGTTATCATATCGGATTTGAAGATATCAAAAAACAAATTCCAAAAGAATTTCGTCACAAAGTTGTTTGCATACATCTTAAAGATGATTTTGATGAAAATGAAATAAAAAAGGAAGGTTTTTGCCTCCTACTTTATATTAAAATTTTAATTCTTTTATACTTAACAAATCTATATTATAAACTTTATTATAAATATCAGTTATGTCCATTGAAGTTGAAGACTCATAATCTAAATCAAGAAGTTTACATGCGTTAATGATACTCGCTTCATTTTCTCCTTCTATCTCTAAATATGTTGGAATAAGTGGCCATGAATCAACATCAATTTCAACCCCATTTAAGTGAAATTGATGTCTTTTATTTTCTTGGTAATTTCTCGCCTTTAAGCCAATTTTATTTAGAATTTCATCAGTTTCAAAAAAATCACTTACGGCAACCTCAAGTTCATTTGTTCCATCAATTTTTGCATTTTTAATTTCTTTTATTGTTAAAGTTGTTTTTTCTCCATTTGTTCTTAACCTAACCCAGCTATTTGGTTGAGGTTTAATCAAATCATAAGTCTTGCGAATTTGAAGTTTTTCACCCTCATTTTCAGCTTTAAGTTCTTTCAATTTACTTATTATTTTTTCTTTATCAATATTTAAAAATCTTACTTCATATTCAATTTTCATTTTTACCTCTAAATTCTTTTAAAATCAATTATTTTGACAACAAACAAGTTTCCTAAATGTTTATATTTAACAATATCACCCTTACACTTTTTATAGATATTTTTTCCTAATGGGCTATTTAAAGTTATTTCACCTTTACCCGCATCAGCAATGTACTTTCCGGTAAGAATGACATTAAATACATCATCTTCTATATCCACTGTTACTATATCACCAACATCAATTTTATCTGTTTGCATATGTTTTTCTAGGATATCTGCGTCAGCTTTGATTTCAATCAATTTATTTATTTCATTTATTGCCGCATCTTCTTTTTCAACTGCATTATCAAATTCAGAATTATCATGCCATGTATTTGTATCATTTTGATAAGCATGAGCCTTTTGTGAAACAGCTCGTTTTAATCTAACTGTTTCTTTTTTTATCAACTCATCTAATTGCTCATATCCATATTGGTCTAATAACATATCTACCCCTATTGATAAGCATTATATCAAAAATTTGTTTTCTTGGCAAGTTTTTTTAATTATTTTATATTTCATTGTTAAGCAACTCTGAATATGGTTGATTTTTTTCTATATATAATCTTTGGTTTACTGCATCCACAAATTCAGCAATTTGAGATTTCTCTAATTTCTCTATCTTTTTAATCAAGCACTCACAAATTTTTATTGTTCTATCCAATCTATAAATTTCAGTATTTATTACTAAATATGGCATTTTTTCTTGTTTCGCAAAAGATATCATTTTATCATATCCAAGTACCTTTTTTTCATCATCATCTAAATCTCTATCAGTTGCACTTCTTTTATAAATTCTTCTCATCCGCTCTTTCACTCCGGCATATAAAACAATGGTCAAATCTGGTTTGCCTGTAATCGAAATAAGTTCCTTATACATCCCCTTATTGTTATTATTTCCATTCCAAAAGTAGTTTGAAAGAAGATGCCTGTCAATAATTACACCCTTTCCTACATTTTGCGAGGCAAGTATGTTACCAAAGCCAAAAAACCAACCTTTAATAGTATTGTCTGGGAATTTATATATCTTATCACAAATTTTTTGAAAACCTTCATCTGAAAATTCTAAGAAATATTTGTTGGGCATATCTCTATATTCGTATCCAAACTTTACTGCAAGAGCTTTTGCAACAGAACTTTTTCCACTACCATCCATTCCTTCAATTGCTATTACCATATTCCCTCCACAATTAATTATAACTCATAATATTAATAAATCAAATAGATAATTTTTATATTCATATAGATTCAGTTTATCATAAAATTTTTAAACAATGCTTAAAGAATTTTTATACGGAAAAATATTAAAAAACATACCTCCACTTTTCATATTTTTTCAATAGTTTTTGTAAAACTCATTGTTCCGATTATATTTGTATTTAAAACATCGACTAACTCAGTTTCTAAAAAATCTCCCACACGTTGAATTGCCGCATTGTTAATTAATAAATCAATTTCCCCAAACTTTAAATTAATTTCTATGTAATTTCTTCATTTTTTGCAGTAATTTATATAATTTTAAGCATGTTTATGAGTATTATTTAATAATTTTCATATTTTTAAGCAACTTCTGTACCAAAATTATACCAAAGTTATACCAAAGTGTTTATAATACTATCAATTATTTTAATATATCTCCTCTCTCATATTAAATTTTTGTAACTCTTCCTTTCATTTTATAAAAATATATAATATAATAAGAATAAATAATTGTTTGCCCTGTCAAAGGATAACTTACAATTTTAAAAACAAAACATGAACAACCTAAGAATTAGTTAACATTATTCATTCCCCATAATGTTTAACTATATAACTTAGGCTCTTCTTGTTTGAAAAAATAAAAAAGCAAGATATTTGGAATGGCTCAGCCGACAGATATTGTAAGCAAAATTTTTAAAGGAGAAAATATGTATACAAGTGAACAATTAAGTTCGCTTTTTTCTGCTGCAGACAATGTGTCTGATTACGAAGATGAAAAGCGAAAAAAGAAACAAAGACTCGTAAGAAACGAGTTTGAAAAATGTGGTAAATATGGAATGCCACTCATTAGAAAACAAAATATAGACTTAGACAAGATAAGTCTATGGAATTACACAAAAACCAAATTAAACGATAGTGAAAATAAAGATAAAACAATACATTTCTTTACATACGATTGGAATTTTGAAACTGTTTATCAAAAACCTGAAATAGCACTTGAAAGATTAGACCAATATTACGCCCTGCTTACCCCTGAATTTAGCACTTACAAAGATATGCCGCTTGCACGTCAGATTGATAGCGTTTTTAAAAACAGATGGTGTGGAGCGTTTTGGCAAAAACAAGGAATGATAGTAATCCCAACAATTTCATGGGGATCTTATAGATGTTTTGAATTTTGCTTTGATGGAGTTGAAGAAGTAAGTGTTGTGGCTGTATCAACCTATACCAGAGAAGACAACAAAAAAGGCTTTATGGAAGGTTAGAAAAAATGATGGAAAAGATAAAACCAAGCGCAATTATTTGTTATGGTGAGCCTTTTTCTGAAATGAAAGGAAATATCAAAGCAATCGATCCTTTCAATAAAGAAGAACTTATTGAAAAAATGGGACTCACTGAATTTACTAAAAAATATTTAGCTGGTGAACTTTATCCCGAAATTTAGGAGGCAATATGGAAAATTTTAAATTAACAATCGACCTTCTTCCTAAAGGTGCTTGGAACAATGATTTCAGTAAAACTTTATCAAAGAAAGATTGGGACACTTTAAGATTTGCCTGCTATCAAAAAGCCAATCATAAATGTCAAATTTGTGGTTACCAAACTGACGAACTTGATGCACACGAAGTTTGGGAGTTTGATTTACAGCATAAAACTCAAACTCGTAAAAACATAATTGCAATTTGTAGCAAATGTCATGGTGTAAAACACTTCAAAAATTCTGTTAGACTAGGCTTTGGAAAACAGGCAAAAGAACATTTTATTAAAACAAACAAATGCAGTGAAATTGATTTTATAAATCACCTACTAGAAGCAAAGATAAATTACGATGAAAGAAACAAAATTTACAGGTGGAAAATAATTGCAAATTTAGAAAAGTTTGGTGGTAAAAATATTGAAGTAAAAGAAAGGAATATACCATTGATTGTCAACCCTTATCAAGAGATTGAATGGAATAAAATAAATCATTCAAACATAAAAAAGTTATTTAATATTACTTCAAGTCAAGACAATTTTGTTGTCCCTCCAAAGATAGTATCTCTTGAGGTAGATAACTATCAAGGAATAATAACAGTCACCTCGTTATTTACGAACAAAATAGAATGGTATTTGGATGACAATAAAATAAAGACAAAATACAATGTAATAGGTAAATTTGTAACATCTTTAAAATTAGAGAATTTAGAAGGCTCTCAATTAAGTTTTGTTTTAACTGGCAATGGTGGACAAACTATATCTAAAAAATTTGCAATTTTGCCCTAGGAGGTGTTATAATGGGTATGTGTAAACCAAGCGGTGGAAAGTTTGATATGTATGGACCATATAGATCTAACATCCCTCAAATTTGGAGTGAAAAGCCTAATATTAGAATCGACTACTATGATGAAATAACAGGAAAACTACCTCAGCAAAGATGGTTTGGCCCAGATGGATGGGCTATATGGGATAGAGATTGGGATCATAAAAATGACCATAATAATCACAAATTCCCGCACGATCATTATTGGGACTATACAAAACCTAGAGGAAAAGAAAGACAAGAATATGGCCCCGAAATTAATATGGATTATTGTTAAATGGAGAGAATATGAAAAAAAATCCGTTTGAAAAAAATATTGAAAAAATCTGTTCAGTTTGTGGTAAAATTCTTTTGGTAGATAGCAGTGGTAATGGCGAATGTCCATATTGTGGCTGGTACAATTCAATCACTAATGGTGACAATGAAGATTATGTTATGTTTCCAAATGTTGTCTCAGAGAATAAAGCACGAGAACTTGTTTCTGAGGGCAAACCATTAAAACCATCACTAGAGGACTTTTTAGATATGTTGAATTTTTATGGTGAAACAGAATTCGAATATAAAGGTGATAGTTTTAGTTTGTTTTGGCCTAGCGAAGATGCTAACATTGAAATTGGCAGTAAAAAAACTCTTAATTATTTTAAAGATAAAGAAGACTTTATTGCAAACGCAAAAATTGGCGATATATATGTCAGAGATATATGGGATAAAGTTGAAAATCCAAAATATATGTAGCAATTTAATTTAAAAGAAGAAAAAATGATAATTAAGTATCCAAATTTAAAAAATAAAATTTCAAAGTGCAATGTATGCGGAAGCAATATTAAAATTAGCGAATATGGAAATGGAGATGCTTGCCCCAATTGTGGCTGGAGACAATCAGAAGAATCGTTTCAGCATCCTGACATCGCAGGGATAAGAAATATCCCCTCACTTAACAATGCTCAAAAACAATTTAAAGAAGGCAAATCTGCTGTTTTATCCAATTTCGATGATTTTATTGAAGCATATAAACATTATGGTGAAGTTGAGTTTACTTATCGTAACAACAGATACGGCATTTTATATAATGATTTTGAAAAATGCGATATGCTATTAAATATAAACACTCACGAAGAACAATTATATCAATCAATTGATGATCTTGCCGAAAAAGCAAATATAAATGGTATACTTCTAAAAGACCTATGGATAGAAGTTATAAATACGGATTTTTTACAAGAATTTAACTAAAAAACAAGAATATATAAAATTTTGAAAAGAAATAAAATAATATTTTCCTAGCTCCTTAATTGTAAAAACGGCCATAATTATCTATGACCGTTTTTTTGGTGTTCCCAGGCTGACTCGAACCTGCGACTAGCCCTTAGGAGTCCAATATTTTTTGTGCAATAACGGCTTTTTGGAACTTTTTCTTGTGTTTTTACATGTTTTTTGCCTAATTTTCAGCATTTTTAAGCACTTTTAGGCATTATTTTTCGTAATTTTAAATAACTTTTTTTATAAAACTATACTAAAAAGTGCCATTTTATTAACATTAAAAATTAAACAAATTAATTATTTTTTTGAATCTTTATTTGTCTTATCAAACAAACTCAGTTGTTCCCCTTCTTCTTTAATTCTCACTATGTATTCATCGGGATTTTTCTCTGCTTCCGTCAGTTCAATATCGGGAGCAAGTTTTCTTAAACAAAATTTGTAATAAACTTGTTTTCCAGTTGGACGAAACAAAATCTACACAATCTTGTAAATATTTCCCCCAGTCTTGCCACTTGTCTTCATTTTTGTAATTGTTAATTTTCCCTATTTTGTAGTGGTCGACAGAATTATCTTTAAGCGTTCTTCGAATAAGTTTTAAACTCTCTTCTGGTTCAATCGTTGGCTCAAAACTTGCAAAAGTTTTTATTCCATTTTCATGCAAGGTTTTAAGTGTATATAGCCTATCTTCTGGCAAAGACGCAAACGGCTCCCAAACTTCGCTTTTCTTATTATCTAAAAATGTGAGTGTTGTGCCAACGGTTATGCGATCGCCAAATTCTTTAAATATGTCCAAATCTCGAAGCATCTTCTTCCCGCCTTTTGAAAGAACCGCAACTGGCACTTTGTATAAATTTAGAAGTTTCAAAGCCTCTCTTGTGGTTACGCTATCATCTGCATTATCGCAATAAACATCTCCAACAAACGACAAAAGCACCTGATCTTTATATACATTCTTTTGTAGGTCTTTTTCAAGTAACTTTAAAATATCCTTTCGTGGCTCTGGCTTTCCAAAATAGTCCACACCTCTTCTTTGCAAAGTGTGAGGCGCATAACAATACCTGCACCTGTGCGAACACCCTATATACAAATTCAAAGCATAAGGACTATATTCTCTCGCCATTCCGCATGGTTTATATATTACACTCATAGGCTTATTATAACATAAAATGTTTAAATTTAAAACTATTTAGTCAAATCTCAATCTGCAAAATTTACACGTGAAACATTATCCCAAATATCTTTTACCAATAAACCTTCAATATTGATTTTATTCGAAAAATCCTCTATTGTATCATAGTTTTGATAACCTTCTTCCTTTTCCCATTCATAAAACTCATAACCCGCAAAATGAGTTATACCAAATTTTCTCTTCTTATAATAAAACTGCATTTCAAGTCCATAACTTATAATCTCAATAAATTCATTATAAGTCAGTTTTTGTTTATTTTCAACTTTTTTCATAAGTTCATTACAACGATTTGTCATATCTTTCATAAATTCTCCTTTAATACCAATCCCCTCTTTTCCCATTATTCCAATCGTGATCATGAGGAACTTTTGGGTGTTGTTTGGGGTTCCCATGATTAGTGTAATCTCTGTCTCTTTTTGGATTACCATTTTTATCATACCATCTTTCTTGATGTTTTTTACCATTTTTATATTGAGTATATTTTGAATTTGGACGATGTGTGTTAGGTGGTTTTGCACTTCCTCTAAAACTTCCTCCACTTGAGCTTCCACCTCCTCCAAAAAATTGCGAATTAAATTTCATAGCACTCCCTCCATTCATTATGGTAATATGGGAATGCTTTTATTTTTCCTCCCATTTTGGGAAAAGGCTTTTCATAACATATTATATCACTTGGTTTGATAATTTCCAACATTTTATTATAACCTTTCATAAATTCCTCCTCTATTTTTTGTTTACCATATGTAGACACAGCCACAACACTTCCTTTTTCAACTCCATCAAAACAAAATTTAAAACTCCTTTCGTCACTCCATTCTATTGTTGGGATAACTCTTAGTCCTAAACTTTGAAAATAAACTCCACACCAGCGATTCTTAAATGTATTTTTTATTTGTAAAGATAAAGACATATCTGTATATAAACTGTAATCTGGAGAAAGTAAACAATAATATTGTTTTAACTTTTCTACCGCGAACTCAGGATGCGAATATACATAATCAAATTTATAATCATAAGTAAAAAATTGAATAGTTTTATGCTTGTTTCTTGTATCGTTATATTTTGTATTATTAAAATTCATCAGTTCTATTTTTTCTATATCAATATCTTGCTTTTTAATAAGAGGCAAATCATAATCTCCTACCATCTCAAATTCATTTCTTACAAGTTTCTTCTTTTTTAAGGAAAGAAAATCTTTATAAAAATCATCTCGTTCTGCCATTTCAAACATTTCATTTTTTACACCAAAGTCTTTAAAGTCAAAATTAGCCTGCAATCTATCAAGTTCATTCAAAAGCACTTTACTATCGAATCCCGTTTCGATATTTGTCGAATTGTGAGCAATAACATATGCTTGTTGTTCTTCACTAGTCATATGGTCAAGTCTAACGCAAGGCAAGTTTGTCATTCCTAAAAGTTTTGCCGCCTCAACTCTTCCATTTCCTTCAAGCACAATATTATCTTTACCCGCAATTCCAAGCGGGTCATTAAATCCAAATTCTTTAATTGAATTTGCTATATGCTCAATTTGCTCTTTTGTATGTATTTTGCAGTTATTCGCATAATGATTAAGTTTATCTATGTCAAGATATTCAATTTTTAATTTATCCATCTATTTTTTTCTCCTTATGTCTGGCGTTAATCTCAAATCTTTCAATATCCTTTCAAGTTGTTTATTGCAATCTATGAGTGTTTTATAATGTTCATTTTCTTTTACCATAACCTTTGGCGTCTTTCCATCACTACATATTCCAGTTACAATTCTAATATATCTCTCTGGATTTTTATTGTATTCTCTCCATGCCCTATCTCTCATAATTTTTAATTGACAATATTGCCAAATAAGTTCTGTATCCATTGGTGATAATCGAAAAGAAATACTTTCTTTAAGCGATTGTTATCTCTTTATAGGCATTCTTTTCAACGTTACTTAAATTTTCGGGAACTTGTAAAATCTTTTCATTAATTTCTTTTGTTTCTTGTTCTTTTTTAATCGCATTTTCTCGCATTTCCTTTAAAACTTTATCTACATTTGCCATTTTTACTCCTTTTTATAACTATGACAAATTATATATGTATAAATATATTAAAAGCAACAATGACTGACAATTTTTATTTAACAATATTTTTCAATCACTCCTTATTTTTCGCCATTCATTAAAAAAAGTAGCACAATTCTTGCCTATGTCAATGGAAAAAATTGTCACTTAATATATTCAATAATGTTTAAGTCAGATAGAAATATCTAACTTTTTTGTTTTTATCCCGCTCACCTATCACAACGCAACAATTTTTTCTTTTTTGTTGACACCTGCAAAAAAAATTATTAAAGAGATAAATATTCACCGAACAATGCTCCTCTTCCCCTGCCGAAAGGCGTAATAAAAATAAGAATGAAATATGTATGAAAAAAAAAGAAAGTAAAAATTATTACTTAAAAGAATTTTCTCTGTTTTATGTGAATATGATGTCACCTTTATACTTTAGATAGCAACACAGAGAAAATGACTGTCACAATTGAAGTCACTAAAACTAGAAAGATTTATGTAACTGGTTTTAATTTATTAAGTGATAAAAATAACAATTGTATTTTCAATATGGAGTTGAATTTACAAAAGTTAATGTCGATAACTTTGAAACAATAGAAGATTAAAAAGGAGTTGAAAGTGATAGATATTATTATAGGCTATTATGGTTCATACAATGAATATAACGAAAAAAGTTTAGGTTCTCAATGGTTACATTTAGATGATTATGAAACTTGGGAAGAAATTGAAAAAGAACTTAAAAAAGAACAGTATATGCAGTTACACATGAATTTACAGAGTTTGGCGAATGTTACTTTCTTCTTATAGTAACTGATTATGAAGAAGAAAGGCGAGATTTAATAACTGATTGCAAAAATAGAGAATTTTATACTATGGCTTATGTTTGTAACTAGGAGGATTGCTTAATATGGAAAAACAAAAAGTATACATGGTACAACTTGACTGGCAAACGATGAACTAGAACAAGATCTCATTAAAATCTTGAGAGAAAGACATCAATATTAATAAAAAAATTGGTATAGTAAATTACTATACCTAAAATTCCTATATATTGTGTTATAAATTAAAAATATCACAATATATTGTGTTTATCTGGTGCGACTGAGATGATTCGAACATCCGACCTATCGCTTAGGAGGCGATCGCTCTATCCTGCTGAGCTACAGCCGCAAATTGAAAATTTTGTGTAGTTTTATGACTTCACTATCGGTCAATTATAGCACAATATTTAACGGAAAAGAACATATTTAACGAAAATACTATACCAAAAACTATACCAAAAGTTGTAAAAGCACAATATTTATGCTTGGCTTTATCTCAAAAACACAATATATTGTGGTTTGATATGGATAGTGCATTTCCTTAGGAGAATAAGCAACTGAAAATCGTGCGATTTTTCTCCTAAATTGATTTAATTTATCCTATCACAAATTGTGCAAATTAGCAAAACAATTTCTGCATGTTGTGTAAAGTTTGCGAAATTTTTAGTTTAAAACAAAAGTGTATGAAAAAGTATGAATAAAATTTGACTACTAATTCTTATTAAAAGGAGTTAGTATGTTTATAGAACATGAAGTCGTTTATGACTTAATTACAACAATGCAAAAGCAAAAAGGAGCAATTAGAGTTCCACTGAGCCTACAAGAGGACATTTTTAATTATCTTAAAGAAACTTACCCAAAAAACAAAATGAATGGAGTAAAAGCAAAAAATGCCGCTCTTGTCTTAGGACAAGATTGATTAATTTGTCCATTCATTTTCTTTTCCATTAGACACGCTCCATTCCAAATCAAATACTCTTTCTTTAACATTACAATATTTACAAAATTCTATTGGTTGAGCTAATCTATGCAAAATCTCATCCTTTGTAATATCATCATATATGTTTATGTAATCATTTTTTGAAATAATTAGATTTCTATTAAATTTCTTATTAAAAAATTGAATATATGCTGGTGGTGTGCAAGTAAAGATTTTCCCCTCAAATAATTGAACACAATGATTTGCATAGAAGCAATTTTTAAAATTAAATTCAACGTCCTGTTTACCACTAATATCAAGAGGTATTTTATAGGATGTTTTCTTTTTATAACCTGTGTTTCCAAAGTATTCGAAATTACAACCTTTTTCTATTAAAAATTTCTCCACCTCTAAATAATCAAAGTCAATAGGATATTTAGTAATAACAATTTTCACATTATTCTTTCTGCAACTTTCAAAAAAACTATCCTTTTGTCTTAAAATAAGCGTGCCGTTAGTTACAACATCAATTTCAGAATTAACAAACAGTTTCGCTGTTGCATCAATTAATTTGTCCACATTCTTATTTAGCAATGGTTCTCCACCAAGCAAGAGAATTTTTTCAATATCCCCATCAAAAATAGAATACAGCCTTTGTATGTCTTTATAAAACTGCTTCTCATTGAAACTTTCATTTTCACAAATGCAAGAAAAATGATCGCAACCTTTACATCTTAAATTGCAACTATTTGCTAAATGAATTTCAATTTGTTTCAGCCTCTTTTGTGGAACTTTGCAAGCAAGTTCTTTTAAAGATTTAGGCAACACCTTTTGCATATATTATCTCCTCTCTAAATAAACTTCCAAACCCTTTTGGTGATATGGCAAAGGCAATAAATCTTTAACCTTATCTAGTTCTACTTCGACAACAGTATGTCCTTCTTCTAAAGGATCACCATGTTCTTCAGCTACTTCTACTACAAAAAAGTTTACTAACGACTCAAGTGGCCATTGTCCTGCAGCAAGCCAAAAACAGTCAACAGTAATAAGTTCTTTTATACTGGTAATTTTATAACCTGATTCCTCAATAAATTCTCTTTTTAGACATTCCTCTTTTGTTTCACCATCTTCAATTCCGCCACCAATAAAAGAATGTTGTCCTTTTTTAATAACAAGTAGCATCTTGCCATTTCTCTCGCAAATACCAAAGCAAGTTTCTCTAAAATCATACTTTCTATCTGGAATTTTCTCTCCGATCACAATTTTTTTCATAATTTTCTCCTGTTAATGTTATTATAATCTTTAAATAACCGCAATTAAATTATATCAAAGTAGTGCAAATAATTCAAACTTTTTGATTATTTATAAAAAGTATCATTTTCGATGCGTACTTCCAAGTCTTTAACAATGTCTTCTAAAATTTTATCACGGTTTACCGAAGTATCATAAAATTTTAGTCCCCTACTTTTGAATTCATTCAAGAAATAATCATTACTTTCTTTTAAAATATCACAGTATTTTTTTAATTCTTCATCGGACACATGATATGTCCAGTCAGTATCTTTATCAAAAGTTTTAAGCATTTTATAATAATCATCACTACTTTCAAGCGGACAACAAAGATAAATTATAATATACCTTTCAAGTATTTTTTCTGATTGCAAAGCATCTAAATCAAAATACGCGCCTTCATATATATAGTTTAGCCCCCTTCTCAACTTTGAGCTTCCACTACTTGACTTGAGATAGCTCATTAGAAAGTCCTGAATATTTTTGACTGATTGACCATCATGATTAGAATGGTTTATGTTTAATTGCGGAAATGACTGTTCAAATGCTGTAACAAGTGGGTCTGTCATAATCACGCTATAACCTATCTTTTTTGATAACTTTATTGCCAATGTTGTTTTTCCGCTTCTGCTTGTACCAAAAATAATTATATTTTTTTTAAGTTTCATTTTTCTCTCCATTGTCTATTTTATTTTTTAACCAGGACAGCGAAAAACGTATATTCTTACATGACTTTAGTTTGAAAGCAAATTATTTAGATATTTAAAACCTAATTCTCCCAATTTCTCACAATGTACGCATATTCCAATATCTCTACCTTCTGTAATTCGTTTGTATATTTGTAAATTTACAAATTCTTCACTTGTAAACTCTTCTTCAAGTTTCCAATTAATTAATTCTACATTCGGGCTAACAGACCTCTCAAATGTTGTCCTATTATCTAAAAAAGTTGATATAACTACGAAATGTTTTTTTAATAAATCTGACATCATGACATCGATGCTGTTAAAAGGCGGTGTCAACATGCTCATAAATTGACTTGAAAATTCTTTTTCTAACTTGGTTTTATTTACAAGCACATTCTCATATAAACATTTATCATTTATAAGTTCGCAAGGCAAATTTTTGCTATTATTTTCATGGTTAAATCCATGTTGCGAAACTATTACACTTGCATTTGCTCTTATCGTATCCGCCGTTTGTTCCTCTAATTGAATAGGAATTACAGCGTAAACAGATGGTACTTTAAACTGACTTACCATTTGGTCTAGTTTTACAAAATTTTCAGTATAAAATCCGATATCATCACACCTTAACCATACATTAAAAGTTCTTTCAGATTTTTCAATAAAGGATTTTATTGATTCTATATCCAAAAAGCCTCCTTTATCACGTACACTTTTCTTTCCTATTTATTATAATGTCAATGTTGCATTACAAGAATTTGACTTTTTAAACAAAACATATTATCATTTTTATAGGAGAAAAATTATGGTAAATATTGGAATAATCGGCTATGGTTTTATGGGACAAAAGCATGCAAAAGAAATAAAAAAATTTAAAGATTTTAACTTACTTGGAATTTATGATATTCGCAATTGGAAAAATGATCTGGCTAAAGAAAACGGCATAAATACATATTCAAGTTATGCAGAAATGCTGGCTGATCCTAAATTAGAAATTGTTTTAATTGCTTTGCCAAACCATCTGCATATGGAATATTCTATTGAGGCAATGAAAAAAGGTAAACATGTTTTTTGCGAAAAACCAGTCGCCTTAAATCTTAAAGAATTAAAAAAAATGTATATGGCTTCAGAAAAATATAACAAGTTTCTATTTATACACCAGAATCGCAGATTTGATAATGATTTTTTAATAATTAAAAGTATTCTCTTAAATACTGAATTTAATATTCGACAATTAGATTCCTTTGTCGTAGGAGGCCGAGGTATACCTGATGGCTGGCGACGAGAAAGAAAGTTCGGCGGCGGGATGCTTTATGACTGGGGAGCGCATCTACTCGACCAAATAAATTGCATAATAGAAGAAACCAACGAAAACATAAAATCTCTATATTGCAAATTCTCTCATACACAAGCATTTGATGTTGACGATGGAGTAAAAATTATATTAACTTCTTCCACTGGCAAAATATTTAATATAAATATTGATACAAACACATTCATCGATACACCTCGTTGGATTGCGTATGATGAGAATTCAACAACTATTATTAAAAATTGGGACCTTGCTGGATACATTGCAACAAGGTTGAATACAGATTTTGATAATAGTAGCAATATCTTGGGAAACGGATTCTCAAAAACAATGACAAAATTGTCTGACCGTTCAATAAAGCATTCTCCCCTTCCTGACAACGTTTGTGGCGATGAAATGGCCTTTTATAAAAATATTTGCGAATGCATAAACGGGACTTCAACCCCTTTAGTCACAAAACAACAATCCATCGAAATCATGAAGCTTATTGATGCATGTTTCCTTAGTGACAAACTTGACAAAATTATTAAATTTTAAACGATATTGATATAAGAAAACGCTCAAATTCTTCGCGTTGTTCTTGCGTATCTAAAGAAAACGCTCAAATTCTTCGCGTTGTTCTTGCGTATCTAAAGAAAACGCTCGTTTGGTTCATTATCCTTTTACACTTAAAAAAACGGACATGATAACCATGACCGTTTTTATTTTGGTGTTCCCAACAGGACTCGAACCTGTGACTAACCCTTAGGAGGGGTTTGTAATATCCACTTTACTATGGGAACATAAAAACAACGAATACCTAAGTTGTAAAAAAGAATTTTTATGAAGTTTTGTCTGATTCTTTTGCAACACTTTTCTTCCTTGTTTTAAAGTTTGCGATTGCTTAAAACATTAGAATACCAAACTGACGTCAATCGTTTAAATTTTTAACAAACACTTAGAAAAGAAAAATTTAAAAATCAAAAAATTGTCTGCAATATTCAATCGCTTTTGAAATGTTTTTTATAGATTATTTATAGAACTTTTTTATAAAGTATGTTTTACTAACAATCTTTCAATTTGATTTTCCAAAATTTTACTCCATGATTATATTATCTTCTTTTAAATACAATTTGTCAACAAGTTTTGTAATGTTTTTTATAGAATTATCTTTTGAGATTTTTTTATATTTTCCTTTTGCAAATAAATATGCTCTGCCATAAACAAATTGCTTTTCTCCATTATCATAAATATATGATCCATCCCCACAAGCAATAAAAGGTCTTAATTTACAATCAGGCAATGAAATATCTCTCAAGATATTTAATCCGTCCAAAACATAATCAATCCGTTCTTCAAAGTGAGGAAGAATGCTTATTTTTGTAAGTCCGAGTCCGTTTATGTATCTATTATATTCAGTATCAACGGTCTCCCCTTCAAGTTCTGGTTGAGCATAAACAATATCTGCCGCATTCATACTGCCCGCACTTTCACCCAAAATTAATACATCAACATTTTTGAGTAATGATTTTAAATTAATGTTTTTAAAGAAAGCATTTTGAGTTGGAACATGTCCACCCGCCAAATAAATTAAGTCAGCATTTTCAATTATCTCTCTTGCTCTATCAATAGTTCTCCCATCTAAAATTGTATAATTTTTGAAAGGGAACGTCATTTTAAATGAATCAATAACTGGCAAAGCATAAACATCAGTGGAAATAAAATCATCTTGAGTGCTTGCCACATAGACAAAATTATCTGGTTTTGGAGTCAATTTTTTTATTAAATCTAGAATGCCATTTTCATTTCCTATTTTATGAGTAATTCTTTCTCCATTTTCATTTTTAGTATAACAATTTAGACAACTCGTCAAAATCAAATTCATTTCTTTTCATCCTTTAAATTTAAAATTAACCAACTATAATTTAAAATAATATTCTTTAATTTTGTGATAATTTAAAATGTAATCAAAACAAGTCTGACAAAATAAATATTTTTCTCAATTAAATTGTAAGAATTATAACAAAAACAACAACTATTTACAAACTTTTTTTGAATATTTAAAATTTTTCTTTTTTGTTTTGATTTGATATGTTATAATACTTCTATGAAAAATTTTGATGTTATTATTATAGGTGCGGGTGCATCAGGATGTATGTGCGCTTTAAAAACCGCACTTAAAGGTAAAGAAATATTATTAATAGACCGAGCAAAAATCGCAGGTAAAAAACTTATGGCTACAGGAAATGGAAGATGTAATATGACAAACTTGAATCTCTTTCCATCTTCTGATTTTTATAATCAAAATATTGACAATTTCTTGAATAGACACTCCCATGAAGATACTTTGAATTTCTTTAATGAAATGGGACTTGTTTGTTTTGCAGATGAGGAGAAGAGAGTTTATCCTATCTCAAACAGTGCCAAATCTGTAATTGATGTTTTAAACAACCAACTTGCAAAATTTAAAAACATCTCCATATCACTTGAAACAGAATTTGAAGATATTGAATTTAAAAATGGGATTTATGAAGTCATAACAAACGTTGGTGCTTTTTCTTGCAGAAAACTTGTAATTGCAACTGGTGGAAACACAGCGCAAAAAGTACTTGACAAATTCAAAATCAAATCAAAACCTTTTGTTCCTAGTTTGGTCGCACTTAAAACACAATCCACCAAAATTGTTGAAAATATAAGAATCTCGCCTGCTAAAGTAACCTTATTTTTGAAAGATAAAAAAATTTCAGAAATAGGAGAAATTCTTTTCAAAGACAATGGAATAAGCGGAATTGTCGCATTTAATATTTCATCTTATTTTGCAAGAAATAATAATTATAATGGCAAGATTGAAATTGACCTTTTACCAAATCATACAGAAGAACAAATATTTGATTTATTAAAGTTGAGAAAAAAATTAAATTTAGATATAAACAAAATGTTTGATGGAATCTTTTTGCCAAACATAGGCTATCTAATATTAAATAATTGCAAACTAAATGAAAATCGAAAAACCGCGCAACTGACTGACAGTGAAATAATTTTGTTAGCCCACACTATCAAACATCTTTCTTTTGAAGTCAAATCACACTACCCTAATCATCAAGTTTACTCTGGCGGAGTGTTGATAGACTCTCTAACAGAAAATTTGGAAAGCATAGTCCGTAAGGGATTATATTTTTGTGGTGAAGTATGCGATGTGGACGGCAAATGCGGAGGTTATAATCTTCAATGGGCATGGACAAGTGGCTATATCGTAGGAGAATCAATATGATAAAACTAGACGAAATAAGTCTCGCAATAGGCTTTAATAATCAGGAAATTATCGAAAAATGTGCAAAAAAATTAAAAATTTCATCAAAAAACATAAAAGATTTTGAAATTATCAAACTTTCTTTGGATGCACGACGAAAAAATAATATAAAATATATTGCAAGCATAGGACTGGAACTCGACAGTATAAATTCTGAAAAATTTAAAAATTTTGAGTTTGAATTAAATCGAAACGGTCTTATTTACAACCAAAAAACGATTGATAAATCACCTATTGTTGTTGGCTTTGGCCCTAGCGGAATGTTCTCCGGGCTTGCCCTTGCAAGAATGGGGCTTAAGCCTATCATACTTGAACAAGGAAAGCCAGTTGAAGAAAGAATAAAAGATGTAGAAATGTTTTGGAAGGACGGAAAACTTAACAAATATAGCAATGTCCAGTTTGGAGAAGGTGGTGCTGGGACTTTCAGTGACGGGAAACTTAACAGCAACACAAATAATTCTTATACAAGAAAGGTGATAAACGAACTTTACAATATGGGTGCTCCAAAAGAAATCTTGTATTTATCAAAGCCTCACATAGGCAGTGATAACCTTCAAGCAATCGTCCGAAATATCAGAGAAGAAATCATTAAATTAGGCGGAAAAGTGCTTTTTTCTTGCAAAATGACCGAAATTTTTGTCAAAAATGATAAATTAACTAATATTAATGTAAAAAATCTCAAAACTGATGAAGAGTTTACACTTGAAACAAATCACCTTTTGTTATGCCTGGGGCATAGTGCAAGAGACAGTTTTAAAATGCTATATGAAAAAAATATAGATATAAAACAAAAACCTTTTGCTATGGGCGTGAGAATTGAACACCCTCAAAAACTTATCAATATTTCTCAGTATGGAAAAGGCTATGACTCTCGCCTGCCAAATGCCGATTATAAACTTGTAGTCCACCTTCCAAACAACAGAAACGTTTTTACCTTTTGTATGTGTCCAGGCGGTCAAGTCGTCGCATCCTCTTCAGACGATGGCGAAATTGTGACAAATGGAATGAGTCTTTTTGCCCGTGATGGAAAGTTTGCAAACTCGGCACTCCTTGTAAATGTAACTCCTGATGACTTCGGCTCTTCCCACCCTCTTGCAGGAATTGACTTTCAAGCAAAGTATGAAAAACTTGCATTTAAACTGGGTGGTGAAAATTTCACCGCTCCAGCACAATCGGTTGGAAGATTTTTAAACAAACAAAATTGCGATATTAAAAGTTGCATCTCAACATATCAGCCTCAAATAAAAATCTGTGATATTTCAAAATGCCTACCAAATTTTGTTACAGAAAGTTTAAAACAGGCACTTCCCCTTCTCGATAAAAAACTAAATGGTTTTGCCTCTGACCAGGCAATGCTTATAGCCATAGAATCAAGAAGCAGTTGTCCTATTACAATCGTGCGAGACTCATCTTATCAAAGCAATATCAAAGGAATTTATCCTGTCGGAGAAGGCGCTGGTTATGCAGGAGGAATTATCACAAGTGCACAAGACGGTGTCAAAGTCAGCGAATCAATTTATGAAAACTTGTAAAAACATTGCTTAAATTTTCAACATTTATCTTTCTAAAAATTTTATTTTCATATAAATTATTTTACTCAAATTCAATTTCATATAAATTCATTTTCATTCAGATTCAATGTTATTTCATTATTTTTTCTAAATTGATTTATTAAAAATTTTTATTTATTCAACAAAAAAACCTACAAAACAATAGTAGGTTTTTTTATCTATTCTATTTTATTTAATCAATTTTTTTATTCCCATTCCCAGTTTTCAATTTCAGGCATATCTACGCCAAATTCAGCAATATATTTTTTATGCTCAATAAGTTTTGCCTTGATTTCATTGACAAGTTTTTTATCATCTATATTTAACTTTTCAATTATTTCAAGAAGCAAATGGAATCTATCAATTTCATTTTGAACTCGCATATCAAATGCTGTTGTGATAGTCCCCTCTTCTTGATATCCATGCACAGTCAAATCTTTATTTTCTCTTGCATGAGTAAGTTGATGAATAAGTTTTGGATAACCATGGAAATTGAAGATTATAGGTTTATCAGTTGTAAACAACTTATCATATTCTTTATCGCTAAGACCATGTGGATGACCTTTCTCAAGTTTCATAAGGTCAACTATATTGACAAATTTGACCTTGACTTTTGGAAGATATTTCTTGACAAGGGTAATAGTCGCAAGAGCCTCAAGAGTTGGTGTCCCACCTGCGCAGGCAAGAACTATATCCGGCTTGCTGTTTCCACAGGTGCTAGCCCATTTCCATTCATCCACGCCCTTTTCGCAATGACTGATTGCCTCTTCCATGCTAAGCCACTGCCACCTAGGATGTTTTGAAGCAACAATGACATTTATGTGATTTAATGTTGCCTGACAGTGATCATAAGCGCAAATCAAAGTGTTCGCATCTGGTGGAAGGTAAATCCTTGCAACTTCAGATTTTTTGCTTGCCACATGATCCATAAAACCTGGCTCTTGATGTGTATAGCCATTATGGTCTTGTTGCCAAACATTTGAGGTAAGAATAAGGTTTAGCGAAGAGATAGGTTTACGCCATTCAATCTCCCTTGTCACCTTAAGCCACTTTGCGTGCTGAGAAACCATGCTGTCAACAACACGAATAAAAGCCTCATAACTTGCAAACATACCATGCCTGCCCGTCAAAAGATAACCTTCAAGCCAGCCCTCACAAGCGTTTTCACTGAGATAACTGTCCATAACACGACCGTCATTTGCCAGAAATTCATCATTATCTTTTATCTTACCATTAAAGTCACGATTTTCCGCCTCAAACACATGATTAAGTCTGTTGGACATCGCCTCATCTGGGCTGAAAATACGATAATTTTTAGAATCTCTATTAAGATTGAAAATTTCTCCGATGTATTTGCCCAGTTCCATCATATCTTGCTTTTTCACTTTGCCATGACCACCTATCTCAACTGCATAGTCCATAAGTTTTGGCAATTTCAACTCGCTTGCACCGCAGTTTGTGTGTGGACATGCTGAAATTCTCTTTTCGCCTTTTGGCAGAATATTTGCAATTTCCTCTTTGAGTTTATAGTTGTCATCAAAAAGTTCTTCTGGGTGATAACTTTTAAGCCAACTCTCAAGCATTTCAAGATGCTCTGGCTTTGTCATAGCAATAGGCACTTGATGAGCATTGAAAGAGCCTTCAACAATTTTTCCGTCTACCTCTTTTGGTCCAGTCCAGCCCTTTGGCGTTCTCAACACAATCATAGGCCACATAGGACGCTCACCGCCACCATTCTCTCTAAATTTCTTTTGAATAGCCTTGATTGATTCAATACATTTGTCCATCGCTTTTGCCATCTTCAGATGCATTTCATCAGGCTTTGAGCCCTCAACAAAATATGGTTTCCAGCCACATCCAGACAGGAAAGATGTAAGTTCTTTCTTAGAAATTCTTGAAAGAACTGTTGGGTTTGAAATTTTATAACCATTTAAATGAAGGATAGGCAAAACTGCACCATCAGACTTTGGATTTAAAAATTTATTTGATTGCCATGATGAAGCAAGTGAGCCTGTCTCTGCCTCACCATCACCAACGATGACCGCTGTTATCAAATCTTTATTGTCAAAGACAGACCCAAAGCCATGGAATAATGAATATCCCAGTTCTCCGCCTTCATGAATAGAACCAGGGGTTTCAGGAGCGACATGAGATGATACTCCACATGGGAATGAAAATTGCTTACAAAATCTTGTCATTCCCTCTTTGTTTTGCCCGCAATTTGGATAAACCTCACTATAAACTCCCTCTAAATAAGAGTTTGAAGTGAAAAAGTTTCCGCCATGCCCAGGCCCAGAAATAAGCAACATATTAAGGTCATATTTAGTGATAACTCTATCAAGATGAGCATAAACAAAGTTTTGTCCAGGAACTGTGCCCCAGTGTCCAACAATCTTTCTTTTGACATGCTCTTTTTTAAGAGGCTCCTTCAAAAGTGGATTATCTAGAAGATATAATTGTGCAACTGAAAGATAATTGCAGGCACGGAAATATTTGTCCAGTGTCTCTAAATATGATTTATCAAGCATTTTGTTTTTCATAAATTCTCCTTATTTTATATTTGACATTTTATTTTTATTGAATCTTTTATTTTATAAGATATAATCAATTCTTTTTTGAAGACTCTCCTCTCCAAAATTCATTGTACTAAAGTGTGTAATTTTTGTTCTATTTTTTGTTTTATATACATTGTGATTTATTTTTGTAATTTTCTTTTGTTATAACAGCGATAACACATCCCTTCATAACTCTCATCTCCGCCGATTAAAACTTCTTCGCCGTCTGAAACAACTTTTCCATCAATAATTCTTGCATTGACGATTGCCTTTCTCCCACACTTACATATGGTTTTAATTTCTGTCATTGAGTCAGATATTTCAACCAGCCTCTTGCTTCCCTCAAAAAGTTCTGTCTTAAAATTTGTAAGAAGCCCATAACAAAGCACTGGGACTTGCATGGAAATCTCTTTCAACGCATTGACCTGATTTGTTGTCAGAAATTGTGCTTCATCTATTATAATGACTGAAAGCGGATTTATTATGTCATAATATTTGCAAAGTTTTTCAAAATCGTCATCTTTAGAAAATTCAATACACTCGCTCTTAAGCCCTATTCGACTGCTCACCTGAGCAATCCCGTCGACAATACAACGATTGTCAGCAAGTGGTTTAAACAGAAAAACAATAAAACCCTTTTGCTCATAATTAAATTTGCACATAAGAGCCTGAGCGGTTTTAGAACTTCCCATTGTGCCATATTTAAAATATAATTTACTCACATTTCCCTCGCAGTATAATCAATTTATATATTACTTTTAAACGAAAGTTTTGTCAAACAAAATAGCATATAATTATCTTTTAAACTCTTAAAAAGCACTCAAAAAGTATTTGTTGAATTTTTATATAAATCAACATCTGAAAATCCCACATCTCATAATTTAAATAAAGACTTATTATAAAACTTAAGAATACATATTTCAAAATATGTTATTCACTTTTATATACAAAATTATAAATTATTTTTTCTAAAATCATCCATTCCTAAAATATAATCAACTTTGACTTTATATAATTCTGACATTTCTATCAAGAATAAAAACTTTGACATACTTTTTCCACTCTCCCAACTTAATATTGTTCTTCTGTCCACTTTCAATAAAATTGCAAGTTTTTTTATAGAATATTCATGCTCTATTCTCACCTTTTTCAAATTTTCACCTATTCTTTTCCTCAACAATTTTCTTTCTTCACTTATCATTTGTCTCTCCTTAGAATTTTGATAAATTTATAATTGAATTTCTTTTTTCATCCCTATTATATTATAATTGACAACTTTAAAAATACTGGAAACTGGTATACATAAAATTTTCAAAAAATATTCATTTTTATTTAGTAATACACATAAAATTTAAATTTTCTTTAAAAAACACAAAAAAACAGCCATTTTTGACTGTTTTTCTTGAAATTTATGTAAAATTTGTTAAATTATAAAAATCTTATTTTATTCTTTGCCAAACTCTTCTTGCGATTCAATCTTCTTTTCAAGGTCTATTGTCGCGGTGATTATGCGTGTCACTCTGTCTGCCGACTGAAGTTTGAATGTGACATCTTGACAAAGTCTGATAAGCGGAGTTTGTGAATTTTTGCTTACAATCGCACTTCTAAATTTTGAAAGGCCGATATTCTTCACTCCGTCTGGCAACAACTCAGTTGCAGGAATAAGTGCCCTCACACCCTTTTCTTCATTCTCAACAATCACACAGAAACTTTCAATTCTGCGGTCTAACTCATCATATACAACAAGTTTCTTGAATCCACTTACATAGCCATTCATAACTTCGCCGATATGCCCTTCGCAGTAAATTGCAGAACTCACCTCGTCAAATTCACGCTCTGCTTTCTTGACAATATTTTGTCTTTGATTTGCCCAGCCTGCAATTTCAGAAACTAAGCGTTCATTCATAAACTTTTCGTTATTTAAATATGCCAAAATATTTTTGTGAGTCACAAAATCACTGATTCTGCGAATAGGAGATGTTGTGTGACTGTATGCCTTACTTTGAAGACCAAAGTGACTTATCATATCATCTTCGTTAAAGTTCTCATTTGAAATTTGATTTTTCTTTTTGCCTGCAATCGCTTTGCTTCTTTTATGATTATGAGATTCAAGTTTTATATATTCTGCACTATTTGGAATGGTTGAATTTGAATATTTTGCCCTGCTTTGCAGTCTGACTAAAAAGTTGTTTACAGACTTTTCCTTGCTTGTTCCTTTGACAGATTCCACAAGTTTTTTGATTCCATTTGGAGAAATATCACCATCGAAAGGCACTCCCAAAATTTCAAAAAATTCATAAGCCTGAGCAATCTTATCTTCATTTGGTTTTTCATGGACTCTAAAGATATTTGGCAGATTATGTGCCTTTGCAAATCTTGCACTGACTTCATTTGCTGTCAACATAAATGCTTCAATCACCTTGTGATATGCACAATTTTCTTGTGGCTGAATATCTTTTATTTCACTTAAGTCCTCATTGAAAACAACATCATATTCATTCTTAGTTTCAAAGTTTATGAAATTTCGTTTATTAAATCCCTTCCATAAAACTTTAGATGCCTCTTCATTTAAAACAACCTGTTCTTCAAGAGTGAGAGGTCTATCTTTGCATCTCTCTTTTAATTCTTGCATAGTAAGATTGCTGTTGTCTCGGATTTCTTGTGCCTGCTGATAACTATATTTTTCCTTGCTGTTTATCACCGCATCAAAAATGGTAGATGAAACAGGCAGCCCAGTCTCTTCATCAATGACAGACTTAAACACAAGTGCCAAACGATCCACCTTTGGATTAAGCGAACATAATCCTGTTGAAAGTTCTGGAGGCAGAATGTTATACGCACGATTTGGAGCATAAGTTGTAAAACCACCTCTGATATATCGTTTGCCGATTTCACTATTAAGGTCAACATACTTTGTTACATTTGCTACAGCAGTATAAATTACAAGATGACCATCTTTATCAAAAGTAGAATAGATTGCATCATCCATATCTCTGCAATTTGCTGGATCAACTGTTGTAAAAGATAAGTCTCTAAGGTCAACAATCTTTTCTTTGCCATGCTGAAGCACGTTTCCATTTTCATCAACAAGCATCTTGCCTGTCAAATCTACTTCATTTGGAAGATTTTTGATTTCTTTTAAGACTTTTTCATCACTCCATGACATAATAGAACCATGAGATTCTGCGATTGCCTCATATTCATGAATAGGATTGCCTGCGTCACCTTTTATTTCGGTTATATAACCACAAGGCTGACTGTCTCTTTCATCACACGCAAGTTGTAAAACGCAAATTTTATCTTGAAATTGACTTAAAGTATTTTTAGGATTTAAAATTTCAATTCCTTTTGCAAATCTTTTATCTTTTGAAATAAACAAAAGTTTATCATGACTTACCTTGATTACTCTGCCATAAATAGTCTTATTGTCAGTCTTTGGCAAATCTTTCAAAAAACTTGTTTCAGAACTTTCTTGCTTTGAAACAATAAATGGTTTTATAGAATCCTCATCTTCATAGAAAGCAACATTCACCTCTTCATTTGATAAAAATCCTTCACTATCTTCAAGCGAAATTGCATATTGCCTATTTTCGCCCTCTAAAACAACATATCTATTTGTGCCTCTTGCATAGTAGACACCTTTCTTTATATCTGTAGGCCATGCCATGACATAACCGCCCTTCATATTGATGCGGTTGCTACTTTTAAGCATATCAAATGCTCTGTCAAACTTATTTTCTGAGTCGACAATCTTCTCAGCCATCATAAGAGACTTCAATGATGCCAGTTCCTTTGGAGATTTTGCAATTTCCTTATAAATTCTTTCTCGAACTTTTATAAGACTTTTGTCATAAGTAGTATTTTTTGCCATGTAAATTTCCCCTCTTTACAATTTTATATTATCACATATATCAAAAATTTTCAATATATATTTAAAAATTTTTATTAATTTTTTATTAGAATCAATTCTTTTAAAATTTTCCTTTAGATAAAATATTACTAGATTTTACCATAATTCAACCACTTTTTTCTTCTTTATTTTTATCAATCTTCATTTACCTTATCATCTTAAATTTTAAATAACTTCCTATTCAATGTTCTTAAAGGTTTTTAATATAATAAAATTGATTCCATTATGACGACAAACACAAAATCTTACTAAATGTCAATCTTACAAATACAACAAAAAATTTCATAATAAATATAAAACTTAAACTAGAGTATCAAATTTTTATATGAAAAGAAATTTCATAAACAAAAATATATTGACAAAAAATTCACAGTTTGCTATAATCTAAAAAGAGGTGGACATGAAATATATAAATTTGTTATCTTCAGCAAATATAGAAGATATCTTAACTGAAATGAGAATAATGAAAAATGAAAATATACAGAAATTAAAATATACAATACACGCTGGCAAACTTATTGTTTTACATGGACAAACTGACAATGGAGAACCTATCAAAAGTATTTACACCGATTATAAAATTGAAAAAATCTACAATTCTGATCCATCAAATTATGATCAAAGAAAATACAGAAACAGCATGGTTCGACTTTTCAAAAACTATGCGGATGACCTTGAAGACTACTTAAACAACGAAAAGGAAAAATCTTAATAATATAAATGTTAAATTTTTTCAAAATAATTTGCTAGAATATTTTATATAATATATTATAGAATAAAAACTTTTCAACAAGATGTTTTAAAAACAATTATTTAAAATCACTATTTAAATTATAAAAACAATCTAAATTAAAACAAGTTGAGGTTCGCCGTTCCCTCTTAAAAAAGACGGCAAACAAGATTAAATAATACTTTAAAAAATGATATTTTATTTTCTTAAGATATTGAAATTGTTTATAAAAAACTTTAGTAATTTAATCAACTTAAAACATAAAATATATTCAATAAAAAATTATTAAAAATTTACTTTATGCTGATGTGGCTCAGCGGTAGAGCACCACCTTGGTAATAATTTACTTTACCTCTGTGCCACATTGGCTATATATATTATATAATAATATATAAAATCAAAATTTGAGTTCAAATTATACTCTCAAAAATCAAAAGTGTAATAAAAATGTAATAAAGTTGTAATTTTTGATATCATGGGTTAACTCCTTTATGCTAATGTAGCTCAGTTGGCAGAGCACTGCCTTGGTAAGGCAGAGGTTCACGGGTTCGAGCCCCGTCATTAGCTCCATAAACTAGAAATCACATTGTGGTTTCTTTTTTATTAAAAAATAGTTTATTAAGCTTTGAAAGGCCACTATATTAATAATGACCTTTGCTTGCTCAATTTCTAAAAAGGCATATCAGTATCTATTTCGTTTAAATCGGGTATATCTCTTGGCTCAGGCTCTTCTACAAAGTTTTCTAGAATATTAGCTTGATAGTAATGATAATTAACTTTTTGTCTTTTATAAGTAGTTCCTCTTTCAGTAGTTTTTTCGTAAACTGATAGGTTTAATATTACCTTTTTATTTAGTAATAGTTCCTCAAGCTCTATACTTGATTGTGTGATATTTTGTGTTGCACCTATTCCTCTCAATAAAGGCTTAAATTTAAAGCCATATAGTTTATTTTCATCACAACGCATATCGTCATATACTACAGCAAATTTGTGTTCACCATTCAAAAGTTTAAAATGAACTCTAAATAAGCCATCATCTTTATTCAAAATTTCTACTCTTGTAATTTTGGCAACAACATTATCTTCAGTTATTATTTCATCTATATAATTTTTTAAATTAATTAACATAATTTTTACCTCTCTTTAATTTATTCTCAATTTTGTGCATAAAAAAGGCATGCACGACCTTGTAAATCGAACTTTAATAAACTTTAATTTAACCCTTGAATTACGGTCAAAAGCCAGTATGAATCATATAATATTTTCTTAACATAATTTCATTTCCTCTTAATCATAAAGATTGCACTAAAAAGGCATATAAGATATATTTCACTCTCATTTGTCAAGATTTCTAATATTATTTAACTTTAAACCATATCTTCAAACAAAGCATTAAACTTTTCTGCAGCGACATAATCTTGCTCTCTATTGGTGTGTAAATAGTGTGAATCTGTAATTTTAATATCCTTGTGTCCCACGCGATTAGAAACAACTTTTAATGGTATCATCGCTTCATTAACAGCCATTGACACATGGGTGTGCCTAAATTGCTTAGGAGTAATGTCTTTCAAACCTATTCTTTCCTCAAAATCTCTAACCCAATTGTTTATAGTAGAAGGATTAATTGCTTTTCCTACTTTTTGATTAAATAATTTATCTGTTTGAGACCACTGCCCATGATCCCCATATTGATGTTTAGTCTCTAACCAAGATTGTTTATAATCAGTTAGCACATTTTTTAACAACTCTGCCATATGATTTTCTCTTAATGAGGATTTAGTTTTTGTGGTCTTTTCAATAATACCAAATTCTTTTCCTGCATAAATAATATTTCGTTTAAAATATATATCTGCATTATCTAGGTCTATATCTTTCCACTCAAGTCCACACAATTCTGCTTTACGACAACCAGTCATCATCAATATAATAAACGCGGCTCGTTTTCTTAGGTCTGGCTCTATTAAAGCATTTTTGACAAATATTCTTGTTTCTTCAAGATTATAAGTATCTACCTCTTTTGTCTCGTTATCAAATTGATTTTTGTAAGCTCTTTCTGCATAATTAACTTGCACAATATCATCTGCAATAGCCTCGTTAAATAGCATTACTAAAGTAGTTTTTATGCTCATATTAACGCTTTTTGCATATCTATGTTCTTCTATATCATATCTAAAATATTTATCAACTGGGACATGAAAATATTTAGCAATTTTTCTTGCTGTCTTAATATTAATTGTTTCATCAATGTAGGTAGCTTTATGAACAGACTGTCTGCAAAGATTCATTTCATCTGCCATTTGATATAATGTCATGTTCTTTTCATCTATTAACTCTTGAATTGATTTTTTGACTTTCACAACTTCTTTTGTATATTTTCGCGTATTTAAAAATTCATAAAATTTCTTGCAGTCTATTGTGTCAATTCTACTTATAATGGCATTAGGACCAAAAAATTCATTAATAATATTGATATTATATTTTTGAGTAACATAATATGTGTATCCCTCTGTTCTGCGTGATAAAATACTTTCTACCCATTCTTTGGAATAATCACTAAGCAATATATATTTTTTTTCCTCTTTTGTGTAATGTCCTTTCGACATTTTTTCAACTTCTTCTGCCCATTCAAGTTTAGCTTTTTCTATAGCTCTGTCTATTTCTTTTTTACCAGTTAAACCTTTAGGAATTTTCCAAGTGCATGGGTATGGCTTTGTTTCATTAGTAATAGGGTTTTTACCATAACAGACAATACGACATGAAATTAATTCACCAGTTACTTTACTATAATTTTTCTTTACAAACATACTTCGCACCTCACTTGTTTTTTATTTACATGAGGTCTATTAATATAGGCAATGACATCGTCTAAATCAACAAGAACTTTATTTCCTATTTTGTAATATTCAACTAAGTCCATTTTGCATAAATCACGAATACTATTCTCTGTAACACTTGTGTCATTATCAAGACTTTTAATGTACAATGCACATTCTTTTATAGTTCTTCTTCTAACCAATCTTTCTTTAGTTGGTTGCTCATTTACTAATTGCTCCATACTAACACCTCGTTTTGGGCAATTATATATTGTTTGTTTTGATTCGTAAAATAAATTTCAATGCATGATATAACTTTCTTCATTTTTGTTTCCTCCAACAATTCTTTAAATTTAATATTTAATTTTCTCTATTTAAAAAGTTGCTGTAGGCATCTTTCAAAAACAAGATGCCATTATAAAATTGTCGTTGTGGAAACTTTGATTTTAAAATCATTCATAACGCTAGTCCTCCTTTTAAATTGGTTAAAACTCCACCTTAAGGGCAGACTCCTCCCAATTTTTTTATATAATATTATTTGAAATTATTTTTTTCATTTTTATTTTTATAATTTTGTCTATATTTTGTGGCATTTATATTGACTTTTGTCTATATAAATATTATACTAGTTGCAGTAAAGAGGTATTTATGGAAGAAAACAAAGATAAATCAAGGCAAAAATCAAATAGCACATATTATATAACTAGGTTAAGAGATATTTTAAAGGCGAATAAGTTTAAAATAAAAGACCTTGCTAAACATTTAGACATTAGCACTCAAACAATTTACACATGGTTTAGCAAAGACTCTGAGCCTATGTGGTTTTCATATGCGTTTGGAATTATTGATTTTTTGTATCATAATATTGACTACTTTAATGCGAATGAATTTTTTGAGAAAGATTTTAATCCTAATGCAATAAATGAGCTTTCAACTAAACTTGCTACACTTAACAAACAATGTGAGCATGTAAAGAAAGATATACAAATTCTAGAAAAGAAGAAAGAGGGCTTAACATCTGCAACAAACATTAAACTCAATGAAGAACTTATAAATAAAATTAAAAAATTAGAAACAGAGCCTAGAGGACAAAATTATTCTTTAGCAAAACACAATTACATGACTGACCTCTATGACGATGTTGCAAATCAATTAAAACTTAAAAATCATGAAAGAAGTGGTCATTATAAAATACATGGTAATTGGGGTTAAAAAAATAAGTGTTCCAAAATTTAAATTCTGGGACACTTTTTTAGTTGGTTAATATAAATTATTAAAAAGATTGTTTTCGTTAATTCTAGATATGTTGGGTTAACTCTGGTGTTATCTTATGTTTCATATTGTTTATGTTCGTCTAGTAAGCATAATAATTTTTTGATTGGCTTAATATCATGCTCTTCAACACTGCACCTAATCATATATTTTATTTTATCTATTAATAAGTCAGTTAATATATTTGTTAACTCTTTATTAAAACTTGTTGAATCATTAAAATTTTGATTGTTATCTTTCATAATTGCTCCTTTGTGTTTATCAATTTTTGTTTGACTGAAACGATAGGTTTATTATAAATCGTATTTTTAGAAAAGGACACTATGGGGCAGAAGATAATTAAAATTTTGCTTTGAGTTCATAGGTTTAATTTTGGGACACTTTATTTGGTTTTATATATATTTTATTATAAAAGTTATTTTCGTTTAATCTAGGTATCTCTGGTGTCTTCTGGTGTTATTCTGCAATAAAAAACATAGCACTATAAATTTTGTGCTATGTTAGTTTAATGATTAAATGTCTAAGATTAACTAATTATTAAAATAAAGTACTATATTGTTTAATCTTCTAAGTCTAGTATAGAGAAATCAGATTCTTTGTATTTATTTTCGTCTACCTCAAACCAACGCATAGAGCTTTCTTTTCTTTGAGCCACTCTTGGACCTTTGGTATTTATGTATTTTTGATATGCCTCTCTAGCAAACTCTGCGACATCTTTAGCTGGAACAACATAAAATCTTGATTTATTAATTTTATCATTAGCAAGTGAAACAAATACGTAATAGAAATGTTGTTGATCATCACTATATTGCTCATGCTTTTCAGTTAATCTAAATTTTGTTAAATCATGAGATTGAATAGACTTAACTTGTATAACTGCAAACTTAGTACCTTTTTTGTTGCACGCAATAATATCAAAGTCTTTAGTATTTCTACCAGTAAGAACTGCAACATAATTTCTTCTAGTTAATTCGGCTAACACCTCGTATTCGCCAAGATTTCCACTATCTACTGACATTAATTTAGACATATTAACTCCCTTTATCTTTAAGATATAAAGAGTATAGCATACATGGTTATAAAAAGTAAAGTAAATTTCATTATTTACATACAAATATGGTGTTTGATGCTAGATTATGGATAATTTATGATTAAATGTCTAAGTTTACCTTATTATTAAATCAAGGTTATTTATTATTATCATAATTATTCCTTTATTAAATATATTTAAGGCTGTGAAACATATCAACTCTATTTGTTTTAATATTATAGAAACAATTTTTACCTATTATTAATAGTTTTGCTTTTAATTTATAACAGCTTAAATTTTTTATTTCAATCTCTTTGCAGTTAATTTTTTGAGATATTATTGTGCCATATTTGCAATTAAGATTTGTTCCACGTATATTTTGTACAATCATACCAAATACGACCTCACAATCATTTTTAAAAGTAAGGCTATTTGCTTTTAAAGAGCCAATGTTTAATTTTTTATTTGCATAAACATTATGTGCAATAAATGTGTATTTGTCAATTTTACCTTTTCTTTCTTTATCTAAATCGTTTAGTCCAAAAGGAATTTCAATATTCAATGTTAAATCTGCAAGTTTTCCATTTTCTTTAAATTCATAGACATATAACATTTTAGTATTATTGTCATTAAGCCCCTTACTTTCAACTTTGTATTTCTCAAGCTCTTTTAACTCATTGATAATAATCATTTGCACCCCTTATTCAAATAACTTTTCTATTTCAGTTTTAGAAATATTGCTATTAGTTATCTTGTTCCAATCTAAAATAATAAGAGGTTTTAATTGCTTTAGTTCTTCTTTAGATAACTTACATATATCTTGCCAAGTGATTTTTGACAAATAATTTTTAGCATTAGGATTAATAATTTCTTCTGCGTGGTGTGTGTCTATAATTTGTTTTGTTGTAACTCCAGTAATGGAGAAGTGGTATAAAATTTGATATGGAGTTGAGTGCATATCTAAGTCCTTAAAAAGTTCTTTTGATTTTTCTAATTTCATAATTTTCTCCTTTATCTTCTTTATAATAATTTTGGCTCTCGATTTAGTTACTCCAACCAGACAGAACACTATAAGTTGCATCAGAACAAATAATTTTATATGTTGCAGGTGGAGCCCAGTTACTATTTTTGTTTACTTCTAGCCATTCTTGTTTTGTACCAGAGTAGTTTATAGTTTTTAATTTATCACAACCACTAAAGGCACTGCCTTTAATTGATACCAATGTATTTGAGATATTAAAAGTATTGAGATTTGCACACCCAGTAAAGCAGTTTTGATTTAAAATTTCAACACTCTTTGGCAAATCAAATGTTGTAATCGCTGTGTAACTGAAAGCATAATCTCCAATATTTTGTATAATGCAATTTGTCTCAAAAGTTATAGAACTAAGGTTTGTGCAATAATAAAAAGCATTTTTCCCTATATTATTTAATGTTTTTGAGAATTTGATTGAATTAAGTTTGTTGCATTTATAGAATGAATAATCACCTATACTTTCTAAACGAGAATCATTTGCAAATCTTACATATTGAAGAGATGTGCATTGATAAAATGCATTATTTTCTATTTCAATAATATTTTTAGGAATGTCAATTTCAGTCAATTTGGTACAACTATTAAAAGCATTTTCATGAATAATATTTGTGTCGTTATCAATAGTAAATGACAAGATTTCTATATCTTTTAATTTATAAAGCACTTTTTGATTATTGTTGTTAATATAATATTGGCTTACACCTTTGTCAATAATTTCTTTTACATTCCAAACTACTGAACTAATATCTCCATTCCAAGTTGAAGACCAAGCGGTAGGCTTGTATTCTGCAGAACAATAAATTGTAAAATCATTGCCACAATTATAAAAGGCTCTAGTTGAAATTTCTTTTACACTAGTTGGAATCAAAACATTTGCAAGTCCTTTACAGCCACTAAATGCAGATTCTCCTATGCTTGTTATTTTGTTTGTTATGTTTACAGAATTTAGTTTAGTACAATTTTTGAAAGCATTTGATTCTATTTTGTTAGAGTTTATATCAAGTGTAACATTTGTGATTCCATAATTGACTAAAGCTTCATACTTGCCCCATTGTATAATATTGTAACATGCTACATACAAAGGAGAGTTATCTTGATTAAATCCAACACTGCTTAAATTCTCAATAATTTGAGAATAAGCACCATTATCTATAAGTGTTTTTGCATTGTCCTCAACAGTGGACTGAATCTCAATTATTTTTTGATTGCTATCACTATAATCTTCAATACTCTTAAATAGATTGTAGGCTTCAGAATAATTTCCTTGATTCATAAAATTGATAGCTTGTTGATATGTGTTTTGATTAATCTCTAAAATTTTTTGATTACACAATCTAAGCATATCAGCACTATCTTTGTAATCTCCTAATGCTTCAAATTCTTTTTTAGCTTCATTGTATTTGCCTTGATTATATAAGTTCATAGCATTTGTATATTTAGGGTTTACATAATTAGTGTCTGCTGATTTTATCTTAGTGTCTTGATTTTCATATTCTTTATAAACTCCGTCAGCAAAGCTAATCTTAGTAATTCTAAAATAAATATTTAATCCAGAATATTGAGTGTTATATAGTTCTAAGCCAGTATCATTTGAAGAACTATAAGCTGTAACATTCCATGAGCCATAATTACTAGAAGCAACAGAGCCAGATAAAGAAATTTCTCCAACAAATAAGTGTTCATTATTTATATTGTCAACTGTCATAACGCCTACTAGACGGGACATTTCTTTTGTGCTATTGTTGGTTACTTTAAACTTAAAAATATATGCATACTCACTAAATAAATTATCACTTTGAGTATTGGTTTTGCTAGTAACTTCAACAACAAAGTTTTCAGATTTATAAAGTTCTTCATTCTCAGATTTTTTATTGGTTAATATACAAGAAACAATAATGATTATAACTGCAATAACAGCAATAGGGATTAGCCATTTTAATAAACTCTTTGTTTTTTCTTTTCTGTTCTCTTTTATTGCATTTTTTCTTCGCTCTTCTTCTTGTCTTTTAAATTCCTCTTCTTGTTGAGCTTTTTCAATTTCTTCTAGCCTCTTTCGTTCTTCAGCTTTCTCTTCAATTAATTTGTTATAATGTTGAATTTCTTGCTTAAGGCTTTCATCTGCAAATCTTAAAAAAAGTTCATAAAGATTTTTAGATTGGCTAAGATGATATTCTGCATCTTCGTCTAATAAAAATCCGTCTTCGTCTTCCCAAGTGCCAACATAATCTGAATATTCACGATTGAGAGTATCTTTTTTTATTTTTGGTAAATCTTCTTTTCTTGAAACTTGAACATCTGCCAAAATCTTAAATAAATATGCGTTTGCATCTTGTGGATCTCTTCGCAACATTTCATTGCAAAGTTTCTCTGCAAGGATCCAATCTTGAGTATTCAAAGCTAGATTGACTTGTTCAAAGAGTTTTTTATTGGTTAATTTTTTTAATTCTTCTTGACTAACAAATGCTGAATTATAATCATGGTCTAGTTTATCGTCTTCATTTTCATATGTAGATATTTTATGTTTTTTAATCTTAAGATTGTTTAATTCTGCTAAAGAAACAATCTCTCCACAAGAATCACAAACTGCATTTAACCTATCATCTTTTACTTCTAGATTTCCACCACAATAAGGACATTTATTGTTTGTCATTTTTTCCTCCAGTTATTTAAATAATTTTTGTTTTGTTTCTTTCTCTTTCATTAAAAGAAATAAATCTTTAGAATACTTTTTAATTTCTTCTTCATTATCAGTTTTTATTGCATTGCTGAAACTATCAAATATGTTCTTTATTTTATCTTCTAAATCTTGCAAATTCTCGTTAGAAACATAATCTCCAAATCTGAACAATTCATGTATGTTTTTTGTTTCAGTTTTCGCGATTTCGCTTTGAGCATACGAACATAATATTTCAGCTTCAGCAGTAAGGTTTTTTAAAGTTTTAATTTTTGCTTTTGTATTATTGTTGATTTCTTCAACTTTTTCGGAAGCTGTAAATGCACACACACAATAAATTACATAAATTAAAAGGGCAATAGCACAAACTATAATTCCAATCCAACTAGGAATCTTTGTTACTGTCATAAATATCAAGCCTAATAATATTGCAGATATAAGACATATTAAACTCATACGAATAATTGGAATTTTATAAAATTGCTTTTCTTTAGTAATTGCTGTTTTTATAACATAAATAGTTGTTAATAATTGTCCTATAAAGGTTAATGAAATCAAGGCATAGCTTACCCAAAATGAAGTCAGCTCAAATCTCTTTATACCCATAATTTCATTTGGAATTGCAAAAACAATAATGTTAAATACAATTAAAGCAACAAGCCAAGTTAAAGCATAATTTCTTAAATTTTTATTTTTCATAATCACTCCTTATTCAACTCTATTTCCACATTGTAAACAAAATTTACTACCATTTGGCAAATCAGCTCCACAATTCATGCAAACATTTTTCGTTGGAGCAGTAGGCTCAATTTTATTTCCACAAACATAGCAAAATCTAGCTGTACTAGGCAATCTTGTTCCACAATTTGCACAACTTATTTCTTGAGATTGAGAGTTGCTTAAATTGCCCATTGTTTGATTTAACATACCACCAACAACTCCACCAACACCAGCCATAGTACCTATACCAATACCCATGTTAGTGAATTGTCCAGAGGCTTCATTCTTTGCGACATCTGATGCAACATCAAAACTTCTCTCTTGTTGATATGTATAGCCTTCTTGAACTCTTTTTGTTGCAAGTGCTTGAGATTCTATAAGCATTTTTTGAGCTTTAGTTTGTTCATCAATTATGTCTACTTGCTGTCGAATTTTCGCATCAGTTATATCAGCATATTGTCTAAAATGCAAATTCTCAAATTTTTGATATTTTTCATTGTCTTCTGGTTTTAAAATTCTATCAATCAAAAATCTTTCTAAAGATACACCATATTCTTCAAATTCTGGTTTTAAAAGAGGTAAAAGATTTTCAGAAAGATCATCAAGTCTTTCGTCAATTTCAAATATATTTATTTTTTCTTTCTTAATTGTTTTAGCAAGAACACTCTTAACTTTTGTTGCTAAAATACCACGAAAGAATGATACAAGTTTTTCTTGTAAAAGCAAATTTTCGGTACCTACTAATTTTAATAATAGTTTTTTCCCGTTCTCAACTTTAAGTATAAGCTCTCCACCTGCACCAATTACAAGAGGGAAATTATATGTAGGTTCCATATAGCCTACATTTCCAACTCCCCATTTTATAGCCATTTGAATCGTCTTGTTTATGAAATAAACTTCACAATGAAACGGAGAAACATTGCCAGTAGTTCTATTAAGCATTTTACCTAATATGGGCAAATTCTCAGTCTCAAGAGTGTACCTACCAGCAGTAAAAACATCTAAAGCTTGACCATTCATAAAAAATATAGCTTCTTGTGATTCATGAACTATAAGTTGTGTTAAATTATTAAAATCTTCGCAAGGATGTTTCCATACAAAAGTCTTATTATCTCCCTCGTATTTTATTATATCTGCTATTTTTGCCATAACGCCTCCTAAAAACATAAGTAGTATAACATATATTGCGATACTTTGTAAAATAAATTTCACTTTAGTGAAGAGTTTATAAAAAAATATGGGGTATTATGCAATACTCCATATTCATTTAGGGACATTTTAATTATTATTTAATATATTTTATTAGATATTTGCTTTTCGTGTCTTGGGGTTAATCTGGTGAACTCTGGGAATATCTAGGTGTTTAATCTTTAAACATTTCTTCTATAAGAGGTATTTTTGTTTGTTCTTGCTTAATTTCCATGCGACCACTATGTTTATACATATCTGCTAAATATGAATATGTGAAATATAGGCTTAAAACTGCTTTTGCCTCTGATTGAATCATAAAAGCAAATTTTTCTTTTCTATCTTCAAAAGGCATTTCACTAAGTTTTGTATCAAGTACTTTATCTAATCTTTTTACATAACAAATATCAAAAATAAGATAGTTCTTAATAAAGTCAATCATATATGGCATGAAGTCTTCAACACCTTTATATTTAACTATACTATGTTGTCTTAGATACTCATTATATTTTTGCAGTGAAAGTAATTTATAGGTTTCTTTTTCTATAGCTCCACATTCAACTAAATCGTCTATAATAACTTTGGCTTTTGGATATGAAAGTTTAAATATTCTTTGTAATGTTGAAATAGACAAATGGTCTTTAATTGCTATAAACCTATCATAATCGTTATTTATATTTTTTGTTTCGTCTAGTTGTTCTATTAGTTGATTTAAATCTATCATATTGCACCTCTTTATTTTTCTTCTTTTAATTCATAGTAAGGAGTATGTTTTTTATAGGTTGTGTTGTCAATTACCATATCGTCTTGCAATTCAGCTCTTATTAGCCAATCGCACTAGTCAAAGGTTCCAAACTTTTTATGGCATAAAACAAAATCTTGTGCCTTTCCATTTTCTGCATAATGCACTAAACCATATTTTCTTTCAAGTTCTTTTGCTTTTGATTCAGCATCATGACCATTCATTGCAATAGGAACAACAATTAAGTTGTCATCATATCTTGCTTTGTCTAACTTATATTCTTTTATAAATTCTAAAGATAAACCATTTTTAGTCCTCTCTAATGCATTTCGTTTAATTACAGCTTCTATAAAACCATAAGGGATTATCATAGTACACCTCTTTATTTTTTAGAGATATTAACATAAAATGCGATAACTTGTAAAATAAATTTCACTTTAGAGCAAATTATATAACATAAAACACCATATTTTCTAAAAATATCGTGGCAAAAGTCATAAAATCTTGTATTTTTATGTCTAAATCGCATTTATTGTGATATTTTATAGCAAATTACCTTTTGTTACAAACTTTATTGTGAGGGTCTATAGGTCTTATTCCATTTATAATCTAAGTGGAGGCAAGGACTATGAATAAAGACGATATAATTTTTAAAATAGGTACTATTAGAAGAGATGCTAATTTATCTGCTAGAGCTTTATCAACTAGAATTGATTTGAATGAGGGCTATATAAATCGTTTAGAAAGTAAGAAAGACTTTTTGCCAAGTATGGAAGTGTTTTTTAGAATATTAGAAGAATGTAATTATACTGCTGAAAAGTTTTTCTATCATGATTCTAATAACTTTGAAAGAGATATGGAAATATTAGAAAGAATTAAAGCATTACCAGATGAAAAGAAAGACGCTTTATTAACATTTTTAAAATAGAGAAATGTCTAAGATTACCTTATTATTAAATTAAAAAAAGCAGTCAAATTAATGACTGCTTATTTTATTATTGTTATTATGATTGCTTTATAATCTTGATTTTCTAGTTGCGTTCTTATATTCTGCATTTGTTCCATAAGTTCTTTTGTAAGTTTTAACTTTTTCATATTCTCAGTTTGCAAATACATACATTTTGGTATTTTAAAAAACATAGTTATCCCTCAATAAATGGTTTATGATAAAATTGTTTATCTAAGCAATAAGCATATTCGCCAGTCTCATAATCAATATAATAATGTCCATCATTAAAGCAATATAAGTCTTGACCTGTTTTTTGTCTGCATTTCTCGTTTAGATCATCTAATAAGTCTTTAGCTCCAGCAATAGTAGTTTCAATCTCAAATTCTTCTGCTTGTGGAAATTTTAGGCTTCTAGTAAATAGTTTTACGAATTGTGGAAACTTAGTAAAATGCTTATTCTCTGGGTTTATATTTGATTGTTTAAATAGCGTTATATAATCCAAAACTCCATAAGGCTCGGTAGCAAATTGATAATCACTAATACCATATTTTCAGTGCTGATTAACTCAATCTTTAGTCATAGCAATAGGCTTATCTTTCTTAAACATAAATATTATGTGTAAGTGATAATGTGTTTCTTTTTCGTGTGATTCAATAACACGCACATAATGGAACTTACCAAATGTTCGTTTAACACACCTCATAAAAGATTGAAATTTAACTTTAATATCGTTTCAACCTATAATATCTTTAGTTGTAAGAGTGAGGAATAAACATTTACTCTCGTCAAACTTTAACTTAAATAATTGCTTTCTATTTTCTCTAAGAACTGCTACATATTGTTTTATAGTCATATAAGGGTTTATATAGTTTCTTATCTTAGGTGGTGGGTATGCTCACATAATTCTTTCTTCAAATGGATTATAAAGGTTATATTGTATTCGCATTCGTTCATTATCGTAAATAAAAACTTTTGCTTCTCTGTATTTGTTTTGTTCATTTATATTTATCATTGTATCATCTCCATAAAATGTTTATCTTATTACTATAAAGCTAGTTATTGCTTTTATAATAATTTTAGCTCTTGCAAATGAGCTTTTTTATTTTTGAATATAGTTTTTGTGAAATTAATTTGACTTAAATTTTCTAATATGTTATTCTGCTTTAAACCTAGATGTCTAAGATTAACTTATTATTAAATCTAGGTGTGCTATATAATCTAAAAGTGTAATATGAAATGTAATGGAATTTTCAAAAAGTTATAGAAGATACCCATAAAACACGAATTTTAGGAAATATAGAATATATAAAATTTATAATAAAAGTTATCAAAGTTATAGAAGCTGTAAGGCTTTGTAGAGCTATACCAAAGATATACCTCGTTAATGTATTTTATTGGTAAGGTGGGGGTCACGGGTCCGATTCCCGTCATCAGCTCCAAATATATGCACTAAAAAGTCTTTTTTAAAAAGGCTTTGGCATACTATATGCAGTAGCAGTTGATTGATTTTAGCGCTGTATACAGGATTAATGAAAAGGCAACGTAGAAAATTTGATAGAAATGAGAAAATTGTGTCTTTGCTGAATTGTGAAAATTTTGATTTACTAAAAAATCAAAATAATTTAAAAATGTTATTCTAAAAATAAAAAGGAGAAAATTTCTGAAAAAAAAAGAAAGATCCAATGAAACTTGAAACAGGAGAGGAATTGTATGAGTATCTACAAGGCAAAACTCAACAAGAAATTGAAGATTATTTTGTATCTCGTGGAGCAAAAATGATAAACGGCATTATGTTTAATAATGGATTATATTGTTTATATCAAATTGAAAAAGAAGCAAGAGAAAATCTTGATAATGGAAAGCGTTGGGCAGTATTTGATGGAGAAATTGATGGACTCGAAAGATAATTTTTGATTTTCGCAAAATCAAAACTTCGTCGCAAAATATAAGATATAAACTGCGTTCACTCATGCAAAGTCTCGCACAAGTGTAGCTTTGATTCGTTCACTTGTTTATCAAAGTTTGATTTAATTTTTGATTATTTTGATTAATTTTGATTTTTTAATTAATAAATCGTCGTCGCAAAATCAAAACGAAGAAATCAAAAAAAAGACTTTGTTGTCAGTTGACACAAATATCAAACCTTTGAAACAACCTGCAACTGGCACTTTCAAGGGTTTTTATTTTTTATATTTTTAAATTCTTATCACAAAAAAATCATCAAACTTACCTTATATTGACTTTCAACTAAAATATGCACAAATCTTACCATCACCATCCTGTTAAGAAAAAATAAGATTTAGAATTCTAAAATATCAAATCAAATTAAGAAAAGTGTGATATAATGATTTAAGAAGTTTATTGAAACAAAATTTATAAAAATATTTAAACTTACATTAATATTTTACCATTTTATTAACATTAAAACAGACCTAAATAATAAAATAACTTAAAAATTTAAAAACAAAGTCCAACAAAATGATTTTGAATTATAAAGGAAGAATAAAATGAATGAATTTAAAAATTATGCTTTGGTATCATATGAAGATTATATAAAAGACAATTTAGACATAACTAATTTATAAAAAAAATTTGGAATGCAAACACATTTTGATTGATACAAAAGAAAATAACACCTTTGTAAAACTTGCAAAACAAGTTGATTCTAAATGGGTTTTGTTTGGTCCGCATAGAGGTTTGAATGAAGAAGATAGAATTCCATTTGAGTTGAATAGAATTTCAAATATGGCGTCATCTTCAAATAACCGTGCTATCATAATAGTTAAAACAAACAATAAAAAATATTTTTCGGACAATACCCACTGGACACTTACCTATATCCAACGCTTTGGTAATAATGTTAAATTGAAAGATATTCCTTTCTATATTGTTGATTTCACTTCTAAAAAACCGCTAATAGTAGATTACAAAAATTCAGTCATAAAAAATGATGAAGATATACAAAACGCAATCAATTCTGCTAAAAATATAGAAAGAAGAATAAAACAAGGATAGCGACCTAATAATATAGAATATACAATTAAGCAATTTTAAAATGAAATTGTAGATTATATAAGAAATGAAACTTTATAATTTTACACTTTTCAAATAATCTTTATTCTCATATAAAAATGTCGAATTTTGTCTGAAAGAACAACAACTCCATATATATATAAACACATACTCCCCCATATAAAAAAACACACGCTAAGAAATAGTGTGTTTTTTTAAGTCACATAACTCTCAAACAGGACATGAGTCCACCAACAAAAGAATTGATTTTTAGTGGTATCTAGAATAACATAACTCTCAAACTACACTTATCTCTTATATCGCTAATATTATGTTTTAGTGGTATCTAGAATAACATAACTCTCAAACTTCTGCATCTGATTCACTTCCAAAAAAGTAGTTTTAGTGGTATCTAGAATAACATAACTCTCAAACTCATTCGGAAGTCCAAAGTCAACTGCATTGGTTTTAGTGGTATCTAGAATAACATAACTCTCAAACTTGGCTTTGACGATTTTATATCTATTGTTTGTTTTAGTGGTATCTAGAATAACATAACTCTCAAACACCCAGATCACGCTACAATCTTCTCAGGACGTTTTAGTGGTATCTAGAATAACATAACTCTCAAACATTTTGTCGATTCAGGCACAGAGGGTAACTGTTTTAGTGGTATCTAGAATAACATAACTCTCAAACAAATTCAAATAACACATAAAGTTTATAACAGTTTTAGTGGTATCTAGAATAACATAACTCTCAAACGAAGATTGCTGGATAAGTTATAAGCAAGTTGTTTTAGTGGTATCTAGAATAACATAACTCTCAAACCCTAAAATTAAAGTAAATATTTGTTTCATTGTTTTAGTGGTATCTAGAATAACATAACTCTCAAACATACGACGCATTTTGCAGGCGAATAAATAAGTTTTAGTGGTATCTAGAATAACATAACTCTCAAACAGGGGGCATATAATCTTACTAAGAAAACAAGTTTTAGTGGTATCTAGAATAACATAACTCTCAAACTCTTGAATGGTGTAACTGGTAATTATACAGGTTTTAGTGGTATCTAGAATAACATAACTCTCAAACATGATGGTTATGCAACTGGAGGAGTTGATCGTTTTAGTGGTATCTAGAATAACATAACTCTCAAACTTATATTCGACTTGTATTAAATCCACTGCGGTTTTAGTGGTATCTAGAATAACATAACTCTCAAACCTTGTAATTCTACCTCATGCTTTCCTCTTGGTTTTAGTGGTATCTAGAATAACATAACTCTCAAACCTCAATTTTGAAAATTTGCCATGCCACCGCATTTTTTCTAGATAACACCTTTCTTTATTATTTTAACACATTTCTATATCAAACACAAATCTTTATCAACAATTATTTTATTTTCTTTCTTAAAAATTTGTTTATCAAAACTATCAATAAAAAACATTTTTATGTCTCTATAACTTATTTCTTTTATTAAGTTTTCTATATCTGTTTCATTTAATAATGCAGTCATTCCAACAAAAACAACAAGTTTTATAGGATTTAATTCGCTGTAAATCTCTATATAATTTACCACTTTTTTAAGCAAGATTTCTTCATCACTGAATGAATATTTAAGAAGTTTTAATATACTTTCAAGTGTAATTTCATCATTATATTCGATTTTAAAGTCAAAATTTGATGTTATTATATCATTTAAATCCAAAATATCTGCATTTATCCTTGATAAAACCTCTCCCATGTCAACAAAACTATTAAGACCTAATATTTTACTTTTAAGTAAACTTTCCATTTTTTTATTATTGCAAGACAAGTTGTAAAAATCGGATAAAACAAGGATATTTTTATTAATATTTATAGGCAAAACCTCAGACAGCACCCACTGTCCCTCCTCACCCTCAGTTTGATTTAATATTTGTTTTGTCAATCTGAAAAATTCATCAGCATTTTCAATTACTAAAGAATAATAATTCTTTTTTTGGAAGTCAAATCCAAAATCTATATTTGGATGAACTAGTTTCACAATATCACCACCCTATCTATGCTTGATAATACTTTGCTGTTTGATTGTCCCACCAAAAACTCAATTTCAGCAAACTGTTTTTCTGTGACAGTCAACAGTTGAACAAGTCCGTTTTTTGGCAAATTTTTTATGACTTGATTTCGCAATAATTTTGAAGAATTATTATTAATAACAAGTCTTGAATAGACAGATTTTTGCATCATTATAAAACCATTTTTAAGTAAAAACTTTCTGAAGTTTCTATAATCACTAATGTTTGCTTTTGTAAGCATAGGTAAATCAAAAAATACAAGCATTCTCATAATTCTATATCTCATAAAACGAGATTTCTCCTTTGCCAAAATTATTCAGATAATCAAAAAGACTTTTGCAATAAAGTGATATAGCATTTTCAAAATAAAAACTTTTCCCCTTTATTTTTACCTGAAAATCGAAAATTTTTAAGATTTGAGTCCTAAAATCATCTTCATCATTTAAATTTACTACAATTCTATCTATTAAAACTCTAAAAGGTTCCATAAAATCACTGGCAAGATTGAAATCATTAAATTCATTTTTATGCCATATGCCCAGTTGTGTAAGATAGCCACATTTTACAATTTCTCTGTTGAAACATGATAACAAAATCGCATAGCCATAATTTAATGCACTATTTTGGCTTTTATCTTCTCGTCTTGAAAAATCTAGTCCAAAAAGTGCATTAAAATATACTTTTGCAGAATGGCCTTCCCTATTTGTGCGGTCATTGATTTCAACTTGATTTTTATAACAAGCAAGCATATCACTTTCTTTAGTAAGTTTTAATTCTTTTAATAGTTTTGCCTGCTGATGAATTTTGTTTTTTATTATTTCACTCCAAACGACTGCTTTTACATCATCACTCCACGCCATTTGATCCTTTAACCTTTTAGCGGAATGATAATTTCCATAATATGGCAAAACCTCACTTTCCGGATTGTTCTTTTGATCGCAAAACACAATTTTTACATTATTTTTCACAAGTTCGCTTATCAATGCACAGGTCAAAGAAATCCCAGTCGATTCCAAAATAAGTTCTGATATTTCTGGAATAAAAACCTTGATTTCTTTGTCATTCCTGCACACAAGATAATTGAGTTTTAAGTCAAGTTTAGCCCGCTCCTTTATTACAACCGTCCTAAAACTCATTATAGTTTTATCCTTTGTTCAAATAGTCCAGAGACTGAGTTTTTAATTAAAATGATATTTTTGTCTGTTATATTTTTATTGATAGAAATCTTTCCAACACTCGTTCCATCCTTTAATTTAGATAGGTCTGCAAAGCCAGCCCCACAAGAGCATCTTTTTGTAATTTCATGAAGCACTTGAACTTGATCTTGAACGCTAAGTGAAATAAACAACTCTTTCTTCTCTTTAAGTTTTGGAAGTAAAACTGTGGCAAGTTGCATTCCTTCATATGTACTGCAAGAAAGTTTTTCTATAAATTTTTCGTAAAGTTTCAAATTGTCTTCTTTAGTCAAATAAATCTCTTTATTTTCCTTTTTAGATGCTGGTGAAAGAGCAATCTTTTCATCATCCTGCTCTAAAGATGACTCTATTTTGTCTGCCTTAAGTCTAAAATATTTTGAAATTGCTTTAATATATTTTTTACACTCGTCATCAAAAAACATTTGATTTGCATTGTGAAGAAGAATTACATTGTCCGATTTTCCACCCAAAACATAACGACCTCTGCCTATCAAGAAAGTCGATTGAAAATTGATTTTATCAATTAAAATTTTTGCATCATTAAGCCCTCTCGTTTCAGAAATATATTTAAGTATATTCTCATTTAAATTTGGTTTACCCATATTTTTAATCAATATTAAAATAGGCACCGCTTCAATAGTTTTGATAGTTTTTCCTTTCTTATCTTTGCTTTCAACAAGCATAAAGTAGGCATTGTTAAGATTGTTATAACCGCCATATTTTTGAGTGTCAAAAATAGGATTTGATTTGTCACCCTTTAATGATACTGACGCCTCAGTCTTTTTATTATTTTTATTGCTTTTATGGACAGTTTCCTTATAAAATGCTCCATTAAAATTAGCAAAACTCATCTTTGAAATCAATGGACTTGTCCTTTGACATATCTTTTTAATTTTATTTATATCTCTTGTCGCACTCCAAACTGGTCTTGTGGAAGCACTTGAGAAAACCACCCCAGTGAAAACTTTCTTTATATTGTTGCTTTCTGTGATTTTTTCCTCTTTATTATATATAAGTGGCATAAACTTTTTCTGCTTATAGAAATTGCGTGGGTCATCCGTGAATTTATTGTTGATAATATTGCCAACAACGATATTAAGATAGGCATCCTGAGCATGATGCAAATCATTGATATCTCTGCATTTAGTTATTGAAAAAATTTGCCTGAATTCAGAAACGAGTTTTGCTTTGTTATAAACTACCTTTCTGTCATCCTCCATAGACACCTTCAAGAAGTCTATCACTGCCTTAACAGTTTGATTTGTCTCGACAAGTTGACGTGCAATAAATTGTCCTAAATCATCTTCAGTAAGTGGACTTGTTCTGACAAGTCTATCATATTTTTCTTTAGAAATAAAACCATTATCAAGAAGCACTTTCCAGAAGCCCTTTTGTTTTGATATAAATTCATAAGGCACTGGATATGTATCAAGTTTTTGAGCGTTAAGTTGTCTTTTTACCAAAACTTTATTATCAATACTATCATCTTTAATGATAGACTGAGGAATAATGTGGTCAACATCATATAGATTATCATTATAAATATCATTTATATCAATGGTTTGCCCACTATACATACATTTTCCGGATTGTAAAAAGTATAAAAATAGTTTTTCACTTCTTAAACTTGTGACATCTTTATCATTTAGTTCTTTCAACAACTGAGCAATTTCTTGTGAAGAAATAAATACATTTTTCTTGAAATCTTTTGAGTTGTAAAGTTTTTCAAGTTTTTCTTTTCTAGAACTCTTTCGCCCAGAGTCACCCTTTTCACCATCTTCACGAGTCACCTCAACAAAAACCTTTTCTGGCATCTCACCCATAACTTCAACTATTTCTCTAATGAGTTTTACAGACTGCCAAATTCCACGCTTGACTGCTGGCGAACAATAAAGGTTTTCAACATCTTGATAAACAAGATTCTTAAGAGACTTTTCATTGCTTTTGGTCAGGCATTCTGACAGAGTATAACTGCCATTGTTCAAGATTTGTTGCAGGTTTTGATTTGTATTCCACATCTCATCAAGTATAGACGTAATTTCTCCAGTTTCTCTATTTACAAATTTTAAACCACACAAAAATTCATAAGATAAAGAGCCCCAGTCTTTAAAGTTCAGACCTTTTAGAATCTTGAATTGCTCTTCATTAAATATGCCAGAAAACTCTCTTCTCAATCTTTTATCAAGTCTGTTTTTATCTGAAATAACTGTATGATATTTTATTATCTTTTCAATTTCAATCAAATGTTCATCAATGAAATCTTTTCCAAAAAGACTATTAGATGCCAACTTAGAATATGAAGAAAAATTATTTGCAAATTCTCTATCAATTCCACTTAATTGAATATCATTTATTTCGTCTGCAGAAAACAATCCTTCCTTTATTAAGAATTTTTTAACATCTTTTGATGAAACTTTTGCAAAATTGCAAAAAAGTTCGTTAAATAAATTCTGTTTCAGTTCAACACTGATATCATTTCCATTGATTTTTAATTTATTAAGTTCATTCAAAACCCTATATTTAGAATAGATAATCGAATTTTTTGGAAGGACATCTTTATCTTTTAAATATGTGCATTTATTTGTCATTTTCCCGATGAAAGCATCTTCTGCCATATCAAAATCAACAATTTTATTCAAAGTCCATGGTTTATAATCAAGATTTGTTATTTTTTCTGCCCAACCATGATTTTGTCCATTTGAATTTTGACCGATAGGACCTACAAAATAAGGCACTCTGAAAGTCAAGATTTGCAATAATTTTTGGGCATTTGTAAGCCCACAAGTCTTATCAATCTCATTTAAAAATTCAAACTTCTTTCCGCTTATTTGCAAAATCTGTTTAAGTTCTTTTTCATAAAGTTTATTTGGAAAAACACTGTTTGATTTTGTTCTTTGTTTTGGCAAAAATCGATCCTCTTGTATGAGCGATAGATAATAATTTCTCTCATTTTCAAACTGCTCTAAATCTTGACAATCATTTGGCGTAAATGAAAGAATTTTTTTAATATATTTATAAAACTCTTCCTTGCTTCTATTTGAAACATTTAAGTCAACCACCTGCTTGCTTCCATTTGTCAAATTGCAATTGACATATTGAGCATATCCAACATTCTTATCAGAATCTTTATCTCGTGGATTTCTGAAAATATTGAAATATTCTTTTTGATAATATTTTTTAATAAATTTTTTGAATTGTTCTAATTGTCTATGATGTTCTTCAAAACTTTCAACCATAGCCTCACAGATATATTCATGGTCTGCAAGAATTGATTTAAGTTGAAGCAGAGAATAAATTTCTTGAATTTTATATAGAAGCGACACTTGCTCATCAGACAAAACATTTTCCAAACCATTTATTTTGATTTCAATATCTTCGTCATTGAAATCCAACTTACCCTCTTCAAGTTTGGTTTCAAACAATTGCTCCAAATTGATCTTTCCATCAACAAAAGCACTGACAAGCATCTTTTGAGATTTCGTTTTTGCATCAAAGATTTCATTGAATTTTGCTTTGGTAAGCCTCATCCCACTTTTACTTTTTATGCAATCTAAAATTTCAGCAATGTCACCTTCCTCAAGTTTTTTCACATGAAGCAGACAATCTTCCTGATCTATAATCTTTTTATAACAATCCAAAGCCTCATTAAATGAAACAAGCAAATTTGAATTATCACCAAAGTTTCCTCCATACAAAAAGTGACCACGATGTTTTATAATATTATGCACCGCAAGATATAAAAGTCTTATGTCTTTTGCTGGCTCTTGAGTCAATTCTTTCCTCAAATGATATATTGTTGGATAATCAATATAATAATCTTTGTCAGTATAATCTCTCCCATCAACCTGCCCATGAAAAAGTGAATCCTTACTTTTTAAAGAATTCGACATTTTAATTTTATCTTCTGCCCACAAATTGCTATATTTCATACGCGTGAGAAAGTCCTTGTCAACTTTTGCTATCTCCTCAGCAAAAACATCTCTCGCCCATGACAACTCCAACTTTTTTCTATCTAAACGACGCCTGTTTGTTCTGTTTTGTCTTCTTTCCTCTGCAGTGACTGCCCCTTCAAAAAGTCTCACTCCCCATAAGTCTTTTCCCTTGCGACGAATCAAATTATATTCTTCATCTGTTACAGCCCAACCACAACTATTTGTTCCGATATCTAATCCTAAAAAATATTTTGCCATTTTACTTGACTCCTTTGTAAAAATTTGATATATTAATTATGGAATAACATAACGAGTTCAAATAAATGTATTCCTATCAAACCTACATCGGTGGGGATTAAAGAGAAAACATATGTTTTCTCTTTTTTTTGACTACATAAGAACAAATGTTATGTCTTCTTTTGAAATAAATGTCAAAAAGGATTTAAATAAACATAATCTTATTCACTACCATAATACTTTTTAATTATAACATAAATCTTAAAACAAAAAACTCATTCGACAAAATTCTTAATTTAAAATAGAAGAATTTGTTAAAATCATAACATTTAAGATATTTTTTAATATTAAAAATGAAAAATGAATAATTTAAAATGAAAACAAAAGTGCCCACTTGACAATGCAAAAAATTTAGATTATTATTAATTATATTTCAAGAGGTGTTAAATGGAAAAATGGATAAAATCTTTAGAAAGTGAGGTCAACAATGGCAAAAAATTAATTTTAATTGCAGGTGCAAGCAGTTCTGGAAAAAGTTATAACAGCGAAATCCTCGCAAAACACCTTTCAAAAAACAATCGAGTCCTATTAATATCAGCAGATAATTATTATAAAGGTGTTGCAAAAATCGCTGTCGAAAAGGCGTGCCAAAAAGAAAGTTTTGACAAATATAAAAAAATTTCTGATAAACTCTCAGATATTCTTAAAGAAATCTCTTTAAACTACCCTTTGCAAGACAAACTTACCGGCAATCAAATTGTATTATTCAAAAATGCAATTTCACAATATATAAATTCCGATGAGCAAGAAGGTTTTATTAAAGAAGTCAAATTTCAACTTGAAAACATGAATTTTGATGAACCTTTTGCTATTGACTTTGACCTGCTTGCAAATCAGATAAAAGCCATACTCAACAAAGAAAATGTAAATCTTCCACAATACAGTTTCCATAGCAGTGAAATTGACAAGTTTAACAAGATAGATGGTTCTGAATATGATATTTTAATAGTTGAAGGTCTATATGCTCTGAGAGAAGAACTTTTGTCTCAACTGCAAAATTTGCCATATACGACCTCAGCAATAAATTGTGACCCAGCCACCCTTTTATCAAGAAGACTTCATAGAGATATTTTAGAAAAAAGAAGCAAACTTTCCCAGGAGATGATTTTAATGTCATTTCTAGATATCATAATGCCAGCCTATGGTGAATACATTTTGCCAACCATAGAAAAAGCAAAATATATCTTAAATACAACGCTCACAGAAAATGAGGTAAAAAATAAATCTACCACAATGCAGGTCAAATTTGAAAGCGACAATAATATTCATAATGCTTTAAAATCATTAGGCGCAACCAAAAGTAAAACAATGATTCAAAAAGATTATTTTTTAGTAGACAAAAATAAAAATCACAATCACTCAATTTCATTAAGGGAGACTGATGGAGTGATTTCAAGCCTTACCTTTAAATTCAATGAAAGCACCTACTCAAGACAAACTGAGAGTTATGACCTTCAATCTTTCTCTCTTAAATGCAGACAAACAGAAAATATGCTGTCAAGTTTTAATATTGCTGGTTTTTCGGTATCAGACACCATTACCAAAACAAGAACTTTATACATCTTAAATGGAAAAGAGATAAAAATTGATGAAGTTGAAGGCTTAGGAATTTTTATTGAAATGGACAAAAAAGATATCAAATTATATAATAAATTTAAAGATGCACTCAAACTAAATCAACCTATCAACACATCCTATCGTGAACTTGCAAATTGTCAAAATTATAACAATTTTATATGTGAAAATGATAAAAATCAACTTTTTTAATAGTTTTTTCCTGTTTTTTTAAAAAAAATCACAAAATTTTTAAGAAAAACAATAAAATTAATAAAATAAAGACAAGATAATATAAGAATAATTTTATAAAAAATATTTAAAAATAAACTTTCAATTTAAAGAAATGGCTTTAATTGATTTTAATAAAAAACCTTATTTTATAAATAAGGTTTTTTAATCATTTTTTATATTTCTCACTTCAATGCTAGGAATTGTTATCTCATGAGGCAAATCAAATACAAACTTTATTGTTTTTGCCACATCCTCCACTTCAAGTCCCAACTGCATAATTGAATCAGGCAATTCATCCTCAGCAGAAATGTAAAAGTTTGTCTTTATCAGTCCAGGACAAACATCTGTTATCTTTATGTTGTGTCTCGCCAGGTCATTTTGTATAGCCTTGCGATAATAATAACTGCCATGTTTGGAAGCATTGTAGACAGGGCAAAAAGACTCTGTTTCAACTCCACTTTGAGAGTTTACATTTATTATTTGACCCTTTCCATTTTTGATTAAAATTTGAGAAAGCATAGTCACAATCGCAATCGTCCCAAATGTATTTGTATCAATGACATTCTTAATTCTTTCAAGAGAATTTATCTTCGCAAAATGCTCTTGACTAAGTTGAGATAGTTCTCCTTTTGTCCAAATACCAGCACAATTAATAATGGTGTCTAAACCAGAAAAGTTTTCTTCTATAAATGTCTTCAAATGCGTAAGTTCTTCGGCCGATGCGATATCACAAACAAAATATTTTGCCGTCGTCTCACCTGCAACTTCCTTTAAATTGTTTTCAACATTATCAACAAGCAAAAGGTTTTCATTTTTTAATATCTCAGCCGTTGCCCTTCCAACGCCATCTCCTGCACCGATAATTAAAACATTTCTCATATCATTTCCCTAAATTTATAATATTTTTAATCCTTATTAAAGTTTCTATATCTTTTTATGTTAATAATGTGCTTATCATATTCTTGGAAATTTAATCAAAAAACCTATCTACTCATTCCAAACCCTTCAAATTTATGTTCCTGCTCTTGCAAATCTTGTTCATCTTTTTGCAATTCTTTATCAGAACTATTATTCAATTTCTCATCTTTATTATCAAGGTTTTCCTGTTTGAGCATAGTATCTCTGTTTTTTAAATTTTCGTCAATTATTTCTTCGCCAGAATAAACAACCTGTTTTTTCTGACATATTTCATTTTCATATTTATTAGAAATTATTTCAACCTGACCTTTTTGCACCGCTTCTTTATACTCTTTTCTCTCCTCTTCTGATGGCTGGAAAGGATATAATTTTCTAATTGACGCAAGAAGCAAATGCCCAGGCACAAAGTCATCTTTTTGCATATCAATTCGACTCAACTTTTTCATTGACATCAAGCGGAGATAATGTCTATAAGCATCTTCCAACATCATAAGTTCTGAAATATTATTTATCATTTCATCCTTTGCCAAAATATAAGTTTGTGGCTTAGGCGTAAACTTAGGAAACACATTTTTCAATATCTCAACTGCTTTATCATGCTCCATTTTTTGTTGAAGATTTTTTCTTCTTACAATCTCTTCATTTTGTTTTATGGTTTCTTGCACTTCTTTGTTTGCATGAAACTTATTTGAAATATCATAAATGCCATTCATTTTGTCATGAAAAAATCTTATGCTTGAAGGGTCTGTCTTTTTGCTCTGCAAAATTTCTCGTTTGTATTTTTCAAATATTTTTTCAATCTCCATCGAGTTGACCTCTTCCATAACAGATGCTATTGTTGAGGCTTTTTCTATAGAAAACTTAAGTTCTTATCTGATTTCTTTTGGCGAATATTTTACTTCAAGTCCACCATTTGTAAAATACCTATCTTCATACCATGACAGACGAGCAATATGTCTCATACATTTTTCAAAACTTAAAAGCGGATCACTTTCAATAGCCGAGTCATATAATTTTGACACACGCATTGCAGTCACATTGACATTTTTATCTGGCGTAGATGTAAAAACTCCTTGATTTTTTCATCCTTTTCTCTTTCAATTTCTTCAAGCGTCTTTTTTTGCTTCCATCCTCATGATAATTGATTGACAAAGCAGGATAAGAAGAAAACAACATTTTTCTATCTGCATTTTTTTAATTCGGCAAAACAGTATCAATGATAAGCGATGCTTTATGATTTGCACTCACTTCCATATTATTAGGATTTGTATCATGTTTCCACATTACAAAAGAATAATTCTCAAGTTGATTCTTTCGATTGTTAAATTTTTCAAGATAATTATAATTAGCACCTTTGACAAGATTATAAAATTTTTGCGATACTCTGACTAAAAGTTGCAAAGTTCTATCAAAGCCAAACATATCCGCTTCAATTTCATAATAAAATTTATCATGATTTTCTTTATATAATCTTTCAGGATCTAAACCATTTTTAAAATACTTAGTCCCATACTGTCTTACTAAAGTTCTTGCAATGCCCTGCTTGCTTATAATTAAGTTTTCACTTGAAATGTTATTTTTATCAATAGATTCATCTTTCAACATCTTCCACTGAACAGCGTGTTGAATCTCATGATTTATTACAAAAATCTGTTTTGCAAAGAAACCCAACCGTGATTTTTCACTTAAATCAACTTTATCTGAATAAGGTTTTAAGAATAAATCTGGATTGCAAACATTTTGATTGAAAAAATGTAATGAATCGTCATTAGGTCTATAATATGCTTCGGCGTAATTACCCTCTTTTCTGTTTTCATAATTTATTTTTATATTATTTAAGCCTAATTTATCCAAAGTCATTTTAGTAATGAGAGCGTGCATAACCTTTGCTTGCAAAGTTGTAATCTCTTTATTTAAAGCAAAATAGTCTGCCAAAATGTATTGTATATACTCCTCTGCAGACTTTCTTGCGTCAATATTTTTAAAATCAAGAGTTTGAATATACTCAACTGCACCCTTTTCCCATTCTTCACTTTTATTTGACTTGCACTTAGAAGCACAATATTTTTGTATATCTTCTATAATATCCATTTCCTAAATCCTTTATAAAGTCTCGAATTTAAATCGCATTCATATTTTATTAAACAAGGATAAATTTTCATTATTATCTAATAATTTAAGAAAATTCAAATATTTTCAACATTTTTTCTTAAATTTATTAAAAAACCTTGATTTTGCTTATTTTTTTGTATTTGCGAAGATTTTTTTAATTTTAAAATTTATACAACCTATCCGTTTATTTGTTCAATGCAGAATAAATTTTTTCTTTATTTCCGTATTGACTGCCGACAATTTCTGCCAAACCATCGTTTGCAAAATAGAAATGCAATTTACACCATGCAGAAATCGATTCAAAATCTTCTGCAGAATATTTATCAATAAACTTGTCCTTATTTGCAGTTAAAACAATTATATGGATTTTTCTTGATAAAGAAGTCATTACAAAGTTTGCCAACTTTCTCATTTCAATTTCTTCAGGTCTATTTATTAAAAGAAATAAATGATTATCTAAAATTTTATCGCTTCTACTTTCAAATAGTTTTGATAAAAATTTATCATAATCTCCATCATTTTTGCAAAAAAGTGCAGAATTATTATTAATTTCTTCTATATTGTTCTAATTTTCAATAATTTTATATTTTCTCAATTTAGACTTCAATGCAGAATTATCTTCTTCACTTCCATTTAAAAGCACTACTGGTGGACTGTTTTTCACACTAGAGCAAGCATGAGCAAACATATTTAAATAATTATTGAAATCAAATCTCAAGTTATTGTGTCTTCTACCTGATTTATTAAATTTTTCATCTTCAATAAAAAGACAGTTCTCAAAGGATTTATAAAAGATATATCCCTACTCACTATCTCCAGAAATAGCAGAAGCATATCTAAAATAATTTCCACTCATTTCTATTTCATTTAACTTTTCTTTTACAATTTTATTATTTTCCATAATTCTCCATTTTTTATTATATCAAATTTTTCAAACTTAGCAAACTCAAATTCAGTCAATTTCGCAACTTTCATCTTTATCTTTTTCAAACTTTAAATTTTTATTTTTTATTAGAATATTATAAATTCAAGTTTTAAATTATTTATCTTTTATTTTCTCTGTTGAATAATTAGGTGTTTTTTTATATATATATTCAACTTTTCATAAAATTTTATAAACTTATCAAAAAACAAATCATAATCTATAAAACTAAAATTTTCACCAAATGCACTTTTATCAGGGAAATATAATTGATCACGAGTATATTTATATTCTTCAAATGTTTTATAATTATAAAGATGATTAGTCTCTGCCTTATGTTGCAGTAAATTTAAGATGTAATTTGCAACATCTATAATTTCTTCTTTGCTATTAAATTTTTCAGCATACCTAAAACACCTCTCAACAAAGTATGGAATCAGATAAACTGAGAATGAATTACACGAGAATAAAAAACATCCTAAAACATTTGGTCCATATTTCTCTAGTAAATTACCCAACTCTTCTTCATAATTATAAATATCTAAACCTTCCAAAAACATTTCTTCTGTTAATTTTAGACCTGTGTTTGTCCCATCATAGAATAATATATCTTTATTTTTATTCGTCACCATTCCTTCTAAAGGTTCTTCATCTTCTTTTCAAATCTTATCAAAAGCCGTATATAACCCAATATCATTTATGAAATCAATAGGATGTATATTTATAAATTCTTTGCGTCAACATATTTCCATTGCTGTCAGATATAAACAACATATTTGTCTTTTTATCAGTTGCAATGCACGTCTTATATCTATTAAATGCTTCAGCCCTAAATCCCGCACCAAACATTATGTTTTCAAATTCTCTTATATGTCCCCAGTTGTCAACTAAAGCGGTGTAATATATGTAAGGCAAACTAGCAGTTTTTTCTGTTTTGCCATCATTTATAAAAACTATATTACAGTCTTTTACTTCTTTAGGTCTACATTTACAAACCACATGCACTCCTGACGAAGATAATTTTATTCGTTATAAATATGTGGCGTGAGATATACACTTTGCTTTTTATCATAAATTGCAAGTTTTCCATTTTTTTCAGACAATATCAAATCTTCACTCTTACTTTCCTGAATGTCCTTATTATTCATGAAATAATCAAATGAGATATTAAAAATCTTGCAAAAGTTTAAAATAAAATCAAGGTCAGACATACGCTTCCCGTTTTCATAATTACTGATAGTCTTTGGTGTGACGAAAAATTTTTTTGCAAGTTCTTCCTGTGTAATGTGATTATCTAATCTTATCTTTTTTATCATTTTTGAAATATCCAGCATTTCCTCCATGTATATATAAATTATAACACAAAAAAATAAATTTCATATCTATTAGCGCACGCAAACTCTAAACTTTGTTCTATTTTTTAAATTTTTATTTAATTAAATAAATAAAGTTTTTCAATCACATTACAAATTATACTTTAATTTATAATTTTTTAGTATGCTTGACTAGTTTTTTGATAAGATAAAAAAAATTTATAACACAAAAATTACTTGTTATAAACTTTCTTCTTTCAAAAATATTAACAAATTTATTAAAATCTTTATCCCTAAAATCGTCTTAAAAAACAAGTTCTTTAAAACTATATGCAAGCAATTCAATATCGCCCGCTCCCAGAATGGCAAAGACATCAGTTGAATCCATATTATTTAATATTTCCTGCTTACAAGACTCAAAATCACAAAAATATTGACTTTTTTTACCATTTTCATTGATTTTTAGCGATAAAAACTCTGAAGTTATCCCCTCAATAGGTTTTTCTCTTGCCGGATAAATAGGCAAAAACCAAACCTCATCACACTCATTAAAGCAGGTCAAAAATTCATCAAACAACGCCTTTGTCCTAGTAAATGTATGTGGCTGAAAAATTACTATAAGTTTTCCACTTTTGCAAACTTCTCTTAAAGCCTTGATAGAAGCCTTAATTTCAGATGGATGATGAGCATAGTCATGAATTATCAAATTACGACCATTGTCATAAATTATTTCGTTTCTTCTTTTGATACCTTTAAATTTGGCAATCCCCTCTTTTATTTTGATTGAATCTATTTCCATTGACAAAGCACAGGCAGAACTTGCTAAGGCGTTGTAAATATTATGTTTGCCTAAGCATGGCAAATCAATCCTTTGCTGAAATTCACCTTTAAAAAATAAATCAAAACTATATTTTCCATTTTCATATTCTTCTATATTCTTTGCCTGAACAATAGAGCCATCTTTAATTCCAAAAGAAATAGCATTCTCTGGCAAAATTAAACGATTGTCATAATCATCAAAATTATATATTATGTTTCCGTCTTTTGAGGTGTTTTCTATAAACTTATTAAAGGAAACAAAAATTTTATCCAAATTTTCAAAATAATCCAGATGATCCTCTTGAATATTTAAAATCAATGAAGTATTGCTGTTTAAATAAAGAAAACTATCCTTGTACTCACAAGCCTCTGTGACAAAAACATTACTTTTCCCTATATATAAATTTGAATTTATATTATTTAAGATTCCACCTATGTGAATGGTTGGGTCTATTCCAGCATGAAGCAAAATTGATGCAATCATGCCTGTTGTAGTAGTTTTTCCATGAGTGCCAGCGACTGAAATAAGATTATAGTTTTTTGTGATTTCTCTTAAAATTTCCGCTCTAGAAAAAATAGGCTTGTTAAGTTTTCTGGCAAGAACCAAATCAGAGTTGTCTTCACTTATTGCACCAGTTTTTATAACAGCATCACACTTTTCAACAAAATTTGGCGCATTGCCTATTAAAACCTCAATATTTTTTGATTTAAGAAAATCTGTCATTTCTGACTTGACCGCATCAGCCCCATAAATTTCATAGCCCTGATTTTTTAAAATTTGTGCTATTGCGGACATACTTATTCCGCCTATTCCTATGATATAAAATGATTTAAGATTACTCAGCATAATATTATATATGAAAAATTTTCTTAAATGTTTTACTATGTTTTATTCTTCACTTTTTTATTTTATTGATTTACAAAATAAATTAAATTTGCAAAAGAGAACACTGATTTTTATTTACAATTTTAAAGTTTAAAATAATCATAACAATTTCCTCTTCCACATCATAAGTTGTTTTATATGAACAAAAAAATAATATTAAATACAAATTATGTCGAAAATGAAAATATATCTTTTCTGACAACAATAAAAACACAAGGAAATATTTGTGGGGCATTTTATCCTCTTAACGAGAGAGAACTTAAAAACATCTATCTATTTTTAAAAGAAAATAGATTGCCATTTATAATTGTTGGAAATGGAAGCAATTTGCTTATCAGTGATAAAGCAAAACTCTATGTCATTTCAACAAAAAAGATGAAGCAGAATATAAAAATCAAAAATAATGATTTATATGTATCTGCATCAACTCCTCTTGCAAAGGTATTTCAACATACATACAAACATAATTTATCAGGATTTGAAGAATTAAATGGAATTCCTGCCACCATAGGCGGTGCTATCAAAATGAATGCATCTGCATTTGGAAGAAGTGTTTTTGACAATCTTGAATATGTCAAAGTTTTTGTAAATGGTAAAATAATTAAATTAAGAAAAGAAAATATTGAATATTCTCATCACAAAACAAACTTGAGCAACTGTTTGATATTATCAGCAAAGTTTAATCTTAGAAAGGAAAAATATTACAACATTAAAAACACCCTATCAAATTGTATTATAAAAAGGAATGCCTCTCAACCAAAAGGATTAAGTTGTGGCTCTGTCTTTAAAAATCCCCCACACTATTTTGCAGGAAAACTTATTGAAGAATGTGGTTTAAAAGGACTGAAAATAGGAGGTGGAGAAATCTCTTCCACTCATGCAAACTTCATTTTAAATACTAGCAATGCAACATTCAACGACATAAAAAGGCTTATTATAATTTGTCAAGATGCAGTAAAAAACAGATTTGGTATTGATCTAGAATGTGAAGTTGAAATCATAGAATAAAATATAAAATTTAAATAAAAACCCATTTTTTTAATAAAAAAAACAAAATAAATGTCAAAATACATGAATTTTAAGTAAATTAATGCTAATTATCAAATATATCTAAATTATTTTTGCATATATTTTTTAAAAGAAAATAAAACTTTTAAATAATCTTTTTACAACATTTAAGCATATTTTGAAGTTGAATTAAATTATTTAATTAAATCTTCAGAAAAATCATTTAGGTCACTAAAATAATTTTTAAGTAATATACAAACAAAAAAAATCTAGGTCTAATAACCCAGATTTTTTATTTTTTGCGGTTTATTTCTCCAGTCTTTTTCAACTTTAACAAAAAGTTTCAACATCACCTTTTTATCAAGCAAATTTTCTGCAAAGCCTCTTACATTCATTCCTATTTTTTTCAAAAGACTTCCACCCTTGCCGATGATAATTCCTTTATGACTTTCTTGTTCGCAGACGATATCCGCATCAATATAAACAATATCTTCTCGCTCATCAAATCTAATTATTTCAACTGCAACACCATGAGGAATCTCTCTTTCAAGATTATTCAGTGCATTTTCTCTTATCTCCTCCGCTATTATAAACTTGACGCTTTTGTCTGTGTAATAATCAGGTGGATAGATATAAAAAGGTTTTTCATGTTCACTGAGGTATCCTTTGATTTTATCAATAATCAAATCAAGATTTTCACCTGTTTTTGAAGATACTTCAAGATCACTTTCAAATGGTTTCTGACCTTTTAAATCAATTTTAGTTCTTACAATCATTTTCTCACAAGATAGATGTTGAATATAATCAACCTCTTCTTCATCTGGCATAGTTGTGCCATCAATAAGATATAAAACAAGGTCAACACCTGCAATAGCAGATCGCACATTTTTCATCATAGACTTATCAAGAGAATTTTTACTATGATGAACTCCTGGTGTATCGACAAAAACGATTTGACAATCTTCTCTATTGTAAATTCCCAAAATATTATCTCTAGTTGTCTGAGGTTTTCTTGAAATGATAGCCACTTTTTCACCAACTAAAGCATTGACCAAACTACTTTTCCCTGCATTTGGTTTTCCTACAAGAGCAACATATCCTGAATAAAACATACTAACCTCTCTTAAGACCCAAAGACTCTAAAATTTTTGAACTTGCTTCCATCATAATCTTTTCATCCTCAGCCTCTATATGGTCATATCCTAAAATATGCAAAAGTCCATGAAGTGCTAAAAATCCTATTTCACGTTTCTTACTATGCTTATAAGTCTTTGCTTGAACCTTTGCAATCTTTGGACAAATAACCACATCTCCTATATATAGTGAGCCATCTGGTGAATATTCATTCTTAAAATCATTTAGTGTTTGCGGAAAAACGATGTCAAGCATAGGGAAAGATAAAACATCGGTGGCTTTATCTACCTTTCGATATAGGTTGTTAAGTTCTTGTATGCGTTCTTTTTTGACAAAAGAAATAGTAACCCATGTATTTTCAATATTATTTCCAGTCACTTCAAGCGCCTTTTGATATATCTCTTTAATAAGTTTTCTATACTTATGCCCCACGCCCTCGAAATTTATGTCCATTTATCCTCCTATGTTTCTATTGACAGTCATCACAACTTCTACCTGATGAAAACCATCTTCTTCTCTTATTGTGTAATTTTCTTCTTTAATTATCTCATTTTTATGCAAAAAAATCAAGACTTTTTTGCGTGCTTTTTCAATTATTTGTTCTTTAACATCAAAAAAATCTTCCTCTATTTCTTTTGTTGAAGTTTCATAATATGTTATCATCTTTCTATACAAAGGCAAAATATTATTTTTAGTCATGCAGACCTTGCTTTCTTCGATTTCAAACTCAGTATATGGCTGACTTGAAGCATTTGAATATAGAAGTAAATTGCCGATATATATTTCACTTTTAGTCTTCTTCCTTCCTGTCCGCTCTGTCAAGAAATAATGATTATAATGATTTTCAATTCCGCTAAACCAAATATCCGCATAAATTTCTGCTTTAGGCGTAACAACCCTCTTTTCTCCCTCAGCGTCAATAATGTAAGGTTCGACAAGAATATCGCCCTTTTGAACTATATCGCCTACATCAACAAGCAAAGTCCCTTGCACAAGGTTTATATCAGTGATAATCCCATCATACTGACTTATAATAGGCTCTCCCTCTTTCATTTCATCAGGCAAAACTGCTTCATTTATGTTTATTATCAGACTTTGCCCAACAATGGCGACACTTATAGAACTGACTTCTTCAAAACTATCTTTAACTTTGACTTCAATTTTTTTTGTGTCTATTGAATTTTTCAATCTGCTATTAAGATTTTTATCAACAAAATTGACAATTTCATTTGAAGTTTTTTTATCAAGTCCAAAAACATTGATTTTCAGCACAAAAGCATATTGCAAACAATAAAAAATACTACAAAATACGAGTGCAACCACAATTCCATAACTATATGCAAGTTTTTTAAAGTTTGAATGCAAACCAAAATGAGATAGTGCAGTCACTTCAAGTCCTGCGTCACTTAGCATTTTACAGAGCAACTTATGATTTTTATAATCCACTTCAAATTCACAGAGATTATGTTCTAGCCGATTATAATTATATATTTTTATTTTTTTGACAATATTATTGATTGTGCGTTCTTGATTAAGCCCCTTGACTTGAACATGGGTTTTGCCCTTTTTATACATTAAAACAACTCCGCTTTGACTATTTTTCCCTGAATAATCATAGTATTTTCGGTAAGTTCGGAAAGTTTTAATTCTTCGCCCTCAACAACAAAACGCCCCTTCTTAACTTTAAATGCAATCATCTGGGTCGATAATACAGTCAAACCTTGATGTCCCTCAACATACATAAGCCTACCTGACATATTGACTACATTAAAATTTGAAAGCAATTCAGAATTTGTCGACTTCTTTTTAAGTTCGTCAAAAAAATTAAACACGCACAACCTCCATTTCAATATGTTTATGCGTGTTTATAACAAAATATTAAATTTAAAAATATGTTAAATTTGATTAATTCAACAATAAACCATATTTATTTATTATCGTCATTAAATTTATCAAAGACATTGCTCATTATCACTGCTTTGATTTCTGGAGGCAATTTTTGTATCTGAGAAATTAATGATTTATCTAAGACCTTTCTTGTGAAAGAGTGCTCATTTAAAAACTGTTCAAAGTCATCGTCTCTATCATTGCGATTTCTTTCTTTTCTAAATCTATCAGGTCTTCCTCTTCGAAAATCGCGTTCTTCAAATCCCCTAGGTCTTCTATCATTTCTAAACCTATCTGGCTCTCTCAGTCTATCTCTATCATTGTTGAAATTAGGTTCTTTCCCAAAGTTTTTTGGAAGAAAGTCATCAAAATTGAAGTCGAAATCTTCAAATTCATTTTCTTTTTCTTCCTCTTTTGGTGTTTCCAGAAAATCATCACTCAAAAGTTCATCTTCTGATAAGTTTTGCCCAACTTCATCTGTTGAAAGTGTTATTGATGTATTTTCTTTATCCTTAGTTTCCTGCTTATACTTTTTTAAGTTGTCTTGAAGTTGTTTTGATTTACGCTTATTTGATATAGAAAGAAAAATAATTAGTGCGACAATAAGCACAACAACAACTGCCCCGATAATGATTAAAATTTTAAAATTCATTAGAAGAAATCTCCTTCATCATCGTCATCATCGTAATCGTCATCATTTGCTTTACTGTTGATAATAGCCCTTCTCATTGCAGTATCGGCTTGAAGATTCATAAGTTTGTAATAATCCATAACCGAGAATCTTCCCTCTTTAATTGCCTGAGAAATGGCACGAGGAACGTCCGCTTCTGCATCAAGTAGTGCAGATTTCATTTCTTCGGTCTTTGCTCTCATTCTTATTTCTTTGATTTCTTCGGCATTTTTGCGTCTTTCAGCCTCAATGCTTGCATAGGCCTTTTCTTTTTCAAGAGATTGAACTTCTTTTTCTGTGTTTAAATTGCGTCCCATTTCCACACTTACAATATTGATATCAAGGACATTAAACATTGACTTTTGTGTCACAACACGTAAATCTAAATTTGATAACAGCGCTTTATTTGGCTCTCTCATAATATCTTTGTGGTCTTTTGTCTTTGAAATGTTTTCCAAAATCCATGAGTTGATTATGCTTTTTAAATCATCAAGACCTAGTCCATTAACAAATTTATCAAGATTTAATTTAATTGAAATCTTTGCACTTGCAATTATTTCAACTTCATTTTGGGTAAAAGCACGAATATTATCTATAGTAACAACTTGTGATGTTATGCTGTCTTGAACCTTCTGCAACACTTCTTGAGAGGCAAGTTCAATTGCACTAGCAAGTTCAAAACTCAAATTAATACCTGAATTCTTTGCAAGGTTGAGAGATGTAATCACCGCAACCACATCACCGCCAGAAAGAGACAAACTTTCAATTTCTTTAAGAGAAATTTCAAGTTTAGACTTTTTTGCCATTACATAACTATTTACTATATTCGCTACAACAAGTTTGCGATTTTTTATACTTATCAGCCTAAAAGTTGGAATATAAGCACCTGAAAATAATGCAGTAAAATAATTTTTTAGTGGCACAAAACATAGGTAAATAATAAATCCCAAAAGTAAAGCCCCAAAAACTGATACAAGAACTATTTCAGTAGTCCCAAATTGTAATAAAGTTGAACAAGACATCAAAAGCCTCCTTTCTGATAAAAACAATTTAAACAAATTATTTAAATTGAATCAATCATAATTTTCTTAAATAATTATAACACACTTTTTTTTAATTGTAAATACTATTGAGAGCAAAATAATTTAATTTAAATAATTAATTTGATGAGCGCTGATAATAAAACAGATATTGCTGAGCAAAACCTGACAAATCACCAAACTGGTCAACCAGATTCTTTCTTATCTGCTCTCTATTGATAAGCGGAGAATAATAAAAGTTATACATCTGAGCAATCCATGTATCAACAGGGAAAACCCTGCCCTTATGATAACCAAACAAAAGCAAACAATCCGCAACTTTTGGACCTATCCCTGAAAGCGAAATAAGTTCTGACCTAAGATCGTCTAAAGGCAATTTCTTCAAATCTTCAAGTTTTTCAGGAGTAATTTGTCGCAAAACTTTATAAAGATAACTTGCACGATATCCCGCTCCCATCTCTTTAAAAAACTGTTCATCACAATTTAAAAGTTTTTCAAAACTAGGGAAAGAATAAATTTCATCCTCTACTTTTTCACCCAAATTTTTGCGAATATTGTTTAAAATAAGTTTTATTCGCTTTATATTATTATTTGCAGAAATAATAAAAGAAATCATAGTTTCAAATAAATCTTGATTTAAAATTCTGATGCCATAGCCAAACTTTATAGGCTTTTCCAAAATTTTATATTTTGCAAGATTGTATTTAATTTGCGTATAATCACTATCTAAATCAAAGAATTTAACAAAAAAATGTGGATTTTTTGTTTTTATTTCATAATAATTTTCATTTTCAGTAATTTCAGCATATTCCTTCCCTGGAAAAACTTTATAAACCTCACCATCTTTTTTGAAACAAAAAACCTGCCCACATTCTAAAATATGCTCTGGATTAAACTCATCTTTGCAATAAACCTTGATTAAATTTTGTTCTATTTCATATTTCATAACTTTATTATACAATAAATGGCATCAAAAACAAATAAATATTTAAAAATATTGTCAAAAAAATTAAATTTTCTATTTTGAACTTAACACAGACAAAACATTAAAGTATTAAAAGTTTATAAAAAAAGGACTGAATTTTCAGTCCTTTAAAATTATTTTTCAATAGATACAATCTTCTTGCCATTAGACATTCCAAATTTAACTTTACCATCAGTTGTTGCGAAAAGTGTATAATCTTTTCCCATTCCAACATTTGTGCCAGGATAAATTCTTGTGCCTCTTTGTCTTACGATGATAGATCCTGCAGTAACATTTTCACCGCCATATGCCTTTACACCAAGTCTTTTACTTTGTGAGTCACGGCCGTTTTTAGTTGAACCACCACCCTTTTTATGAGCAAAAAGTTGAGCATTAAACTTAAACATTTTTTACCTCCAATTTTGCGAATTTTTCTTCACCTATAATTATGGATTTAAAAGATTGCAGACAGGTATTAAAGAGAAACTGAGGATGCCCCAAAGCATCTTTCTCACTAATCATGATTTTAAGATAACCATCAGAAATTTCATGAAAGGCCTGAAGTCCGCCCACATCTTCAATTCCAACAATCGCAAGTTGTGCAACTGTAGAAATTTGAGCGCAAAGCAGATCTTTACCGTATTCATCTTTCCCTGTATGTCCTTTTACTTCAAATCCAACAAACAGATTGTTTTTTTTATAAAAAGTAATTTTTGTCATAATAAACCTTACTTTTTAATAGATGTTATTTTTAATTGAGTGAATGGTTGTCTGTGACCTTGCTTCTTTCTCTCATTTTTCTTTGGCTTGTATTTGAAAACAACAATTTTGTCACCTTTTCCGTGAGCAACAACTTCTGCTTCGCATACTGCACCAGAAACAAGAGGATTTCCAGCAACAACAGTTTTTCCGTCACTGTAAAGCATTACATCTAAGTTGATTTTTTCACCAACAGCATTAGTGATTTTTTCTACTGAAATGATATCGTTTTCACTAACTTTGTATTGCTTTCCACCACATTGTACTATAGCAAACATTTCTTTACCTCCTCTAACCAAACTCGCTGTTTTTATTTCGGGTGTTAATCATAAATAAGCCATAATTTCCTGTTTGATTAAACTTATCAACCCTACACATGCGGATACTAAAATATAATATCATAAAATAGCCTCTTTGTCAAGGAAAATAAACAATTTAATTCGTAATATATATATATTAATTTCACAATAACAACACAAGCATTTATTACTATTCTATTAAAATATTAAGAATCATTAAAAATCAAACTATCAAAATTTTATATACATATTTCATGCAAATTTTATTAAAAACTAAATGACAAAAATTATTAAATTATTGTAAATATAAACATAAAAAATACAACTGAAAACATCAATTGATTGTTTTTTATAAATTGATACAAAAAAAGTGGCTTTATTAAAACCACTTTTCCCCAAAAACAATTTTACTTATTTTTGTCTTTATATTTCTTTTCTTTCTTGTCAAGTTTTACTTTGCTTACAACGAAGTAAATTACAACGCCCGCAAGCACGGCAACTGAAAGTCCGATTAAAACTCCGCCCATTACTTCCTTGACATCAATATCTTTTGACTCTTTAGTTGAAACTTCGAATGTCACACTTGAACTTGTTTCATTTCCAGCCTTATCTTTTACAATAACTGTCAAAGTATAAGTTCCCGCTGTTTCAAGTTTCTTAGTGTAGATATATTCGCCTTCTACCTCAGATTCATTTTCAAGAGTGGTATAATTGCCACTGCCAGAATCAGGAGTTGAAAGTCTTACAACCATATTTTTCTTGAGCCATTCAACATCTTCAGTCACTTCATCAGAAACTGTAAGACCAGCAAGGTTAAGTTTCATTGTGTCACCCAACTTGTAAGTTGTCTTGACAAAATTCTTTTCAAGTTTTACAGTAGGTCCAACAACGTCACCATTCTTGATTGTATATTCAACAGTTTTTGGACTATCAACATTTACACCAGTTTTATCCATTGCCTGAATTGAATATTTAATCACATATCTACCATTGTCAGTAAGTTTAAGTTTAATCTTGCCATTTTCTGTTGTGAAGTTTTCTTTGTTTTTCAAATCTTCTTGATTTGCCCATTCTTCAAAAGAGATGTCAGCAAGAGTAACAGTTGTATTTCCTGAAGATTTTGTGATAGTCACAAATGAATCTTTAAGATTTGTTTGATAATCATCACCATTGTATTCGATGTTCTTAGGTTTTGCTATTTCTATAGTTTGATTAAGGTCTTCATAAGAATCAGCATAAACATTTTCGTCAAAAGTAACTTTAATATCTACACCACCAACATTGATTGTCTGAATCTTACTTTCGCAAACATAAACATCAACAATTTTTTTAAGTTTTGCAAATTCAACACTCGCAAGTTCTTCTTGATTTCCGAGTAAAGATTTATTTGCTTTAAGAACATATTTTTCAGTCTCATCTTCAGCCTGAACTTTTTCCATATAAACATAATATCTTTCACCATCATATTTATAGCAAAGTTTGTCATTTACTAAATAGATTTGACCATTATTTGCCACATCTTCAGAGCCAGCAAATACAGATGCATCTTTTGAATAACGCATGAGGAATGCTTTATATTGAAGTTTGAATGTGCCTTTCTTATTTCCAGTGAAATAATATTTGTCAAGTTTGTAAGAATCTGTTGCTGAAATGATAGTTGGAGTATAGTAAGTCGCAGTTTTAGCGTCATCCTCTTCATCAATTCCGATATAACCATATTTGTCAGACATTGAAACTGAGATTGTTGGAGGAACTAAATAATGAGATTGTCCTGCTTTCAAATCTATAGTTTCAGAAGTGATATTTTCAATTTCAGGAGTGTCATTTTCCACACTATCTACAACATGATAGTTGAAATAAGTTGTATTGCTGTGATTTCCAGCATCCTTAACAGAAATTGCAACTTGATAATTTCCTCCTATTGATGCTCTGAATGAGCCACCTTTCACTACAAAAGTTTCTCTCATAGAATCAAAATCTGTGATCATGTTTGAAGATTGCATAACAACCTTATCAACTGTGCCATCGTCATTCTTTACAAGTCTATAAACTTTTACTTCGGCATTCATATAAGCAACATTATCATCAGTGAAATATAAAGTAGGAAGTTCTATATCCTCTGGTGCAGTTACGCTTGTTTCAGTAGGCAGATTTTCAGCCTTGAAAAGCACTGGCATTGCACTGTCAGAAGCATCAGCAATTGTGATAACTTTATTGAAGAAACCAGCATTGCCGAAATCGTCAATAGCATAAGATAAAATTTCAAGATATTTTGCACCATTTGGTCTGTCTTGTTTTAAATCAATCTTATAAGAAGATTTGCTTTCATCAACAAACCAACCTTTGTTTTCTTCAACACTTTCATTGATTACTTTATCAACTTGAGCATACCACTTAGAAGAAAGGTTTGAATTTACTCTTTGAACATAATAGTTTAAAGATTTTGTCTTATCAGAACTGATTGCCTTTTTGCTTGCATCAAGGAATCTATAAGCAGTCACAGTGTCAAGTCTTGAGTCTTGAGAAACAGTTGCAGTCGCAACATCAAAAGCAATTTTATCAGAAGGAAGATATGTGTCTTGAAGTGCAGTTGAGAAAGTGATTGAAGGTATTGATTCTGCTTTATAATCGGCAGAGATAGTGATAGAATTTCTAGAAGTTGATTCATTATTCTTGTTGTCACTTGCTCCATAAATGAAAGTATAAGTTCCGTCAGAGAATACTTTTTTGTCTTTGAATGATGTGTTTTTGCATTCAATATATGCATAACCAACCTCACCTTCAACATCAGCGAGCATCATCTTTTCTTTTGCTTTTTCATCACTTATTGAAAGATTTTCAACAATTTGATTTCCGTCAACATCTTTGTTGAATTCTGTTGTCACTAAAAGATATTTGTTTCCTTTAAGGAATGCTTTAATTGCATTGTCATCATCAATTCTCTTTCCCTCTAAAAGCATTTGAGAGCGAATATGATAGTTGTCACTTACAATTTGTTTATAAATTGAAGATTCTTGACTTGCACCTGTTGCTCTTGCAGGAGCGAAAATAAGGTTGTATTCATGATAAAGTTTTTCGCTTATATCAAACATAGTCATAGAAGTATTGTCAATAATTGTTCTTCTAAGAGTAAGTTTGTCCTTTGCGACAAAGTTGTCAGTTCCACCAACTGCATACATAATTACATTGCGGTTGCCAGATTGAGTCTTAAGTTTGTTGAGAGCGCTTTGATATTTGTTCTCTTTTTCATTATAAGCGTCTTTATTTCCGCCATCATAAACATAAACACTTGCAGAACGGCTATCTTTCACATTTGTAATTTCAAATCTTGTCTTGCTCTTATCAACAGTGTTGCCATAGAAATCTTTGACTTCATATGTGAACATATAAGAGCCTTCATCGTTTGCCTTAAACTTGAATTTGCCATCTTCTTTGATGAGAACTTTATCAGTGACATCTTCTTTATAACTTCCATTTGTTCCCCTCTTTTGAACTTTGATATCATAAGAGATTTCGATTGATTCATTTGCAGGAGAATTTGTTGATTTAGTAGTTGCAGTTATGCTAGGAAGTTCTTTCTCCACACCAACAACAGCGGTGATATCAGAAGTTGAGTTTGACCATTTTGTTTCAAGGTCATAACCTTTTTCTTCTTCCTTAGAATTTTTGAAATAATAACCATCTTTTACAGAAAATTTCTTAGAAACTGAAGAAACAAAAACTGGTTCGTTGTTTTCATTCATCTGATAATAAGAATAATATATTTGAACATCTTGCCCCTTTACCTTTAAAAGGTTTTCGTTTGAAATATAAAATTCTGTTTTTCCTTCAACTTCTCTTGAATCAATAGCAATCTTGCTATCTTTAGAAAGAGTAATATTCACAAATCCAGATTTAGTATCATTTGAAGGAAGTTCAAAATCTTTCACATTTGCTAAATTTGTGAAATAATCATTGTCATCTTCAGAAATCAAAGTTTCATCATTTGTATCCTTAACTGAAACAAGAGGAAGAACAACATCTTTGTCTGTAAGTTTAACATCATATACACCAGGAATGATGTTTTTATTATTTAATGAAAAATCAAAGGCAACTTCGCTGACTTCACTCTTTACTGTCATGTCATAAGTATATTCATTTTCACCATCTTTTACAGTATAAGTGATTGTATAACGACCAACTCTGTCAGCAACAAAAGCATTGTCTTTTACATCGACTTTATCATTTGTGTCTTTATAAAATACTTCAACAAAAGACTCGATTGCACTTGCATCGTCTTTTCCTATAATATGTTCAGCCTTGCCATCTGCAGTCTTATATTCATAAACAGCCTCTGGGATAGTCACTGTTTTGCCTTTCTTAACAACAATGTCAGCACCTTGTCCATCAACTTTTATGCTGTTTGCGAAAAAGTCAACCTTATTTGCAATGTCTTCATCAAAAGCCTGTGCAATAAGTTTTGTAGGAAAGAAAGCACTGCACATAATAAATGCAAATCCTACAGCAACGCCCTTAAATAATCCCTTGAAAATTGATTTTTGTTTAGCCATATCATTCTCCTCTAAATTAATTAATGTATTATTTAACAATTAATTGTAAAACATTTTAAAAATTAAGTCAACCAAATTGTTATATAAATCAAAAATATTTTGTGCTTGCATAAAACTTTTATGTTGTCAAAATTGCACTAGTTTTGTCGAAAAATAATCTGCCTTTAAATGAGCCATTATAATTAAATTTTTGATATCTTTACAGTTTAAATTTTGCTTTATCTTAAACATCTATCTCTGACTTTCTTGTCAAACTCAAAACACTTGCAAACAACTTTAATCTGCATCTTAAATACTTTTCAAAATTTGATAAAATTTATATTATTATCTTTAAAATCATGTTTTTATTTCCTAAAATTTTAAACAGAAAAACAAAAACGACTTGATTAAATTGATTTCATTTAAACATCAATAAAATTAATTTACAGCATCAAAATCCAAATAAAAGAAAAAATTAAAGAAAAATAATAAAAGTTATGCACATTTTCATCGCCTGAGTAGTAGTATGTTAATGTGAAAGGGAAAATAAGAAGAAACTAAATCAAACTTAAATCCCCTTCATAATACATAGGGAATTTTTATAGGAGGAACAAATGAATTTCTTTAACAACTCTTGTGGCAACGGTTGTGGCAATGGCTTTGGCGGTTGCGGATGCGATCCATGCTCACTTATTTTATGGCTCATAATTTTACAATGCCTTTGTGGTAATGGCAATGGCTGTGGTATGGACTGTTGCACTTTAATCTTGCTTTTACTCTTATGTGGTTGCGGAAACTGTTGCAATAAATAATAAGTTTTAAAACAATAAAAAATTATCAAAAAACAGATAATTTAAGTAAATCAGCGTAAAAACAAAGAAAAAAGTATAAAAAAATTCAATTTTAATGTAAAAAAAGCATAATTATCTTTCAAAAACAAAAAATCAAGGATGTTAAACTAGGCACCCTTGATTTTTAAATTTAATTTTTTATGATTATTTTATCTTCATAAAACATTTCTACAATACTTTTTCATCGAATATTTCTTCTACCATTTCAATATAATTTTCAATGTTTTTATCCAGCAAACATTTCAATCTTGTATTTGTATAACCAAGCCCTTGTGAAATGATAATTGAATCTTTTATGTAATCAAGGCATTTCTCCTCTGTCCATGCTGGCGGAATATCCAACAAATTTACATATCTATCAGCAAGTTTAACAAGCCTTGCCTCCTTTGAAGATTTTTTAAGCCTGTCCACACTCTCAGATATTTGCTCATTATGTGGTAAATTTTTATTCTTAGTAAGTGCTAAAACATTATTTGCAACATTTTGACCAAACAATTTATATAAATCTTCATAACTTGCATCAGTGTCCTCAATCACATCATGAAGAAGTGCGGTTGCAACCAAAACATCAAAGTTTATATAATCAATAGAAATATTTTTAATGAGATGATTATATACAGCAATACAATGGTCAAAAAACGGTCTTTTTGGCTCACACTTCATAAATTGATTTTTATGCTTTTCTTTGGCAAACAAATATGCTCTTCTCACTAAATCAGTCATACTTATATTATAATCATTAATATACATAAGTCAATAGCAAAAAGAAAACTTATAAACAATAAATCACATAACTCGTTTAAACTCAAGCATATTTTAAATTTTCAACCTTTTCAATTCTCTTTATCTTGATTTGAGTTTAATTTTTCATTGTCTTTATTTAAAATATCTTCTATAGTATTAATAGAATTTTTATGATTTCTTAAAACAACTTTAATCTCTTCAATTGACTTTTCGTGTTTTTTTACTATCTCTTTATTTTCATTGATATAATCTTCATGAAATTTTAATGTAAAAAGCAAATAATTCATACAGATTATTAGAAATATCGCAAGCATAAGAACTAAAGTAATAATAATTAAGTCAATTATCTCCAAACCACTAACATTTTTCAAAAGATAATAATATCCATATATTATTGCAATTACAGAAAAAACAGCAGAAATAGTTCCCAAACATACGATTATATTTAAAAAATCATTTTTCTTCATATATATCCTCCGAGTTCTATTATACCCCCCCCGAAAAATGTCAAGTAAATTCAATATATTTTTAAAATATAATTTGTTTATTAAAAACCGGTTTATCAATTATTTTCTATAAAAAAGTTTTATCTTATGAATCTATAAAAATCATATTTCTATCTATATATGCTTAAAGATTTCTAGAAAAATTACTCATACTTTTACTAAAATTTTATATTGATAAAGATAATACATTTTCATATGTTTTTATTTTTCTGTAAAAAAAAAGATTTTGACATTTTATCAAAATCTTCTTTAAAAATTATTCTATTTCTATTTCTTCTTCGCTATTCTCAACCTCTTTAAACTTGTTTCTAGACATAGGTGGAAATGAAACATGATATGATATGAAATTAGAATTAACTTCTTTATCCTTCATATAGACACTTTTTTGATCAACCAAATTAAAAGTTTTTAAACATTTGTCGAATTTAATTTTACTATATTCAGCATACACTGAATATAACCCTTCTACCATAAATGTATTGCTTTTTTCATCATAACTTACTAAGTTTTCATCTTTAATTTGGGCATAAACATATTTTTCGCCTCCAGTAAATCTCTCTCCATCATTATATTTTAGTGAAAAAAATCCTTTGCCTAAATATAAATATTTATTCCCTTCTTTATCTTGATAAATCCCACCAACATAAGTATAATTTCTTTTTTTCTCTGGCTTTTTATATTTTTGGTCGACATTCTCAGACTCCAGCAATTTTTTAACTGTGTCAATGGTTTTTTGCAACAGATTAAATTGCTCAAAACTCAACAATTTTTGTTCATTTGAAGAAAATGCAATTATTATATTATCATTTTCAAATTTTTCTTCATAGAAACTTCGAAATTTCATCGCATCCTTCTTAAAGATTTGAACATTAAGAGTTTTATCTGTAAGTTTTGCTCCTACTCCATCTTCATAAAACAAATCAAATCCGCTGTTTTCAAAATTTTTGATTTCAACTGCTTTATTTATATTAATTGAATAATTTGCCATTTTTCACCTCTATTTATATTATTATATCACTTCATCACCAAAGAGTCAATTCCTAAAATGAAATAAACAATAAAATTTGTTTAATCAAATCTTAACAATCACAACATTTTATATTTATTGCATATAAAAAACATTCAATTTCAGTCTTATTCTTACTTTCAAAAGTCACTCATTTTGCTTGTCTTGTTTGGCTAACAAAAAAGCATATGCATCAATAATGTCTTTACAATCTTAATTAAAGATATGATTCATTGATAATATCCTTATAAACTTAAATAAACATATCGCCCATTAAAAATTTCCTTATAAAAATATATGCTTCATTAAATATGTCCTTATAAAAATATATGCTTCATTAAAAATGTAATTATAAAAATAAATATAAGTTCCATTAATAATGTCATTATAAAAATAAATAAACATATGCTTCATTTGTATTAATTTTACTTTTTAAATAAAAAAATAGGCACAAAAATTGCACCTATTTTTTAAATTTAATTATTATTCAATAACAGTAGATACTACGCCTGAACCAACTGTTCTGCCACCTTCACGGATAGCGAAACGAAGTCCTTGTTCAATAGCAACTGGCTTGTTAAGAGTAATAGTCATGTTGATGTGGTCACCAGGCATAACCATTTCTACGCCCTTTTCAAGTTCAACTACACCAGTAACGTCTGTAGTTCTGAAATAGAATTGTGGTCTATAGCCATTGAAGAATGGAGTATGACGGCCACCTTCTTCTTTCTTAAGAACGTATACTTCAGCAGTATATTTTGTATGAGGGTGAATAGTACCAGGTTTGCAAAGAACTTGTCCTCTTTCGATTTCTGTTCTTTGAACGCCACGAAGAAGAAGTCCAGCGTTATCACCAGCAAGAGCAGCGTCAAGTGATTTGTGGAACATTTCAACGCCTGTTACAACTGTTTGTCTAGATTCGCCAAGACCAACAAGTTCAACAGTGTCACCAACTTTAATAGTACCTCTTTCTACTCTACCAGTAGCAACAGTACCACGACCAGTGATTGTGAATACGTCTTCTACAGGCATAAGGAAAGGTTTGTCAGTGTCTCTTGTAGGTTCTGGGATATAAGAATCAAGAGCAGCAGCAAGTTCTTTAATGCAAGTGCAAGCAGGATCATCCATTTTTCCAGCCTGAGCCGCTTCAAGTGCTTTAAGTGCTGAGCCTTTGATAATAGGAGTGTCATCTCCTGGGAAGTCGTAAGCGCTAAGAAGGTCACGAATTTCCATTTCAACAAGTTCAAGAAGTTCTGGATCGTCAACTTGATCAGTTTTGTTCATGAACACGATGATGTATGGAACACCAACTTGTCTTGCAAGAAGGATGTGCTCTCTAGTTTGAGGCATAGGACCATCAGTTGCTGCAACTACGAGGATTGCTCCGTCCATTTGAGCAGCACCAGTAATCATGTTTTTAACGTAGTCAGCGTGTCCTGGGCAGTCTACGTGAGCGTAGTGACGATTTTCAGTCTCGTATTCTACGTGAGAAGTATTAATTGTAATACCTCTAGCCTTTTCTTCTGGGGCTTTATCGATTTCATCATATTTCATTTTTTGTGTGCCGTACATGAATGTAATAGCGGCTGTAAGAGTTGTCTTACCATGGTCAACGTGTCCGATAGTACCAACGTTAACGTGTGGCTTAGATCTAACATAAGCTTCTGCCATATTTAATAATCTCCTTTTTTAAATTACTAATGTTATTTTAACACAATTTTTTTATTTTGCAAAACGATTTTGCAATATTTTTTGACGATTTGTCAAATTTTCTTCAAAACGATAACTCTGTCTCCCCTATCTTTTTAAAGGGAGACATTTTTATCATTCTTTTCTTTAATAATACGCAATTTTTTAAAATTACGCTTTTGCTCTTTCACCTATGATAGTGTTTGCAATTGATTTTGGCACTTCTTGATATCTAAGAGGTTCCATAACATAATTGCCTCTACCTTGAGTTTGAGAACGAAGGTCAGTTGCATAACCAAACATTTCTGCAAGAGGAACTTCTGCATTTACGATTTGGATTCCTGCAGAAGATTCATTTCCAGTAAGCATACCACGACGAGAAGTAAGGTTGCCCATTACTGTGCCGAGATATTCATCAGGAACTTCTACAGTAACTTTCATAATAGGTTCCAAAATCACAGCATCAGCCTTTTTGCATCCATCCTGGAATGCCATTGAACCAGCGATTTTGAACGCCATTTCAGAAGAGTCAACTTCGTGGTAAGAACCATCAACAAGTGTAACTCTAAAGTCAACAGTTTCATATCCAGCAAGAACACCGTTCATGCGGGCTTCTTGAATACCGTTGTTGATAGGTTGGATATATTCTTTTGGAACTGATCCACCAACTGTTTTATCGATAAATTCATAACCTGAGCCTGCTGGCAATGGTTCCATATCGATAACGCAGTGACCATATTGACCTTTACCACCACTTTGACGGATGAATTTACCTTCGCAACGAACTGCTTTCTTAATTGCTTCACGGTAAGAAACCTGAGGCTTACCAACAGTCGCTTCAACTTTAAATTCTCTCAAAAGTCTGTCAACAATGATTTCAAGGTGAAGTTCACCCATACCAGCGATAAGAGTTTGTCCAGTTTCAGTATTTGAAGTCACTCTGAATGATGGGTCTTCTCTCATAAGTTTTGCAAGAGCGAGAGCCATTTTTTCCTGCATATCTTTTGTTTTAGGTTCGATAGCAAGTTGAATAACTGGTTCTGGGAATTCCATACTTTCAAGTTGGATAGGATGTTTTTCATCACAAAGAGTATGTCCTGTGATTGTATCTTTAAGTCCAACGATAGCCGCAATATCACCTGCACCAACCTCAGTAATTTCAGTTCTTGTATTTGAGTGCATACGGATAAGACGACCAACTCTTTCAGTTTTACCTGTGTTTGAGTTGTAAACATAACTTCCAGCAGTAAGTTTACCAGAGTAAACTCTGAAGAAAGTGAGACCGCCTACGAATGGGTCAGTCATAAATTTGAAAGCAAGACCGGCAAAAGGTTCTTTTTCATCAGCCTTTCTCTCTTCCTCTTGTTCGCTGTCTGGGTTGATACCTTTAATAGCAGGAATATCAAGTGGTGATGGAAGATATTCAACCATAGCGTCAAGAAGCATTTGAACACCCTTGTTTTTGTAAGATGATCCACAAAGAACAGGAGTGAAAGTCTTAGCGATTGTTGCCTTTCTGATGGCTTTTTTGAGTTCTTCAATAGAAATTTCTTCTCCAGCGAAGTATCTCTCTAAGAGAGCATCATCTGTTTCAACAACGTTTTCAATGAGGCTGTTTCGAAGTTCTTCTGCTTTGTCTTTAAGGTCTGCAGGAATATCAGTGATTTCAATCTGAGTTCCCATGTCATCCTTATAGATTTCTGCTTTCATATTAAGAAGGTCGATAATTCCTGAGAATGTATCAGACTCGCCTATAGGCATTTGAATAGGAAGGGCTTTTGTTTTAAGTCTTCTTTCGATAGACTCAACACAAGCAAAGAAGTCAGCAGCATCTCTGTCCATTTTGTTGACATAGATGATTGCAGGGACTTTGTATTTTGTAGCCTGACGCCAAACTGTTTCAGTTTGAGGTTGAACCTTGTCACGGGCAGACAATACAAGAACAGTTCCATCAAGCACCTTAAGAGAGCGTTCAACTTCGATTGTGAAGTCAACGTGTCCAGGGGTGTCGATAATGTTTATTTTATGTCCCTTCCAGTTGCAAGTAGTACAAGCAGAAGTAATTGTGATACCACGCTCTTGCTCTTGAGCCATCCAGTCCATAGTAGCAGCGCCGTCATGAACTTCGCCGATTTTATGACTTTTACCAGTGTAATAAAGAATTCTTTCAGTGGTTGTAGTCTTACCAGCGTCGATATGAGCCATGATACCGACATTTCTAGTTAATTCTAGATTTTCTGACATAATTTTCTCCTTTTTAGGATTTTTATCCTTAATTTATGTTAATTTTATTAACTTTTTATAAAATTTTTAAACTTTTTTGTTTTTATTTATTAAATTAATAAAACTTAAAAAGTTTATTATTTTTAATTTTTCAGATAATTTCTTATACAAGAAACTATAAAAACTAAAATAAGCAAATGGTTTTATATTACCACTTGAAATGAGCAAAAGCCTTGTTTGCTTCAGCCATTCTGTGCATTTCATCTCTTCTCTTAATAGAAGCACCAGTTGAGTTGTAAGCGTCCATGATTTCACCTGCAAGTTTTGCATCCATTCCTCTTTCGCCACTTCTCTTTCTTGCAAAACTTACAATCCAGCGAATAGCAAGAGTTTGGCGTCTTTCAGGTCTGATTTCCATAGGAACCTGGTATGTTGCACCACCAACCCTTCTTGATTTTGTTTCAAGAACAGGTTTAACATTTTCAAGAGCAGTTGTGAAAACTTCGATAGGATCAAGATCCATTTTCTCTTTGATAATGTCAAATGAACCGTAAACAATTCTTTGTGCAAGACCTTTCTTTCCTGATTCCATAACTTGATTGATAAGTTTAGTCACAACTTTGCTTTTGTAAATAGGATCAGCAAGAACTTCTCTTTTTACGGCACTATTTCTTCTTGGCATAATTTTTTCTCCTTTTAAAAATTTTGTTTAAGTTGATGAAAATTCATCAAATAGAAATCAAATTACTTAGATTTCTTTGGGCGTTTAGCGCCGTATTTAGATCTTGATTGTTTTCTGTTTTGAACACCGGCAGTATCAAGACTTCCACGAATGATGTGATAACGAACACCAGGAAGGTCCTTAACTCTGCCACCACGAACAAGAACAACACTATGCTCTTGAAGGTTGTGACCGATACCAGGGATATAGCAAGTTCCTTCAAAGCCATTTGAGAATTTCACTCTGGCAATCTTACGAAGCGCTGAGTTTGGCTTTTTAGGAGTTGCAGTCTTAACAGAAAGACAAACACCTCTTTTTTGAGGGCATTCTTGAAGAATAGGAGCCTTTGACTTCTTCTTCGCATCTTTACGACCTTTTCTCACAAGTTGGTTAAATGTAGGCATGATTTTCTCCTTTTAACTTTATTTTATAAAGAAATTTGTCTTTAAAAAAGCACGACAATGTTGTCGTGCATGAAAAATGCTTTTATTTTGTAAAACATGAACAGCACGATTGCACAAATGTGCAACTTCGCAATATTTTGCAAATCGGCAAGATAAACTCACCTGCTGTTTGTTTCTGCCCATTCCTTAAAATCAAGGAAGCATAACATAAGTCATGCCATAAAGCATTGCCTCCGACAACGAAGCATACGGGCAAATTATATCATACCCCTGCCCCATTGTCAAGCGTTTTATCGCAATTTAATAAAAGGAATCCAAAGAATTTTCTCTAAAAATATAAAATGTTTTATTCTGAAATTTCAAGCATAACAAAATTAAACAAAAAACAACATGACTAAATCAAAAAAACATATCTTGCGATATGTTTTTAAAAACATACTATTGTCACGCCTTGACATTTGCAACCACTAAACATTAAATAATGATTTCTTGCTGTAACCCATGATTGACCGACTAATATTGTTTCAAGATTTTCGCACCCCTCAAACATATAATTCATACTAGTGACTTTTAAAGTGTCAAAACTTGTCAAGTTGAGTTCTGGCAAACCTGAGCAAGCAAAAAACATTGAAGACATACTAGTCACTTTTGAAGTATTAAAACTTGCAAGGTTAAGCATTGTTAAGTTTGAACAATTATAAAACATTTCAGACATAAAACAAACGTTAGATGTATCAAAACTTGTCAGATTGAGTGATGAAAGTCCTGAACAGCCAAAAAACATATTGCTCATATCATTCACTTTTGAGGTGTCAAAACTTGTCAGGTCAAGCGACATTAATTTAGAGCATCCATCAAACATATTACTCATATTTGTCACATTAATTGTGTTGAAACTTGATAAATTAAGCGTCATTAAACTTGAACAGTTCTGAAAAATATAATTCATTTTTGCCACCCTAGGTGTGTTGAAACTTGTAATATCAAGACTTATCAAACTTGAGAAACCAAAAAACATACGGTTCATATCTTCCACATTTGATGTATTGAAATTTGATAAATTTAGCGTCAGCAATTTTGCACATCCATCAAACATACCTGCCATGCTTGTCACCCTGGACGTATTAATATTTGCCAAATTAAGAGTTTTCAAATTTGAACAAAGATAAAACATAGATGACATATTTGTCACATTTGAAATATCAAAATTATTAAATACAATTTCTTTAAACCAAAAATAATCGCCTCCAAACAATTTGAAACAATCTTCCACCTTAATTTTGCCTTGATAAACAAGCGAAAGTTCATTCTCTTTTTGCCAAACTTGAATCTTATTGTCAATAAGTTTTTCGGTGTTGATAAAACCATCAACAACATTATAGTCAAAAGAAATTTTACTAATTTGACGCAAATCAATTCCACTTTCAGCAAGAACATTTAAGAAATTGTTTGGCAATACAGCCGACATAACTGACTCGGAAATTTGATATTTACATTCTTTGCAAATCTTTGCTAAAGTGTTGTTTTCGAGAAGACTATCTTCAAATATATGTTTCTCTTTACCTATTGCTTTGTCGCAATCCTCACAAACTCTCCAGTGATATTCTAAATCATAAAAATAAGTTGATAGATTTTCATGCTTACATTCACCACAACCAACCATCAATATTGATGCCGAAAAAACACAAAAACATAACACCATAATCAGACATGTTTTTTTATAAAACTACCATTCCACAGTTTTTTCATATATTTTCCTTTACATTTAAGCATTGCAACATAGGAAAGTAAAGTCAATGCTTTTCATCCTATTTTTATTGATAACATATTTTTATTAATTGATTTATATTTGTCATAAATATTTTATAAAAACCACATTTTTCAACTTTATCAACCAAAAATATTTATTATTAATCTCTACCAAATTTATTTTTATTTGACTCTTTGATTTTTTGATTTTTTTGCTCTTATTCTAGAGAATTTTCATTTTCAATTTCATCAACTATATTCTTTAAATTCAAAAACATATTTGCATAACTTCTTAAATCTAACGGAATCTTTTCTGACGGCATCTTTAAAAGGTCATTAATATTTAATTTTCTATATTGCAATTTTTTCAGCATTTCATCAGCATGACTATATTCAAACTCAATAAGCATATTTAATGCCTCACAAAGTTTTTCCAGTTCTTTGGTTGAAAGAAATTTTAAAAGTTCTTTCTTATTTCCTTTCATAAAAGTCTCTTTCATAGCCTCAATCATTCCGTCAATAAACTGCCCCATTATAGGAAAAGTCACAGCATAAACTGCCTCTTCATTTTTCTTTTCACCCAGCCTAAAACCAGACCTTATTGCCTTGTCCAAAACTTTTAAGGTTGTCCATTCAGTAAAAACCTCATTAAGTCCATTGTATAATGACAAATCAGACTCCTCTCTTTCTGAAACCTTTCGGATCGCAGTCAAGTTTTCTAAGTCTATATCATAATAATCTCTTTTTAGACCTGACCTTGTCATGAGCCTGCTTTCATTATTTTTATTCAAAAATTTGACATCAGACTGAATTATATGGTTAAGTTCATGAAACAAAACCTGATCTGTCAACTTTTCAATCGGTGCCAAAACGCAGGCATTTGCCACCCTATCAAGGTTGTCAAGTCTGGCACTTGCAAAAGCAAACCCTTCAAAATTTTTTATTGATTTATCAATCACCATATCGCTATAAATTTCTTCAAGGTCTATAATTTTATTTTCATGTATGACTGATAAATTATAGTCTTCCACCCCTCTATCAAAAGCAATATCGTTGTCAAAGAAAAGAAAAACTGTGCTTTTTAATCTTTCTTCAATTTGATTTCGATATTCTTCGCCATAGACCATAACAAAAAACTCAACAATTTGAGGGAGTTTTTCCTTTAATTTGTCACAATTTTTTTGATAATCCTCTTTTTTCATTTCTCCCTCCATGTTTGAGCGCTTTTCTCTTGTTTCAACTTTTTATTTTAAATATGTTCTTTTTGTTCATTTAAAAGCAATTTCTCTTGTTTATATCTTCCTATATTTTCAACTGCTTCATCAACCATTTTAAAACATTTTACAAATGGAAGTGAAACTTCCGACCAAACTAAATTCGCATTTTTTAAAGACTCGAAAATATTTTTTTTGCCTAAGAGTGAATTTCGCTCATGCAAAAATTTATAATATTCTTCTGTCTTCATCTTTCTAAGGACACTATAATTATACACCGACTGAGCAATCTGGTCAATATTTTCTTCGCCAAATGTAGAATAAATTAAATTTTCATCCTCACTCATATTACACTTAATTATATCCTGCAAATTGTTTTCGAAGAAATTTATAAGAAGAGGAAAATCATTTGTATAGGAAGATTTGCCACCTTGATTTGCATAAAACCTGCCTATTTTGAAATTATCTTTTACCATTTTGTCACAAATCTTTTGTGAAAGATATTCATTTATTGCCTCATTCAAAGGTGTATAATCCACCCTTACATCAAAATATGGAATCACATTGCCCTTTCCGTCTTCAAGATATCTCTTGCTGACAAATCCATTTTTGCAGTAGACATCATTATAACCTTGATCAATATATCTCTGCGATTTTTCCACCTTTGCAAAACTAGACACAGAATGATTTATTTCATGTATCAGAACGCTATCAAGAAATTTGACAACTGAGTTGTAAAAAACAATATTATAAAATTTGTCATCCCCTGCAAGTCCTGGACAAATCACATTATAAGCCTCTTCTGGAAAAAGATTATCTTTAAAATTCTCAACAGTTTTTAAGTAGGCATTCTTCCCTGTCACATTGTTTTCTATCAAATTATTCACATCTTCAAAATTTGACTTCAATTGCGAAATTTTCATCTGCTTTTTATTGTATAGTTTTAATAGTTTTTCTTTGATTACAGCAAGAGGATAATCTACTAAATCATCAATATGCCTTTGCTTTTCTTCTTCATCTAAATTATTTATATCTTGCACATGATAGTTTGCCATGCCATAAAGATTGTGTTTTATTTCTAGATATTCTTGTTTATCATGTTTTGAAAGAAGTTCTGGATTTGTCAAAATATTTCTTAATAAAAATGGAGCAATGCTGTCAAGATAATCTATATTTTCATAGTTGATGTCAATTTTTAATAATTTTAAAAGAACAACCCCAACTGCCTCCCTGACATCTTTTTCAAATTCCATTTCAATCTCTTCTATTTTATCATTCGGAAGCAGTTTGTTGATTTTTTCAAGTTCTTCATTTAAATAATCAAAATCATCTTTATAACAATATTTATAAAGACTGTCAAAACTTTTTAAACTTTCTTTTAATTTATCTAAAAAAACTTTATCTTTCAATTTATCACTCAAATCACTTTTACATTCTTTTAATAACTCATCTAAATGATAAACTCTCAAAAATTCCAACAGACTTTTTTTGTCAACCTTTTTTATATCTTTAATCCACAACTCAACCTGACTAAGAGAAGAATTTAGTTTTGAAAATGAAAAATCTTCAAATAAATAATTCCCCTTTTCTCCACCAGTAAATTCATCAAAAAATTCACCCGCAAGCGATTGTTTAAGGCTTTCAAAATATCTTTCTAGAAGCATATAGTCACCACGCTCATAAAAAATAAAGTGTGTATTTTTTATTCGCTCTTCAATCTGTGGCCTATATTCTTCACCATAAAATTCCACAAAATAATCAACTATCTGTGGCAATTTCTCCTCTGTTGGATTAAATACATTTTTAATATGTTCAAGCCCGTGTTTTTTCACATCTGCTCCTTAATAAAAAGATAAAATAGGCTTTTTTTTGAAAAGCCTATATAATATTTTATGATGATTTTAGAATTTTGACAAGAATTTTTTTGCAAGTTTGAAAATTTTAATTATTTTTTTAATTAAAACATTTCAATCTCATCATTTTTTTCAATTTTGCAATGCTTGATTTTATCTAAAATAATCTTTGTTTTAGCTACCAAATTAAGATATTTTTGAGTCAAACAAGACCATTTAACTTCATTTTGTGAAGCAACCTCAAAGACATTATAATCTGGCCTTTTTGCAAATTCTTCAATCTCATTTTGAAGCAAAGCAACAATTTCCTGCCTTTCACTTTGAAACAATTTAAACAAATCATTTATTATTTTGGCAAGATTTTCAATGTCATCTTTATTAAAATATTTCTCAATTAAAGTTATGTCGTCGCTCATGCAAATTTCAATCAAATCATCAATATTTTCTTCAATAAATTCACCTATCAAAGGAAAAGCAAGTCTATAAACAACCTCAGTTTCATAATTGTATCCGATTCTGAAATTATCCTTATGCATCTTTGTGACAATCTTTTGTGAAATATACTCATTTATAGCCTCATTAAGTCCAGTATAGATTCCGTTGGAATAAATTTGTTCTTCTGTTTTGATATCAATGCTTAATTTACTCAGCCCTATTTTTTGTGTAAACACATCATTTTCAAGACTGGCATTTGTAAGCACAGCATGATTCATTTCATGAACAATGACATCATCGCTAAGTCTCAAATATTGATTGTTTGCCATTATGCTTATAGGCTTATTAGGATTTTGAGCACGGACACCTGCAACAGCAAAGCCTATTTCTTTGGTGTTTTTAATCAAGATATAATCTTTAATACTTTTGACAGTGTCCCCACCTAAAATTATATTGTTTTCTATATCGGCTAATTTTTCTCCTAAATTACCCTTCAAAATATAAATCTCAGCAATCTTTTCCTCTTGAAAAATTCTCCATTTTCTCTTACAAGCATTTAAAACTTCGCAGACATTATCTACAGAAGTATTTTTATATCTTTCTGACAACATTAATATATCATTAAACTTATTCTTATCAATCTTCTTCCCAGAAAGATAATTTATCATATCAGGCAATCTTTGCACAAGAACCTGTTTACTCTCTTTGTTTGGTTTTATCTCAAATGTTTTAGACAAAGCATAAGCAAACAAATTTATACACTTTTTTCTATAGTTTAATTCGATTTTTTCAACTTCATTTTTATCCAACCTATCAAATTTCTTCGCTTCTTTCTTTATAGCATCATTAAAAGTTTTAAAAATATCGACAAATATATTTTCAATCTTTTCAAACTGAGTCAAAACTTCTTTCTTCTTATCTTCATCATTAAAACAACTTTTAATCGCCTCACAGGTCGAAAAAATGTCAAATTGTTTTAAAAATCTAAAATCTTTATCTTCAAAATCATCAAATTCCTTAGATTTAAAACTTGACAATATTTCCATTTGTTTAACTATGTTTTGACTTAAAAATTCAATATGCAAACCTGTCTCGACTAAAATTTTCTCTTCAAACGCCTCAATCATTTTGCTCTTCGCATATTCAAAATATTGCACAACCAAACTTTTATCATTGTCGCCACTATATCTATCAGTAAAAATATATATGGCATTCTTAAGTCTATCTTCTATTCTATCTCTATATTTTTCGCCATAAAAGTCAACAAAATAATCAATGATTTTATCAAGTTTCCCCTCAACTGGATTATATAGATTCACACCTTCAAGTCCATGTCTCATAAAAGTCTCCTAAGTCCTGCTCTTTTATAATTAAATTATATCATACTTAGAAAAAAAGTCAACAATTAAATTCTTTAAATAAAATATATAAATTGTGCAAAAAAAATTATCGAATAAAGATAATTATTATTTAATTAAAAAAATTATAAATAATAATAAAATAAAAATTTATAAAAGTCAAAATGTAAAATGCAACAAAAAACACTGAAAAAATTTCAGTGTTTTTCAATTATTTTTTTATCATCGCCATAAATTCTCTTTCAGTTAAAACTTTTACATCCAAACTCTTTGCTTTTTCAAATTTCGAACCTGCATTTTCACCAACTAAAAGATAGTCAGTTTTTTTAGAAACAGAACCTGTAACTTTTCCACCATTCTCGTCAATAATCTTTTCAAATTCCTCTCGAGGAGAAGAAAGAGTGCCTGTGATAACAAAAGTTTTCCCAGCAATAAATTCATTATTTTCAAGTGAAACTTTCATCTCATTTATCACAACACCTTGCAAAAAAAGACTCTCAATCTCAGATAGATTATATTCATCTCTAAAGAAATTATAGATGCTTTGTGCCATGATTTCACCGATATCTCTTATGGAAACTATATCATCTATAGAGGCATTTTTAATATTTTGATAATTTAAAAATACCTTAGCCAGTTCCCTTGCAGTCTTGACGCCAACTTCATTTATTCCCAGCGAATAAAGAAAACGTCCAAAATCAACCTGCTTGCTTTTTTCAATTGAACCGACAATATTTTCTGCCTTTTTATCTTTAAATTTGTCAAGTGTCAAGAGATCTTCTTTCGTCAAAGTAAATATGTCACTTATCTTTCTCACGCCCAAATTATCATAAAAAGCCTCAACTGTCTTTTCAGAAAGTCCTTCAATATTGAAGGCATTGCGAGAAGCAAAATGACTTATTCGGTCAACAACCTGCTCCTTGCATTCCAAATGATTTTCACAAAAGAGAAGTGGTCCTTTTTGCACCAAAGGTTTTCCACAACTAGGACATACATTTGGCATTTCTATCTCTTTTGAATTTTCAAATTCTTCAGCAAGCCCCATGATTTCTGGAATGACCTCATTGCTTCTCCTTACAAAAACCCTCGAATCAATTTTGACAGATTTCTTTCGTATATCTTCAATATTGTTAAGCGTTGCCCGAGACACTGTCGCTCCAGCAAGTTCAACAGGCTCCAAAATTGCGATAGGCGTTACCCTTCCGCTTCTCCCAACCTGCCATTTTACATCACTGAGCATAGTTGTCACCTCTTGTGCCTCAAACTTATAAGCCATAGCCCAGCGTGGGAATTTTGCAGTCGAGCCTATTTTTTCTCGAGATATGACATCATTTATTTTAATCACCATTCCGTCAATAAGCACATCAAGTTTGCCCTTGACTTTGTCAACCTCTTCAATGCAAATAGCAATTTCTTGTGCGTTTTTACAAAGCCTGAAATAATCACCTGTCATAAAACCTTGACTAGATAAAAACTCATGAATTTTATCTTGACGGTCAAAATCTTCATCACAAAGCAAAATGTCATAACAAAAGAAATCTAAGTTTCGCTTTGCCGTCTCACGAGGGTCAAGATTTCTCACCGCACCCGCCACCGCATTGCGAGGATTTTTAAGTTTTTCTTCAGCAGTTCTATTATATTTTTCAAAGGCTTTATTTGTCATCATGCCCTCGCCTCTGACAATAAGTCTGCCTTTATATGGAATAGTAAGAGGCACCGAGCGAATTGTTTTTACCTGCAATGACACATCTTCACCCACAAACCCATTTCCTCTTGTTGTCGCCCCAACATATATTCCATTATTATATTCAACCACAATAGTAAGCCCGTCAAACTTGTATTCAACAAAAAAGTCTGTGTCATTTGCCTGACTTTTCATCTCTCCAACCCATTGTGACAAATCCTGATAATCACGCACTTTGTTCAGCGAATACAAATTGACTTCATGCTGTTTTTTATTAAAGCCTTCCATAACCTTGTCACCAACTCTTTGAGTAGGAGAATTTGGCAAGATGATTCCGCTTTCCTTTTCCATGTCGACAAGTGAGTAATAAAGTTTATCATACTCGCCGTCCGATATAGTCGGATTATCAAGCACATAATAATTGTAGTTATGCTTTTCAATAATCTTTATAAGTTCTTCCATTTTTTCTTTTATTTCCATTATCACCCCAAACAAAAAGAATATTTTTTTACCTTCTCCTAAATTATCAAAATCAATAAACAAAGCATTTTAATAAATCATCATTTGGAAAACTTCATTTTCTCATTTAAACACAAATCAAAATTTCCTCAACTCACTACATCAAAATATATTTCTATTTATTTTTCTCATTTCAAATTTAAAAAATTATTTTCATAATATCAACTGCATTTTGTATTTTTACCATTGAAACAATAATTTCAATTAAATTTCCTGAAATAACCTCATAGTTTATTTTGATTTTACTTTTATTCTTTTATTTCAAGCGGAGCAAGTTCAAGCATAAGACTTTTTTTACCCACACTAAAAACAATATCTCCCACCAAACCATCAGAGGATATCTCGACAATTTTTCCTTCCCCATATCGTGGGTGAGAAACAGTTTGCCCTACTTTAAAGACTGATACATCTTTGACTTGCTCTTCTTTTTTTTCCTTTTTCATAAAATCAGAATGATTGAAGAATTTGACTTCCGTTTCAGAGGTGTGCATTTTAGAAAATCTATCAACATTATTATATCCATCATTATTTTTATCAAACCTATCACTGTAAGAATTGCCATAACTCTTATTATAACCACCGCCATAACCACTTGAACTGCCATAAGAATTTCCTCTTGAATATCCTCTGTCATAGTCATCTCTTCCGCCAAAACTTGTTTGTGCTCTCTTAACTTCTTCAAATCCCAAAAGTCCAAATTCTCGACAAAAACGACTAGGCGTCTGATACTCACTTCCATGATAAAGATATCTCTTTGAAGCGTGTGATAAAATCAACCTCTCTTCGGCACGAGTGAGCGCAACATACATAAGCCTTCGCTCTTCCTCAAGTTCGTTATTTGAATTGAATGCCCTTGAGATAGGAAAAATCCCCTCTTCAATTCCAACAACAAACACAACCTTAAATTCAAGTCCCTTGACAGCATGGACGGTTGCAATGGTCACCGCTCCACCCTGACCTATCTCATCATTTTCAGAGGATAGTGTTATGTTTTCAAGAAATTCATTAAGACCTGCCTCAGGATTCAATGCCTCATATTCTTTGACTGACAGAATAAACTGTTCAATGTTTAAAAGCCTTGTCATATCATCTTCATCTTTTGGATTGTAAGCCTCTCTTATGCCAAAAGATTTGATTACCTCTTCAACAAAGTCAGACATCTTGCCATTCAGACTTTTTTCCGCCCTTAAATATCCCTCTTTAAATGGTGTAAATTTTTTAGCAATCGCACCAAAAGATGCAAGTTCTTCAGACAGACAATTTTCAAGCAGTGATTTATCAAAGTCGACTTCGGCAAGTTTTGCAATCGTTCCGTCACCGATTCCACGTTTAGGGAAATTTATCACCCTTGCAAAAGATATGTCATCCTTTGGATTGACAAACAGCCTTAAATAGCCTATCACATTTTTTATTTCAGCCCTTTCATAAAATTTAAAGCCACCATAAATTCTGTGCGGAATGTTATATGATAAAAATGCCTCTTCAAAACTTCTTGAAAGTGCATTGATTCGCATAAGCACTGCGATGTCATCGTATTGAAAGCCCTCCGCCACCAACTTCTGCACATTCTTCGCTACAAACAAAGCCTCATCTCGCTCATCATAAGCATTGAAAAGTATCGGCTTTTGATTTGCTGGTTTTGTGGTATACATATTTTTGTTCAGACGAGATGAATTGTTTTTAATCACATTGTTTGCAATAGTGATAATCTCAGGACTTGAACGATAATTATGCTCAAGTTTAAACACTTTTGCCCCCTCAAAATCCCTCTTAAAATTGAAGATGTTTTGAAAGTTTGCACCACGCCATGAATAAATACACTGGTCCTCATCACCCACAACAAAGACATTGCCATGAACTGAGGCCAAAAGTTTTATCAAAATATATTGAATTGTGTTTGTATCTTGAAACTCATCGACATGAATATACTGAAATCTGTTTGCATAATATGCCAAAACCTCAGGACAGGTCTTAAAAAGTTCAACCGTCTTTGCAATAAGGTCATCAAAGTCAAGAGCATTGTTTTTCTTAAGTTTGTCCTGATATGCCTTCATGCAAGCACCGATTTTTTGCATATCAAACTCATCTTTATGGGTCAACAAATATTCATTTAAAGACTGCCCACCATTTTTCCAGTTTGAAAGATGAAAACTCACCGATTTCTTAATTTTGTCATCACTGACACCCACCTGTGCAAGCACATCTTTAAGTGCCTTATCACTGTCACTTTCACTATATATAGAAAAATCACGAGTGAAAGGTGGAAGATGAGATATTTCCATTCTCAACAACTTTGCACACATTGAGTGAAATGTTGAAATCCAAACCTTGTCAGCCCCCTCGACCATTTGAGAAATTCTGCTCGCCATTTCTCCCGAAGCCTTGTTTGTGAAAGTTATGGCAAGAATATTGAAAGGATTTACCCCCAACTCGTCAATAAGATATGCCACTCTATGCGTCAAAAGTCTGGTCTTGCCAGAGCCTGCACCTGCAGTAACCAAAACAGCACCGTCAGTCACTTTAAGAGGTGCGAGTTGTTCTTCATTTAAAAGATTTATATCGTAATTCATAATCTAAATTATATCAAACAGAAGAAGAAAAGTAAACTAATTTTCAAAATATAAAATTCCATTTTAAAAATAAAAAAGCGGACAGAATTTTTAAGAAACAAAAATTAAAACAAAAATAAAAAGCCACAAAATTTGTCTGAGATAGAATATTTTCAATTGCAAACAAAAAAAAGAGGATGACCTCTTTTTTAAATATCAAGAAACAACTTATTTAAACGTTTTTACATCTCAAAGTCATTTTCATCGGAAGGGCTAAGCATACTATCCTGCACATCTGGAGTATTTTCCTTCATACTCTTATCTTCTTTCGCTTCAGCCTTTTCTTGTCCCTCTTGTTCCTCTAGCCAAGCACTAAAAGGTTGAAGCCATTTACTTAAATCTTCATCTGGTATTTGATTTCTCTTTTTATTCCCCATATTTAAAATAACACCCTTTTTCTTATTATCGTTTCCTTTCATATAAATTCCTCAATTATCTTACTTTAATTATACATGGGGGGGGGATTGTCAAGACTTTTCTAAAAAATTTAACTATTTATTTTAATTTACATATTTTATCTTTATTTTTCTTATTTTTAAAAAATTTCAAATTTTAATTCAAACAAAAAAACATATCAATTGATATGTTTTTATTTTAAAATTTTGTTTTCGTCAAAGAGAAGATTATAAACCATTTTCAAATTCAAAATCATCGATATTTGATGTGTCTTTCTCGCTTAAATCTTCTCTATTGATTAAAGTGATTTTGCACTTGTTTTTATCATTAATTTTAACATACTTCACAAAAAAATCAATAATCGACTTAGGATCATTTTTCATGTTTTGCAACTCCTGTGGAGAAACAAACAATTTCACCTGATTACAATCTATATAATTTTCATATTCATATCGTTTCACAGGTGTTGGCATAGGGATCTTTAATGCTGGATTATATATTAATAATGTTTCAATATAAGTTTTTACATAAATATTATTATTTTTCATATCGAAAGAAACTGTGCCTTCTTGCTCATCAAATTGCAGATTTCCCAAAGAAAAGACAATTCCCCTATCAAAATTAAAACCACTTTTTGCTGGTTCTGCGATATTTGCAAGAACATCGTTCAATTGTAAAAAATCACTTATTTCCATAAAATCAAAACTTTTCATTTCTTTGTTTTTAAGGGCTAATTCAAGCAAATCGACAATCAAATCTTTTTTGCCATCTTTTACATTTCTGAAATAATTTTCTTCTAAGTCATAACTCATTGTGACAACTGCTTTTTGATCGCCATTGTATTTTGCAACACCGCTTATATCAACATCCAACATTTCAGAACCTGTTTTAGTAAAATCAGCACCCAAAAAAGAAAAATCATTAAAATCAGCATCAAGCACTTCTTGAACAACCTGATTTGTATTTAAAACATCAATCGCAGTTTTGTTGAATTTCTTTGTTGACTGCACAAAATATGAAGAACAACCTGTCAAAGAAGTCATTCCTAAAATGACAGCACTTGCAAGAATAAATTTTTTAAAACTTTTGCCTTTAAACATCATCAGTCTCCTTATAGATTTATTATACTATAAAAATCCTAAAAAATCAATAATATAAATTTATTTACTATTTTCATTTTTCTTTTCAATATTTAGCAACTTTTCTATCTTTGCAAATTCTTTATCTATTTTATCGCAATATTCTTTTTTGTCCATATACACCCCTTTTACAACTTAATCTCATCAAACATTTCTTCAATTTTATTATTGAAAGGTTCTTGTTGATCTAGCAACTCCAGTGCCTGCTTTGTTTTTGTTTCTATTGTCTCGTTTATTAAACCCACAATAAATTCTACATAATCGAAACTTGCTTTTGTTGGCTCAAGAGATTTAAGTTTGCATTTGATGACATTTATTGAACATAAAAGCATTTCTTTATTTTCATCAAAGAAGTCTAAAGGCAAATTTTTAAATTCTTCTGGGTTTTTGTCAAGTTTTATTAAATTCTCAATATCAGAATCATCATGTATAGATGATTCAATCTCAAAAACACTTTTACCCCTATTATTTTTTATATGAGTATCTGCACCATTTAAAATTAATTTTTTAATCGTGTCTTTAAAGTAGTGATTATTTTTGACAAATAAATTCATAAGACAGGTGTTCCCATTATTATCCTGTGCATTTATGTCAATTCCATTTGTTATTAAATAATCTGCAAATTCTTTATCAAACAAATCAAATGAATCTCCGTCTACTGCATGCCAGGTCATTTCCATAAGTATATTATAGCCATTATGATAGTCATTTTTCATTCTATAATTTATATCGATTAATCCATTTTCTATTAAACTTTTTATTTCTGTAGTTTGTTTACAAATAATTGAAACAGGAATAGTATCATCAAAGACTCTTTCGGTAGGTTTAAATTCATCCTTTGATACTTTATTCTTTTTAAACATATTCACCCTCCTTTATGCTCTTACCCTTATTATACTGGGGGGGGGAATTGTCAAGACTTTTTTCAAAATCTTGAATATATTTTGACAAAAAAAACTTTTCTTAGAAACTTTTGCAAAAAAAAGGACAAGTCTTAATGATAAAAAAATTGACTTACAAAACAAAAATAATTATTATAAAAATATTAAAAGGAATTTTATGAATTTATTAAATCTTGAAGAAAAAGAAATAAACAATGTAAAAAAAACATTGATAGAAAATGGCATGATTTTTGAAAAGGACAAAACAGCACAATATGATGCTAAGTTTTTTGAAACAGTCACATTATCAAACACATTAATAAAATTCTTTTTATTTCTAAGTTTGGGCGTGTATGTGGCAATTAATTTAACAGGACTTATTTTTTCTATAATTTATGACCCAAACTTTTCAATTGATATTATAGGCACTTTAATAGGTCTTTTTGCAATTTGCCTTATTGTTTCCGCTATTTTTAGCAATATCAACACAAATAAAAAGAAGGAAGAGTTTCCTTTATTTATAAGTGGAGAAAATTTTATTTTCAATTTTACTGAAGGCATTTCACAGACTACAAAATTATTTTACTCTTTGCCATATGAAAGCGTTCAAAAAATAGAATTTATAATTCATAGCATAAAGAAAAAACAATTATATGGCAGTGTTACATTCACCTTCAAAGTGCTGGATTACACTGTCACCCATTCATTAAGGTATACAAATCTTACACTTATAGAAGAACTTATAGAAAGCAAATTCCCGACTTTATTAAACGTGCTATTCATAGATAGAAAAGCAAAAAATGAAATTAAGGTAATTAAAAATAATAAAAAACTAAAAAACATCTCTCTTTCTCTTACTTTGATTATTATAGCCATCTCACTGATTGTCATCCCTTATATATTAAATTTTGATTGTTTAGCATTGACTATTTCTGGAATAACATTAATTATATCGGCAGTAATGATATTTTTATCTTCTTATCTTTACACAAATTTCTTAGTTCAGGGAATAATAGTAAGCAACATTTTTATAATTTTAGGCTTTTTTATGCCACTACTCATTATAAAACTAAGCAACCTTTCAACAACCTACTATATCATTCAAAATCCTCAAATTTTAATGGTGACAATTTTTGGCGTAATCGGATTATGCTTATATGCCTATAGCACTAAAATATTTATAAGCAAAATTCATTATATGTTAAACAAAAAATTTCATAAATAAAAAGGAATTTAATAAAAATTAAATAAAAATAATAAAAAAACAATAAATAATTTAAATAATTAGTAAAACAATAAAAAAATAATAAATAAAATAATAAATAAAATAATAAATAAAATAATAAATAAAATAATAAATAAAATAA